>NZ_CP032125.1:2339254-2949005 GCF_003544895.1 Profundibacter amoris
CACCCTGTTAGCCTCGGCTTTGATGTTGCGTTCAATCGCAACGATTTTGCCGTCCTTGCAGGCGATGCAATGTCCCTTGCGGCCATCCGGCAGGGTGGCGTTGGTGACAAGCAGGTCAAATTGCATGGGGTATTCTCCTATCGGTGGCCCTTGAACCACGGGTGCAGCAGGGCGCGGGGGTATTCGGCTTTTCTGGCAACAATGACCAGCGCGATAATCGACAAAACATAGGGCGCCATCAGGAAAATCTGCGAAGGCACTATCGCACCTGCCTCGGTTTGCAGGCGCACCTGAAAAGCGTCGAACATACCAAATAACAATGCGCCCAACAGCGCCTTGCCCGGTCGCCAACTGGCAAAAATGACCAAGGCAATACAAATCCAGCCCCGCCCGTTTACCATACCAAAGAAGAACGCGTCAAACGCCGACATGGTCAGGAACGCCCCGCCCAGCGCCATCAGCGCCGATCCGGCCATCACCGCGCCGATGCGCAGCTTGTAAACCGACAGACCTTGCGCGTTTACCGCATCGGGGTTGTCCCCCACCGCTTGCAGGGCCACGCCCAATGGTGTGCGGTTGATCACCCACCAGACCACGCCAACCATGATCAGCGCCAGCCATGTCAGCGCGGTTTGCTGGAACACCACGGGGCCAAGGAAGGGGATGTCGGACAGGAATGGCACATCCATCGGCTGAAACGCTGTGATGCGCGGTGGCGAGGACACATCGGGCAGGATGGTGCGATAGAGGAACGACGCCACCGATGTGGCGAACAGCGTAATCCCCAACCCAGACACATGTTGCGACAGGCCCAGCGGCACGGTCAGAATGGCGTGGAACAGACCGAACAACCCGCCCGCAGCAGCAGCGGCAATCACCCCCAGCCACAGCGGCGCACCGGCGTAGACCGACATCCAGCCAACCATGGCGCCGACCACAAAGATGCCCTCGATCCCCAGGTTCAGCACGCCCGCACGTTCGCACAGCAACGCGCCCAACACACCGAAAATCAGCGGGGTGGCGATGCGCAGACTTGCGACCCAGAAGCTCTCGTTCAGGAATATTTGCAGCATGTCCATCATCGGCCTGCCCCCGCTTTGCCCGCAAACCGGATGCGGTAACGGGCGAAAAACCCGCCCACCAGAACCGAGATCAGCGACATCGACACCACCAGATCGGCCAGAAAACTGGACACGCCCATGGCGCGGCTCATGCTGTCGGCCCCGACAAATACGCTGGCGACATAAAGCGCGGCGATCACCACCCCCATCGGCGACAGCCCTGCCAACATCGCCACCACGATGCCGGAATAGCCGTATCCGGGGGATAGATCGGTGGTCAGGTAACCTTTCAGCCCCGCAACCTCGCTAACCCCTGCCAATCCGGCCAAAACGCCGGAAATACAGGCGACCCCCAGCAGGGTGCGGTTCACGTTGATCCCGGCGTGCCGCGCGGCGGCGGCGTTTTCACCGACGGCGCGGATTTTGAAACCCCATGTGGTTTTGGTCAGCGCGATCTGCGCAATCACCGCCGCCACCAGCGCCACTACCAGCCCCGCATGGATTCGCATCCGCGGAACCAGTTGCGGCAGGGCGGCATTGTCAAGGATCGGTTCGGATTGCGGCCAGCCCATGCTCATTGGGTCTTTTAACGGGCCTTCCAGCATCATTTGCACAAAGATCAGGATGATGAAATTCAGCAAAAGCGAGGTCACCACCTCGTCCGCGCCAAAGCGGGTTTTCAGGATTGCGGGGCCAAGCATCCCTGCCGCACCCGCCGCAGCCCCCGCAACCATCACCAGCGGGATCATCAGCACTGCCGGACCATCAATCAGGCCAGTGCCAACCGCCACCGCCCCCATCGCGCCAAGGTATAACTGCCCCTCGGCCCCGATGTTCCACAACCGCGCCTTGAACGCCAATGCCGCCGCCAGACCGGTGAAAATCAGCGGCGTGGCGCGGGTCAGCATTTCGGTAAAGGAAAACACCGAACCAAAAACGCCGATGAACATCTGCTTGTAGGCGTGCAGAACCGGCGCACCCGCAAAACCCAGCGGCAAGGCCGCCAGCCCCAGCGCCACCAATGCCGCGATCACCGGAATGGCCATCTGCACCCCGCGTGAAATATTGCCCCGTGGCTCGATCACCATCATGCCGCCTGCCCCGCCATTAACAATCCTATTGCCGCACGATCGCGGGTGTCGGCCTCGATCAACTGTCCGTCGTGCATCACCACAATCCGGTCCGCAAGGCTGAGCACCTCGTCCAGATCCTCGGAAATCAGCACCACACCGGCCCCGCGTTTGCGGGCCTCCATCAAACGGCGCGCCACTTCGCCCGCCGCGCCGAAATCCAGCCCGCGCGTGGGCTGGTTGGCAAGGATCACCAGCGGTTCCTGCTCCAGCACCCGCGCCAGAATGAGTTTCTGGATATTTCCGCCCGACAAAAGGGCCGCGCGGGCATCAATACCCGGGCCGCGCACGTCAAAGGCTTGCAGCAATTCCTCGGCATGTTCAGCAATCCTGCGCTTGCGCAGAAACCCGCGTGCCTGCACATCCGGCGCATCCAGCCGCTCGATAATCAGGTTTTCGGCCACCGTCATGCTGCCGACCACACCGTCATGGTGCCGGTCCTCGGGGATGCGGCCCACATGCGCCTTGATCATGCCCTTGGGCGTTGGCGCGGGCATCACCTGCCCCGCCACGGCGATGCTGCCCTGATCAGGGCGTTCCAGTCCTGAAATGACCTGCGCCAAGGCAGATTGGCCGTTGCCGGACACACCGGCCACGCCGACAATCTCGCCGGCCCGCACACAGAGCGACACATCGTTCAGCGAATTGCGGGTGTTTTCGCGGCGCAGGGTGACGGATTTCAGCTCCAGCACCGGATCACCCACTGCGCAGGCCTCGCGATCGGGCAGCGCTGTTTCCTCGCCCACCATCAAGGTGGCGATCTGGTTTTTGTCCGCGTCCGCGGTGGTCAGTTCGCCCACCTTTTTACCGTGGCGCAGCACGGCGATGCGGTCGGAAAAGGCCAGAACCTCGTGCAGTTTGTGGGAAATAAAGATCACCGACAGGCCCCGGTCAACCATCTTGCGCAGGGACACAAACAGGCTGTCGGCCTCTTGCGGGGTCAGAACGGCGGTGGGTTCGTCCAGAACCAGCACGCGGGCGTCGTGAAACAGGGCCTTCAGAATTTCGACCCGCTGGCGTTCGCCAACGGACAGGGCACCGATCTTTTCATCCAGTGGCGCGATCAGGCCGGAGTCCTGCATCAAGCCTTCGATCTTGGCCCGCGCGGGGCGGCGATGGCGGCGCAGGGACAGCAGGCTTTCGGACCCCAGCAGGATGTTGTCCAGCGCGGTCAGGTTTTCGGCCAGCGTGAAATGCTGGTGCACCATGCCGATGCGCGCATCAATCGCTGCCTGTGGCTGACCCGGCGGCAGACGCAGCGGCGTGCCATCCTCGCAGATGATTTCGACATACCCCGCGTCCGGCGTGTAATGGCCAAACAGCATGTTCATCAGCGTGGTTTTGCCCGCACCGTTTTCGCCCAGCAGGGCCAGAACCTCGCCCTGAAGCAGGGTCAGGTCGATGGCGTCATTGGCAATGACATCGCCAAAACGTTTGGTCAGACCGGCAAGGGTCAGGATAAGGGGTTTGTTCATGATAGGGGGGTGAGGTGCCGGATTAACTCCGGCACCTGCGGCCTTTTTATTTGTCGGAAACGGGTTCGTCGTTGTTCACTTTCACAACGAAGGATCCATCCAGAATTGCGGCTTCTTTGGCCTTGATGGCTTCTACCACGTCCGTCGGTACAAGGTTTTCATCCACCACAACGGACCCACCGCCATATTTCATATAGCTGTATTGGCCGTAATCCTCGGCCTTGTAGGACCCGTCTGCAACCGCAGCGATTGCCTTGTCTATGGTTGGCTCCATATGCCAAAGGGCCGACGACAGGATTGTATTCGGATAATCACCGGATGTGTCAATCACGTTGCCAATCGCCTTCACGCCCCGTTCAACCGCGGCATCGGAAACGCCGAAGCGTTCGGCATACATCACGTCGGCACCGGCATCCATCATCGCGAATGCGCTTTCCTTGGCTTTGGGCGGATCGTACCAGCTGCCGATAAAGTTCACGAGGAATTTGACATCCGGATTGGTTTCCCGCGCACCGTCCATAAAGGCGTTCATCAGGCGGTTCACCTCGGGGATGGCATAGCCCCCGACCATACCGATCACATTGGATTTGCTGGCAGCCCCCGCCGCCATGCCCGACAGATAGGCAGGTTCATGGATCCAGTTGTCGAACACCGACAGGTTGTCGCCCGCCGGCTCGAACGACGAGCCCATAAGGAAAGCGGTTTCGGGGTAATCGGCGGCCACCTTGCGAGCCGCGCGTTCCAGACCGAAGATTTCGCCAACGATCAGCTGCTGGCCGCCTTCGGCATATTCGCGCATCACACGTTCATAATCGGTGTTGGCAACGTTTTCGGAATAGACATATTCGATATCGCCCCGTTCCTCGGCGGCAACCAGTGCTTTGTGAATCCGGCTGATCCATTGCTGTTCAACCGGCAGGGTGAATATCCCTGCGACCTTGATCTTTTCGGCCAGGGCTGCGCCGGCAGACATCATTGTCCCTGCGGCAATAAATGACGCCAGAACCGTGCGCCTGCTCCATGTTTTCAAAATTCCCATTGTAACCTCCCAAGTGGCAATGTGTCGCAAGGGTGGCGGTGTTTTATCAACCGGTCAAGAAATTACTTGGATTCAAGTTGAAAAATCTGCCCGTTCCCTCACCATTTTGTGATCACCGCCGCCCTTTACCTGCCA
Source organism: Profundibacter amoris (assembly GCF_003544895.1). GTDB lineage: Bacteria > Pseudomonadota > Alphaproteobacteria > Rhodobacterales > Rhodobacteraceae > Profundibacter > Profundibacter amoris. The sequence goes on from NZ_CP032125.1 coordinate 2,344,095, forward strand.
GCGCTGGAAGCCCCTATGTGCGCATGAGGCAATCCCGTAACGGGTGAAATAACAGGAGAAACGAATGAGCAACGACAAACCTGAAAACAAGTCACGGCGCAAAGTGCTGCTTGGGGCGGCAGCCCTGAGCATATTTCCGGCACCGGCATTGCTGGCACAGGCAAGCGGCGGGACACGGCGCAATATTTCATCCTTTCGGGTTCCGCGCTGGCAGGACCATTTCGACAATCTGAAAAACGGCGCGATTCTGTCGGATACGGTATCGCGCATGGTGCAGTTCTGGTCCGAGGACGAAAGCGTCTATAAACTGTATCCCAGTTCCGTGCCGATGACCGATGATTTGACCCGCCGTGGCTATACCCGGATTATCCGCAAGGTCGTTGGCCCGTCGTGGCGGCCGACCGCATCGATGAAACGGCGCAACCCCGAGTGGCCCGATTATGTCGGCCCGGGGCCGGACAACCCGCTGGGGACACATGCGCTGTATTTAAGCTGGCAATATTACCGGATCCACGGCACCAATGACACGCGCAAGATCGGGCGGCGCTCGTCCAACGGGTGTATCGGGCTGTATAACAACCAGATTGCCGAATTGTTCGATCTGGCCAAGGTCGGCACGCAGGTTAAATTGATTTAGAGCATATCCGAGGAGATTGTGCCGCGCTGACGCGCGTCACCCCGAGCGCGCCCCTGACGGGGCGCGCTTTTGCCTGCGGCGCAGGTATTTGCAGCAAGAAGAAGGGTCAGCGGATGCGCTGGCCGTTTTCGTCAAAGAACAGCGCGTTGGCATCGTCAAAATCAACCCCGAGTTTTTGCCCGACATCGAAGGAATACTGGCCAAACAGGCGCACCGTCAGCACATCGTCGGTATCGAGGGCCACCAACAGGTTGGTTTCCGCCCCTAGCCGTTCAATATGTGTCACCACCCCGGACAGGCGCCCGCCATCAACAATCGTCAGATATTCAGGCCGGATGCCCAGCACCGCGCCCTTGTCAAACCCGTAGGCAGCGGCTTTGACGAAATTCATCGCCGGCGAGCCGATAAAACTGGCCACAAACTGATTGTCGGGGTCGTTGTAGATATCCATCGGGCTGCCGACCTGTTCCACCCGCCCGTCACGCAGCACCACGATACGGTCGGCCAGTGTCATTGCCTCGATCTGGTCGTGGGTGACATAGACCATGGCGCTGTCAATCGTGCGGTGCAGGTTGGCGATTTCGATACGGGTGTTCATCCGCAGGGCGGCGTCCAGATTGGACAGGGGTTCGTCAAACAAAAACAGGTCCGGCTCGCGGGTGATGGCGCGGCCAATCGCGACCCGCTGGCGTTGCCCGCCGGACAGTTCGGCCGGGCGGCGATCCAGATAGTCGTCCAGTGACAACATGCGGCTGGCCTCGGTCACACGCTCGGCAATTTCGGCTTTGGCCATCTTTGCCTGTTTCAGTCCAAGTTCCATATTGCCGCGCACCGTCAAGTGGGGATAGAGCGCGTAGGACTGGAACACCATTGCGATCCCGCGTTTGGATGGCGGGGTGGTGGTGACATCGCGGCCCACAATTTCCACGCTGCCCGATGTCGCATCCTCAAGCCCTGCAATCACCCGCAACAGGGTGGATTTGCCACAGCCAGAGGGACCGACAAACACCACGAATTCACCATCCTCGACGGTCAGGTCAATGTCGTGCAGCACTTTGACCGGGCCAAAGGATTTGCAGACTTTTTCCAGTTTCAAAGCGCTCATTTCGTATCCTTCATCAAATCACATTCACGGGTGGTGTTACTCATTTTACCGCCCCCGAGGTAATGCCACGGATCAGTTGCCGCGAGAAAATCACATAAAGCACCAGCACCGGAATGATCGCCATCGACAGCGCCGCCAGCACAGCGTTCCAGTTGGTGACGAACTGGCCGATAAACACCTGACTGCCCAGTGTCAGGGTTTTGGTGGCCTCGCTTGGGGCAAGGATCAGCGGGAACCACAGATCGTTCCAGATCGGGATCATGTTGAACACCGCCACGGTTGCCATGGCGGGGCGCACCAGCGGCAACACCAGCCTAAAAAAGATCGCGTATTCGCTAAGCCCGTCAATCCGGCCTGCGTTTTTCAGATCCTCGGACACCTGTTTCATGAATTCGGTCAGGATGAACACCGCCAGTGGCAGCCCTTGTGCGGTATAGACAAGGATCAGCGCCGTCAGCGTATTCACCAGCCCGCTGGCCACCATCATTTTCAGGATGGCGACGGTACCGATGCGGATCGGGATCATGATGCCCAGCGCCAGAAAAAGCCCCAGCAACGCATTCCCCTTGAACCGGTATTCCGCCAGTGCAAAGGCGGCCATTGCCCCGAACAGCAATACAAAGAACAGCGACACCACAGTAACGATCAGCGAATTCTGGAAATAGAGAAAGAAATCCCCCTGTTTCAGCACAGTGTCATAGCCGATGGTCGAAAACGTATCGGGACCTGGCAGTTGTAGCGGGTTGCGAAAGATGGCCTTGCGGGTTTTGAAACTGTTGATCAGGATCACGAATACCGGAAACAGGGCCAACACGGTGTAGCTTAGCAAAATCCCGTGGGCGGCGATGGAATGCCAGATATTGCGGCGTGCTTTGTTCATCTTTCCGCCCCCCCTAGAACTGATACCGGCGCAGGCGGCGCTGGATGGCGAACAGGTACAGGCAAACCCCGACCAGAATGATGGCGAACATAGCGCTGGCGATGGTCGCGCCCATGTTGATATCGCCCAATTGCAACTGGTTGCCAAAGAAGGTGCGATACATAAAGGTGCCCAGAATATCGGTGGCATAATGCGGCCCTGCCAGCGCCCCCTGCGCGGCATAGATCAGGTCGAACGCATTGAAATTGCCAACGAATGTCAGGATTGAAATGATGCCGATGCTGGGCAAAATCAGCGGCAGTTTGATTTTCCAGAAGGCGGAAAACCCTGTCAGCCCGTCACATTCACCGGCTTCCAGCACCTCTTCGGGGGTCGACAGCAGAGCAGCGTAAATCAGCAGCATCGGGATGCCGATAAACTGCCAGACGGAAATCAGCGACAGGGTGGTCAGGGCGTATTCCTCAAGGCCGAGCCACGGGGCGAAAAGCGATTTCAACCCGACACTGTCCAGCAGCCAAGGTGCGATGCCCCAAAGCGGCGACAGGATTAGTTTCCAGGCGAAACCGACAATCACAAAGGACAGGATTGCCGGAATAATCACCACCGTGCGATAAGCCGCCGCAAAGCGCAATTTGGGCGAGGACAGGATCGCCGCCAACAAAATGCCGACCGGATTTTGCACCAGCATATGGATCATGAAAAACCAAGTATTATTCTTTAACGCGTTCCAGAAATGCCAAGCCCAGCGTTCATCCCCGAACAGGGTGTTGAAATTCTGCCAGCCGACAAAAACCTGCCGGTTGTCCACATCGGTAAAGAACGACATGCCCAGAGTGTTGAAAATGGGGATGATCATGATGGTGGTGTAGATCAGCACGGCGGGTGCCAGAAATACAACGATATGCCACTTGAAACGCGGCTTGGTTTTTACGTCTTGCATGATGTTCCCCTGTGGATGCTCCGGCCGATCTGCGCCGGCCGGAGCCTTGGTCATTTACACCGGCTTATTGCTGTGGTGCATACCAGCTGGCCAGACCTTTTTGCAGACGTTCTGCGGCGGCCTCGGGTGTTTCGGTGCCTTTGATCACATTGGCCGAAGCATTACCCATTTCCGTTTCCAGATTAGGCGTGCCGCGCGACAGGATCTGGTAGGTCGGGCGGATGGTCGAATGACAATCCTTGCGCCAGCTTACAAATTCCTGTGCCAGCGGGTCTTCCAATGTGACCGGCTCGTTTGACAGCGAAAAGAAACCCGGCAACGCATTGGAATAGAGCGATGCAAATTCGGGCGAACCGACCCAGTTCAGGAAGGCTTTGGTTTCTTCCGGATGTTTGGAGGCGGCGTTCATGCCCATGCCGATGTCGGTGTGATCCGAGATATAGCAGTCATTGCCCGCGACCGGCACTGGCGGCTTGAAGGCGCCCATTTCGAAATCGGCCTGCGTGTTAAAGCCGCTGATTTCCCAGGACCCGGCAGGATAGATCGCCGCGCGGCCAAGGGTGAACAGGTTCTGGCTGTCGGGATATGTCTGGGCCTCGTAACCGTCGCCCAGATAGGCCCCCCATTTGGCCAGCGATTTGAACGCGTCGACCCAGGGTTTGTCGGTCAGCTTTTGCGTGCCGTTGATGATGGCCAGACGGCCCTCTTCGCCTTTCCAGTAGTTGGAACCGATGTTGTAATAGCCCATGGTGTTGGCTTCCCATTCGTCATGGGTGCCCATGGCCATCGGGATATAGGTGCCGTCTGCCTTGATCTTGTCCAGCACGGCAAAGAATTCATCTTCGGTTTGCGGCACTTCCAGCCCCAGTTCCTTGAAGGCGTCCTTGTTATAGATGAACCCGTGGATCACCGAGGCCATCGGCACACAGAAGGTTTGCGAGCCGTCATCCGTGCTCCAGGCCGATTTGGCCACAGCGGCAAAGTTTTTCATCGCCTCCAGATCGGTCAGGTCGGCCAGCTGGCCTTTTTCAAAGATCAGCAGGGACTGGTCAAACGGGCGGCAGGTGATCATGTCACCGGCAAGACCGCCTTCCAGTTTACTATTCAGCGCGGCGTTGTATTCGGCCGGGGCGGTGGGGGTGAATTTCACCTTGATGCCGGGGTGGGTGGCCTCGAACGCCGGAATGATCTTGTCCTGCCAGATCGACAGGTCTTCGGAACGCCAGCTTTCGATCGTGATGGTCACATCCTCGGCTGTGGCGGCAAATGCCGAGCCAAGAATAGTGGTCGCCATCAGCGCCATACCTAGTTTCAGTTTCATATTTTTTCTCCCTTGGTTAATAGTATTTCGCGTCGTTATTCGTAAAATCCGTGGGCCGTCAGGGCCGCCCGCAGGTTGCCCTGTGCGGTGTCCAGCATGGCCTCGGCATTCTCTGCCCCCTCCACGCCAACCGCCAACAGCACGGCCGTTTTCACCACCCCGCCGCTGGCTTGCAAACAGGCCTGGGCACGCGCAACATCCACACCGGCGATGGTCGCAACCATCCCCGCCGCACGTTTGCGCAGCTTGGCATTGTCGGCCAGCAGGTTCACCATCATGCCGTCATGCACATGGCCCAGTTTGATCCCCATCAGGGTGGACATCATGTTCAACGCCGCCTTTTGCGCCGTGGCAGCGCCCAGTCGGGTTGACCCGCCGATCACCTCGGGCGGGGTGGGCAGGTGGATGGCAATATCCGATGTGGCAAACAGCGGTGCCTCTGCGTTATTGGCAATACCGATGGTGCGCGCGCCCGCCTTTTTGGCCAGATCGGAAATGGTGCAGGGGTATGGTGTGCTGCCGCTGGCCGTCACCGCGATCACCACATCACCGTGCCGGATGTGTTTTGCCGCCTGTTCGGCCTCGGAAACGTTGTCTTCGGTGTGACCGGGCATTGCGGCATCCACCGGCAAACCGCCCGCCATCAACAGGCGGATCCGGTCCGGCGCGATGCCGAATGTTCCACCCAGTTCCAAACCGTCGGCAATTGCCATCAGCGCCGAGGAGCCGGCGGCAGCATAGATCAGCCGCCCGCCATTGCGCATCGCATCGGCCATCATATCCGCCGCATCAGCAATCGGAACCATCGCGGATTCCACCGCCGCAACCGCCGCCTTTTGCCCTGCCAGAACCCGCGCCAGAACAGCGACCTCCGGCATGGTATCAATACCGGAACACTCTGTTGCAACAGCTTCGGTTTGCGGCAGCGCCATATGATTCCCCCAAGGACTCTTTTCCAAAGAATACCTTTTTAATACCTTTTGTCTATCCCCATTGTTTTAGCGCTAAATCCCGATGTTTTTCAAATAATTCCTGTAAATGGCATATTTTCCAGCCTTTCAATTTCGCAAGAGGTATTATAAAGGTATTATCATGTCTGACCAAAACAGCACCATTCTTGTGGGAATCGATGGCGGCGGCACGGGGTGCCGTGTGGCGATTGCCGATGCGGATCGCAATATCATTGGAACGGCCAAGGGTGGCCCCGCCAATCCGACCTACACCCCGCAACAGGCCCGCGACAATATTCTGGCCGCAATTGATGCCGCCCGCCTTGACGCTGGGCTGGAGCAGACAGCCATAAACTCTGCCCGTGCCTATGTCGGCCTTGCGGGCATCCGCAATGACACCGACGCCGAATTCATCGCCGAAATCCTGCCCTTCGCACAGGCCAGAGTGGTCGAGGATCGCGCAACCACCGTCACCGGCGCATTGGCTGGCGGGGACGGGGCCGTTGCCGCCATCGGCACCGGTTCCTTTGTCGCCCGCAGCAAGGGGGGCAAAACCGGCTATCTGGGCGGTTGGGGGTTCCGGCTGGGCGATCAGGCTTCGGGTGCGTGGCTGGGCCGTAATCTGCTGGAACGGGTGATCCTGTGCGCCGAAGGGATCGAACCCCACAGCGATCTGACCCGGGAAACCCTGGCGCGCTATGATGATGACCCCCATGCGATTTACGAATTCGGCAACGCGGCCACACCGGCAGAATTCGGCAAACTGGCCCCGCTGGTGGTAGACGCCGCCAACAAGGGCGACCCGACCGCCACCGCCATGATGCGCGACGGGGCGGATTACATCGTCAAGGCGCTGAACACGCTGGGTTACAGACCGGACGAACCCCTGTGCCTGACCGGTGGTCTGGGGCCGCATTATACAAATTTCCTGCAGGCCTCCTTTGCCAGACAGGTGATGATGCCCAAGGGCAGCGCCCTTGATGGCGCCTTGTTGCTGGCATCGCGGATGGGGGATGCGCCATGAAGATGGAGGAATTCCTGAAGCCGGAAAACTGGCTGGCCCCTGCCTCCGGCCCGCGATACCTGCAATTGCGCCGCCGTCTGGATCAGGCGATCGACAGTGGCTTGCTGCAACCCGGAACCCCCCTGCCCTCGGAACGCGAAATCGCGGCACTGGCCGACCTTTCGCGCGTCACCGTGCGCAAGGCCATTCAGGCGTTGGCCGATGATGGCGCGGTGGTGCAGCGGCACGGCTCGGGATCTTTCGTCGCCTCGCGCCCGCCGCGGGTGGAGCAATCACTGTCGCAACTGACATCCTTTACCGAAGACATGTCGCGCCGCGGGATGGAAACCAAAGCCCTGTGGCTGGAACGCGGGCTGTTCCTGCCCTCGCCCCAAGAGGTGGTCGCACTGGGGCTGAGTGCGGGCGATTCCGTTTCCCGCCTTGCCCGCCTGCGCATGGCCAATGAACGGCCGATGGCGATCGAGCGCGCGTCATTGCCGGTCGATGTGTTGCCCAATCCGACGCTGGTGCAGGAGTCCCTTTACGCCGCGCTGGATGCCAGCGGCCACCGCCCCGTGCGCGCGATCCAGAAGATCACCGCGATCAATCTGGATGACCGCGACGCCGATCTTCTGGATGTCGAACCCCACACCGCCGGATTGAAGATCGAGCGCACCTCGTATCTGCCCGAAGGGCGCGTTGTCGAATTTACCCGATCCATTTATCGCAGCGATGCCTATGATTTCGTAGCCGAACTGCGCCTGTCAAACAGCAAGGGCACCTGATGCAAGAACCCATGAGCAATATGCGCCGCGAGGTGCTGGAAATTCCCGATGCGGTGGACCGCCTGCTGACCCGCGATCTGGGGACGATTGACGCCGCCGCAGACACCCTGCGCCAATCCAGCCCCGCCTTTCTGGCCACGGTCGCGCGCGGTTCGTCCGACCATGTGGCAACCTATCTGAAATACGCCAGCGAATTGCTGTTGGGGGTGCCGGTGGCCTCGTTAGGGCCGTCCATCGCCTCGATCTATGACACGCCGCTGAAACTGAAACAGGCGGCCTGCATCTCGATCTCGCAATCGGGCAAAAGCCCCGATATCGTCGCCATGGCCCAATCGGCCACGGATCAGGGGGCGCTGACACTGGCGATCACCAATGACCCTGTGTCGCCTTTGGCCGAGGCCAGCCAGCACACCATCGACATCCACGCCGGACCGGAATTAAGCGTGGCAGCGACGAAAACTTTCGTCAATTCCGCCGTTGCCGCCCTGTTATTGTTGGCCCGCTGGAAGGGGGATGTCGAACTGATGGCCGCCATCCATACCCTGCCCGACCAACTGGCGCAGGCCTGTCAAACCCATTGGCCCAACCTGCGCGATGCCTTGGATGGTCATTCCTCGATCTTTACCCTTGGGCGCGGGCCGTCTTGGGCCATGTCGAACGAAGCGGCGCTGAAATTCAAGGAAACCTGCCAGATCCACGCCGAATCCTATTCCTCGGCCGAGGTGCTGCATGGCCCCGTTTCCATCGTTGGCGCGGATTTCCCCGTGCTGGGCCTGACCGCTGCGGATGCCGCCGAAGATGCTTTGGTTGAAGTCGCCGATGCCATCGCCGCCAAGGGGGCAAAGGTGTTCGTGACCTCGGACAAATGCAAAACCGCCGAGCGGCTGGAGCATATCCGCACGGACCATCCGCTGACCGACCCGATTTCGCTGATCACCTCGTTTTATGCGATGGTGGAACGCCTTGCCACCGCGCGCGGGATCAATCCCGACACCCCGCGCCATTTGAAAAAAGTGACGCAAACCCGATGACCCTGACCGCCTATACCGGTGCCGATATTTTCGACGGCCATATCCGCCACAGGAATTCCGCCCTTTTGGTAGATGGTGATCGCATTGGCGGTATTGTTCTGGAAGGGGACATTCCGGCAAATGCCGATATCCACCCGATGCCCGGCGGCACCATCGCCCCCGGGTTTGTCGATCTGCAAGTGAACGGCGGCGGCGGGGTGTTGTTCAATGATGCCCAATGGGTCGGTACCCTGCGCACCATCGCACAGGCCCATGCCCGTTGCGGCACCACATCCCTTTTGCCCACCCTGATCACCGACACGCCCGAACATGTCCGCGCCGCGATTGACGCCGTGGAGCAGGCGATTGCCGCCCATGTCCCCGGGATTATCGGATTGCACATCGAAGGCCCGCATCTGTCCGTTGCCCGCAAAGGCGCGCACAACCCCGCCCTGATCCGCAAGATGGAGCCGGCAGACATGGCTCTGCTGCTGGATGCTGTGAAACGCCTGCCGATATTGCTGGTGACGGTGGCGCCTGAAAATGTGACACCCGAGCAGATTAAAACCCTGACGGATGCAGGTGTGCTCATCTCGCTTGGCCATACAGATGCACCCTATGACAATTGCAAAACCGCCGCCGCCCACGGGGCCACCTGCGCCACCCATTTGTTCAACGCGATGAGCCAGTTCACCGGCCGCGAACCCGGCCTTGTCGGTGCCGCGCTGGACACCCCCACATTGCACGCCGGTCTGATTGCCGACGGCATCCATGTTTGCGCCGCCAGTATCCGCACCGCTTTAGCTGCAAAACAGGGACCGGCGGCGGTGTTTCTGGTGACAGATGCCATGTCCACCGTTGGCTCGGACATCACCGAATTCACTTTGGACGGTCGCACGATATACCGGCGCGACGGGCGGTTGACGCTGGAGGACGGCACCTTGGCCGGCGCTGATCTCAATATACCGAAGGCCTTGAGGTTTATCACAACCGAGGTTGGATTATCACAGGACGAGGCCCTGAAAATGGCCACTTCGAGACCTGCAAAGATGTTGCATAACGTGCATGTCGGTCAACTGGTTGCGGATGGGGCGGCCGATTTCGTCCATCTGGACGATGATCTGTATCTGACCGCTGTCTGGCAAAACGGCGCACCGGTTTCCGACGTTATTTCAAAACCTTAAGGTCACGCGCGATCCACGGCAATGCCTTGATTGCCGGATCGACAATCATTTCCTGCAACAGCAAACGCAGCCGTGCCGCCACGTCCTGCGGCATGTCCTGCAACACGTCCCGACGCGCGGTCAGCGATATGCTGCGGGTCAGCGGATCAAACGGCAGTTCGATCATTTCCACCGCATCATGGAACCGCCGCGCGCGCAAATATCCCAGCGGCGTCAGGATGGTCCAGCCCGCCTGCGCCGCCACCATCGCCATGATCGCGTGATAGCTGTCCAACTCGAACCGCTGGGCCAGTTTCAGGTTCTGCCGCACCAGATGCGCCGCGATCTGGCGGCCCATGTGGTGGCGCTGTGTATACTGGATCAGGGGCAGCGATTTCAACTGCGCCAGCACATCCCCGCCCATGTCGATCATCCCCTTGGGCACCGCGGCGACAAACGGCTCCACCAGCAGGGGGTGCACCTCCATCCCGTCCGCCGTGGCCCCCATATCCGCCGCCACCACCACATCCAGCGCACGACTGTCCAGCAGATCGAACAATCTGTGGCTGGCGCCGGTTTCCAGCAAAAACTGGCAGCCCTGCAATTCCACCGCCATATCCGACAACAAACGCGGAGTAACGTCGGCGTCAAAATCCTCGATCATCCCCAGCCTGAACCGCGTCAGGGCCGACATATCCGGCATCAAAAGTTCGGCCTGCGCCTGCAAGGCCTCGTCCATGATCACCTGCGCCCGTTTGCGAAAAATCTCGCCCGAGGGGGTTAATGTCACCGGACGGGCATTGCGGTTCAGCAATATGGCACCCAGCGCGGTTTCAAGATTGGTCAATTGCTGGCTGACAGCTGACGGGCTTGCCTCGAGCCGCCGTGCCGCCGACGAGATTGAACCTTCATCCGCCGTGGCGATGAAAACCTCTATTCCCCAAAGGGTTATCCGGCCTGTGGTGGCAACCATAATTGGTTATTATCCCCTGTTAATGTTGTCAGCCTAGGCGCTGACCGCCCTCAGCGCAACACCAGCGGCGCATCCAGCCATTCATGCAGCGCCGCATTGGTGGCCTCGGGGGCTTCCAGTGTCGGGATATGGCCCGCCCCCTCGATCAGCCGCAAAGTGCCATAGGGGATCAGTTCCGACATGAATTCGTGGCGGCGCGGCAGGGTCAGCGTATCTTCGGCCCCGCACAGCACCAGCGCCGGCATCCGTATCTTGCGCAGGGTTTTCTGCTGGTCGGGGCGGCGCTGCAAGGCGCGTGACTGGCGCACAAATTCGCCTTCGCCCACCGCCAGCGCCATGTTGCGCAGCAGCGTCAGAATATCGCCCCGCCGCGGCCCTTCGGCCAGATATTCGGGACGCATCACATCCTGCATCACCTCGTCCAGACGTCCGGCCATCACACCGACAATCTGCGGTTCGCGCTCGGCTGCAATCGAGGGCGGCTCGGCCTGTGAATTGGTGCTCATCAAAGCCACCCGCGTTACCCGTTCGGGCGCGCGGCGCACAACTTCCATCGCCACCATGCCGCCCATCGAATGGCCTGCAAGTGCAAAATGCTCCGGCGCGGTCGCCAACACGGCCTGCGCCATTTCCTCGATCGATTCACATTTTTGCAAACAGGCAACATGCACCGGCCGTTCACGCGAAAATTCGGTCAGTTGCGGCGCATAAATCCGCGCGTCACACATCATTCCGGGGATCAAAAGCAGGGGTTCGGCCATGGTCTCTCGCTCGATTTATTGTTTTTTGGCACGATAGGCGATTGTCGCGCGTTTGCCTATAGGGGAACCAAAGCCCAAAGCGCGGTTTTCTGCCTAGCTCGCCGCCGCAATCACCTGTTCAACACTTTCCCCGATCAGGGTCAGACATTCAGGCGTTGAAAACCGGTGATCCGCCCCTTTGACCAACGTCAGACGAATGTCATCACCCGTGGCATGATCCAGCAGGCGCAGCGCCACCGACAGGTCCACATCCGCATCCGCAGTCCCTTGCAACAGGCGCACCGGAAACGGAAAATCCAGCGGATCGCGCAGCACCAGATGCTCGCGCCCGTCCTCGATCAGCCTTCGGGTAATGATATAGGGTTCGCCATACTCCGAGGGCAGCGCCACCCGCCCCTCGCCAATCAATTCCGCCCGCTGCGCGGTGCTGAAATTGCCCCACATGCTGTCCTCGGTAAAATCCGGCGCTGCTGCTATTCCAACAATCCCGGCGATTTTTTGCGGTATTTCACGGGCAAGAATTGCACTTATCCAACCTCCCATGCTGGAACCAACCAAAACCTGCGGCCCCTCGCAACAGGCCTCGATCACGGCGCGCGCATCCTCGGCCCATTCGCTAATGCACCCTTCTTCGAACACACCTGACGATTGCCCGTGGCCGGAATAGTCCAGCCGCAGAAACGCCCGCCCCTGTGCCTTGGCCCAATCCTGCAGCCAGATCGCCTTGGTGCCCTCCATGTCGGATTTGAACCCGCCCAGAAACACCACACCGGGGGTTTTACCTGCCGTTTGGTGATAGGCAATCCGCCGCCCGTTTCCACAGTCCAGATAGCTTGGCTCGCGCATCTCTATGCCCCCCGTTACCAGTCTCAAGGAGCATAGCGCGCAGCCGCTAGCCCTGCAATCGGGCAATCACCTGATCCGTCGGCAATAACGCGCCATAACCGGCGGCCAATGCGGCCATAAATCCGGCATGAACCTGCGCGGCAGGCACCGCTACCCCGTCAAATTCCAGATCGCGGGTGGCACAGGCATCATGGGCCACGGTGCAGCGATACCCCAGATCCGCCGCCGCGCGTGTGGTGGCATCAATGCAGAAATGGCTCATCGCGCCGATGATCACCAGATCGCTTATGCCCAGCGCCTGCAACCGGTCCTGTAAGTCCGTTTCGCGAAAGCTGTTGGGGAAATTTTTGGTGACCACCGGCTCATCCCCTTCGGGCAAAACCGTTTCATTAATTTCGGCCCCCTCGCTGCCCTGGGCGAAAAACGGCGCCGGTTCGCGCAAAATCTCGTGGCGGATGTGGATCACCGGCAATCCCTGCACCCGAAACGCCGCCAAAACCCGCGCCGCTTTTTCTGCTGCTGCATCTATCCCGACCAATGGAAATTTCCCGCCGTCAAAGTAATCATTCTGCAAATCCACAATCAACAAGGCCTGCATCTTTTCGCTCCTTTTCATATCAACCTGCCCCCATGCTTGCCCTGCCTGATGATTCCCCGTTAGTGTCAAATCTGACATAAACCGCGCCATTTAGGACAACCCATGCCCAACCTCGCCCTACTCGACTATCCCGGCGCATCAATCGCCGCCGTTGCGGGCTTGCAGGAAATGTTCATCTATACAGCAAGACTGCATCAACGTGACGGTCTGCCGGACATCACCCTGACCACCGGCCAGACTCTGAAAGCCACCCCCGACGCGGCGATCCTGCCCCCTGCCTTTGGCAATGACGCCTACCTGACCCCGCCGCAGCCCATTATCGACTGGCTGCGCGCCCTGCCCGACACCTGCCTGATCGCTTCCACCTGTGCCGGTGCCTTCTACCTTGGCGCGGCGGGCCTGCTGGACGGGCGCGAAGTCACCACCCACTGGGTGCTGGAACATGACCTGCAATCGCGATTTCCCAAAGCCAAAGTCGACACCGGCGAAATTCTGATCCGCGACGGGCGGATCATTACGGCTGGCGGGTTGCTGTCATGGATCGACCTTGCGCTGGAACTGATCGCGCATTTCTCAGGCCCCGCGATCATGCGCGAGGTCGGGCGTCACTTTGTCACCGACACGGGCCGACGCGACCAGCGTCCCTACCGCGCCTTCAACCCGCCAATGAACCACGGCGACCACCAGATCGAACAGGCCCAATCCCTGATCGAACGCACCTTCGCCGCCCCGATCCGCATTGCCGAACTGGCCAGAACCGTCGCGCTGACCGAACGCACCTTCCTGCGCCGTTTTGAGCGCGCCACCGGCTTAACGCCGCTGACCTATGTGCAGCACCTGCGCATCCAGTCCGCACAGCGCGCCCTTGAAAGCACCCCCGCCCCGATCGACCAGATCGCCTATTCCGTCGGCTATGAAAACGCCAATGCCTTTCGCAAACTGTTCAAACGCCACACCGGCCTGTCCCCGTCCCAGTATCGCCAACGCCTGAAACGCTGATCCCTTACCGTTCCCAAATATCCGCGCCGCAGGCAAACCCGAGGCCCCCTTGCGGGGCCGAGATATAAAGCGTTGCGCAGTAACTCCTTTGTGTTGACATCCCCGCCCATTAGCGCGAAACACACCCCGAACCATACCCGCAACCGGGCGCTTGGTAGGCGCCAAACCGACGAGGAGCGCCAGACCATGGCCCAGATCCAACTCACCTTCCCCGATGGCAACAAACGCGAATTCGACGCCGGTATCACGCCCGCCGAAATCGCCGCCGGTATTTCCAATTCGCTGCGCAAAAAGGCCATCTCGGCCACGGTGAACGGCCAGCACTGGGATTTGCAGTGGCCCATCAATGATGACGCCGAAATCGCCATCAACACCATGAAAGACGCAGAACCGGCGCTGGAACTGATCCGCCACGACTGCGCCCACATCATGGCCCGCGCGGTGCAGGAAATCTGGCCCGACACCAAAGTCACCATCGGCCCGGTGATCAAGGATGGCTGGTATTACGACTTTGACCGCGAAGAACCCTTCGTGCCCGAAGACCTTGCCCTGATCGAAAAGAAGATGAAGGAAATCATCAACAAACGCGACGAGGTGCGCACCGAAATCTGGGATCGCGACCGCGCGGTGCAGTTCTACAAAGACAATAACGAACCCTATAAGGTCGAGCTGATCGAGGCCATTCCGGGTGACGAACCTTTGCGCATGTACTGGCACGGCGACTGGCAGGACCTGTGCCGCGGCCCGCATTTGCAAAACACAGGGCAAGTGCCTGCTGACGCCTTCAAACTGATGTCGATCGCCGGTGCCTATTGGCGCGGTGATTCCGACCGCGCCATGTTGCAGCGGATTTACGGGATCGGCTTCCAGAACAAGAACGATCTGAAAAAGCACCTGCACATGCTGGAAGAGGCCGCCAAACGCGACCACCGCAAGCTGGGCCGCGAGATGGACCTGTTCCACATGCAGGAAGAGGCCCCGGGCCAGATTTTCTGGCACCCGAACGGCTGGCGTATCTACACCGAATTGCAGGACTACATGCGCCGCCGCCAGAACGAAGCGGGCTATGTCGAGGTGAACACACCGCAAGTGGTGGATCGCAAACTGTGGGTGGCCTCGGGCCACTGGGAAAAATATCAGGAGCATATGTTCATCGTCGAGGTAGACGAGGAACACGCGCGGGAAAAATCGGTGAACGCGCTGAAACCGATGAACTGCCCCTGCCACGTTCAGATCTTCAATCAGGGTCTGAAATCCTACCGCGACCTGCCGCTGCGCATGGCCGAATTCGGATCCTGCAACCGGTACGAGCCATCGGGCGCGCTACATGGCATCATGCGGGTGCGCGGTTTCGTTCAGGATGACGCGCATATCTTCTGCACCGAAGCCCAGATCGAAGAAGAAACCAAACGCTTTATCGACTTCCTGTCGCTGATCTACAAAGACCTCGGCTTTGAAGAATTCAGCGTCAAGTTTTCCGACCGCCCCGAAACCCGCGCCGGCTCGGACGAAGTCTGGGACAAGGCCGAAGCCGCCCTGATCGCCGCGACCGAAGCCGCCGGTTCCGAATACACCCTGAATCCGGGCGAAGGCGCGTTTTACGGCCCTAAACTGGAATTCGTGCTGACCGATGCGATCGGCCGTGACTGGCAATGCGGCACCCTGCAAGTGGACTTCGTGCTGCCCGAACGTCTGGACGCCACCTATATCGGCGAGGACGGCGCCAAACACCGCCCCGTCATGCTGCACCGCGCCACGCTGGGCAGTTTCGAGCGCTTCATCGGCATCCTGATCGAAAGCTTTGCCGGCAAACTGCCCTTCTGGCTAGCCCCGCGTCAGGTTGTCGTGGCCTCGATCATATCGGATGCGGATGACTATGTGCATGAAGTCGTTGCCGCCCTTCAGGCCGCCGGTGTGCGTGCCGAGGCCGACATCCGCAATGAAAAGATCAACTACAAGGTCCGCGAACACAGCCTTGGCAAAGTGCCCGCCATTCTGGCCATCGGCATGCGCGAGGTCGAGGAACGCACGGTGTCCATCCGCCGCCTTGGCGAAAAACAAACCAAGGTGGACACATTGGACGAAGCCGTCGCCAGTCTGTCACAAGAGGCCAAGGCCCCCGATTTGGCATAGGCCCGAAACTGTAACAATTCACCCTCCTGCGTTGTAACATTCCAGCGCAGGAGGGTGAAAACCGGCATTTTCCGCCCAAAACCCCTGACATTTCATAACGCACCCGTGACACACGCCGATGTGAGTGGCCTGTGTGCCCCTTCTTTCGCTAGCCTTTCCCCATCGCCACCATGCGATCAAATGGAAACGTAACAAAGGAACTTCTAAATGTCATACCACGTAAAATCCCTCGCTGTTGCCGGTGCTATTGCTGCTGCTCTGACCGCCCAGATGACCACACCCGCCGCCGCCGCCGCCAAGGAAAAATGCTATGGTGTTGCGCTGGCTGGCCAGAATGATTGCAAAGCAGGCGCTGGCACAACATGCGCCGGCACCTCGAAAGTCGACTATCAGGGCAACGCATTCTCGCTGGTTCCCGCAGGCACATGCGCCTCGATCAAACTGCCCGAAGGCCGCATGGGTTCGCTCGAAGAACTGGACCGCGACATCCCGTCCTAAACCGACCAAAGGCGCCTTTGCAGGACATGCGAAGGCGCCCTTTTTACATCCGGAATTCCCAATTCAAGTCAGGGCCGCTTCATGCTCGATACGCCAGGCACATCGCCCCCAATCCTGCCCAATGCCCCCGGTGTAGGTTATAAACCCCAACATTTCGCCCAGATCATGGAGAATCCAGCGCCGGTTGAATGGCTGGAAATCCACGCCGAGAACTATATGGGTGACGGTGGCCGCCCGATAGCGCAATTGCGCCATCTGGCCGAACGGTTTCCTATTTCCGTGCATGGCGTTGGCCTGTCGATCGGCGGGGCCGACCCGCTGGACAATGATCACCTGAAACGTCTGAAACATCTTTGCGACTGGCTGAATCCGGCCAGTTTTTCCGAACATCTGGCTTGGTCCACCCACGAAGGGACTTACCTGAACGATCTGATCGCCCTGCCCTATACCGAAGAAACCCTGACCCGCGTGGCCGATCATGTCGCGCAGGTGCAGGACGTGCTGGGCCGCAAAATGCTGCTGGAAAACCCCTCGTCCTATCTGGCCTTTGCCGAATCCACCTATTCCGAGACCGATTTTCTGGCCGAAGTGGTGGCGCGCACCGGCTGTGGCCTGCTGCTGGACATCAACAACGTCTTTATTTCTGCCACCAACCAGAAAACCGGTGCGATCGACTATATCGATGCCTTCCCGCTGGACCATGTCGGAGAATTTCACCTTGGCGGCCATGATCAGGATACCGATGATACCGGCGCGCCGCTGCTGATCGACAGCCACGGGCGCGAGGTGGCCGATCCAGTCTGGGCGCTGTTTGACTACACTCTGGGCAAAACCGGCGCGCGCCCTTCATTGATCGAATGGGACGCCAATGTGCCCGAATGGCCCGAGCTGGCCGCCGAGGCCGCCCGCGCGGCGAACATTCTGGAAAAGGCCCCCGCATGAGCCGCCAATCCGATTTCGCACAAGCCATCCTGAACCCGGATCAGCCCAACCCCGAAGGGCTGCGCGATCCTGAAGGTGCCCCCGCCGGTAAACGCTTTTCCGTCTACCGCAACAACGTCGCCGTCAGCCTGTCCGAAGCGCTCGAAGTCACATTCCCCGTCATCCGCCAACTTGTCGGTGACGAATTCTTCAAGGCGATGGCGGGCGTGTTCCTGCGCCAGCATCAACCAAACAGCCCCGTGCTGATGTTTTACGGCACCGAAATGCCGGTATTTCTGCAAGGGTTTGAACCCGTCACCCACCTTGGCTATCTGCCGGATGTCGCGCGGATCGAACTGGCCCTGTGCCGCAGTTACCACGCCGCCGACACCCCGCCGCTGGACCCGACGGCCCTGCAAACCATCGACCCCGACGACCTGCTGAAAACCCGCCTGCATCTGGCCCCTCCGGTGCATCTGATCCGCTCGAAATGGCCCGCTGGTTCGATTTTCCATGCCAACAGTTCGGGGGACACCCCGCCGACGGAACTGCACCCCGAAGAGATATTGATCACCCGCCCCGAATTCGACCCGCAAGTTACCGTACTGCCCGCCGGCGCAGGGGCCTTCATCGCTGCCCTGATTGAGAACGCACCATTGGGTGAGGCCCTGAAACAAGCCACAATCACCTCGGGCGATTTTGATCTGACCCAAACACTCGGGCTGCTGCTAAGCACCTGTGCAATAACAAAAATATCCAAAGGGACATAACAATGAACGCGCTGATTTCTCTGCATAACTCGTTTTTCCGAAAACTCGAATCCACGCTTGGACCGTGGCTCTTGCCCACTCTGGCGCGCTTCACCTTTGCCGCCACCCTGTTGATCTATTTCTGGAACTCCGCCAGCCTGAAAATCGGCGACGGGCTGTTTGGTATCTTTGACATCAGCAACGCCTATGGCCAGATCTACCCCCGCGCCTTCGAGGCCGCAGGTTACGACAGCGACGCCATGTCCACCTTCCAGTGGCTTGTCACGCTCACGGGCACTTGGGCCGAATTCATCCTACCACTGCTGATCGTAATCGGCCTGCTTACCCGCCTCGCGGCCCTTGGCATGATCGGCTTCACCATCCTGCAAAGCCTGACCGACATCTACGGCCATATGGCCACCGAATACGGCACATGGTTCGATCGCGCACCGGATGGCACCATCATGGATCAACGCCTGTTCTGGATCACCATCCTGATGATCCTCGTGATCCGCGGGGCCGGTCCGCTCTCGCTCGACCGGTTACTGGGACGAGTGACCTGACCCTTCTTCTTGCCCGAAATACCTCCGCCGGAGGCATCGCGCCCGGACTGGGCGCGCGGGGCGGCGCCGTCAGGCGGCGCAACCGCTTCAGTGTTCGTCCGGATTCACCGCCGCAATCGCCAACACTCCGCCCAGCGCGCACATGGCAATCGGAAACATGGTGAACGCATTAAAATGGAACGCGTAATACATCCCCGCCGCCGAGGCCAGCATCAGCCCGCCGCCAATCCGCGCCCTTGAGCGCGCCATTGCGCCGCCCGCAATCGCCAGCAAAGGGGCAAACAATGCCATGAACCGGATCAATCCGACATTATCAACCTGCTCCAGAACCCCTTGTTCCAGCACTTCCGGCGCCTTTTCACCAATAATATCAACCGCCTGGGTATAGGCATAACTAAAGAACCCGACGATCATACCTATAATCCCGCCGATCACCCCTAACATTAACGCCGCGTTACGCATCTTTCACTCCCCAATGCTTTTGCTCATCCTTACCCCAGCCAAGGGTCAGCAATCCACCCTCTTCCAGAATAACCGGCCGCTTCATCAGGGTCGGGTGTTTGATCATCAATGCCACCGCCCCCTCTTTGCGCTCCTCTTCACTCAGCTTGCGCCAGGTGGTCGAGCGCCGGTTCAGCAAATCCTGCCCGAACACCAGATACAACCGCTCCAGCTCCTCGGGGCTGATCATGTCCTTGCGCACGTCCACCAGCTCCACCTCATGCCCCGCCGCCTTCAGCGCCTTAAACGCCCGGCGCGAGGTGTCACAGTTCTTTAACCCGTATAATTTCATCTTATCCTCGCAAATATTTCCCATCACTATAAGCGGAGCGCTGCCGAGTGCGAGCGCATTTTTCTTGCCTTTTGTCAAAATCCCCCTACGATTTTACCCGTGACAACAGGTTTCTTGACGACGCCACCCGCTCGGGTGCGGCTGAAAGACTGGAGAACTGGCTGCACGACCTGTCCGCAATTTCGCGGGTGGGGGGCTAAATTGACGGAGAAGATGGATGGCGACAGGCATCGTAAAATGGTTCAACACAACAAAAGGGTTTGGTTTTATCGCGCCCGATGACGGCGGAAATGACGTATTTGTGCATATTTCCGCAGTCGAAGCGGCAGGGATGACAGGCCTCGCCGACAACCAGAAGATCAGCTATGAAATGATCGAGGGGCGCGACGGGCGTTCCAGCGCGGGCGAACTGAAACTGCTCGACTAGAAACAACAGCGCGAACGAAAACTTGGGTGGCCTGCCGTTGCGGGCCACCCTTGGTGGTGCGCAAAAAACCGCCACAATCAATTAATTGAAAAGAAATGCTTGTATCTTGGGATGAATACCCCCATGTGTCCCCTGTGACGACAGACTTTTTCTACCCGCTACCTTATCCAAGAGCAGCCGGACGAAGACTAAGAGACTGCAACACCAAGCCGCCGCATAACGCGGGCGGTGTTTTGATAAGGAGATACGGGTATGGCTACTGGCACCGTAAAATGGTTTAACACTACTAAAGGCTTCGGCTTCATCGCACCTGACGAAGGCGGCAAAGACGTGTTTGTACACATCTCGGCTGTCGAGCGCGCAGGTCTGACCGGCCTTGCTGACAACCAGAAAGTCGAATTCGAGCTGGAAGAGGGCCGTGACGGCCGTCAGTCCGCCGGTGCGATTTCGCTGGTTGACTAAGCTTTCGGCGGGGTAACCCCGCCCTACAGTTTGAAACACCCCGTTGCCATTGGCAGCGGGGTGTTTTCGTTTGGAAAGGTGTGTATTTACGACACGCCTGAACCTTGCAATCATCGCTATTTGCGAAGCTCGTGCTCCAGCGCGTGCGACAGTTTGGTCGCAGCACCACGTATTGCGGCAGGTATGTCTGCGGCAAAATTCTTAACACCGACCGGCTTTCTGCCTTTGGGGTGCGCTTCCATAGAGCAACGCTTGTCATCTGCCCCGCCCTTATGCGAATTCTCGTCAGATATCCAGATTTCCACCCGTGTCAGCTTGTCCGACTTACCCTTCAATGCCCGCCCGAGAACATCTTCCGCGAATTCCTGGGCGCTTTCAAACCCGTGGACGGCATCGTGATTGTGCAGGATTACTTGCATGACCATTTCCCCTTTTTCTATTGTTAACATATAGATAAGGGGTATTATCGGGCTTTCAAGGGCTGAACAGACTAACCCTCTAATTCTGCCTGAAATTCGCGCCATTCCCCGGCACTCATTCCGGAATTTTCCTGCGTCACCTCTTCGCCCTTCAGCATCCGGCGGATGCAATCCATCGCCTTGCCCGACAGGTTGGCGCCGCCCATGCGGTAATCCTCGAAGGCGCCATAAGCAGCAGGCACCCAATCGGCGACCACCTTACAGATCGCATCGGCATAGACGCGGATTTCGTATTGGGCGTGACTGTCGGCGCGCAGGCGCAGGAAATGGAACAGGTTGTGCAGGTCCACCTTCCAGTACCATTGGGTATAGATGTTCATCGGCAGGTTCATCCGCGCCAGTTCACGCGCCAGCCCCGCCTGCCCCTCGTCCGAGATCATCGCCTCGTAATTGTCATAGGCGCGGTTGCTGTCGGATTTCAAAATTTCCAGCACGCGCACGGCCTCTTCCCCTTCCAGCGCCACACCGCGGCCCTGATTGTTGACCACCGATTGCGCCGCCAACTGGTCCGGCGCGGGGATATAGAATTCGCGGTCCAGTATCGAATAGCGGGCAGAATATTCGTTCACATTGGCAGTGCGGTGGCGGATCCATTGCCGTGCAACGAACACCGGCAGTTTCACATGCAGCTTGATTTCGCACATCTCGAACGGGGTGCTGTGCCAGTGGCGCATCAGATACCGGATCAGGCCTTCATCATTCTGCACCGATTTCGTGCCCTTGCCATAAGACACCCGCGCTGCCTGACAAATCGCGGCGTCATCCCCCATATAGTCGATAACGCGGATAAACCCGTGGTCCAGCACTTCGTGCGCCTTGTACAAATGCGCTTCCATCCCTTCGCTGACCGCGCGCAATGTCGGGCGCGGGTTGGCGCGTTGGGCTTCAATTTCGGCGATCTGTTCAGGCGTCAGCGGCATTTGGCGTCCCTTCTGGGCAAAAACTTAAACAACGAGTCAGGGTAACTATATCTATGCAGCCAGATTCGGAAAGCACCTATATAAAGCAATGTGCATATCCGCAGAGACGATTGTTCACCCTCCCCCCTTGCGCCGCTTGTGTTTGAAGGGTCTTTTAGGGCAAAGCCCCTAATCCGAAAGGAAATCGAATGAAGATCAAATATCTGCACACAATGATACGGGTTCTGGATCTGGAAAAAACAATGGCGTTCTTTGCCCTGCTGGGCCTGAAAGAAACCAAACGCTACGACAGCGAAGAAGGCCGCTTTACCCTGCTTTATATGGCCCCCGAGGATCAACCCGAATGCCCGATCGAACTGACCTGGAACTGGGATGGTGACGATGGCCTGCCTTCGGACAGTCGCCATTTCGGCCATCTGGCCTTCGGTGTCGAGAATATCTACGAAATGTGCCAGAAATTGCAGGACGCCGGCATCACCATTAACCGTCCGCCACGCGACGGTCATATGGCCTTTGTGCGCACCCCTGACAATATTTCGGTCGAACTGTTGCAGATGGGGGACCGGTTAGAGCCACAAGAACCCTGGGCCAGTATGGAAAGCACCGGCCACTGGTAGGATCAAACCGGACCGGCAACCCAGATCAGGGCCGCCGGTCCGGATGCTGCATCGCTAGGGCGTTTCGACTTGAGTTTGAAACATGCCCTGCCAACGAACGCCATTGCTGCGCAATCGCTGCCTCGCTGGCAGGACATGTTTCACAGATTCAATGAAAAGCCGGAACGCTTTTAGTAAATATACCTGATCTGATCGCTCCAGTAGCGTTCCATCCGGCGCAGGGATGTGTTGATCGCCTCAATCCCGTCATGCCCCAGCACCCCCTTGGCCTCGAGCCCGTCTGCATGGCGCGCAAACAGCCCTGCCACAACGTCGCGAATATGGCGCCCTTTTTCCGTCAGGCGCACCCGAACCGACCGGCGGTCGATTTCACACCGCTGGTGGTGCATATATTCCATTTCAACCAGTTTCTTCAGGTTATAGGACACGTTCGAGCCCTGATAATAACCGCGCGATTTCAATTCGCCCGCTGTCACCTCGTTGTCGCCGATATTGAACAGCAACAGCGCCTGAACCGCGTTGATTTCCAACACGCCGACCCGTTCGAATTCATCCTTGATCACGTCCAGCAACAGGCGGTGTAATCGTTCCACCATCGCAAGGGTTTCCAGATAGCCCGAAATAAATCCCTGCTGGGACTGGGTCATCACGCTTGTGTGCATACTCATCATGTCTCTCCGCCGAAAACTGCCTGGCGCCGACACTGACCAATAAACACAAACATTCCGTTAAAGCGTTTCGACTTTTCATTGAATCTGTGAAACATGTCCTGCCAGCGAGGCAGCGATTGCGCAGCAATGGCGTTCGTTGGCAGGACATGTTTCAAACTTAAGTCGAAACGCTACAAACTGCGAAAAAACTTCGCCAGTTATGATTTGAATGCGAATTCCGAGATGATTTTCAGCAGTTCCAGATATTCTGGCGGGGCTGCAACCCGCCCCGTAACCCATTGATATAAATCATGGTCATTCTCGGACAGCATCGCATCATACACCGTTATCTGTGCCTCGTCCAAGCCTTCAAGTTCGGTGTCGCTAAAGGGGCCAAGGATCAGGTCCATCTCTTTTATACCCCGCCGCCACGAGCGCATTTTTAGCCGTTTCAGCCGGTCCTGTTTGGTTTCGCCCATCTGCCTTGATCCTTTATTGCCGATCAAACGGCCAAATTTCTTGATCCGCTTTCCCGCGCACCCTAAGACAAGGGGCAACCATATTCAAACCGGAGTTTTCCCGATGTCTTTCCTGTCCGATACCCTGTCCCGCGTGAAACCGTCACCGACGATTGCGGTATCCACCAAAGCGCGTGAACTAAAGGCGGCAGGCGTGGATGTGATCGGCCTTGGCGCGGGGGAGCCCGATTTTGACACCCCCGACAACATCAAGGCCGCAGGCAAGCGCGCGATTGACGAAGGCAAGACAAAATACACCGCCCCCGACGGGATGCCCGAGCTAAAGGAAGCCATCTGCGCCAAGTTCAGGCGCGACAACGGGCTGGAGTATGCACCGTCGCAAATCAGCGTTGGCACCGGCGGCAAGCAGATCCTCTATAACGCGCTGGTGGCAACCCTGAATGAAGGCGACGAAGTGCTGATCCCTGCCCCCTATTGGGTCAGCTACCCCGATATGGTGCTGCTGGCCGGTGGCACGCCGGTGCCGATCGAGGCCAGCCTTGAAACGGATTTCAAAATCACGCCAGAGCAGCTTGAGGCGGCGATCACGCCCAAAACCAAATGGCTGATCTTCAACTCGCCCTCGAACCCCACAGGGGCCGGTTACACCCGTGACGAACTAAAGGGGTTGACCGAAGTGCTGATGCGCCACCCGCATGTCTGGGTGATGACCGACGATATGTATGAACATCTGGTGTTTGACGGGTTCGAATTTACCACCCCTGCCCAGGTCGAGCCGGGCCTGTACGGGCGCACCCTGACCTGCAACGGCGTGTCCAAGGCCTATGCGATGACCGGCTGGCGGATCGGTTATGCGGGTGGGCCGGAACACCTGATTGCGGCGATGCGCAAGGTGCAGTCGCAAAGCACCTCGAACCCCTGCTCCATTTCCCAATGGGCCGCTGTCGAGGCACTGAACGGGCCGCAGGATTTCATCGACAGCAACAACGCGGTCTTTTTGCGCCGCCGCAATATGGTGGTGGACATGCTGAATGCGGCACAGGGCATCACCTGCCCCACACCGGACGGGGCCTTCTATGTCTACCCGTCGATTGCCGGCTGCATCGGCAAGACGACCAGAGCCGGCACCAAAATCACCGATGACGAGGCCTTCGCCACCGCCTTGCTGGAAGAGGCGGGCGTGGCCGTGGTGTTCGGCGCGGCATTCGGGCTTTCCCCCAACTTCCGTGTCAGCTACGCTACGTCGGATGCGGCTTTGAAACAGGCCTGCACCCGCATCCAGCAGTTTTGCGCGGATCTGACGTAACGAGGGTTTGAATGGGTAACGAGCTTCCAGACTACTATTTCCGGGTCCGTGAAAACGGGGCGGTGGTGTTTCGAATTGATACAAACAACCGCCAGCGCCGGATCGACATGGACCAGATCGCGGTTATCAACATCAAGAACGGCGAATACAAACCGCATGGCGACCGAACCCTGTCGGGCGATGACCGCACCGCGATTGAAAACTGGATGGAGCAGCGCAAGGCCCTGCTGGCCAGACGCGACATCGACGATATCCACCGCGCGGTGGACTATCTGAATATCACCACCCAATGGGTGCAATCCAAAGCCGGCGACGAACAGCTGGAGGATATAACAGACGCGCTGCTTTTGGCGATGCATGATCTGCGCACGGTTCTGGTGCGCAAGAAAGCAGACCGACTGATGCGCAAAGACAGGGGCGATTAAAACACCATGAAAAAGACCGCACAGCAGCTGATTGACGAGGCAAACGCCATCGTCGATCAGATCACCCCGACCGACGCCAACGCCCTGCTGGGCAAGGAGGGCGTTTTGTTCGTCGATCTGCGCGACATCCGCGAGCTATGGCGCGAAGGCACCATCCCGGGTGCCATGTCCGCCCCGCGCGGGATGCTGGAATTCTGGGTCGACCCGGAGTGCAAATACCACCGCAAAGCTTTTGATGACGCCGAAAAACTGGTGCTGTTCTGCGCGTCCGCATGGCGATCAGCCCTTGCCACCCGCGCCCTACAGGAAATGGGCATGGACAATGTCTGTCACCTTAAAGGCGGCTTTACCGCGTGGCGCGACAGCGGGCTGGAAATCGCCCCCGTCAAAAACCCATATTTACAGGGTTAACCCGACCATCAAAACATTAGGGTCATTCCGGACAAGCCCATCAGAAATGCAGCAATAGCCAAACCTGCAGATACCAATATTGCACCCAATGACAAGAGAGAGGCACCATTTTGCCGAAGCTGTACCACGCCCCAGATCAATACCCCCACGGCGAGCAAGCTGAACATTCCGGTGGCAAACACGATGCCTGTATCTGCAAGTTTCATTGCAATCCTTCTTTTTAATACCGATTTTGATCTAAATCCGAACGCCCGACGTCCAGAAGCGATACATCATCAATGCCCCCGCCACCCCAAGGCCAACCACCAGCCCCAGCCAGACGCCAACCGCGCCCATGCCAAGGATAAAGCCGAACAGATAACTGGCGCTTAACCCCAGCGGCCAATAGGCAATCGCGGCAATCACCATCGGCACGCGGGTGTCATGCACCCCGCGCAACAGACCCAGCGCCACCACCTGTGCACTGTCGGCAAACTGGAATAGGGCGGCCACCGCCATCAGGCTAACCCCGATGCCGATAATCGCCGCCCGCTCGGGATCATCTGGCGCCAGAAACGCCCCGACCAGCGGTTCGGGCACCGTCAGGAAGGTTGCAATCACAGCGATCGTCACCACCCCCGACATCCCCATCACCACCAGCGCCCCGCGCTTCAGGTTCACGGCATCCTTGCGGCCAAAGGCCTGCCCCGCCCGCACCGTGGCGGCGTTGGAGAACCCGACCTGTATCATAAACGTCATCGCCGTAAGTTGCAGCGCGATCCCGTGCGCGGCCAGCGGCATCGTTCCGACCCAGCCCACCATCACCGCCGAGGCCGTGAACAGCCCGCTCTCGGCCAAATTTGTCAACCCGATCGGCCAGCCCATGCGGTAAACCGCGCCAAAGGCCTCGCGATCCGGCCGCCAGAACCGCGAGAACAGCGCGTGTTCCGGCAGTTTGCGCATGATGTAAATGGCCAGCGCCACAAACGACAGGCTGTGTAACAGTAACGATGCAATCGCCGCGCCGCGCGCGCCCAGTTCCGGCGCGCCCCAGTTGCCGAAAATCAGCGCGTAGTTCAGCAGCGCATTCAAACCAACGGCAATCAGGGTGATCCACAACACAATCGCCGCTCGCTCAAGTCCGGCCAGATAGTTCTTCAACACCATCACCATCAGCGCGGGCAAAGTGCCCCAGCACAATATCCGCAGATAATCCTGCGCGATCCAGGCGATTTCCGGTTCCTGCCCCATCCATTGCAGCACCGTGCCGGACCACCACATCGGCGGTAACACGACCACCCCGTAGATCAGCGAAACCCACATCCCCATCCGCGTCACCCGCCGCACCTCGCGCCCCTGCCCGCTGGCCTCAAAGCTGGCCACCATCGGTGACACCGCAAAGGCAAAACCAGACCCCATGATGAACAGCAAGAACCAGAACGACCCCGCCAGCGTCACCGCGGCCAACGCCTGCACATCATACCAGCCCAGCATCAAAGTGTCGGTCATGGTGATGGCAAACTGCGCCAAATGGCTGCCGATCAACGGCAGACCCAGCAAAAGCGTGGCGCGGGCATGCGCGCGGTATGTCATTTCTGCTGCCATAGAGCTGGCTTAGGGTAGAAATATAGCGGTGGCAAGCGGCTGTGTGGACGTCCACCGACCAGCTCTGTGCCCGAACTGGCGTGCGCTCATGCAGATTTCGAGGAAATGGGCCAGGCAAAACCTATAGGTCTACGCCCTAACCTTCTCCACGGTCCCAATCGAACCCTATTAGGGATTATTCCGCCAGAACAGCCTTGATCTTGTTTTGCCCCGTAATCCTCGAGCCGTTTGGTAGCCCCAGGATTTGGAGATTGGGCAAACTTCGCAGAGCGGATAAATCCGAAACCCCTGTGCCGTTAAGATAGAGTGCCTCCAAATTCGGAAGCCCCGCAAGTGCGGATATATCCGACACCGGTGTATCCTGCAATTGCAAAACCCGAAGGCTATGCAGATTGGCAAGCGGGGCTAGATCATTGATATCGGTATCAAATGCAGTCAGGCTTTCAAGCTTTGGTAAATTGCCCAGCGCTGATAAATTGGTAATGTTGTTCTCGGAGATATCAAGTTCGATCAAAGCCGTGAGGCCAGATAAAGGGGCCAAATCCAGCGCGGCACCGTCAAGGCGCATCTCGCCAAGGTCCAAATACGTTAACTTTGGCAGTGAACCTAGAGGGGATAAATCATGGACAGGATTGAAACCCATATCCAGGTATTCAAGCCTTGGAAACCCGCTCAAAAAATAGATGTCCTCGAATTGCCCGTAACTGATATTCAGGCGGCCCAGATCCGTTGGCAAACATACATCTTTTACCACCACACCATCGCAAGTCTGTGCCGTTGCAATGCCGGTGGCAAGCGCGCTCCCTAAAATGAGAGCAACCAGGGCTTTTGACATTAACGTATTCACTTATCGACCAAACCCCCACCATATGCCGGCTTCCTGGCCACCAGATCTATCAGGGCAGAGTCACCCGAATGCCCCTCGCCCTCGTCCACATGGCGGCGATATGCGCGCAGTTCCAGAATCTCGAAATCGGCAAAGGCCTGCTGCAACATTTCTTCCGTATACATGTTTTCGGCCCGCGGCGGGCCACCGGTTCCCAGTTCAACCTGTTCGGGGGTATAGCCATGCAGCATCACCACCCCGCCGGGTTTGACGGCGCGTTTCATATCCTGAAATATCCGGTCCCGTTGTTCAGGCCCCACAAACTGGATGAAAATGGCAACCACCAGATCAAAAGGCGTGGCATCCCAATCCCATTTGGCAATATCGGCCACGTTGAAATCAACCGACGCCTTATGCGCCAACGCCAGCGCGCGGGCCTTTTCAACCGCGATGTGCGAGGCATCCATCGCCACCACATCCAGCCCCTTACCGGCCATATAGACCGAGTTACGCCCTTCGCCATCAGCCACCGCAAGAGCACGCGCGCCGGGTTTCAGCCAGACGTCATGCTCGCGCAAAAACTGCGCCGGTTCGGTGCCAAACAGGTAGCCCGGTTTTGAATAGCGTTCATTCCACATAAAATATCCCGCGCCTTTCCAATTCCAAGATAAGAACGGCGCGGGGTTTTACCAGTGCTTAAAGCTTCAAAAAACGGTTACCCGCTTTTGCGCTGGTCAGGATGCAGGGAGGCCCCCAGAATATGATCGGCCCCGTGCACCACATGGCTGGCCCGTCCAACAATCAACGGATCGGGCTGGCCGACGATCTCGTAATCCTTGTCGGGATATTCGATTGTCGACAGGAAATGCTTCATCGTATTGATCCGCGCCCGTTTCTTGTCGTTTGATTTGATGATCGTCCAAGGCGCATCGGCGGTGTCGGTATAAAAGAACATCGCCTCTTTGGCTTCGGTGTAATCGTCCCATTTGGAAAGCGACGCCAGATCGACAGGCGACAGTTTCCAGCGTTTCAGAGGATCATCCTTGCGGCTGTCAAACCGGCGCTTTTGCTCGTCGCGTGTTACAGAAAACCAGTATTTATACAGCCGGATTCCCGATCGCACCATCATCCGTTCCATATCCGGCGTCTGGCGCATGAATTCCAGATATTCCGTCGGCGAACAAAATCCCATGACCCGCTCGACTCCGGCGCGGTTGTACCAGGAGCGGTCATAGAACACCATTTCACCCGATGTCGGCAGTTGCTGGATATAGCGTTGATAGAACCACTGGCCACGCTCGGTATCTGTCGGCTTGTTCAGGGCCACCACGCGGGCCTCGCGCGGGTTCAGGTGTTCCATAAACCGTTTGATCGTGCCACCCTTGCCGGCCGCATCGCGGCCCTCGAACAACAGCACAAATTTCTGGCCGGTGTCATGCACCCATTTCTGCACCTTCAGCAATTCGGCCTGCAACTCGGCTTTGATGTGTTCGTATTCCCGTTTGCCCATCTTTTTTGTGTAGGGGTATTCACCGGTTTCAAAGGCCTGCCTGATCTTGTCTGGCGTCACCGTCGGAAAGGTCGACGGGGTTGCGTCGGCCTCTTTGGTGACGGGCTCTGCCGCAGTTGCGGGCTTGACCGATGAATTGGATTTAGTTCGGGTAGAGGCTGTCATCGCGCGACTCCTGTTCTGGGGAATATAACCCGATAATACCTTAAAATGCTGGATTTGGCTTTGATATGAGTCAATAGGTTTTATGCCTGCCCAAAGCCGCAAAATGACCGGTTAATCTGTTGTTATCACTGGTTCCCGGGATAATCGGACACCAGCAGATGCAGCGACTTTTCATCCTCCTGCACCTTGGTGAACCGCGGGATATCCTGCGCGAAAACATTATCGCTTTGGTCATCGTTCACAGTCGACACCTCGCCCACCAGAACATCCGCACCCTCGCCCCAAAAGGCGTGCCAGACACCCGGCAATAGCGTCACACTCTCCCCCGGTTTCAGAGCCAGCCGCCCTCCCGCCTCAAACCGGCGTGTAATACCGTCAACCGGCACCGCAACCATCGCGTCCCTGTCGATTGCCCCGCTTTCGTCACTTGCGAACAGCTCCAGCACCAGTTTGCCGCCGCCACGGTTGATAATGTCCTCGGCTTTCAGATTGTGCCGGTGCATCGGGCTGATCTGTTGCTTGCGCGATATCATGATCTTTTCCGCATAGAGCATCCCGCGCCCCTGTTTCAGGTCCGCCAAATGCCCGTTGCGCACCGTGAACAGGAACAGGCCCATATCGGCAAAATTCCCCTGCCCGTAATCGGTGATGTCCCAGCCCATGCCGCGCGCCCGTATGTCAGCCGTTTCACCGGACAGCATCCGTTCGGGGGGGAAATAGGCAAAGGGCGGCAAAAGGTAGCCGAACGAGCGGATAAACGCATCCGACTCGTGCAGTATCTGGTTTATTTCGGAACGCTTCATCTGATGTGCTTTCTGCTGTTCGGACCGGTCCCCGTCCTGCGTTTACCATAGGCATCCGCCCAAAGACGGGCAACCGCGATCAAACCTCCACATATCGTCATAAATTATTAGGATTGCTGCCCTAACAATTGCCGCGAACAGCCAATTTGCGCACCGGCCCTGATTTTGAGGTAAACCATTGCAGACGAAAGATACACCGATGCAGATCGAACAAACCGCCCTTGAGGGGGTTTTAATCCTAACCCCGCGCCGGTTTGGCGACCATCGCGGGTTTTTCTCGGAATGCTGGAACTGCAAGGTCATGGCAGACCACGGCATCAACTATGATTTCGTGCAGGACAACCATTCGCTTTCGCGTCAGGCCGGAACGATCCGCGGTTTGCATTTTCAGGCGCCGCCCCATGCGCAGGCCAAACTGGTGCGCTGTGGTCGGGGGGCGCTGTTTGACGTGGCCGTGGATATCCGGCGTGGCTCGCCGACATACGGCCAATGGGTCGGGGTGGAATTATCGGCAGACAACGGCCGCCAGTTGCTGATCCCCGCGGGGTTCCTGCACGGCTTTGCCACCCGTCTGCCCGATACCGAGGTTATTTACAAATGCACCGATTATTATGCCCCTACCGCCGATGGCGCCGTGCGCTTTGACGACCCCTATATCGGCGTTGAGTGGGGTATTGATCCGAAACAGGTCGTGCTGTCGGACAAGGACGCCGCCGCGCCGTGGCTGCGGGATTTTGAAACACCGTTTATATACGGGGGTGCAACATGAAAATTCTAGTCACCGGCGGGGCCGGTTTCATCGGATCCGCAGTGGTGCGCCGCGCCATTGCCGACGGGCATCAGGTGGTCAATCTGGACGCGCTGACCTATGCCGCCTGTCTGGACAATGTCGCGGATGTCGCCGGCGATCCGGCCTATGTTTTCGAACATGCCGACATCCGCAACCGCGCGGCGCTGGACGGGATATTTTCCCGCCACCGGCCCGACGCGGTGATGCACCTTGCCGCCGAAAGCCATGTGGACCGCTCGATCGACGGGCCGGGTGCCTTTATCGAAACCAATGTGAATGGCACCTATAATATGCTGGAAGCGGCGCGAACCTATTGGCAGGCGCGGGGCAAACCGGCTGCTTTCCGGTTCCACCATATTTCCACGGACGAGGTTTACGGCTCCTTGGGCGCAGATGGCCTGTTCACCGAGGATACCCCCTACGCCCCCAACAGCCCCTATTCCGCCTCCAAGGCCGCCTCGGACCATCTGGTGCGGGCGTGGCATGAAACCTACGGCCTGCCGGTGGTGATAACCAACTGTTCCAACAACTACGGCCCCTACCATTTCCCCGAAAAGCTGGTGCCGGTTGTCATTCTTAGGGCCCTGTCCGACCTGCCGATCCCGATCTATGGCACCGGCGACAATATCCGCGACTGGCTATATGTCGAGGATCACGCCGACGCCCTGCTGACCGTGTTGCAAGGCGGGCGAAACGGGCGCAGCTACAACATCGGTGGCGAAAACGAGGTGACAAATCTGGGACTGGTGCAGAAACTATGTGCCATTCTGGATAGCAAACGGCCAGCAAAACATTCCTACGCCGATCTGGTCACCTTTGTTGCCGACCGCCCCGGCCATGACCTGCGCTATGCGATCGACCCGACCCGCATCCGCATGGAACTGGGCTGGCGCCCCTCGGTCACACTGGATCAGGGACTGGAAAAAACCGTGCAGTGGTATCTGGACAATGAACACTGGTGGCGCGCCCTGCAAAGCCGCGCGGGCGTAGGGGAACGTCTGGGAAAACAGCAAACCGCACCACAAATGAGGGGCGTTTCGGTTGGCTGATCACACTCGATTAACCCCCGTCTGCTAAGCATCGGAACGAACATATCCACAACGACACAGGATACACCGGCACATGCGCATATTGGTTTTCGGCAAAACCGGACAGGTGGCAACCGAACTGGCCCGACAGGCCGGTGTTGTTAATCTGGGCCGCGATCAGGCCGACCTGTCCGATCCGGTGGCCTGCGCGGCGATCATCAGGGAAACCGATGCCGATGTGGTGATCAACGCCGCCGCCTACACCGCGGTGGACAAGGCCGAAGATGCAGAAGAACTGGCCACCCTGATCAACGGAACAGCGCCTGCGGCAATGGCAAAAGCCGCCGCAAAACGCGGGTTGCCGTTCCTGCATATCTCGAGTGATTACGTTTTCGACGGACAAGGCGCGTGCCCGTGGCAACCCGGTGATACCCCGACCCCTTTGGGGGCCTATGGCCGCAGC
Organism: Profundibacter amoris; assembly: GCF_003544895.1. GTDB lineage: Bacteria > Pseudomonadota > Alphaproteobacteria > Rhodobacterales > Rhodobacteraceae > Profundibacter > Profundibacter amoris. Next base: position 2,377,068 of record NZ_CP032125.1, read on the forward strand.
AAACTGGCTGGCGAGGATGGCGTACGCGCGGCGGGCGGGGCCTATGCCATTCTGCGCACCAGTTGGGTTTTCTCGGCGCACGGGGCGAACTTCGTCAAGACCATGCTGCGACTGGGCGAGGGGCACGACAGTCTGGATATTGTCGCCGACCAGATCGGCGGGCCGACACCGGCCGCCGAAATTGCCACGGTTTTGGCAACCATGGCAAAGGCATTCCACAACGGCGCGGGGCGATCCGGCATTTACCACTACGGCGGCATCCCCGCCATCAGTTGGGCCGGTTTCGCCCGACAGATATTTGCCAGCAGCGGTATGAAGGTTGCGGTAAGGGATATCCCGACATCCGCCTACCCGACCCCCGCCAAACGGCCGCTGAATTCGCGCCTGAACGCAAGCACCCTTGCTGCCGATTACGGCATAGAGCCGCCCGACTGGAAGACGGGGTTGAACGAAGTATTGAAAGAACTGGGGCATTTGAAAAATGACAAAACGTAAAGGTATCATTCTGGCCGGCGGTTCCGGCACGCGGCTGTATCCGATCACGATGGGGATCTCGAAACAACTGCTGCCAATCTATGACAAGCCGATGATCTATTACCCGCTGACCGCGCTGATGCTGGGGGATATTCGCGAAGTCGCGGTGATCACAACGGCCGCGGACCAGCCCCAGTTCCAGCGCCTGCTGGGGGATGGGTCGCAATGGGGCATGTCGCTAAGCTATATCGTGCAGCCATCACCGGACGGGCTGGCGCAGGCCTATCTGCTGGCCGAGGATTTTCTGGCCGGCGCCCCTTCGGTCATGGTGCTGGGGGACAATATTTTCTTTGGCCACGGCCTGCCGGAAATGCTGGCCCGCGCGAACAGACGTAAAACCGGCGGAACGGTTTTCGGCTATCGTGTGGCCGATCCCGAGCGTTACGGGGTTGTCGATTTCGATGAAAGCGGCAATGCCGTTTCCATCGTTGAAAAACCCGATGTGCCGCCGTCAAACTATGCCGTGACCGGACTGTATTTCCTTGACGAAACCGCCCCTGAAAAAGCGCGCCGCATTACCCCCTCGGCACGGGGAGAGCTGGAAATCACCTCGCTGCTGGAAATCTATCTGGATCAGGGCACGCTGAGTGTCGAACGTATGGGGCGCGGTTATGCCTGGCTGGATACCGGCACGCATGGCAGTTTGCTGGATGCCGGAAATTTCGTTCGCACGCTGGAACAACGACAGGGGTTGCAGGTTGGATCGCCCGATGAAATCGCCTTTGCCAAAGGCTGGATCAGTCGCAATGATCTGGCGGAACAGGCAGCACTCTTTGCCAAAAACGAATACGGCAACTACCTGTCAGAACTGTATAATTTTGCCGCCCCGCAACCGGCATTGCAGGCCCATTGGCAAAAACTATACCCCGCCGCTGTGGATAATCTGGTAATATAGCGCCTCAAGATCGTTCTTGTGCTTGATTTCCTCGTTCGCCATGAACTGGAACAGATCACGCACCGGCCCGGGCGGTGATTTTTCGGCCAACTCGCTATATTGCACCATCGCAATGAATTCCCGCATCATTGCGTATTGCAGGATTTCCTGATCATCGGGGTTTTCGCCTAGCTCGGGCAGGTGGATACCGTCATAGAATTTACGGTCCACCGTCATGTTTTCAATCTCGGACTGAAGTGCGCCTTCTATGTCGCAACGCTTGGCCAGTTCCTGCAATTTGGCGATATGCGCTTCTTCCTCGCGGATCAGCTCGTGCACGATATAGCGGATGTGCTTGCTGATTTTGGGCAGCAGATCGGTATAGAAATCATGCGCCACCTGCTCGAATTCGATCGCCAGATCAATGAATTCCTGAAGGCTGGCGTGATGGTGCAGCTTGTCGAATTTCTCAATCCTTGGCATCGGTTTCCTCCTGTTCGTTCAGCGCGGCGTTGATGCTGTCAGCCACCACATGGCCATCGGCCACAGCGTGGATAATATCCGGTCCGTGCACACAATCCCCCGCGGCCCACAACCAGCTTTGCGAGGTGCGGCCATCGGCATCCACCGACAAACGACCACGGTTCCAGTCCAGCGCCTCGGTCAGTTCTTCGCCCAGCAATGCAACGTCGGACGCCTGCCCGATCGCCTCGATCACCATATTGGCCTTGTGCAACATTTCGTCCGCTTCGTCATAGCTGGGGGCGAAACGGCCCTGATCGTCAAAGATGGAAATCACTTTCCATGTGCGCAAACCACTGATCCGGCCGCCTTTGGTCAGAACAATTTCCTGCGGTCCACGGGCATCAAAAATCTCGATCCCCTCTTCACCGGCTTCCTTCACCTCTTCCGGGTCGGCCATAAAGTGTTGCAGGTCCTCAAGCGCGGTCACCGTCAGATCGACCTTGCCGTATTTCTGTTTTTGCAAACGCGCCATCGAGCGGGCGATGTCCATCGCCACGTTGCCGCCGCCGATCACAACAACCTTTTTGGGCACCTTAATCTTGATCCCGTTGGTGATATCGCGCAGCAGATCGACCGCTTTGGTCACGTCTTTATGCTCGGTCCCTTTGATGCGGGTCGAACGCCCGACATGCAGACCGATCGACAGCAGCACCGCATCGTAATCCTGCCGCAGCTGATCCATCAAGATGTCCTTGCCCACCCGCATATTATAGCGGATATCGACACCCATTTCGGTGATGATCGACACCTCATGGTCCAGATCGTCATAGGGCATCCGGTATTCGGGGATGCCGTAACGGGCCATGCCGCCGGGTCCGGGCTGGGCCTCGAACACGGTAATGTTGTGCCCCATTTTCACCAGATCGAACGCGGTGGTCAGGCCGGCAGGGCCAGCGCCGATGATGGCGATTTTCTTGCCGGTGTCGTCCGCCGTGCCGCCGATAATATCCATATATTTCTCGCGCGGGACGTTTTCGGTGATGTGACGTTTCAGCCAGCGGATGGCAATCGGCTCGCCCTCGTGACCGACCGAACAGGCGTCTTCGCATTTATGGGTGCAGACGCGGCCGCAAACCTGGCTGAACGGGTTGGTGTCATACAGCAGTTCCAGACCGTGTTCGTAATCCTGATCGCGGATTGCGGCGATGTAATCGGGGATCGCCATATGCGCGGGGCAAGTGGCCACACACAGACCACAGGATACACAACGATCCGCTTCGACCAGCGCTTCCTCGACCGAATAGCCACAGACTATTTCGTCGAAATTGGCGACCCGTTCCTCGGGCTCCATTTCCTGCATTTCAACCCGTGTCATCGGTGTCAGGTGCAGGCCCTCGGGACGGTGATAGCCCAGTTCGGCATCATCCCAATCCTTCTTGTCCACCCCGGGGGTAAAGCGGAATTCCTCGGGGTCGGCATCGACCCATGTATAGGCGTTCGACATGGTGAGCGAGCCGGTCATGCACACATCAACACACAGCGCGCACCAGCAGCAGCGGCCATAATCGATCCGCGGGCGCAGGCCGGAATCACCCTCTGCCTGCTCGATTTTCAACTCGGCAACCATATCAATTGCGCCGTTTTGGCAGATTTCCTCGCAGGTGCCGCAACCGATACACTTATCCAGATCATTCTGGTGAAACCCGCGATAACGCGCGGCACCGGGGCGGTCGTTGATCGGGTCGGCAATGGTCACCGGATCGCGAAACAGGTTTTTCCACGCTTTGAAGGGCGAAAGGACGTCTTGAACACTCATCTTTTTGCTACCTTTCAATTTCGGGCGGGTAGGTGTGAAGCGAAACCATCAGGGCGGCGATATCGGAAATGTTGGTATTCACGATCATGCGTTCCAGCAGGGTCATGGCGTGGGTATAGCTAGGCCCGCGCACGTTCACACGGCGCGGGAAACGGCTGCCGTCAGTGACAAGGTAAAACCCGTATTCCCCGCGCGAACATTCGCCACGGATATAGGTTTCGCCGCGCGGGATTTGCCAGTGCAGCACGTTGGGCAGTTTCGCCATCACCGGCCCCTCATTGGGCATTTTCGCCAGTATCTGGCGCAACAGATCCACCGACATCGCCACATCGCGGCGGCGCACATCGGCGCGGGTGTAGATGTCCGAGCCATGATCGACCACCGGTTCGAAATCCAGCTGGTCATAAACCAGATAGGGCTGATCCTTGCGCACGTCCTTGGCCACGCCGGCGGCGCGGGCATTGGGGCCGGTGATGCCGTATTCATCGACCCACGCAGGGTCGATATAGCCAACCCCGATGCTGCGCCGTTTGAAGACAGCGTTCTTGAACATCACGTCATTGACGTCTTTCAAAACGGCATCGACCTCTTTCAAGGTGGCCTCGAGGCGCTCCTTGAACCCTTCGGGCAGATCATCACGCACTCCGCCGGGCAGGATGAACATGTGATAGATGCGCGCGCCCGTCAGTTCCTCGAACCGGTCCAGCATCAGATCGCGCACATAGGTGGTCCACTGGCCAATCACCCCTTGGCCCAGCGCACCGGCCTGCCCGCCCAGATACATCAGATAGGAATTGATCCGGCCCATTTCCAAAATCATCGTCCTGATCCAGTGGGCGCGTTCGGGCACCACAACGCCTGACAATTCTTCAATCGCGGCGGCATAGCAATATTCGTTGAAATCCGGCTCCGGCACGCAGATGCGGCAGACGATGGGGAAACACTGGATAAAGCTGCGCCGCTCCATCAGTTTTTCAAACCCACGGTGCAGGTATCCCACATGCACCTTGCCTTCGACCACTTCGTCGCCGCAAACCGTCAGTTCAACCGACATGTTGCCGGTGATGCCGGGGTGGTTGGGGCCGTGCCACAGCTTCAGGTATTTGCCGGATGTCAGGTCAATATCCAGCGTGCCGTCGGCCTTTTTGGCGGGGTATTTGGATCGGTCGGGTTGATAGTTCATCTTATTGCCCCCTGTCCGGATAAAGCAGTTCTTTCATGTGGCTGGCGGGGTCTTTGGTGACGCGGCCTTCACGGTGGGCAAAGTTTTCCTCGGAATATTTTTTGGTGTCGAAATCGCGCCGGTACGGGGGAATTTCCTGCCAACCCTCAAGGATGAATTCCTCGTTCACACGGGGGGATCCCGGGAAATCGATGCCGAACATCTCGCGCAACTCGCGCTGATAGGTGGCGGCGGTGGGCCAGATGTCGTGGATGCTGTCCATGCTGGCGTTTTCACGCGGCAGCATCACCCGCAGGCCTACATCCATATCCGCCGTGCGGTTGCTGAGCAGATAGGTCAACTGGAACAGATCTTCTTCCAGCCAGTCAACGGCGGTCAGCAACACAAGGTGGCTGTAGCCTTCGACATCGCGCAGATGGTGCAGGGCGGATCGCAGATAGCGGCAGTCCAGCGTGATAAAGGCAAGGTTGGCGCGTTGCAGGGTCATTTCCCCCAGCGGTATGATTTTGCCCAGATTTTCATAGAGTTTATGCATCATTCATCACCAGTTATAATCGGGCATATCCCAATCCTTGATCACGGATTTCTGGTTCGCCTTGTACCAGTCGAAATTCTCGGCGTATTTGTTGGCGCCTTCGGCTTTGCCGGCCTTGATGATCTTTTTCAGATCGTTGAAACCGGCCAGCAGGGCCTCGGGGCGGGGCATACATCCGGCGATAAACAGGTCGACCGGCATATAGTCATCCAGCTTTTTGATGGTGTTGTAGCTGTCCCAATACATGCCGCCATTGATGGTGCAAGACCCCAGACCGACCACATATTTCGGGCTTTGCATTTGCTCGTAAGCCCGAATGGCGCGTTTCAGGGTTTTCACCGACAGATAGCCGGAAATCATCAACAGATTGGCCTGACGCGGGGTCGGCCGCCACTGGATGCCGAAACGGTAGGCATCAAAGCGCGGTGTCATCAGGGGGCGCATTTCAATCGCGCCACAGCCGGTGCCAAACCCCAATATCCAGATCGATTCCGCGCGCGCCCAGTTGAACAGCCCTTCGACGATTTTCGAGTAGACCGGCAGATGCGCCTTGGGCGCCTCGGCACAGTAATAGTCCTGTAGCGGTTCCACCTCGAACTCAAAGCCATCCGGCCCTTTGACGACGCGTTTTTCCAGTTCTTCTTTCATAGCGACCTCACACAAGCAGAATGGACAGGATGCCGATCGGCACGGCCCATATCATGAAAAAACGGATGCTTTGTTCCACCCGGAACCGCGGAAATGCGACCCCGACAAAAGCCGAGAACAGGTAAAGCAGGAACACCTTAATTGCGAATTCACCCCAGCTGGATGCCCCGCCAAAGAACAGGTTCATATAGATGACGATCTTGGCGACCGGGAAAATCACGCGGTTGGTTTGCATCAGGGCCAGATAGGCGCTGTGGTATTCGGTGGGCGGGCCAATCGGGATTTCCTGCGGCGCGATCACCACATCAAACGGCGGGCGCATCATTGATCCAAGGAAGGCCAGCATCGCCGCCACCACCGCCAGCGGGTTGGTGAACAGGGTCCAGTTCAGGATGCCGCCCTGCTGCGCGGCGACAATTTCGGTCACCGACAGGGTTTGATATTGCAACGCGATGGCGAACACCGCCAGCGTCAGCGGCAATTCTGCCATGGTCACCTGCGACAACCCGCGCGAAATACCGATGGCGGAATGGGGTGAGCCGCTTTCCCCAGCCCCCAGCGCCATGCCAAGGGTGCCGAAAAAGATGAAATACAGCGCAAGGATCAGATCCCCCGAGAACGACAGGTTCGAGAACATCTCCGAGCCGTAAATCGTTGGCACGAACAACAGCAGGCCAATGCCGCCGGTCAGCCGGAACACCGGCCCGAGGTAGAACATATAGCCATGCGTAATCTTGCTACGCAGGGCATAGTTTTTCAGCAGGTCGATATAGTTCTGGTAAAACGGTATCCCGATCCTGCGCCCCGCCCGCGCGCCGATTTTGGCGATGATCGCGGTCATCAGCAGACCATAGTTCAACACGATGAACAGGGTCAGCAGCGAATAGGGGATTTTCATCCATTCAAAAGTCATCAGATCATCCCCCTTGAGGCAAGATAGGCCAGCACAACAAAGATCAGCATCTGGAAGGCATAGGTCTGGCCATTGCCGGTATAGAGGCGCCGGCTAAAGTCGCCCAGATTGTGCAACGCCGTGGCGATGCCGTTCCAGAAGTTGCTGACATAGGGTTGCACCATGAACCCCAGCGCCTTGCGATAGGGCGCATAGAAGTTCCACGCATAATGGGTGGTTTCGGGCCGGTAGGGCCGTTCTGCCGAATAGACGATGTTGAACTGCTTAACCTTCTGGGCATTGCGGTTCAGGAACAACATCCACCCCAGCACCACACAGAAGATCACGCCAACAACCACCATGATCGAAACCGGCGCCCAATAGCCGTATTCGCTGGTGATGGCAGGCCCGCTCCAGTCCAGACCGAATTCATTCGGGAAGAACCGGGTCAGATAGGCATCCACCCGACGCAGCGCCAATCCGGGCACCACGGCAAAACCCAGCAGGAACACCACATAGATCATTTGCGGCAGGATGATCCAGAACGGCGCTTCTTTCAGGCGGCGGTGTTCGTCCTTTAGCTGGCCAAGGAAAATCGTGTGCACCAGCCGGAACAGGTAAAGGAAGCCGATTGGTCCCGACAGGAAAATCAGGATCATCGGCAGCCGGTGTTCGCCCGACATGATCGCGTTATAGAAAATCCAGCGCCCGCCATAGCCCGACAGCGGCGGCACGCCCGACATGGCGATAATCCCGATCATCACGGCGATAAAGGATAGCGGCATCAGGGCAATCAGCCCACCCATTTTATACATCAATCGCGTGCCGGTGCGTTTGGCAACGCCACCAACCGACAGGAACAACATGGATTTATAGATGTAGTGGTTGATCACGAACAACAGCGCCATCAGCCAACCCAGTTTGTTCATCAAGGCCAGACCGAACAACGCATAGCCCATCTGCCCGATCGAGGAATAGGCCAGCAGGCGTTTTGCGTCCTCCTGAAAGGCGGCCATGATGTTGCCCAGCAGGGCAGTCAGTGCGCCGATCCACAGCAGAACCAGCGTCAGGTCAACCGGTCCCAGATGCTGGCGACCCATGGTCATCAGCAGGGTGAACAACCCGAACAGTCCGGCCTTCAGCAACACGCTCGATACCATGGGCGACACATCGGTTTCGGCCTCGGCGTGGGCGCCGGGCAACCAGATGTGCAGCCCGATGGCGGCGGTTTTGGTCATAAAACCAACAGCCAGCAGGATGAACACATAGGGGGCCACATCCGCGCGCACATCGGCCAGCGAGGCGATCTCGAACGGTGCCTGCCCGTGTGCGGCCAGCGCAAAGCCGGTCAGGATGGCGAACGCCCCGCCCAGTGAAAAGATGATGTAGGACAGCGCGTGTGGCTCCGACGCCTTGCCCCGCAGGATCAGGAAGTAAGAGCCGATTGTCAGCATCTCCCACGCCGCGAAAAACGCGAAACTGTTCCCGGCGATGATCAGCAGCGCCAATCCGGCATACATCAGCATGGCGGACGGATAGAACCCTGTGCGCCGCCCCTCGGCATGGAAACTGGCCAGCATGATCACCGCGCCCCCCAGCAGGATGATCGAGCCAAAGATCAGTTGCAGCGGATCATAGCTGGAATAGCTGGCGATAAAATAGGCCACCATTCCGGCAATCGCGATGATGTTCTTGATCCGCGCAGGCAAGCCGTCGATCACAAAGAACAGCAATGCAAACATCAGCGGCAGAACCACCAGCAGGTTGTCCCCCGCCAGTGACAGCAGATTGCGATAGGCCGACATCTCGCCCCAGACATAGGCCAGACCCCAGCCCGCAGCGGCGGCCAGAACCACCACCAGTTCCTTGTGGAACGGCGTGTCCTGAATATAGCGCGGGACGTCGCGTTTGATCACATAGCCGAACCAGCGCATCAGATAGGTGACCTCGATCAGTGCGCCAAACAGGATCACCCCGACCAGCCAGAAATGATTGTGCGCCATCAACCCATGCACCAGTTCCCATTTGGCATAGAATCCGGGGAAGGGCGGCAGACCCGTCAGCATGGCGATAAAGGTGATAAAGATACCAACCATCAGCGGTTTTTGCCGCAGCACGGTCCAGTCCTTCAGATCGCTAGCCTCGAACATGCCGGACATCCAGAACAGACCGGCCTTGGCCACGGCATGGGCCAGCAGGATCCCGCCGGCAATGAACAGGTAACTGTCGCCCAGCACCTCGCGTTGGCCGATGATGGCCAGCACCAGTCCGACCTGCGCGATAGAGGAATAGCCCAGCAATCGGCGGTCGTTGTTTTGCGCCAGCCCCATGATGTTCGAGGCAACAAAGGTCAACAGGCCGATACCGGTGGCCAATGGCAACCATGTAGTGCCACCCATCAACAGAACCTTGTCCACGGCGAACAATGCGCCGGTGGCAAACACTGCGGAAAACAGCGCCGAAAAACCGGGGTGGGCGGATTCGTAAATATCCAGCGCCCAGCCATTGGCGGGAAAGGGTTTTAGTTCGGCAATCAGGGCGATCAAGATCAGGAAAAATGCCAAGGCCCCGCCCTGTTTGGCCAGCATATCGCTGGCCGCCATCGTGTCGATATTCAGGCTGCCGCTGGCGTGATAGGCAAAGATGATGCCGATCAGCAGGAACACGGTGATGAATTCCGAAACCATCAGGTATTTGAACCCCGCGCCCAGCGCGCGTTTGTCTGTGGACATCAGCACCAGACCACCGCTGGCGATCACCACCAGTTCAAGGAACACAAACAGGTTGAACACGTCGCGGGTCAGGATGATGCCGGACACGGCCATCACCGCAATCAGGAACACCGCCATGATCCGCCGTCCCAGCCGCAGCATGGTTTGCTGCATATAGATGGCCGACAACAGCGCCGTCAGATTGATCAGCAGCAGGCCCGTTGCCTCGGCCAGACCCATTTTGAAGTTGATGGCAAAGGGCGCGGGCGTGCCCGCTGTGGTGACTTCGACGGGCGCGGCTCCGCCAGCAAAGGCGATCAGCCACAGGCCGGAAATCAGGCTCATGAATGCAAGGGCGGCAAGGGTGATCAGATAGGCGCTCAGGCGCTTTTCCTCGCGCAAAAGACCCAACAGAAATGCCGCACCCAGACCGGTGGCGATGATAAGAATGATATTTGGCATCACCATTTCAACTCCGTGAATTTGGAAATATCCAGCGTGTGACGGCTGGCGAACAGACGCAGCGCATAGGCCAGCATCAGGGCCGTGACCCCAAGGCCGATCACAATCGCGGTCAGAACAAGGGCCTGTGGCACAGGGTCGATAATCAGGGCATTTGCCTGATCAACCGGCACCGCGGTATCAAGGATGGGGGCGGTGCGCCCGGGCATATAGCCAACGGCCACCAGCACCAGATGCACGCCGGTATTGGCAAGGGTAAAGGCAATGATGATGCGCAGGATATTGCGGTTGTTCAGCGCGCCATACAGCCCGATCAGGATCAGCGCGAAACCGCCCGCCAGTGCAAGGGTTACAAGGCTCATTTTTCATCCTCCGTCTCGGACAGGCTTAGCAACATCGAGCTGAATTCAGCCCCCACCTTCAGGCCAATCAGTGAATAGATCAGCGGGATGGCACCGGCCGAAAACAGCGCCCCGAACCAGCCCTGCGGCAAGAACCGCGCATCCAGAAACCCGCCCGCAAACAGTAGGCCCAGCAGGCCGATGGCCACAAACAGCAATCCGGCGGTGGATTCGATCCGCGAGATCAGGCGATGCGAAAAGCGGCGCATCGGGTCGGTCAGCAACAGCAGCAGAACGGCCGAGGCTACGATCGCCCCGCCCTGAAACCCGCCACCCGGTGTCAGGTGGCCATTTACGAACACATAGATGCCCAAAAGCAGGATCATCGGTGCCAGCAGGCGACTGCCGGTTTGCAGCAATTCACCGGCGGGAAAGGGTTTTGGGCCGCGTTCGGTTTCTATTGCGCGGCCGTGCACCAGCACCAGCGCCACGATGGCGGCGGTCAGAAACAGCACGGTAACTTCGCCCAATGTATCCAGCCCGCGATAGGTGACGATGATGCCGGTCACGACATTCTGCGCGCCCAGATCCGGCGCGGTTTGGCTGGCGTAATAGCTGGCAGTCAGGTTCAGGTCGGTGTCAGGCACATAGCCCGACAGCAACTGGATGAAAATCACAGCCAGACCCGCCAGAAACGCCACAGTCAGCAATCGGTTAATCATCATCCTGCTCCTCTTTCACGCGGCCCAGCACAAAGAAAAACAAAAAGGTGGTCAGCCCGCTGCCAATCGCCGCTTCGGTCATCGCCACATCGGGGGCCGCCAGCAGCACGAACAGAACCGAGGCCATCAGACTGACCAGACCCGCCGCCAGAATGGCAACCGGTGTGCTTTTGCTGGCCACGGCCACCGCCGCGCCCCCCAGCATCGCCGCCAGCGCCAGAATGGCCATCAATAGTGTCAGCGTGCTCATGCCTTGTCCCCCTTGTGATCCTGTTCGAACCGGTCAATGCGGGTGCGGCCGGTTTTGTGGACGTGGGTGCGTTCTGCCGCCCGTGCCAGCACCTGCGAGGACAGCGGGTTGCTGAACAGCAGGAACATGCCGATCAGCAGCAGTTTCAGCGCCCAGCCGGGGTGCATCATGGCAATGCCGGTCAGCGTCAGGATGGTGCCAAGCGTCGTCGCCTTGGTGCCCGCCTGAATACGGTTGAACACATCGGGCATCCGGTTCAGACCCAGCCCGCCCAACAGCAAAAACGCTGTGCCGACCACCAGAACCAGACCGCCCAGAATATCGAATAACGCCCCCATCACGCGCCCCTTTCCAGATAACGGGCAACCACAATCACCCCGAGGAACGACAGCAACGCATAGACCAGCGCCACATCCAGATAGATCACCCTGTCGGCCACCACAGCCGCCAGAATAATGCCGGTGATGGCGATCACGGTCAGCACATCAAAGGCGACCACACGGTCAACCGGCGATGGACCACGCAGGAAGCGAAACAGCGCAAGCAAAAATGCCCCGCCCGCCAGAACAGCGGCCAGATATACCAGAAAATCAGCCATAGATTACCTCTAGATATTTCTCGAAACCGGCGACGATACTTTCGGTCGCCGCGTCGATGTCGTCAGATTCAATATTGACCCAGTGGATGTACAGATATTCGCCCTCGATCTCGACGGTCAGGGTGCCGGGGGTCAGGGTGATCGAATTGGCCAACAACAGCCGCCCCATTTTACTTTTCAAACGGGTGCGCACCTTGACGATGCCCGGGTTGATCGGCAGGTCGGGCGACAGCACAACCCGCGCCAGCGCGATGTTGGATTTCACCAGTTCCTTCAGGAAATAGCCGAAATAGTTAAAGGCCGCGATGAAGGCCTGCGGTGTGGCGCGAAATTCGTTCAGGAACGACATGCTTTCGCGCAAAAACCAGACAATGGCGAATGACGCCACCACCCCGATCAGAAGGGTATCGGGGGCCAGCGTACCGTTCAGCAATATCCAGAAGAACAGCAGCGCCGAAAACGGTTTGATGAATTCCCTAGGTAAGACCATAGTTGCAACTTCCGTTTATCCAAACCGGAAGTTTGCAACGTCCCCTCTTTGTCGATTGCCCACAAAGCGGGGCCAAAACAACCGTGCCTGATCAAAGCAGGCGGCGGGTCAGATTTTTCAATGGTGACCACCGCCACTCTTACCAAGCCATCCGATTTGATGACTGTTATCACAGGATCATCATATGCGAATAAGCGAATAGCTAGAACGCACAATTATGCATAGCTGGATTGCGGGCAAAACTGCAAAAACCTGATCTATATCATTGACCACTGACAAGATTCCCTGCCACCAATTGGGTTTGGAAGACGGTATATGTATTCTTCCGTATACAAAGAACACCGGTGCAAGATATTTCATGTACCAGGGGAGGATTACGCCCCTGCGTCAGTCATAGCATTTATTCAGCCAAATTCGATTTCAATATTTCCATACTTGCCAAAATCGGCATTTATTTCGGACCCGGCAGGGCATTCTACTGGCCGGATAAATGAGCCCGACAACACCACTTGACCGGCCTCCAGCCCCTGCCCCAGTTCTGCCAACCGCCGGACCAGCCAGACAATTCCCGTTACCGGATCATTCAGCACGCCAGCGCCAAGGCCGGTTTCCTCGACCACACCATCACGCGATACAATCGCCCCCAACCAGCGCAAGTCGTGATCGGGGGGTAGATGCCTGCCCCCCAGCACCAGTCCGGCATTTGCGGCATTATCGGCGATGGTGTCCTGCACCAGACGGCGCGCACCGGTTTGCGGGTTTTGACGGGTGATCCGCGTGTCCAGAATTTCCAGCGCGGGGCAAACGTAATCGGCGGCTTTGATCACATCTTTGCGGGTGACTTGCGCCCCTTGCAGAGGGGATTCCATCACAAAGACAATCTCGGCCTCAATCCTCGGCTCAATGAACCGTGCGGAGGGAATGGTGTCACCACTTTCAAACAACATATCATCAAACAACACACCGCTATCGGGCGTTTCAATCTGCAAGGCCTGTTGCATCGCCCGCGAGGTCAGGCCGATTTTCCAACCGATCTGTCGCCGCCCCGCACCGCGCTTCAACGCAACCAAAGCGTCCTGCACAGCATAGGCGTCGGCCAATGTCATTTGTGGATGGCTCTCGCTCAATATCCCTATTTGCCGCCCGTCCTGCTCGGCTGTGAACAAGGATTGCGCCGCAGCGTTAATCTGTTCCGGCGTCATGCCTCACCCTCGTCAGCCACGGTATTGCGCAGGGTTCCGATGCCTTCGGCTGTCACCTCGACCACATCCCCCGGTTTTAACCAGATCGGCGGATCCAGTCGCGCCCCGGCCCCCGTAGGCGTTCCTGTGACAATCACATCACCGGGCACCAATGTGGTGAAGGTCGAGATATATTCGATGATCTTGCGAAACGAAAACAGCATCCGCGCGGTGTGGTCGCTTTGGCGGACCTCGCCGTTTACACGGGTTTCCAGCCGGATGTTGGCGATCTGGCTTTCGTCCCGATAACGCACCAGCCACGGACCAATCGCGCCGGTCCGGTCAAAATTTTTGCCTTGAGTGACATTGAATTTCGCATGCCGAACCCAGTCGCGGATTGTTCCTTCATTACACATGGTTAGCGCAGATATATGATCCAGTGCATTAGCTTGTGAAATCCGCCGGCCGGCCTTGCCGATCACGATCACGATCTCGCCCTCGTAATCCAGTTGCGGGCTTTCCGGCGGGCGGATCAGCGGCGCATCATGCCCCACAAACGAGCGCGCAAAGCGGATGAACAGCGACGGGTTTGGCGGGGCGTCTTTGCCGTCTTTATATTCCGCATTGCGGTCGGGATAATTCACGCCAACACAAATGATCTTTTCCGGCGCGGGAATCGGTATATCCCAGGTAAAACTGCCGTTGGCATGGGTCACATCCCGCCCCTCGGCCGCTTGCGCCACCTGATCCCACGCATCCGCCGCGATCACTTCGCGCAGGGTCGGGAATTCGGGAAAGGCAGGGGAAAGGGCGATCATGCCGCCATCGGCGACAGCCCCCCACAGGGCCGCACCTTGCGCGCTGAACTGCGCCAGCCGCACCGTCATGCGACCCCCGCAGGGCTAAAGGAAATATTGACCTGTCCGGTGCCCGAACTGGGGAAATAGGGTGTGTGCGTGGTGATCTGCCCCGCATAATCCGCCGCCCCCAACGCGCCGAACAACAGGGCGGTGTCGTTCATGCCGCATTCGCCGGCACATTTTTCTGCGTATTCAGGCAGCATGTCCAGAAACTCGACCCAGCGGCCTTGCTCCCACAACTCCAGCACCCGTAAATCCATCTGGCGGTTGAATTCACCGTTGATCGAATTGATCCCTTCGGCGGATTTGTCATTCGGCCAGAACGCATGACTAAGGGAACCCGACGCCAACACCGACACCTTGCGCCCCGATGCAGCAATCGCCTGCGCCAGCAGACGCCCCCATTCCAGATTTTCGGCGATCGAGGCAAACTGGTTCACCGCCACCGGCAGCACCCGCGCAAAGGATCCTTGGTTGATGAAATGCATCGGCAACAGTGTGCCGTATTCAAGCCCCAGGTTTTCATCCGTCTGCGCCAGCGCCCGCACATCCGCCCCTTGCAGGGTTTTTACAATCAGTTCCGCCAGTTCCGGATCGCCCCGATAATCATAATCCAGCCCCGCCAGCATATGCGGCAATTCATGGCTGGTGAAGGTATCGGCATGGCGTGGCTTGGCGTTCAGGTGGAACCCCTGATTAACGATCCAGTGGGTGTCGAACACGATGAAGGTTTCAACCCCCGCCTCCTGCGCCTCGGCACGAAGACGCGCATAGCCGTCAATCGCGCTTTGGCGGATGCCGCGGTATTTCTCCATTGTGTGCGACATCCAGATGGTCGGCACATGCGTGATCTTGGCTGCCTGAACGATTTGTCCCATCAGCGAATCCCCCCTGTTTCAGCCGCCAAGTTGCGGGATTTTTCCCGCTGTGGTGGCAAAGGAAACATTCCGTGTTTCCATGTAAAAATCAAACGACCAGTCGCCGCCATCCCGCCCGATCCCCGAGGCTTTGACCCCGCCAAAGGGCGTTGGCAGATGGCGTTTGTTTTCCGAGTTCACCCAGATCATACCCGTTTCCAGCCGCTGGGTCATCCGCAACGAGCGGGTCAGGTCGTTGGTCCACAGATAGGCGGCAAGGCCATAGTCGGTGTCATTGGCCATGCGCAGCGCGTCGGCCTCGTCCTTGAACGGGATGGCGGTCAGCACAGGGCCGAAAATTTCCTGCCGTGCAATCGCCATATCGTTGTTGGCGTCTGTGAACAGGGTTGGCGCGACATAGCAGCCGGTTTGGCCTACCCGTTCGCCGCCGGTGGCGATCGTTGCGCCCTCGGCACGGGCCGTATCAAAAAAGGACATCACCTTGGCCTGATGCCCCTGCGAAATCAGCGGGCCGATCACCGTGTCGGGGTCCAGCGGGTGGCCCACCTTGATCGCCGCGGCCTTTTTGGCAATCCGCGCGGTTAGGTCGTCATAGACCGAGGCCTGCACCAACAATCGCGAGGATGAAGTGCAGCGTTCGCCATTCAGCGAATAGATCATGAAAATCGCGGCTTCGGCGGCGCGCTCCAGATCGGCATCTTCAAAGACGATCACGGGGTTTTTGCCACCCAGTTCCAGATGCAGCCGTTTTAACGTCGCCGCCCCTTGCGCCATGATCGCCGACCCCGTGGCGCTTTCGCCGACAAAGGCGATGGCGCGGATCAGGGGGTGTTCGCACAGCGCCTTGCCCACCTCTTCGCCAAAACCGTTCACGGTGTTCCAGACGCCCGTGGGCAAGCCCGCCAGTTCGGCAATTTCCACCAGAATTTTCGCAGTGATCGGCGACAGTTCGGCCGGTTTGTGCACCACGGTGCAGCCAGCGGCCAAGGCCGGCGCGATTTTCCATGTGGACAGCATGAACGGCGTATTCCACGGGGTGATCACCCCGACAGGCCCCAGTGGAAACCGCGAGGTGACGTTCATCTGCCCCGGCGCATGGATGGATTTTCCATCGCGGGCCTCGATTGCCTTGTCAGCGTAAAAGCGGAAGTTTTCGGCCCCGCGAATGGCAGCCTTGGACATAAAGCGGATCGCCTGCCCCGTATCAAGGCTCTCCAACAGTGCGATTTCCTCGGCGCGGTCCTCGATTCCGTCGGCGATGGCATGCAGGATATCGCGCCGGTCCTTGCCCGTT
The DNA here is from genome assembly GCF_003544895.1 of Profundibacter amoris. Taxonomy (GTDB): domain Bacteria; phylum Pseudomonadota; class Alphaproteobacteria; order Rhodobacterales; family Rhodobacteraceae; genus Profundibacter; species Profundibacter amoris. Next base: position 2,393,802 of record NZ_CP032125.1, read on the forward strand.
ACATCCCGCCACGTGTCAAAAGCCTGCGTCGCCGCCAGCGCCGCAATATCAATATCCGAAGCCTTGCCACGGGCAACATCGCACAGGCGGGACATGTCCACCGGCGTTGTGTTTTCAAAGGTTTCCCCGCCCGATGCCGGAACCGACCGGCCCGCAATATGGTTCTGCACCCCGCTATCGCGCCAGTGTTCCAGATAGGTTTCAGCCGCAGCAATATTGCTTTGAAGTGAAGTCATGACAGGTTCCGGTGCTGGTTCATTTAATTAACAGGTTAATTAAATGAACCCCGCCCGTCAAGTCACCTAAACCCCGTCGTGCTCTACCGCTTCTCGAAGCTCGATCAGAAGGTCTAAAAGCTGCTCCATCTTTGATGCGCCAAAGGCCTGTTCGATCCGTTGATAAACCTCGACGGCGCGCCCCGACATGGCATCATATTTCGCCTGCCCTATGGCGGTGATCCGGACCATCCGGCGGCGGGCGTCACTGTCTTCAACCCGCTCAATCAGCCCGCGTTCGGTCAGGTTTTTCATGATCCGCGACAGGGATGGCGGCATCAATACACACATTTCGGACAAGGCGCTGGCGCTCAATGCCTCGCCCTCGGCCAAGGCACGGATCACCCGCCATTGCTGCACGGTCAGACCGATTTGCTCCAGTTCCTTGCGAAACGGGCGCAACGTGGCCTCGCGGGCGCGCAACAGGGCAATCGGCAGGGCGCGATCATAGTTCTTCATGCGTTTTGATCCTTAATGGCGGCGTGGATGGTGCTCCAGCTTTTGCGGGAAAACCGGCTGTCGATCTCGACCACTTCAAGGCTGAGAATAAACGGCACGTCGCCAACCTGCGGGCGCAGAGCGGTTTCGGCGGCAGCATACAGCGTATCGGCGATTCCTGCGCGGGTGGCGGCATCGCGCCCCTCGCCCAGCCGCAGCACCATATCAAGGAAATGATAGGATTTTGCCCCGTCCGCAATCGCCTGATGGTCGGCCCGAAACCCGCGCACGCGGATGCCACCCAGCGGGCATTGACCACTCGAAACCAGCGCATCGCGCAGGGTTTCGGCCAGTCTGTCCAGATCGGCCAGATCCTCTAGCCCCCGGGAATATTCGAAACGTAGATGCGGCATGGTTCCTCCTTGAACCATGACCTTAGCGCCAGTGTATCCCCCGCGCAATCAGGGACGCGGGACTGTGCCCTCGTCCATCCAGTTGTCAAACACCGCCAGCGCGCAATCGGCGAATTCGGCGTCGTTGATATGCGCGTCCAGTTCCAGCAAAGTCACATTCGCCGGACAGGCCTTGCGGACCTCATCGACAAAGGCCGCCATGCCTTCGGCGTCATGCAGTGGCGCACCTTTGCGGTCCCACTCGTTGCCGCCCTGCAATGGCAGGATCAGGGTCACCGGCCCTTCGGCACCTGCCAGCCGTTCGCATATCGCCATTGCAACCTCGCGCCGTTCGTCTGCGCCCAGCAGGATCGAGGACAGCAGACGGTTATGGGCATGCACTTCGCTATCTTTAAAGCGGTCCGGCAAGGGCTGCCAGCCGACCACATCCACCAGATCGTAACAGCCCGGCGCGATGATTTGCGGCGTGCCGGTGGCCCCTGCGTTGGTCATTCGGTCAGGGCCGGCGGAAATGCTGGACCCCATGATGTGGTTGGTCAATTCCTGTGGGGCGAAATCCATCACGGCGGCAAAGGCGCCCTCGGCCGCAAGGCTCTCAAACGCCCGCCCGCCCATTCCGGTTGCGTGGAACACCGCCACCTCGAACCCGCGTTCTTCCAGCGCGGGTTTCAGCGAAACCATATAGCGCAGAACGGTTTTGCCAAAGCTGGTCATGCCGATCAGGGGGCGGTCCCATTTGGGCGCCTCGACCGCCCGCGCCGCCCCCAGCACCGCGCCGGCGGCTTGGGACAGGGACGCCTTGCAGACCGAGTTCAATCCGTATAGCCCACCGGCCCAAAGGATCATCTGGATATCCGCCGCCAATCGTTCCGGCGGGATCAGCGGTGAAAAGCTGACCGTGGAAACCACATATTTCGGCACTCCCAAGGGCAGCGCCTGACACAGGTCCAGCGCCAGATCGGTGCCCATAGTGCCGCCCAGCACGATCACCCCGTCAAACACCCCGTCGCGCCACAGGCTCAAAGTCAGCGCCGCAGCGCCGCGCGCCATGATTTGCATCGCAGTGTTTTCGTCCCCCGATTCAATCGCCTTGTCAATGCTGCTACCGCCTGCTTTGGCCACGTCATGTTTGGAGTAATCCGTGGGCACCTGCGGGTCGCCAAGCACGCTGACATCCATGGTCCGCACCTCGCCGCCCTGGGATCGGACACGGTCGGCCAGATAGGTCAGCTCGGCATCTTTGGTGTCATAGGTGCCTACCACCAGAATGGTTTTGTCGCTCATTTGCCCCACCCCCTACAACTGCATCCAAGCGGTTTTCAGATCGTAATATTTGTCCATCGCGTGCAGTGATTTGTCATGCCCGTTGCCCGATTGTTTGACCCCGCCCAGCGGCACCGTCATATCCGAGCCGCCATAGGTATTCACATGAATGATCCCCGCCCGCACATCGCGCACCATCCTGTGCGCGCGGCTCAGGTTGCTGGTCCAGACCCCGGCCGCCAGCCCGTAATCGGTGCTGTTGGCCAGCGCCACCGCTTCCTTGTCCGTGGAAAACCGCGTTACAGCCAGCACCGGCCCGAACACCTCTTGCTGGGCGATGGCATCGTCGGGTTTTACGCCGGTGACAATCGTCGGCTCCATATACCAGCCGCCGGTGTCTTGCAGGATACGCGCGCCACCCAGCGCGATTTCGGCCCCTTGCTCCAAAGCCCCCGCGACAAAGGCCAGATTGCCCTCGAGCTGTGTCAGATTGTTCACCGCGCCGATCTGGCTGGACAATTCCAGCGGATCCCCCACCTTCATTGCCGCCGAGTGTTTTGCCAATGCCGCAACGAATTCATCATGGATGCTGTCCTCGACCAACAGGCGCGATCCGGCCACGCAGACCTGCCCCGCGTTGCGGAATATCGCCATCGCCGAGGTTTTCGCCGCCAATTCCAGATCGGGCGCATCGGCAAAAACGATGTTAGGGGATTTGCCGCCCAGCTCCAGATAGCATCGCTTCAGGTTCGAGCGGGCCGAATATTCCAGCAACCGCCGCCCGACCCCGCCCGATCCGGTGAACACCATCACATCGACATCCATCGAAAGCGCCAATGCCTCGCCCACCACCGAGCCTTGGCCGGTGACCACGTTGAACACGCCATCAGGCAAGCCTGCCTCGCTGGCCAGTTCGGCAATCCGTAACAGGGTGAGCGAGGCGCTTTCAGCCGGTTTGAGCACCACGGAATTGCCCGCCGCCAAGGCAGGGGCCAGTTTCCACGATCCGATCATCAGCGGGAAATTCCACGGCACAATCGCGCCCACCACGCCCACAGGTTCGCGATGCACCAGCCCCAGAACATTGTCCGCCGTCGGGGCGATTTCGCCATAGACCTTGTCTAGTGCTTCTGCGTAATAGCGGAAGGTGGCAGCGGCGGAACCGGCCTCGGCCTTGATTGCCGTCGAAATCTCGGTGCCATTGTCGCGCACGCCCAGAACGGCCAACTCAAGCGCATCGCGTTCAATCAGATCAGCCAGCCGATGCAGCACCTTCTTGCGCCCCGCCGGTGCCATCCGCGACCAGCGCCCGTCATCAAACGCCGCCCGCGCCGAGGCCACAGCCCGTTCCACATCCGCCGGTGTCGCCCGACAGATCGTGGTCAGTTTTTGTCCGTCGATCGGGGATAATACCTCGAGCGTTTCCCCCGAACCTTCCTGCCACGCGCCTTCAATAAAGAGTTTCTGCGGCGGTACATCGTGGTTGCGAAGCTGATTGATGCGTGACTGGTCGACCATTGTTTGGCTTTCCTTTGTTTATAGTCCCGCCAGACCCGCAGGAAATGCAGGATCAGGACAAGGACAATCATAATGAACAGGATCATTGCGATGGGCCTGTCGATAAAATCAAACGGGGTTTTGACCCGCGCCATTCCGGCGCGCAGCTTGACCTCCATAATGCCGCCCAGAACCATGCCCAGAATGATCGGCACAATCGGCAGGTTCAGGCGTTTCAACACAAACCCCAGCACCCCGAAACCGGCGGCCAGCGCGCAGTCGGTGGCAGAATTGCGCAAGGAATAGACACCGACAAAGCTAAGGACCAGCACACACATGCCAAGGAACCGGTTGGGGATTTTCACCACCTTGATCAACTGGTTGGTGGCCATCAACAGGAACACCAGCACCAGCACATTCAGGATCAGCAGCGAAATATACAACGCCACCACGAAATCCATCCGGTTCTGGAACAGCCCGGGGCCGGGAATGACGTTATGCACATAGAACACGCTCAGCATCATCGCGGTCAGCGCTTCGCCGGGGATGCCCAGCGCCAGCAGCGGTGCCATCGCGGCGGCGGGCACGGCGTTATTGGCGGTTTCGGCGGCGATCAACCCTTCGCTGGAGCCATGCCCGAAATCCTCGGGCCGTTTGCTGGTTTTCCGGGCGTAAGTGTAGCTCATGAATTGCGCGGTAAATTCGCCCACACCGGGGATCATCCCCATGATTACCCCAAAGGTGGCCGAGACCCCCGCCACCCGCGGATGTCGCGCCAGTTCCCGAAACCCCTGAAAGAACGAGCCGCGCAATTTGGTCAGGCGCACCTTTTCGTCCTCGCCTTGCAACAGGATAAACGCTTGTGACAGGGCAAACAGGCCCAGCACCACCACAATCAGGTTCACCCCGCCCGACAGCCAGCTTTGGTCAAAGGTATAGCGTTTGGTGTATTTCACAGGCTCAAGCCCGATGGTGTTCAGCCAGATGCCAAAACTGGCCAATGCGGCGGCGATCAGGGTTTGGCGGTGATGCGCGGTCACCACAAGGATGATGCCCAGCAGCGCCGCAAGGAAGATTTCGCGCGATCCGAACATCGGCGCGATTTTGGCCAGAACGGGGGCGAACAGGATCAGGCAGACCACCGAAAAAATACCGCCAAAGAACGAACTGGAATAGGCCAGCGCAATGGCGCGCCGCGCCTCGCCGCGGGTGGTCATCGGGTAGCCGTCATAGGTGGTCAGCGCGTTAACCGCTGTGCCGGGTGTGTTGATCAGGATCGCCGGGATCGAGCCGCCATACATGGAACTGCCGTAAATCCCCAGCAGCACCGTCAGCCCGACAATCGGGTCCATCGAAAAGGTTGCGGGCAACAGGATGGCAATCGCCACCGCTGGCCCCACCCCCGGAATCGCCCCGATCAGCACACCACCGACGGACCCCACAAGCAGGGCCAGCACCACATCCCAGCGGGCCAGAATATCAAGACTGGAAAAGATCAGATCCATCAACCGCCCCTAGAAATTCAAAATGAAAAAGCTGCGCAAACCGCCGGGCAGGTATTCATAGACCAACCCGCCGGGGATTTTGACCTGAAGCACGCTTTTGAACACCACTACCACCGCGAATATCACCGAAATCCACAGCATTTTTTGGCTGCGATACCCCAGCCGCCATGTCAGCAGCGGCGCAAAAACCAGCGTGGTCGGCAGGTATCCGGCAATCGGCACAACCCAGACATAGACCAGAAACCACAGCGCGTATTCCACCGCTTCGAACCAGACGCGGGCCTCGCGCAGGTCATAGTGGCTTAGGCGGCAACGGGGCAGGTGTTTCAGATGCAGCGCGCCGAAAACCGCCATGCCGATCACCCCGACGGCGGGCCAGAAACGCGGTTGAGCGAAAAACTTGACTTTGTTTTTCCAAACCGTCTGATCCCCCAGCAACGCCACCAGAACAACCGCCAGCACAACAAATCCCAACGCAAATGCGATCTGTCCGGCCCTGCGGTGTCCGCCGGTTTCCAGTGGGTCATCACTCATCGGTAAGCCTCGCGCGGTTCACGGGCCAAGGCAGTTGCGCCCCGGCCCGTGCCATTTGGTTTATTCCAGAATCTTGGTGATACGGGCAACGGTTTCCTTATCGGTCGCGATACGGGCCGCGCTGTCCTCGGCGTTCATCCAGTAAACCAGCGCACCGGTTTCCACCGCGATTTTCTGGGCGCGTTCGCTCATCACCGTTTTGGCGGCAACGGCTGCAATTTTGTCGCGCACGTCCTGCGGTGTGTCCTTTAGCACGAACAAACCGTTCCACAGGGCAATGTCCAAAGTCGGGTCCAACTCGCCAATGGTCGGCGCATCGGGCACCAACGAAATCCGCTGATCGGTCACCGCCACCAGAACCTTTACGCTGTCCAGACAAGGCAGGATCAGTTGCAAAGTGGTGTTGATCACATCCGCATCACCCGAGGCCAGCGTATTGCAATCCAGCGCGTCAAACGCAGCATCCGAGCCCCACTCGAAACCCGCGTTCGCGGCATAGGCCTTGGTCACCTGGGTCGGTGTCAGCACGTCGCCGAAATGGCCCAGCGCCACGTCGTTGTCTTTGGCATAGGCGGCCAGTTCTGCCATGCTGGAATAAGGCGCATCCGCCGAGGTGGCGATCACAAAGGGATAGGTCAGGAAAATGCCGATCGGGTCGAACTTTTCGGGTGTCAGTTCATCAATACCGATTTCATGGCCGATGACCGGCACAGCAGGCACGAACGACCCGATCGTATAGCCATCCGCATCGGCGGTCGCCACATCAATCGCGCCGGGGAACGGGCCGCCGCCGCCACCGGGTTTGTTCACAACTGCTGCTGCAATACCGTACTCGGCCTGAAAATCCTCGGCGATCATGCGCGTTAACACATCCTCCAGATCGCCCGGTGGCCATGGCACGATGAATGAAACGGGTTTCTCGGGGTACTCGGCAAATGCCGGACCCGCAAGCGTTGCAATGGCAAGGGCCAGCGCCCCGCCCAATAGGCTGGTAGTCTTCATGATGTTCTCCCTGTTCTACACCCGACTTATTATCGGTTCGCTATTTGAACCAAAGGTTCTGTTTTAGATTGACAGAGGGTAGGTGATTCCGTCAAGTAAAATGAACGACTCGAATTCAAATCGCGGGTTTGCTGGCTGAAAACGGCACCCTCAAACACAACGGACCACTTATGGGAACCACCTCCAAGGCCCTGTCTTTGCTTGAACTTTTCTCGCGCGCGACGCCCGAAATCGGGCTAAGCGAATTCGCGCGGCGGGCCGGCATGAACAAGGCAACGACCTATCGTTTGCTAACCGAACTGGCCGCGCACGGATTTGTCGAGCAGACCGGATCAGGGCGCGAATACCGTTTGGGGCCGGCATTCCTGCGCTTGTCCGCCCTGCGCGAAGCTGCCGTTCCGATGCGCGAAGTGGCGCTTGGCGTGCTGAATGACCTTAGCAAAGCCACCGGCGAAACCGCGCATATGTCGCTGTTGCAAGGCGAATTGCTGACCTCTGTTGCCTACACATATTCTGACACGCACGGAACACAGGTCCGTATGGAAGATGCCGAAGTGCTGATGCTGCACGCCACCAGTTCGGGGTTGGCCGTGCTGGCCTTCAGCCCTGCGGATTTTGTCGATCAGGTGCTGTCGCAACCGCTAAAGGCGCGCACGCCCGATACGGTGACCGACCCCGCGCAGATCCGTCAGCAACTAAAGCAGATCCGACAGAACGGCTTTGCGGTTTCGATCAGCGGGTTCGAGCAGGACGTGCATTCCCACGCGGTGCCGGTGTTTGACTCGTCCTCGGCCTGCATTGGGGCTGTGGCCGTGGCCGCCCCTGTCGCGCGGATGGACGATGAATTGCAATCGCTGATCCAGACCGAAGTGTTGAACCACACCACACGATTAACCCGCCTGCTTGGCGGCTTTGCGCCCCCGTCATTTCCGACAATAACATGACCAGATACGATCAACAGAAAGGTGCCTTTAGATGAAGGACTCCAACTTCCTGAAAGAAAACAACGCCCGCTCGATCTGGCATCCGATGGCGCATCCCGCCGACAGCCGCGCCAACCCGCCGACCATTGTCACGGGCGCTGCCGGTGTGCGGATCACCGATATTGACGGCCACGAAGTGGTCGATGCGGTTGGCGGCCTTTGGAACGTGAATCTTGGCTTTTCCTGCCAGCCCGTCAAAGACGCCATCGCCGCGCAGCTGGACACCCTGCCCTATTATTCCACCTTTCGCGGCACCAGCAACGACAAGGTGATCGAACTGGCCGAAGAACTGCGCGATTTCTTTGCCCCCGATGGATTAAGCCGCGCCTTTTTCACCTCGGGCGGGTCGGACAGTGTGGAAACCGCACTGCGCCTTGCGCGGCAATATCACAAGATCAAGGGCGAACCGGGGCGGGTTAAATACCTGTCGCTGAAAAAAGGCTACCACGGCACCCACACCGGCGGGGCCTCGGTCAATGGCAACGCCAATTTCCGCACCCAGTACGAGCCGCTTTTGCCCGGCTGCTACCACATCCCCGCGCCCTATACCTATCGCAACCCGTTCAACGAAACCGATCCGGAACGCCTTGCCCGGCTTTGCCTTGCCGCGCTTGAGGACGAGATCGCCTTTCAAGGCGCCTCGACCATCGCGGCCTTCATTATGGAGCCGATCCTAGGTGCTGGCGGGGTAATTCCGCCGCATCCCGGCTTTATGAAAGGGGTGCGCAATATTTGCAGCAAGAACGGCATCCTGCTGATCGCGGACGAGGTGATCACAGCCTTCGGGCGCACCGGATCGTGGTCCGGTTCGCGCCATTGGGGTGTGCAGCCCGATATGATGTGCACGGCCAAGGCCATCACCAACGGATATTTCCCGTTTGGCGCGGTGATGATCGCCGACGCGATGGCCGAGGTGTTTGAAAACGACAGCAGCGGCAAGGCCGCGATCGGGCACGGCTATACCTATTCCGGCCACCCCGTGGGGGCCGCTGCCGCCCTCGCCTGTCTGGCGGAAACCAAGCGTCTGAAAGTGAATGAAAACGCCGCCGCACGCGGGGCGGAACTGTATGCGGGGCTGCAAGCATTGGCCGAAAAACACGATATCATCGGCGATGTGCGCGGCGGGCACGGATTGATGTGCGCGCTGGAACTGGTATCGGACCGCGCCACCAAGGCGTCAATCGACAAGCCCACAATCGCCACCATTCAGGAAACGGCCTATCGCGCCGGGGCGATGATCCGCATCTCGGGGCCGAATGTGATCCTGTCGCCACCGCTGGTTCTGGACAGCGCCGATGTGCAAACCATCCTGTCCGCGCTGGCCGCAGGGTTTGAAGCGGCCTAGGGTCAGGACCTATTAATCCTGCACCACTGGTTTGGCAGATTTTGTCTGTGAGGATAGCTTAACGAGTGCCGTAATCTGGTTGATTATCAGCGAGTTAAGGTGTTCTCACAGGGAAAATCCGCCAAATCCGAAGGACGGGATTGTCGCTTCATCCCAACGGCCCGGGCCGCTTGTAAATAGAATCACTATTTCCGGGCTCCCCGGGCCGTTGATATTTTGCGACAATCCCGCCAGTGGTGCAGGATTAATAGGTCCTGACCCTAAGGCGCCGGAACGATCAACACCAACCCGTCCAGATCATCACGCATGGTGATCTGGCAGGACAGGCGCGAGTTGTCCTGACGCGGGGCTTCGGTTGCATCCAGCACCGCATCTTCAAATTCTCCGGGCGCGCCCGTGGCCGCCACCCAATCGGGCGCAACCACAACATGGCAGGTGGCGCAGCTCATCGAGCCGCCACATTCCCCCAGAATATACGGCACATTTTGCGCCATCGCGGCATCCTTTAGCGTAGTACCCGCCTTCACATCGGCGGAAAATTCGTCGCCGCCTTCTACCTTCCAGATTACTTTCATCGCTTTTCCTTATACGAAATAGACATAGAAATCGCGCAGCGCGTCACCTTCCAGATCGCGCGTCTTTTTCACTTCTTTACGCTTCATAAAGATGTGGTTGTCCACCAGCATCCGCCCGACAGCATCGCCCAGAACGATGTCAGCCTCCAGATCATCCATCGCGCGTTTCAGATCAACGGCTGTGCCCTGTTTGGCATCCGTGCGTTCAAACCCGTCACCGGTTTCCGCCGGTCCCAGATCATAGCCCAGCTCCAACCCCAGACGCGCCGCCTGCAACACCGCCGCAACCGCCGTATAGGGGTTGGACGTGGCATCGGCCATGCGATGTTCCAGCCGCGCCTTGGCCCCGCCTTCGCCAGAAATGCGGGTGGTGACACAGCGGTGATCGCCGCCCCAGTTCTGCCAATAGCCCGATAAAATCCCGGGCTGCATCCGCTGATAGGAATTCGCGGTCGGACAAAGCAGCCCCGCCAGCCCGCGGTGATGCTGCATCAATCCCGCCACACAGCCCCGCGCCAGATCGTTCATATGCTCGGGGCCACCCACCGGCCCATTGTCCAGCGCGTTATTGCCATCGCCATCGCGGAACGAAAAATTGATGTGCATCCCCGAACCGCCGGCCTCGGCAACCGGTTTGGGCATGAAGGTCAGTACCACGCCATGTTCCAGCGCGATTTCCCGCGCCATCAGGCGAAACAGCACGATGTCATCCACCGCTTTCACCGCATCGTCAAAGGTCAGGGTGAATTCGAATTGCGGGCTGTCATATTCGGCGGTGATCATATCCAGCCGAAAGCCCAGTTCATCCGCCCTTTCCCAGATCGCATCGGTAAACCGCAGCGGATCGGTGAACGGACCGGTGCCATAAACCACCCCGCCCGGCGCGTCATAAGGCACCAGACGGCCCTGCTCGTTGCCGACCATCGCAAAGCACTCCAGCTCGATCCCCACCATCGGGGCCAATCCGTGCCCGTCCTGCCAACCGGCGACCGCGCGTTTCAATGCCCCGCGCGGGCACAGCGGCAGTGGCGCACCTTCGTGATCGTATAAATCACCCAGCACGATTTTGGTCGCGCGGTCCCAACTGTCGCGAATTTCATCGCCAGACCAGCGCAGTTCCATATCCGGCAGACCCTGCATCATCATTGCACCGGGTGCATCCAGCAAATCCTTGTCGTAATGCACCCCGAAGGTCGAGCGACAGAACCGCGTATCATCGTCGCCAATCTTGGACGCGGGCAGGTATTTGCCGCGCATAATGCTAAGGTGGTCGCAAAACATCGCCCTTAAACGGTCGTTCATCAATAATTCCTTCCCTTAAAGGGGCGTCACAGAGACGGGCAATTCCTTGATCCCGCCAACAAAATTGGACCGCAGGAATTTGTGCTCCCCCGCCGGTTCTATCGACTTGACCCGCTTGGCCAATTCTTCAAACAACACCCGCACCTCCAGCCGTGCCAGATGCATACCAAGGCACAGATGCGGCCCGCCCTTGCCAAAGGAAATATGCTGGGTTGCGGGGCGAAACAGATCGACGCGCATCGGATCATCCATCACCGTTTCATCGCGGTTGCCCGAGATCCACCAGAACAACACCTTGTCCCCTTTGCGAATGGTTTTGCCATGCAGCTCAAAATCCCGCGTGGCCGTGCGGCGAAAGTATAGCGCGGGCGTGGCCCAGCGGATAATTTCATCTGCTGCCGTATCCCAAACAGCGCCGCCTTCCTGCATCTGGCCCAGCAATTCGGGCTGATGCGCCAGCGCCTGAATGCCGGCAGCGATGGAATAACGCGTGGTGTCATTGCCTGCGGCGACCAGCAGGCAAAAGAAATTGCGAAACTCCATTTCCGAAATCACCTCGCCGTCCTTGTCCGGCTGTAGGATCATATGCAGCACACCATCGGTGTCGCCGGTGCGGTTCTTTTCGGCCATCAAATTCTTGGCGTATTCCCACAGTTCCGCACCGGCGGGTGAATTGAACGGCATCAGGCGAAATTCATCGGTCTCCATCTTGTCCAGCACATGGTCGGTGAAATCGGGGTCCGTATTGGCAATCAGTGCATCGCCCTTTTCCACAAGCCAAGGCAAATCCGCATCCGGCGTGCCCAATATCCGCCCCAGCATCCGCATTGGCAGTTGGCGGGCGATTTCCCTGGTGGCATCAAATTCACCCTTGGCCAAAGCCTCGTCTAGTATTTCGACGCACAGCTCGCGCACTTGCGGCTCAAACTCGGCCATCACTGGTTTGGAAAATGCCTTGGCCACCTTGATACGGGTTTTCATATGTTCGGGCGGGTCGGTTTCCTGAAAGGTACGCCGGGCCAAGTATTCCTCGGGTGTCTGGTCCTCCATCCGGATGCCCTGCGCGGATGAAACCAGATCAAACTGCCGGTTCAGTTCCAGAATGTCGGCGTGCCGCGTGATCGACCAGAACCCCTTGCCGCCGGACCAGTCGGTCCAATGCACCGGATCCTCGGCACGAAGGCGGGCAAAGGTGTTGTGAGGCGCCCCTTTTGCAAAAGTATCATGGCTGGATAAATCCGCATGGCCATCATCGGTCGGCTGCCAAACAGTCATTTCATTCTCCCTGTCCGTTTTGGGGGTTTCCCCTTTTGCGAACAGTTTATATAACATGTTAAATAAGTAAACGGATGAATCCATGCATCTTGCAATTTTAATGGCCAATACCGACGAAAGCGCCTTTGCCGACCGCCATCCCAAAGATGGTGACAAGTGGCGCGCGCTGTTGTCCCCAATTTGTCCGGATTGCAAGTTCAGCGTCTATTCCGTGAAGGACGGTGAATTCCCCGACAGACCGCTAACAAATTTTGACGGCTTGATCGTGACGGGTAGTCCAGCGTCGGTTCTGGACGGGGCACCGTGGCTGGAACAATTGGCCCAAACCATCCGACAGGCCGAAGCGGACAAGGTGCCAATGTTCGGCGCGTGCTTTGGCCATCAGGCAATCGCGCTGGCATTGGGCGGATCGGTTGGCAAGAACGCGGATGACTGGGTTTTCGGCGTGACCGAAACCGAGGTTCACAGCCCCGCGCCGTGGCTGGACGCAGGCAAAGGCCCGATCCTGCTGAATGCCGCGCACGAGGAACAAGTAACCAAAGCTCCGCCAAATGCCCGCGTGATCATGGGAAATCAAGACTGCCCGAATGGCGGATTTGTCATAGGGAACCATGTGTTCACCACCCAGTATCACCCCGAAATCACCCCGCATTTCATGGCGGCCCTGATTGATGAACTGACCGATATCAAACCACCCGAGGTGATTGAAAACGCCCGCAACAGCCTGACACTTCAGCCTGAAAACGACAGGTTTTCCCGCTGGATCATGCAGTTTTTCTCTGGAAGCAGAAAACCGTCATAACAGGTTCTTCTCGCGGTCTATTGGCGTGCAACTCAGGCCCTGTGAATCTTTCGCACAGCGATGACCGCCGATCCGCGTACAATGTCGCGAAGGTTGGCTTTGTCCAAATCAGGTGTCGGTAACCCATTGCCCGGCGAGGTGACCACAGCAACCAACATGACATGATCATTACTGCCAGCAAAATTCAGATCGAGAGAGAACCTAACCACCCCCGGCGTGCGGGCTTCTACCGGATCAATCGGATTAAATCTGCCCAAATGCGACAGACCAGCAGGCATCGCCGGACTATTGCCGCGAACAATTTCCTTTATCGCGGTCCGCCAGGCCGACGTAATGGCAAAGCCGGAAATCGGACCTGCCGGTGCCGCTTTTTGCAGGAAAACATCCACGTTCATATCCGCACCTGCAACCGGGATAATATGCCGGTGGTGGGCCATCACGAACACATCGTGCATTGCCTTGGCGTAATTCGCGGTCGAGGGCTGTGCCAGCATTACGGCTTCATTGGGCAAATCAGCAGCCCAGGGGTGGGTTCCCGTCCGCAGAACCATGATGTCCGGGCTTTCATGGAAATTAAGCAACGCATCCGTAAGTGGGTCACGCTGCGTTTCAGGCAATGTAGAGCGTCCGGTATCATGCGCGAATGTTCGGATGAACGTGCGCCCGACAGATACCGGCACTGCCGATATATCACGTTCCCACACACCACGCGAAACGAGTGCGGCGCGCAGGTATGTTCCATCCGAATTCTTAAAAACGCTCAGATCCTGAACCATCGTTTGTGGCAACCCTTCCATTGCAGGTGACCAGGTCCAGCTGGGGTGCGTGCCACTTTGATCAATCACCCCTTTCCAGACGCCGATCCGGTTTCCCACATAAACAATATCGGGCACATCGGGATCACAGACAACTGAATGTGCCCCCGCAGGTGATCCACCAGTCCCGGTAGCAGGATCAAGGGGGGAATTTCGCAATCCTGTCGGGTACCAACGCCCCTGCCCGTTATACCACCAAAGCGTGTCAAAGTTCGGGTCGGCCACAAGATCGCCATTGGAATTCTCTGTCACCTTGCCGGTCGTCGAAACGTAAAATGTCTCTTGCCCGGCCGGTCCGCCATGCCCGGCAATATCCGTCCAAAATGCGCCGGGCGGGTTGGGCAGATAGGGCACAAAGGGATTGGGCACATCATTGCCGGTTTTCTTGTGCTTGGGCCGATCAACGCCGGAGTTGGTGCTGATGATTGACTGGCCAAGAGGCGTCCAGACTGGCGGAAGCGCACCGTCAGGTGACGCAAAACGAAACAACCTCACCGAGCGCTGGCACAAGACCAAAATAACTGTGCCGACAAAATTTGCGGCGGTCGAAACGATATTTCCCTCGTTCAGCACCTCGATTGCGAGGACTTTATCCGGGTTGCCGCCTTCTATTAGTTGATCCTGAACCAATAAGGGTGACGCGGCAGTCAAGGAATAGGCGTCTGTCATGGTAGGGATCGTTACCCAGGATGGATTGGCATTATTGTTGGCCCAATCTGCTGTGTACCAAATCCGGTCTGTTCCTACAAAAAGACGGGCATTGGGCGCTGGTCCGGCAGGCGAAGGCGGCACTGCGGCTGGTGGCACCCCTTGTGCCGTCGCCGCTTGAGAGTAAAAGTTTGCGCGATCATTTTCGAGCAACTCGTTTCCGGCTGCGGTGGACCTTCTAATCGCCGGCCCTCGGGTATCTCCGGTGTAGGGTTCAAATTTCCATTTTGCTCTTATATACTGCGTAATCCTTTGATGCGGGATTGTCGGATGGAATAAACAGCCCCCACCATCACCCTTATTGATTAGCGTCCAAACAGTATCCCCTATACGCTGGATTGCGCCATTGTCCTGCGTTCCTGCAATAAGCGGCCCGTCCAGTGTCGGATGCGAATTGACATAGCCGGGTTCAGCCACCGGCAGGCCCGCGTTCAGCGGGCGCGCTGCAGCTTGCATCGCGGCTTCCCACGCGGATTTACCTGCGGCCCTTGCCGGGATACCCGTCGTATCACGCCGGAAAATGCCGCCATCACAACCGACCCAGAGAACCGGACCTTTGCTTATAATCTTGTGAACATCCGCGTGTATGCCATGACCTGCAAAACTTGCATCGTCTGCGGCTTTTGTTTGATTCGCCGCGACAAACCCGGCGCTAAGGACACCGGCAGTATCACTTATCTCAAGTCTAAATAATGCGGCGTTATACCCGATTTTCTTTTCAGTTGACCCGCCAACTGTTACGACGTCCTTACCTGCAATATGCTCCACATCTATTGCTTGGTCATAATAGCTTTGGTTCCCCCCCTTAAGAACAAGATTTACGCCAGAGAGTTCAACCTTGGAAACGAAAAGCCCAACCGGAAAATTCTGCACCAGACGAATATTGTCCGGAAGAGGGGACGACACATCAATTTGCCACAAATGGGCATGGCCTGCATTGGCATCCGTCGCAGACGGCCCGCTGCCTAGAACATACATTCGTTCAGGCGCGGTTTCCACCGGTCCTAGGCTTGTACGTGTGCCTTGGTCATGCTGTGGCAAAACGATATGTCTGAAATTTGTAGCACCATCAGCCGACAAATAGACACCGTCCAAGGCCCCGGCCCCAACCAGAGTGACCCAAAGACCCTGCGCATTCCAGATAACATCGGAACAGTAGGCATTCGGGTAGGTTTCAAAGTCATCAGGGGTGAATTTGATCTCTTGCCAGTCGCTGTCCTCGCTAAAGGCACCGGATCGGGACAAAAGGCCCTTGGACGTGGCCGCAACAAGATGGGCATCACCTGCTAAGGTCAGTGCATGTGCGGGATTGCGCGCCAAACGAAAAATTCCGGCACGCGACAGGTTTTTCGCTTCGCGCTTCCAAGGGTTCTGTCGTTGGTTAGTCAGCGCGTTGGGCAGCGTATCTGCCAGTCGCAATATTCCGATCCCCCCCATGCTCCCACCAGGGGAGGCGTCGATACTTGGATGTGGCTCGCCTGTTCCGACATAGACTATATCTTTTGCCGGGTCATCTGTGCCCCCGGTCCTGCCAAATTCGACAAACAGGGCCCCAATTGTGAGGGTAAGATCAGATCGATCAGCAGAAGGGTCCAATCCTGCACTACCGATTGGTGTCCATTTTTTACCGGCATTAACGGAATACCAGACACCGCCGTTGGCGCTGGCGACATAGACCCGTTGGCCGTCAGGGCTGACCTTGATGTCGCGCACCCGTCCGGCGACGACTGGATTACCATCGGCTTGCCCATTCGTCAGAATAGTCGGGCCAATCGGCAGCCAGGTCAGGTCATCGTCAAAATTCGCGGTGATAACATCGTCCAGCAAATCAAGATTGCCCAACAACCCGTCCGGCAGGCCCGAAACATTTCCACGAAGCGCATTTTCCTGCCGATGGATCAACCGGTCGGGCGATTTTCCGGATTCTATTGGCCAATCATATCGTGCCATCAGTTGCCTCCCCCGTCGCTTGTCTCAGTATCCGGCGTAATGCGGATATATCCTTCTTCGACGGTGACGCGCCCGGTTGGTAGAATTGCGGCCTGAGTTGCCGCCAGAATTGGATCGTCCCGCCATGTTATTGGCGTGCCCCGGCGGGTCCAGCTTTGGCTTGTACCGAAGGCTGCGATCTTGGGCAAGCGCACCTTGTCGGGATCAATCAGCACGGGGCCGACCCGTGCCGACGGGGCCACGCGCCCCAGTCCATCGGCAACCCAGTCGCGTACCAGCTCTAGTGATTTTCGCGGCAGGATACCGGTTGTCGCATGAACCCGCGCCGACGGATGCATAAGCAGCGTCACACGCACGACCTGCCCCGAGTGAACTTCCAATGGTGCACCCGCCGTAATATATGGGGTGTCTATCGGACTTGGGGTGGGCAAAAAACCGGCCTCGACATTGGTACCGGCCCGATCCAGTAATGACCGAAATCCCGCCCCCGCGTGCGACACCCTTGCGGATGCACGGACACCTTTGTCGATCAGGTGAAACTGTTCAAAGTCTTGGCCAATGTAAAACCCGTAAAGCCCGTCATGCCCCTTGGCCAACTCGCCCAACCGTATCTGGAATGCGCTGGATTTGACCGCATCGAAAACGGCCTCGCGGATCAGGAGGTCACGAATATCATCGCCGGCTTTGCCAAACGCACCGGTTTTGGACAGGTCTTGCGGAATGTCCAGCCATAGCTGTGTTGAAACAACAACGATCGGGCGGCCCACCAAACCGGCGATTGAGGCCCCGGCACTGGCAAGACTGGAATCAACGCTCCACATTGTTGTGTCTACCGCCCGCAGGAACGCACTTAGCGGGCTTTCTTTTCCGGCTGTTTCAGCGGTGTTGCGTTGAAGGATATCGACATCGATCATCCCTTGGGCAATTTGCCCGCAAAGGCGCGCAGACGCCGGCAATCCATCCATCGGTGACGCCGAAGCCGGACCATCGCGCCCGACCCCGCCTTCCCAAATCATCCCGCCGGTCACCGGGTCATGCAGAACCTCACCCAGCGGCATGCCATCCTGATCGAAAAACTCCAGAGATTCATCAAAGAAATCCGGCAAGATATAGCCCGATACAGGGCTAATCGTGCGATCAGGCGTTGCCTGGTCCAAATGCGCTTCTTTCGGGTTTGGACCAGCATCTGCCGGATCCACAAAACGCCACATCAACCGTGCAGGCAAGGCAAGACGCGGTGGCATTGCCAGCGCCCATTTGCCATCTTTTGACTTTGCTCTAAGGGCCGCGGGCAACGTTGGATTATTCGTAGCAAGATCACGGTAGCGCCCGAATGAATCAATGATACGCGCCTTGGTAAGACGCAGCGTGCCATCGGCAATCAGGTTCGGCAGCCCGGCCTTTTGCAAATCTGCGGCGACACTTGCCGGTGCCGGATACACCTGTCCATCAGGGCCGTTTTCCAAGCCAAGCCAAAGGTCATTGATCCGATCAAGGGTTACTGACCCTAAATCGGAACGCTGTAGAAATGCAGCCAGTTTTGCAAGGCTTTGTGCGTGCCCTTCGCCAATCTCACCTGCTCCGGCTTCGTCCCGTTGTTTTTCGGCGATCAGATAGGTGTTAATAACCGACTGGAATGAACGCGCCAGACCGGATGTAATCGCCGATCTGCCGCGCAGCTTCACAACTTTGCCGTTGGGTTTGGGGGCGCCGGTAAATTCAATACGTTCAAGCGACCATCCTTCGAAACCCTGACCTGGTTCCAATGCGATCTCCCATTCCAGCCAAACCGGCGACCAGGGCTGCACCCATGTGCTGATCGAAACTGGGCTGGGCTCGCGCCCCTCATATATCGAGAAACGCAGCAACTCATTGCTTATGGCTGCTTTGACCGCCGGGGTCACGTTTTTGCCTTGCCGGGCTAATGGAGCGGTTCCGTCATATTCACCGTCGGGGGAATAGCGCAGTGCAATTTCCGACCGCACCCTGTTCTTGGTGGCCGTGCGCAGTTCCGGTTGCACATTTTTGTCGATCGCGGCAAATATCCAAGGCAGGATATAAGGGTCCATCAGAAACGCATTGTGGATAATCCGGTTGGTCGCACCCGGCAAATCGCTGTGTTTGATTTCGGGAACAAAATCTTTGGTTTGATAGACATCACCAAATCCACAACCAAGCTCTTCTGTCCAGCGGCACACCAGTTTACCATCATCATGGAACCGTCCGTCTTCAAGAAAACGGCTCGGCTTGCCATAATCACGCAACCCGATCACCGGGGCTGTTGGACGATGGTAGCGTGGGCCTGGACGGCTGATCCGTTTGATAACCGGTATATCCAAGGCGTCGGCATTTCGGGCACGGTCCATGACTTCTTTTGCCAATGACCGCATTTCCGCATCTGTTGATTTTTGTTTTCCCCGGCGGCTTCCGTTCCAGATTATATCGGCTTTGGGCTGTGGGTCCGACTTTTTACGCGCCGCTTTTGTGCGCAGTGGCCGTCCGGCTTTCAGGGCGGATTGTTTGCGTTCGATGACGATATCCACATATGTTTCAGGCCCTCTAAAGGTCTCGAAACCATCCCCGTGTTCCGCTTCGTCAAGTGCGACGATCCCGTCTCTGGCCCCCAAATTTATCAGTGATCCATTGGCGACTGCGGTTAGCAAACTCTCAAGGTATTCTTTCTTGGACGCCGAATTAGCGCCCAACCCTTTGGCAGCCTGCGCGGCCATCAACCGTTCCAGAGTGGGCGCGAGCGATAATTTGATCCGGGATGCACGCGGGGCTGCGTCTTTGGAAATGCCGCCAACAAGCGGCACACCATGTATCGCGCCATGCAGCACCGTTTCGTATGTGTAAAGGAATAATGGTAGCGTCACCCGGTCATACTCATAGGCAACAAAACCAAGCTCCAGCCCGGCCTGCGCCGTTGTCAGCATCAGCGCCGCGCGAACATCCACCGGTTTTTGTTTAACCATAATGTCCGGGACCTCGGTGGCATATTTTGCCACAGGCGATTGCCAAACAGCCACCGTTGGTGCGCTTGATGCCGTCCAGCCAAATTGCTCGATTTTGCGATGAACAGAATAGGGTGAAAACACATTTGAAAGGGGGTCAAGTGCGGGTTCGGACCACCACCCCATAACGGAATAGCTTGCCTGTTTTGTCAGAACACGACCGGCGTCCAGATCATCCAGCGGGTCATGAAAAGCAAACCGGTTCAATGCGGCGTCATAGGATGTTGTCCAATTGGGCGAACCGCCAATGATCCCGGTCAAATCTTTTGGCTGCACCTCGTGTTTCAGGGTTGCGACAGGGTCACCCGGATAGTTTTCCAGATCGAATACCTTACCGGATTCCGCTTCGATCACCCAAGATTTCACATCCGCAATTTTGGCCCCGCGCCGACCCGTTGTACGGGTGATCAGCCAACGGTCAGGCAATGGGTGCATTTTGATCGGCTGGTCCGGATTATCGACCATTTCACCGCGCAACAGGCCATCTGGCATTGCCCAATGTAGATGAACCCCTTCTTTGCGTTCCTTTGGGGTTGAAAATGGCTCGGTCGGCTTTGCCTCTTCTGCCCCCTCGCCCAATTCCATCGGCAATCGCACGTAACGTTCGTTGTGACGCGGCGGAACATAAAGCGCTTGCAAAT
The DNA here is from genome assembly GCF_003544895.1 of Profundibacter amoris. Taxonomy (GTDB): domain Bacteria; phylum Pseudomonadota; class Alphaproteobacteria; order Rhodobacterales; family Rhodobacteraceae; genus Profundibacter; species Profundibacter amoris. The sequence continues at coordinate 2,414,139 of NZ_CP032125.1, forward strand.
CAATCGGGACCATCAGGGCAGGTGGCGGGGGCGGCAGGGGTTTTGGAAAAACCTTGTCAATCGCAAAATACTGACCGAAAGACTGGGTTGCCAAGGCCCAGTTCTGGTTGTCGAGCACCAGATCCATTACCTCGGGATTAATAACTTCTGCCATCGGTCAATTCCCCGCAATCTTTGCTATGAAAAGCTCGGTGTTGCGCTCGGCGATATTGCCGAGCGTTGGCTTGAACGCATCGTTCTGGTTCGCAGTGGTTCCGGCGTCTTGGGCGAAAACCTGACGGTACGGGAACCGGATCATCTGCATTGCAAACTCGGCCCCATCCACGGGATCGCCGGGTCCGGCGCTCATGCCGGTGCCGTTGGCATCTGCAAAGGCACGCGCGGTGTTGGTCAGGTCAAGAACACCTGATGCACCGGAACGAAAACGTACGGGTATTTGTTGAATGTCTGACGGGTTATTTGGCACCTCCCCGTTCTGATCAACATATTCAGCCGTTTTGACATTACGTGCCGAAACAGTGGCCGAAACCTGCTGGCCAGCGGTGGTGACATCAACACCGAATTGAATTCCCTGACGCGGTTCTTCTATGTGCAGGACTTTTGGGATGCCATCAAACAGCACCAGCAAAACTGATGGCGACAACCGTTCAAGGCGCAATACCTTGATCCGGCTGGGATGCGATTCAGGCAAAATATCACTATCACTGCCACCCGGTTCCTTTACATAGGCCCGCACATGTAATCCCGGCCACCCTGCAACGGCTGCAGATCGAAGCAGGAACCCCGTGACCACACCCGCTGTGCCGTTCAGCAACGGCTCTCCTCCGGGCGAGCGCACTTGGCGTTCAGCGTCATCGATTTCGGCCTCGATCCTTTCGTAAAGATGCTCAAGCTGTGCCCGTTCAATCGTGTTGGCTGTCGCCACGCTCAACGCACCCTGAACCAAAGCGTCGGTCCAGGCACGGTCAAGATAGAAAAACCGGATCGATTCATTGGGCAACAATTCGGTATCAGCCACAAGCGTGTTGAACGGCACCCCTTCCAACATGCGCAACCGCGCAAGGAATTCCAGAATATGGCGCGGTGTTATGGTCGGCGCGCCAGCACCTGCGCCTGCGCCACCCGCCGCAACACCAGCAGAAGCAACCATTGCACCAATTACGGCTTCGAAGCCAACGCTATAAGAAATGGCCATGCTTACTTCCCTCCCAAACGGTCAATGATGAAATCGTCCAGCGTATCAAATGGCTTGGTATTCAGCACGGTTTCTTCCGTAACCTTTCCCTTGCCAACGGTCATTTGAGCCAATTGACCAAGCCCGATTTCAAGGGTTTCGTTAAGGATTGCATCGATTTTGCTATCAAAATCGACCGCGCCATCACCAACCAAACCGGGTTGCGCATTCTTTAGCGCTGTCAGGCTGGTCAGGCTGGCAGGCTCTTTCGCGATCATGTCGACCACGGCGCGATCCAACCCCAAACCGACGGCCAGAATGTTATTGAAGTTTCCCTTCAGGGCATCAACAGCAACAGCCGGATCAACCAGTTCGCGCGGCATGGAAACGGCAGCTACGTGATCCCGCTCAACGGCACCAATGATGCCGCCCTCCATTAACCTGGGCAACAATCCTTCGCGTATTGCGTCCTCGATAAGATCAAGATCGCGGGGCGAGACCAGCTGCTTTAACAGATCCTTTTTGTCCAGAATCGCGCCCTTCTGGAACGCCCTTGCGCGACTTACGCCAAAATTTTCCGCCCGCCATCGTTGCACCGCCGCGACAAAGGAAGGTTGTGACATGGCCAACAATCGCCCGGTTTCAAATGCCACAGCCAGTGAAACATCCTCGCGCCCGTCAGGCGTCATCATTCGCAGATGGTCACTAACATGGGCCAACACCGGAAATTGCGCTTCAGCAGCCAATGGATTGCGTAGCAACTGATGCGGTGAAAACGGTCCGCGATACCAGGAATTGGTTGTTTCTCCGATACGGGTCAGATGCGGCAAGCCGACATGACCTGTTTCCGCCACCTCCAAAGGTATCCGGGTCGCTGGCGCATCTCCCGAACTCTCACCGCCTGCATCAGGCACACAATCGGCTTGGGGGCGTTCATATCCGCCTTTGGCCACCGTCCCCAACAGGCCCACGTCCAGATTGCTCATCAACTCCTGAAACCCGCCTGCACCGGCACAGGTAAACCGCCATGACGTCAGGACCGGAAAGCGAAAGAATTGCTCTTGCAAAATGTTATACAAAGGAAAGTCAAACCCCGCGAATGAACTTTCTACTCGCAAAACCGGTTTATCATCGGCAGAAGCATTTTCCGTCAGGTCAGCAAAATTTGCATCCAGAAAATCCACTGCATCAATTGAACCGATCAGGTTCAGACCATCCGCATTCGCCCCTACACGATCAACAAGGGTTCCTTCGTGGAATACGATCTCGCCCCGGCGTATTGCGTCGCTGATTGCCGTGGCATCCCCAATATCCAGAACCCGGCGTTCCGGGCCAACAGTCAGAGGAACCGCTGCACCAGAATAGACCGATGCCGCAAATGTAGCGACGGCTTCGTTCAGGAAAAGGTCATCAAGTTCAAAGAATTTTCGCGGGGGCGCAGGTGGTGGCAAAACGCCCAATTGTCCTTCAAGATTGATCAAACACGCGGTATAGGCCTTGGGTTGGCAATTGACGGTGTCATATTGGGGCATCCTGTTGGCGATGACCACGGCCAAAAACCCGTCATCATCCCCCATAGCGTTCTCTGTATCGTCCGGATTGACTTCGCGAACATGGGTCAACAACCGCAAATCATCCACCGTCGGGAAGATGGCATCAACCGTGGATTTGGGAACCGACAGGTAGCTTGCTTTGGGGGTATCCACCGGCCCCTCCAGAACCGTGCCCGGAGTTACGCATTCTGCATAAGGCTGGTCATGAACAATCTGCCCCTCCCCTTCGGCGATTACAATCAAGGCCAACCAAGGTGTTTTCCCGGTCACTTTCTGACCGTGAAATTCTACATCGGGCGGGGCGGCCACTCTGTCCCACGGAAGGGTCTTTTTCTTTAGTACTATCTGCGGCAGACGGTTTTCATAGGCACCTTCAGAATTCGCCGGGGGATAGGTCATCAATGCCTGATCCGGTGGCAGTTTCATCCTTGGTGCCGTGACGATAAAATGGGTTTCAAGCGGGGCGACTTGCGGCGATGAAACCGTACTGCCGTCCAGATCAAGTTCGGTTCTCAATGTATACTTACCAGCCGGCAAAGCAGGTTTGATGCTGTCGTACAAAAAGAATTTTCCACGTGCGACCATGATCTTGCCCTATCCTGTCCTGTAGTCAGCGGGTGCAGTCCAGACCGCAGACACATTTTCCGACCCGGGCGCGGAATATGTTTCAAGGTCCAGATTCACTGCACTGTTCGCCATCCGCGAAATAAGCTCGGACGGGGTGAGTTTGGCGGCAATCACGCCATCCAGCCGATCATCAACCCGACCCGCCAATGTCACCGAAAATGGCTTGGACCGGTCACCGGCACGTATCGAATATACGACCAGTGTTTTGCCATCCATCGGCACCAGTTTTGGTTTGCCTTCAACAATGCGTGCCCCATCAAAACTGACGGCCAACATTTCCAGATCGTCGGCCGTAATTGTGCCGTCCAGAACAATGGCAACACAGCTTGCGCCCGTTTCGAACTGTGTCTCGACCACGGCGGATTGGTCGGTCAGATATCGCGCTTCCATCCAACCAATGCCCGACTTGCGCCCGCCACGGGCGCGGCTGGCCCCTTCGGCGCGCACAAAACCACCCCGACATCGGGCAAGCGAATAGCCCAGATAAGCCAACCGTGTGGTTTCAATCCAACCATTAACATCCTGCAAAGAAGGCTGGGACCCGGCCATCACAACAAAGGCCCGACTTTCGGCAGGAAGCTTCATGGACTTTGGGGCAGCCCGGTTTTCGATGATGCGCCCATCAAGGCCAACCACAGCAAGCCGCGCGTGCCCCTTTATTTTCAACTCTCCGGCATTTTTATACAACGCAGCGTTCTTTGATCCGGGCAGATCGAACACTGCAATCTCGCCTGGCACCAGCGAATTTTCGGGCTTTCGGTCAGCCCGCCGCCGCCGTGCACCGGGTGCCGGTGTCAGCATGGCCTCAATCGCCGTCAGACGATCCAGCCCGCCGCCAAAAGCATGTACGCGTGACATCGACACAGTAGAGTTTGCGGCAATGGTTTCAGGGACAGTTTGTTTGGCGACCAAAGTCTGTTGAATAACCGGTGCCTGCAATTGCGCCCGCAGCAGAACACTTGCCCCACCGGCCGCTCTGATCTGTGGAGGGGCCATCCGAACCACGCCTTTACTACCGACTGTCACGCGGGTTTCTGCGATACGGCCACCTATTTTGGCGGCACGAACCGATTGTATCAGCAGCCCGCGAATATGGGCCTTGCCATATGGAATGACCAAAGGCCCGACGCTATCGCGCCCGAGTTTCTTTTTGGCACCACGGGCGGTTGATCCGACGATACGCTCGGACAATAGGCCAACACGCAACGGCACAGCACGTTCATGGGCCCATGAACGGCGCGCGGTGGCAGTACGACCCTCACGTTGCCATTCTGCCGATAAATCCGGCATCCGTTTGGCATCCAGAGCGTCAATCAGTTTACGCTGTTTGCGGGCCTCGATCACCAACCGGCGGCGAATTGCACCCGCTGCGCGCAATGGCAAAGGCTTGCGGTGCCGACTCGGCTCAATTTGGTCAAATGCCACCCCGCCGGTCGCATCCTCCGGAATCTTGTTGTTGAATTTTGGTCCGAATTTCAGATCAACCCCTTCGGTGGATGAAATCACGTCACCCTTTGGGATTTTCTTGTCGTCGGTATTCGGCGTCCGGCCCCATACACCGATTGGAAACTTGCCTGTTTCGCGCGCAGTGATTTGGTAATGGACCGCTTCAGCGGGCCATGCGATTTGATTGGATCTATCTAGCAGCGTCAGTTTCAATTCGCTATTGACCAAGGTGCTGCCCACCGGTGCCAAACCTAATGTTGGCGGCGGAAGATTTATGGCAATATCGCTATTCCCTCGCTTTATTTTCAAAAGCGGGATGGTGCTGGTCAGCATTAATTCAAACTCGCTGGCGACGTTAAACGGGTGTGCTGCTGTGCCATCCGCAGTGCCCGGTTCCGCACCGGATTCCGACGCGGGGGGCAGTATGCCTTTGCCTGCCAATCCACTTAAGGCCTGGGCTTTGTTGCCCGGTGCAAGTTCAAGGTACTTCTGAACAAAATCAATCCAGCCCAACAGGGCGGCCGGTACGGAATTGCTGTTGCCAAAGCGAACCGTGACATCGATCGGCCCCACTTCGACGCGGGCGGTCCCGTGGAATTTTGGACCGCTCACCTCTATCTCCGCGCCAAGACTGAAAGACAGGTTTATGTCCCCGAGGAAGGTCTCGATCCGGATGCCGGCTGTGACACGCGCATGGGCGTCCGCCTCATATTTAAACGGGTCAAAATACACGATGGCATTGCCGCCAAAGCTTAGGTTGGCATAGGTAAGACCAAAGGTTGCGTTCGCTTCGAACAGGCCACCGCCCATCACCGCCTCTGACGTCAGGGCGAAATAGACCTCGGCCTTGATTACGATATTGCTCCCGAAACTCCAATTGAAACCCAAGGCAGGCACAACCGGATATCCGTCCCGATGAAAATTCGGGTGGTAACCACCAAGGGTCAGCACAAATTCCCCGGCCTTGTCACCCTTGAACCAGCTGACATAGGCAAAGCCGCCGGTCAGGCGCGCGCTGGTATCGAACAGCCAGGAATTATCGGTCAGCTGCGCCTGTACCCAGATCACGCCTTCTTCGGTGGAAAACCGCGCCATCAACCCCAATTCGATCGATACCAGCGCCACCTCGGGCCGTGGCAATGCCATACGCACCAGACCAAAAATCGACAGCTCGAACCCCTGTCCAAATTCAACAGCGACAACCGCAATCCCGTCCACCAAAGCAAACGAGGTAAAGCTGATCCCAGCGGCAAACCAGAATGTATCCTTTTTGGGCGGGAACGTGTTGCGCACTTCTTCCATGTACCCCATCAGGTCACCCGGCGGATCAAACGAGGGGTCCAATGCGGCAATCATGACAAAGTCGTCAAACTGGCTCATGTCGGTTGGCGGCACCAATTCCCGGTTAATCCCGAAACCGCCACCAATACCCGTCAGGAAAAATGCCGGCGGGCCGCCGAATGCCCCCAATACAGCGCCGAATGCAAAGAAGGCTGTGTATTCTTCTGGTTCTTGGATCGCCGCATATCCGCCATAGATTGACAAGCCGAATGACGCGAACCGTGCCGACAACATGCCGACATACTCAAGGTTTGGTTCGGTTCCAAATTTTCGCAGTCCACCGGTTAACGAGACACCCGACATATCCGCCGACACCGCCAGCCCGGCCAGATCAACCTCCCATGAATCGGCATCAAATATGCCGCCACGATCCAACCGATACCGCAGTTCCAGATCATCGACGGCCGCTTGCAATCCGGCAATTGAAATATTGCCGTCAAACAACAGAGAAATCGACTGCAACCTGTCATTTGCAATCTGCGTGCCAAATCCAACCTGATCAATATAGAGCGGGCCAAACTGGCTTCGGATCGGCAACCACCACGGACCTTCGCCCTCACCTGCGGAAAACCCGAACGCAATTCCACCCGGTGGTGCGGGACGCGTCTGAATGGAGAGGGCCGGACTGAATGCCGGGGCAAGCTCGGCGTCGCCACTGCTGGTTTCCGCCAGCATTCCCCCTGCAATCGGGTTACTGTCTGATCCGCCCCCGCCCCCCATTGCCACCGCAATATCGGATAATTGCACCTGTGCGCCGCCCAGCAGCTCATCTCCGGAAATCTTTGCGAAAACATGCATGGCAATCGACCCAAGGGCCAAAGGGCTATCCAGAAGCAAACCCGTGGTGCTGCCAATGCGAATACCAACGCCGTCGATTTCCAGTCCTGGCTTGAATTCCCAAATGCCGCCCGTCCGCTTTACCAGCGCAACCTTCAACCCGGGTGTCGGCCCGCCAATAATCCAGCGACTATCATTTTCCAGCCAAATCGCAATGCTGCCTTCAATGATGGGCAACCGGTCTACCAGACCCAGACTTACCCCAACCGCCCCGCCAACATTTGACAGGCCAATATCCAGCACACCACCAACCCGAACGGTCGGATTTGCCACCGAGATATTGCTTAGTAAAACAGCAATCCGGTCAAGCTTGGTGTCGATCAGTTGTTGAACACTTTCACCCGGCGTACGAACGATACGGAACAATTCGGTATCAAGTGCTGTGCCGCTTGGTTTTAGGACAACACCCGACAGAATACTGCGGATATCCGTACTTGCTCCTGCCTGATTTTGGAATATGGGCTGATCAAGGAATGTATTGATCTCGTTCAGTTCCAGCAGGAACGCCCCCAGCAGATCAATCGCAAAGGTCATTATACCGGCAGCAATTTCCAGTGGCGTACCGGACCCCAGACTTAGGTCGAACCGGGCTGAATTGAAATCATATCGCAGCACCAACGTACTGGTATTGGCAGCGTCCATCGCCAGTCCAACCGACACGAACGGACTGGCAACGGCCGTGCCAATATCCAGCGACAGGACCGGACGCAGATCGATGCCGTCGGCAATTGGAATGGCCGCCGGCCCTGTCGTGGTCGAAAACCGTGCCAGGCCGGTTTGGTCAAACCTTATGGCAAAATCCACGATTTGCGCGAACGGCACCGAAGTAAACGTCCCGCCAAATTCCACTGAAATCGGGCTTGGCGTGAACTCTACGGATATGTCAGATCCCGCCAGCCCGCCAACGTCAGCCACAACCAACCGAACCGTGCCGCCCCCGCCAGTCACAGTGATACCGGGTGGCAAAGCCGCGTCCAGCCGGTTCAGACCCGCGCTTAACAGTTGTGGCCAGCGCGCAAACAGCGCACTAGCCGGATCATTGGCCCATGCCACCAATGCCGGTCCGTCAAAACTACCACCTTGGCGCAAGACAAGAGCATCCCCAATGTCGGCCAGCAGATTACCCGCATCCGATCCATTGGCCACAATCGCATCAAGCACCAGCGGCAACGCCGCCGTGACCCCCGCCGTGGCAAGCTGTCCCAGATCACCGGCATTCGGGTAGATCCCCATATCCGTCCCGGCGCCATTGCGCAGGAACACTTGTATATCACTGCCCGAAACACTCAGATGAACCGCCTGATTGCCGGGGGCTGCCGTTGCCAGACCGACAAACAGCGCAACATCCGGAACCACCCGCCCATCTGTGGCAAAGCGAATGCCGAACGCGCCACCAACCGCCACATCCGCTGCCGGCCCGAATGCCGACGCGTCAAATGAAATATCCAAAACCAGACCCGCCAGATCGCGCGCCCGTAATGACAATCCCGGTGCTATGCCCCAAACGCCCGACGCGCCCCCCAGATCCACCAATGGTTTGAGCGCATCTATTAATGCAATCACGCGGTCAGGCCGAATACCGGATCCATCCAGTGATCCAAGCGTCACATTTGACCGCAGCCACTGGCCGGGATTGATGAACATCAACGCGGGTATTTTGACGGTTGCCGACGCACCCGACCCGTCCAGCAAACCCAAGGCGGAAAGTGCCCCGTCGACCACCGGCAGAACCCCGGCATCGGACTGCCGCAGCCCATCCAGAATTCGGGACAAGGCCGTGGCAACAATTGCGGGGACCGCCGTCCGGATCAATCGGTCAATATCGGGCCGTGGCCACAAGGGAACGGTTGTCGCAACGCCACCGATGGCGTCGGCCAATGATGTGTCCAAATGCAATCCGGCCGAAAAGGGGGCCAAGTTCACATCCAGATATGTTTCCGTCAACGCCCCAAGCCGAAGTGCGGCGCCGGTTACACCGGTGCGGCCAATGTTTGCGGTTACCGCCCATTCTGCAAGCAGCGGCAGCCCGGTAGCCCCGGACAAATCAACCGATAATGTCCCCGAACTGGCATCAAAGCCAAGTCCCGAATGGTTGCCAAGAAGGTCGCCCAACATATCCATCAACTCGGCGCGCAGAACAGGGTTTGCCAGCAGGTCGGCCAAACGCGCCGCCGGATCATCAACCCAGTTGGATAGCGAGACCGCGTCCAGAGCCCCGTCCGGCCCTAATATTCCGGCCGCGCGCAAAGCTTTGTTCACATATTGCAAGGCCGGGTCGGCTGCGCTGTCCAGTTCAGCCATCACATGATTTAGGATCTGCCGGATTTCCGGCGTCGTTGGCGACGCCAACCCGTCAATCCCCAAGTCACCTTCGGCAATATCGGCCGACAATACTACGCGCGGGAAACTCCGCCCCTGCACGCGCAACCCGTGAAGGATGATCCGGCACCGGTCTTGGTGGTCACCCTCGGGGCCACCAAGCGTCAGTTGCAAATCAACCTCGAGCGACCGCAGTTCCAGATCCAGCGGGATCGGGGCCGCCAACGGGCCGCCAATCAGCCACCCTCCACGCCGGCGTAACTCTAAAGCGCCGACAATCCGCCGTGCGTCGCGCAGGGTTGCACTTGGAACATCGCCGGTTGCGTCAATATCCGCGCCAATCAATTCGGTCAGAATATGCCCTTGCGAAACCAGCCCGCTTGCCCCGCCCGAACTGTTCAAAGGCAACCAGACCCCAAGTGAAGCCGACTTAATCTGCTGGGCTTGGCGGGTGGTGTTTCTTACTTGGGCATTCAGACTTAGGCCCGCAGCCAACAACGCCGTCAGGGCGCGTTTGATCTCTTTCTTGCCAAGTACGCCATAGACCAAATGCAAATTCAGATCTGCACGTCGTGCACCTGTCCAACCAATAGGCAAGCCCAGTTCGGCGGCCATATCTATGGTGCTGGCCATATAGGCCTTTAGCAGGCTCCGGGCACGGGCCAGATCGGCGTCGTCAGGTTCTGCTGCATCAATTTCCGGCATGAACTCGGCCAACCGTCGCAGGATTTCCGCGGTGACAGGCGTCAAGGGCGATGGCACCTGTGCGGCTTGGGTCGGCAATCCGATTGTCACCAACTGGTCCAACCCACTGCCCATCTCGTGCAAGGCCAGCCAACAGGCATGCCCGGCGGCAGCATCGGCAACAACGGCCGCATTCGGTTGATCCACAATCAATGACAACGCGTGCCGCAATCGGGCAACCTGGCCCCGCACCCCGTCAGGATCACCAGAGGGCAACGCCGCATCTGCCCGCGGCGCCAACAGAATGTGCCAGATACCGGATGACGCTGGTAAAGGTGTAAACGCCAGCGGGTCACGGCCGGCCTCTCGCATATCCAGAACGAACGCCGGATCCAGATCTGGGTCAATCGGGCTAGAGGCCGATTGCACCGCAATGTTGATCCGGGTCGCCGGCGCGGCCCCCAGAATTTCAGCCAGATCAATTCCGTCAAACAATGCCCATGATGTCTGGTTCTCGACCAAATGCAAGGTCGCCCCCGGCACCGTCGCCGATGGCGGGCTGACCCAGCCATCACCGCCCTGCCAAAGGTTATAAATCGTATTTAGGCCTTCATACAAAACACCTGCGGCTAAACCCGCGCCAAATGGCCCGTTTATATCCGGAAATTCGGTTTCAATGGCCCCGGCAAGCTTGCCAATATACAACCCGTCATGACCGGGGCGCCATTTTCGCAAAGGAATAGACATCAAGGGTTCGGGAACCGGAATAGGCACATCTGGCTGCCGCCAGACAGCAATTGCGGGCACACCGGCCGCAGCTGCCAATGAAACCCGCCAAGGATCATGCAATGTGCCCGTGCCGTCCACATGCAATACAGCATTCGGGTTCCCGGACAAGAACCGAGCCAGCGGTTGCAATTGCCTTTTGACCTCATGGCTGCCGTCTGCCAGCAAACGGGACATCCATTCCCGCAATGCGCCCTCGGCGTCGTCGATCAACGCGGCCAAGCGTAAGCGATGCCGCTCGGGCGGACCCAACACAGGTGCAGAGCGGTTCCAGCCAAGTGCATCCACAATATCCGAAAGCCACTTGATCCCCAGATGCCTGGTGGTCAATGAAACCAACCGCTCTATTGCATCCCAATGCCCAGGTTCGAACGACGCCAACAGATCATCAAAACTACCGGAAAAATCCGGGATTGGGATCGCCACGTCGACCCCGTCCACATAGACCTTCAGGTTCGGGGCTTCATGGCCGATATTCAGGCCGCCATCCGGCGTCCATAATGCCATAAGACCAAGATAATCCATCTCAAGCCGTAACCCGCCCTGATCTGTCGATAAAGGTCCGCCACCACGCGCCCGACCAAGGGCACGAACCGAAATTTCAGGCAGAAAACCTGCCGTGCCCCCTGCCAGATCAATCGACACAATTGCCGCGCGCACCCGTGTTTCGATCACGGTGCAGCGTTCCCCCAGAGTGTCGACTTGTCGTAAAAATCCGACCCCGAACAGGATATTGCCAGCGCCATCTTTCCAAACCGCCAGATGCAGACCGGCAACAATTGGCAACTGCCAAGGGTCACTTTCGGATCCTGTACCCGTCACCGCATTGGCTGCTGTATCGCCAGTGATCATGGTCCGCAATGATGCAAGCACTTTGTCAAAGTCCGCTGCATGGTTATCGATCACGTCTTGCCAGTGGGTCCGTAAAACACCGATTGGATTACCCAGAAACTCAAGGATATCAACACGCGGGTAGCCGGCCCCCGCCCCCGCTGGGGCTTTCCACCCAAGCAGCACAGCAATAAGGTCTGATGCGGGTCCAAGATTGCCCAGCACGTCATTCAGTGCATCGTTCACCGCCTGCGCCGCGGTTGCCGCCAGCGCATCCGGATTGGTCAAGTCAAGTTTCGGGTGCGTCGTGTTGAAAACGACGGCGTTCAGAACCTCGACCACCAACACAGGTCGCCTGGCCTCGTCCAACCCGAAACCAAGCACGAGTGTATCAATCGAAATATTAGGGATCACAACCGTCGACAGATCGAAACGGGCCTCGGCCCGCAGCGTGGGAACGGCTATGGCTGCACCCGACCCCAGATCAATCCGAACCAGATCAGCCGCGATCGCCACTTCGGCCCCACCGCTACCGAACCCGAATGACGCAGACGCTGTGATCACCTTGCGCCCCGACACTCCTGTCTCTGCCGCCAGCCCAAACATGAAAGTTGCGGTGCCAACCGGTAAAACCACCGAGCCGCCATTGACTGTCGCGCCATTCCCGAACAGTTCTGCCAACGCCTGCAACCAGGCTGTGCGCGGGGCCGCATCCCCCAACGCCGACCCCAACCAATCGGCCAACGCGTCAATGCCGCGGGTGAATATATCCTCGACCGGCAAATCCGGGATCGCCGGGTCATTACCCAGACCAACCAGCTTTGCAAATGCTATGATCTGCGAGCCGACCGCGCCACCTGTCTGCGCCTGCACCAACCCGATAATCAGCTCCAGCCCGGCTTCGCGCAATGCGTCGGGGTCTGTCAGGGACAAGGTCAGATCGCGGGGTGTCAACTCACCTGGCAACTGCAAACCGCGCAGGGTCAACGCGACCTGCGGGTCGCCGTCTGCGTCCGTTGTGGGCACCAAAAGCCGCAACCCGATCGCTTGCAACCCAGCATCGCCCGGGGCCGCTGGCGCTGTGGCGATTGTGACCTCACTGGACACCGAAACATAGCCCCCCGGACGTCCAACAAGCTGCGGCGATCCAAGCGGTGTCGTGCCTTTTGCCGCACGAAACATCGGGAACATCAGCGTTGATTTGCTTTCGGCAAGCGGCGCCCCTGTCCGGTATTGCACCCCCACAAACAGGTGCAAATAGGAGGCCGGGCTTTCGTCAATCACAAAATAAAAGACAATCCGCGATCCCCCGCCAAGGTCTTCGCTTATCAATTCAATCCAGATACGGTTCTCGCTGTCGCGCTCGGTCTCTCCTCCGCGAACAGTTGAAACAAAATCGAGCAATGCTGCCCGTTGGTCCTCGTCCGCCAGAATGGTTTTCAAATAACGTTCGGGATTAGCAAGCCAATCGCTGTTGAATTCGCCATCGCTGCCAACAAGCCCCAGGGCACGCAACAGACCGGCCGTGTCGCCAAAATCATCGGCTGAAAATGCATTCATTTTCCGCCCTCCCTGAACACAAACCCGGCGCTGCTTTCGATGGTCAGACTGCGGTTTCTGGCAATAATTGCGCGTGGAACCAACGGCTGTTTGCGGACGTCCCATCCCGATGCCCCGGCCAGGTTTTCAATCGCCGACAGCAACGCATTATGGGCCAGTGCAATCAAGGCCGTGCCCCAAATCCGGGCAACCGTTTCATTGCCAACCGGGCGATCGGATGTCGCCATAACCATGCCGCTCGGCCGGTTTGGACTACCAACGGCAAACGGTACTTGCATGGTTTCCCGCAGCCCATCGGCCGTCACCGGAATATCCACCCTGATCCGCCCCTCGTTTACAACGGCTCTTATCCTACCGACATGCACCATCAACTGGTTCAGACCATCATCCCAGATGACACGTTCCTGATTTTCAGTTTGTTGAATCGCCGCCAGCCGCAACAATTGGCCAAGGGTGGGGGCAGACACCGGCAGATTGGCCCCGCGTTTGCCCGGTAAAATTGCGTCTGTCGGCAATGCTTTTGGGTCCTTTTCGCGCAGCAGATCCATTGCAGTCTGGGATAATACCGTTAAATCCAGTGCCTTTGGGTCGTCATGGGCCTTGATCAAATCCAACAGGATATTTGACAGATCACGGATCTTCAAATCCGAGCCGACAAAATTATCAAGACCACGGGGCCGCTCGGGGCGACGAACGATCACAAGACCTTCCAGGTTGTCTGCCAACTCAAGAACACGATCCACCGCTTCACGGTCGGTTCTGGACAAATCTGCGACGTTGGACAGCCCGCGCAATCGGGTTGCGGACAACCCAGGCCGGCCTCTTGAACCGGAACGTGACGTCGGACGACGAACCATGGTTTACTCCCAAGCCGGGGGAAGTGCTGGGTAACAAAATCAATTCCAGATAGGTGCGAATTCTAAACCAGAAACCGCCCCGGCAGTTGTTTCACATGTCTTTTCCATTGCCGCGAAAAACCGCGTTCACAAGGAACCCAAAGACAAGCCATGCAGCGATAAATCCAACCAGTTCCAAAGCAAAACTGCCCCATTTAAAATAGAGCTGTGCCAGAACCAAAGCCATCACGAAGGGTAATAATTCCCGTTGCAGGGTTTGCCTAAGCGGTAACATTGTTATCAGTGAGAACACAAAAACGCTCCTCGGATCTTGGCAAGAAATATCAATAAAATTCAAAGTATCGAGTCTGCATTCATTGAACACTTGCCCCATTCTTTCCGTCAACAGATAATATTCGGGGCCAAGTTTACCCAGCGGAAACAAACGGGAAAATGCCTTGTTAGATGGGGTCGCCGCTGTAAATTAAGGCGCTGCAAATATGCGCACAATTCCGCTTATGCGGGTGTTAAGGCTGCACCCTTCAATAGGTCAGCATCTCTTTCAGGGGGGATACATCCGCCATCTGACCGGCCAGCACTTCTTCAGCTTGGCGCATTTGGCTGCAATCACCATCTGCCGGTTGCCATCTGGTGCAACCGGCATTGGAGACACTGGAGCAATCCAATCTTGCTATGGGCTGGCAGATGACAGACCGAAAGATTGGATTGCTTTAAGACGGCAAAATCCCGCTTTACATCATGCCCTTTCTATACGGGCCGGCAATGCCTGACGGGCAGCCGATCCTACGACCCAGTCCCCCAAGGTGGCATGCCCGCCGCGATGCGGGTCTTGCAGGCCGATCAGGTTCAGGGCCACACCGGCGGCCAGTTCGGGCATATCCGGTTGCTGGGCACCATCAATGTTGTGCCCGCGCGCACCCAGTTCCCAGTGACCATAGCCATGCGGGATGGCCACCACGCCGGGCGCAATACCATTGCGCACCAGCGCGGTTGCCAACTGGCTGCCGCCCGGCGTCACGATCCGCACCTTGTCGCCCGATTTGACCCCCGCCTTTTCGGCGTCCTGCGGGTTGATCGACACCGGATTATCCGGCTGGATCGACCGCAACACAGGCGAAGCAATCGAATAGCTGGATTGCAGGTTCGATTTGAACGAAGTCAGCTGCAACGGCCATTCGTTTTCGGGGTAAACCTCGCGCAGGGGCGTGCCATCGGCCAGTTGTTGCGGATACCACGTCGGCACCCCGACGAACCGTTTGCCGCTGATGGTATTTACCGATGTGCCGACCTTCTGGTTATAGACCATAAGCGGTTTCGGATAGGCATGGGTCAGCTTTTCGCCATCATAGGCCTTGGCGTAATCCTCCATCCGGCCGCCACGGGCATAGACATAGGCAACGCGGCGCTGCTCGTCCGGTTTTAGCGTCTGTTCGATGTCGGGCATAATCCGCCCTACCCCCGCCAGTTCGATATCGTCATCACTGGCTTCGGCCACCGGTTTACCGGCAAAGGCGACATTGGCACCGGCGCGCAGATACCAGTCCTCGGGCCGGTTCAGCGGATGCAGGGTGCCGTCACTGTCGGGGATCACCTTGTCGCCGAACCCGGGCAACTCCATGCGTTTGCCAATCGCAATCAGGAACATTTCCAGCGTCACCGGCTGACCATCAGCCGTTTTCGCCTGTTTCGGATCGCTGATCGGCCAGCGCGCAGTCGAGCATTTGGTGACGGTGCCGTTCCACGGCATTGCCCAGCCCCATGCCTCGTACATCACGCTGTCAGGCACGATGTAATCGGCCAGCGCCGAGGTTTCGTTGATAAACCCGTCAATCGCCACATAAAGCCCCAGCTCTTTGGGATCTTTCATTTTTTCACCGATGGCCGCGTTCAATCCGGCCTGACCATACAAAGGGTTGGTCATGAAACTGATCATCGCCTTCAGTTTGTAAGGGTAGCCGTCAAAATGGCTGGTCAGATATTCGGTGAAAATCGGTGGTGAAAACGGATACCACGGTGCCTTGGTGGGATAGGGGCTTTCCCCTGCCGCCGTGCGGCGCTTGAATTCACTGGTCTTTTTATACGGGAATTTCGAGCGCGACAGGAACACCCCTTTGGGTTTCACCATATCCGGGAATTTCTTCATGTTATAGCGCGGTCCCTTGCCAAAGGCCGGAAACGCCCCGCCCGACACGCTGACGCCGCCTTTCCAGTTCCAGTTGCCGATCAAAACGTTCAGCATCAGCACAGACCAGGCGGTGTAGAAGCCGTTGCTGCTCATCATGCCGCCGTGGTTGTTGATCGCGGCGCGCTTGCCGTGCGAGGTGAATTCCTGCGCCAGTGCCTCGATCATTTCGGGCTTGATGCCGCACAGTTCCGCGTATTCCGCCAGGCTGAAACGCCGTGCCTCGTCGGCCAGAATTTGCAACGAGGTTTTGACAGCCACCGGCCCGTTGGCGGTTTCGACCGAACCGTCAAAGAACAGGGTTGCCGCGGTGGCCAGCTGTTTGTGGGAAACGGCTGTGCCGGATGCGTCTAGCGCCACAAAATCCTTGGCTTGCTCCTCGGCCCAGCCCATGTCCATGCCGGTCAGTAGCTTGCCGGATTTGACGTTGACCAGATGGGTTGCGTTCGACCAGCCCGCCTCGCCCGTGGCCTTGACACCTGCGGGGCCGGCGTTGGACAGGAATTTTGCGTCATAGCGTTCATTGTCGATGATCCAGCGGATCATCCCCATGGCAAAAGCGGCATCCGTGCCCGGTTTGATCGGCACCCAGTGGTCGCGGTCCTTGGCAGCATAGCTGGTGGCATTGGTCAGCACCGGATCAACCACCACATAGTTCAATTTGCCCGATGTGCGGGCCTCGGCCACCATCCGGCCTGACCGTTTATAAGGTTTGCCAGCATTGCCCGGTGCCGAGCCGATGAAAATGGCGAATTCGGTGTTTTCAAAATCCGGTTTGCCGTGGGCGAATTTCTTGAAATCCCCCATCACAGCACCCGATCCGGCCCGCATGGCAAAGCCGCAATAAGATCCGTGGTGGCCATAGTTGCGGGTGCCAAAACAGTTGAAGGCAAAGCGTTTGATAAACTGATTACGCCCGTCACTTGTGGCGTGAATCACGGCCAGCTGGTTGGCTTTGGGGCCGTATTCGGGGTTCTCGGGATCGACCGGCGTTTTCAGATCGCGGATCGCGCGCAGGCCTTCAACCGGCCCTTCGCCAAACAGATCACCGCCTTCGACCACCTCTTCGACCAGCTGTTCAAAGGGGATGGATTTCCATTTGCCGGACCCCCGCGGCCCGTCGCGCTTCAGGCATTTCAGAACGCGGTGCGGGCTGTTCATTTGCGACAGCATGGCATTGCCGCGCCCGCAGGCGGTCGAGCGGTGGTCCAGCCCGCTTTCGCCTTTGCGGGTCAGCGACAACAATGCCTCGCGCACCGGTGTGCTGTAGGGGATTTGCGCATCGGCCGACAGCGGATGATACGGGTTGCCCGCCACACGGATCACCTGACCCGTTTCCTTGTCACTGCGGATGCGCAACCCGCACATGGTGTTGCAGCCCTGGCACATGGTGAAACTGATCTGTTGGTCCGGGTTCATCACCAGATCGCCGGTTTTGGCATCCACCCGGTATTCGGGTGCATGGGCGTTGATGGTGATATGGTCCAGCGGGGCCGTGCCGCTGCTGCCGGTCGCCAGCCCCTTGGCCAGACGCTTGCCGGTTTCGCTGTAGCCTCCGACAAAGGCCGCGGCCCCGCCCAAAGCAACAGCCCCTTTAAGTATATTACGACGTGTTGTCATGATCTTGTCTCCTGCTCTGGAATTATTCTGCGGGGATTTCGGAAAAGGGTGCGGCGGCATCAGGCGTCCAGCGCATCACTACGCTTTCGATGATAATCACCACCAGCCACAGGCCGAATATGCCGATGATCCCCAGCAATCCGTCCGGCCCTTGCGGCAGGGCATAGTCGTAAAACCCGGCACCGGTTTTCGGGATCAACTGACCGTCGATGAACACGGCCCAGCGCAGCAGCCATGCCCCGCCCAACGTGACCAGCCCCAGCAAGGCACCAAACCACAGTTTGCGGGCATAGATGCCGAATATCGCGCTGATGCCAAAGGCTGCCAACAGCTCCCACCCCAGCAATTGCCAATGGGGGGAAGCCGAAACCACAGCCAGCGCACGCGCTTCGGGGTTGGTGCCCCCGCCCATGCCCATCATCAACCAGACCGCGCCGGTCAGCAGGGTCAGCAGCGAAAACAACGCCATCACGCGGCCCAGATGGGCACCGGTGGTACGGCGGGTTTCCGATCCGCTTTCCGCCAGAAAAGCATTGACCAGAAGGCCCATCGCGGCACTTGCAGAAACACCCGAGAAGAAGAAAAACGCAATCAGGGTATAGCTGTGCCACAGTGGGCGCGATTTCACGATCATCACTTCCGAGCCGGTATATAGCGCCACCAGCAAGGCCAGCAGACCGGTCAGCAGCGCCATCGGTTTGATCAGGCCGCTATAGTCGCCAGACCCAAGGCGCAGCCAACGGGGCAGAACCGGCCGCATCACCAGCCAGCCATAAACGATTGAAACCGCAGCAAAGGCCGGCAGGAAATAGGCGCCCCAGCTCATCCAGCTCCAGGGGGTGAAATTGGCGTAGAAATGCCAGAACCGTGCTGGTTGGTGCAAATCGGCCAGCAAGGCCACAGGCGCGACCACCGCCGCCGACCACATCACCAGAATGTCGATACGGGCGGCATTTTCCCAATCCGGGCGGCGCAGAACCGTCCACATCAGACTGGTCAGCGCCGCGCCAACCGCAATGGCAACGAAAAAGAAATAGGACACCGCCCAAGGCAGCCACGAAATCTCGTGGGTGATGTTCACGGTTTCGATGATGTTTGGAACGCTCATGATCTTGCCTCCTCATTCCCCGTGCCGAATTTTTCTTGCAGGGTTTGCAGAATGCCCTGCCCTTCCACCTTGCCTTCAAAGGCGGTTTCCAGACCGATGTAATAGACATGCGGATCGGTCCCCATTTCCGGGCGCAGCACCTTGACGGCATCACCCGCCTCGGCCAGCAATTTGCTGATTTCGCTTTCGGGATCGTTCACATCGCCAAAGATGCGCGCGCCACCGGTGCAGGTTTCAACACAGGCCGGCAGCAACCCCGCTTCGACCCGATGCACACAGAAGGTGCATTTGTCGGCGGTGTTGGTTTTCGGATTGATAAAGCGGGCGTCATAGGGGCAGGCCTGAACGCAATAGGCACAACCGACGCATTTGTCGGCGTCCACCACCACAATGCCGTCTTCGCGCTGAAACGTGGCCTGAACCGGACAGACCGGCACGCAAGGCGGGTTGTCGCAATGGTTGCACAGACGCGGCAGGGTAAAGCTGGCGACGGTCTGGGTTTCGTCATCCACATCCACCACATCGTATTGGGTGACAATGGTGCGAAAATCGCCAATCGGGGTCTGGTTTTCCATTGTGCAGGCCACGGTGCAAGCCTGACAGCCAATGCAGCGGCGCAAATCGATCGCCATTGCATAACGTTTGCTCGGATCCCCTCCGTGACGTTCGGGTGCCAGCGCAGCCGCATCGGCAGGGGCGGCCACGGCGCAACTGACAGCGCCGCAGGTCAAAGCCCCGCTTTTTGTTAAGAAAGAACGACGTGAAATATCCATGGCCCGAAACCTCCGAAAACTTAAGTATTCAAAAGAGTGGTAAGGCCATGGCGGCAGAGAAGGTATTGGTGCAACCCCCAAGGAGGATAGGGAAAACCCTAGGTTTCGGCTAGCGCCCATATCCGGGCCAGCTCGGCAACGCTGTCGACCTGCATCTTGTCCATCACGTTATGGCGGTGCAGTTCGACGGTTTTCTGACTGATCCCCAGATCGGCGGCGATTTCCTTGTTACGCAGACCGCAGCTGACCCGTTCGGCCACCTGCCGTTCGCGCTCGGTCAAAGCGTTGATGCGCTGGCGCAGTTCGGTCTGCTGGTCGCGTTCGGCCAACAAGCGGCGGTGCTCGGCCACGGCCTCTTGCACCCGATCCAGCAGCACTTGGTCATTGCAGGGTTTTTCCAGAAAATCGAACGCCCCCGCCTTGAAGGCCCGCGCCGCCATCGGCACATCGCCGTGGCCGGTCAGAAAAATGACCGGCAGGCTGCTGTTCAGCCGCTGCAACACCTGTTGCAAATCCAGCCCCGACAGGCCGGGCATGCGGATATCCAGCAACAGGCAGCCCGGGCGTTTGTCATTGAACCCCGCCATGAAGGCATCGGCCGACACATGGGCACGGCATTGAAGCCCGACCGAGCCGATCAGCCAGCACAGCGATTTGCGCATCCCTTCGTCATCATCGACAACGTGGATCAGCGGGGCGGCATCGGTGGTGCTCATGCGTTATTTCCTTGATCAACCGGCAGGGTAAAGCTGATGCTTACCCCGCCATCAGGATTGTTATCGGCGTAAATCATGCCGCCGTGCGATTCAATGATCGAATAACTGATCGACAGACCCAGCCCCATGCCGCTGCTTTTGTCGCTGTTGAACGGCTCGAATATATGCTCGAGCGCATCCGCATCCAGCCCCGGCCCGCTGTCGCGGATGGTGACGCGCAGGCGGGTAGCATCGCGCTTGTCGCGCTCGCTGCTCACCTGCAATATTCGGGGGCCACTTGCCTGCGCCGCCATCGCCTCGATCGCATTGCGGACCAGATTGACAGCCACCTGTTCAATCGCCACCCCGTCAACCGAAAGCTGCGGCAGATCAGGTGCCAGACGGCTTTGCACGGTTATATCCGCCTGCCGCAGTTCCGCCCCCAGCAAATCAATTGCTTCGGTCAACAGGGCATTGATATCGGCCTTCTCGCGCGGGCTTGCCCGATTATCGACAAAGCCGCGAATGCGTTTCAGAACCCGTCCGGCATGTTCGGCCTGATGGGCAATTTCGCGCAAGGGTTCTTCAAGCTGTGCGCTGGTGACACCATTCCTGATCATCCGCACCGAACCGGCGGCATAGTTCGATATGCTGCCCAGAGGCTGGTTGATCTCATGCGCCAGCCCGCGCGCCATTTCCCCCAGCGTCGTCTGTCGCGACACATGCGCCAGTTCGGCCAGCCGCAACCGCGCCTTTTCCTGACTTTCCTTAAGCTGGCGGGTGCGCTTGAACACCAGAAATTCGGTGTGCCAGACGTGTAAAGCGGCCAGAATTACCAGGGCTAGCGCCAACAGGAACCAGCCTTTGTTGCGTTGCAAAAATTCGCGGAACACCTGACCGGCGGTCAGGGTATAGGGGCCGATATGCAAGGATTTGAACAGCTCGGTCACAGGTTGGTAGGACAGCGGAATTGTCCAGCTTTGCCCTGCACCACCCTTGCTTTGCGGCGACATTTCCAACAGGGCAACCGCAACCCGTTTGGCCAGAACATGATTGGTTTGCCGCGCCTTGGCAAAAGGCCAGTTGGGATAAAGCGGACTGGACAGGGCGCAATCAAACCCGTCAACATGTTGCGGATTCAGGACGCGGAAATCTTCCATTTCGATCCGCCCCTCCTGCGCCATTTCCTCAAGCAGGCAGGCCCGAACGGTGCCGGCATCCGCATGGCCATTGGCCACCTGCGTAACGATATTATCCAGCGGGAAACCGGCAAAGGTAACCCCCGCCATATCGGTAAAAGGGTCGATACCGGCCCGTTGCAAAACGCCCCAGCCGATCTGGAACCCGCCAAAGGCCTCGCGGCTGACCCCCAACAGGGTTTTGCCACGCAAATCGCCCAGCGTGCGAATATCCGGCCTGTCAGAGCGGCTGAACAGAACTGCCCCGACACTGGCCGCCGGCGCCCCGACCCGCACAGATTCCAGCGTGACCAGCCGCGAGGCGCCATAGCGTTGCTCCATCTCGATATAATTGCCCGGATTTGTGATAAAGAAATCCAGCTCTTGCGCGGCCAGGGCGGCCTCCATGCCTTTCAGGCCTATAGGACGTAGAACGATATTATATTCGGGAAATGCAGCCTGAAGGGTTGCGCGGGTCGGCTCCCATTGCTGCCGTGCTTTTTCGTCACCACGCCACGCCAACACCCCGATGGTTAGCGAAACAGTCGGCGCAGCTATGCTTGCTATGCCAGATAAAACAATCCCGAACAGTGTAAGGAATATCCAGCGCCATGCTCTCATCAAGTGTCCGTTCAAAATACAATTGGTTCAGTTGTCACCAATGCAGACGCAGTATTGATCAGCGGCATCTGCATGACCATCACGCATTTTGCCTCATGCAATCCCGTGGAACCAAAGATTCCGGTCGATGGGTCATACCGGTTAACCTCACCAACCGTCTTCACCGTATGAGGGTTACGCCGCGATCAATCCGCTGGGCATGTTTATCGGCGCGATCATCATGTTCTTTGTTCTGGGTTTCTTGCCCGGGTTTATCGTTGCAAAGATCCTGAACGGTTTAGGGATGCTGCGCATTCCGCGCAAAGTCGAGCTGGAAGGCCTCGATTTTGAATCGACAGAAGCATACGATCAGGCGGTTGCCGAAGTCATAAAAGTCGAGCAAGCGCTCGTCTAGTTTCAACAATTAAAGGAGACTTACCATGTCTACGAATGGAATGACCGACTGGGCTGTTGATTTAGGCGAAGTCGCAGCTGTCTATCCTTTTCAGGGAACCGAGTTCGTGATGTTTATTCTCGGGGTTGCATTCTGGATCATCTGGCACATTTTGCAGTTCCGGGCTGAAAAGCACGAAGTGGATCACGAAATGGAAAGTGATGAAACCGGTGATAAAACCCGCGAGGTTATTGGCCGGTTCTAACCTGCTGATCCAAAACTCGTTTGTGAAACGCCGGTTCAATCAATGAATCGGCGTTTTGCTTTTCTTCTCTGGTGATAAGCCTTATGGCGGTGCGCAACGGATAGTATGAGGAAAGCATGACAGACAAAAAGCCCAAGACAGATGATACCGCGACCGATCCAATGCTTATTCAAAACCCGCATGTTGTTGGCAAAACGGGCAAGAAGCCACTGGAAGAGTCCATCGGTCAAGAAGTCAAACGATTGCGCGAACAACTGGGCATAACAATATCCAAGTTGGCCAAGTCGGCTGATATGTCCAGCGGCATGCTCTCCAAAATCGAAAACGGGTCCACATCCCCTTCGCTATCGTCGCTGCTGGCATTGTCGCGTGCCTTGCATGTGCCGGTTAGCGCACTGTTCAACCAGTTCGAGCAACATCGCCCGGCCACATTTGTAAAAGCCGGGGACGGGTTAGAGATCGAACGGCGGGGGACGCGTGCGGGCCATCAATACGCCTTGCTTGGTCATTCCCCCCACAGCGAACTGACGGTCGAGCCCTATGTTATCACCTTGCAAGATTCCTCGGATGTCTTTCCGGTGTTTCAACACGAAGGACTTGAGTTCATCTATATGCTGGAAGGCGAAGTCGTCTACCGGCACGGGGATCAAACCTATCCGATGCAAGAGGGGGATTCTCTCTTTTTTGATGCCAGCGCCCCGCATGGACCAGAAGAAATGCGTAAACTTCCGATAAGATACCTGTCGATTATTTCTTATCCACGCGAAAGCGCCGGCAGTTAGTCCATTTATTCAATCACATAGGGGCGTGTTTCCTGTTGTGAAATTTTATTTACTGACAGTTGATGTGGGCGCTTACACCTGTTAATGTTCCTGTGAACAGTATCATGGAACAATCGGGATAATCCTTATGTGTGGAATTGTCGGTCTTTACCTAAAAAACACAGACCTGCAACCGACCCTCGGCGCATTATTCGAGCCGATGCTGGTTGAAATGACAGACAGGGGGCCGGACTCGGCCGGGTTTGCCATTTACCGCAATCAGGTGGATCAGGACCACACCAAATTCACATTGGCCAGCGACAACCCCAAGCAGGATTGGAAGGCATTGGACGCCGACCTTGAAAAGGCATTGAACTGCGATGTGCAGATTTCCCCCGTGGGCGATCACGCAATCCTGATTACAGATGGCGACGCAGGGCAAGTTCAACAGTGGTTGGCGGAACAAAGGCCGCAAATACGCATTGTCGGATCAGGGCGAAGCATCGAGATTTTCAAGCAAACCGGTTTGCCGCAAGATGTGGCCGACAAATTTGACCTGATCAATGCCCAAGGCAGCCACGCCATTGGCCACACGCGAATGGCCACCGAAAGCGCCGTTACGACCGAAGGATCGCACCCGTTCGCCACAGGGCTGGACCTTTGTCTGGTTCACAATGGGTCCCTGTCAAACCACAACCGTCTGCGTCGCCAGCTAGAGCGTAACGGAATTACATTCCAGACCGAAAACGACACCGAGGTTGCAGCCGGTTTCTTGACAT
This sequence comes from Profundibacter amoris, assembly GCF_003544895.1. Classification (GTDB taxonomy): domain Bacteria; phylum Pseudomonadota; class Alphaproteobacteria; order Rhodobacterales; family Rhodobacteraceae; genus Profundibacter; species Profundibacter amoris. Next base: position 2,438,509 of record NZ_CP032125.1, read on the forward strand.
GGAAATTGCGCCAAGGAATGTCGCTAACCGAAGCACTCGAGGCCGGACGCGAGGAACTGGACGGGTTTTACACGTTCTGCATTGGCACCGCGGACGGGTTCGCGGTGATGCGCGACCCAATCGCCTGCAAGCACGCGGTGATGGCTGAAACTGATGATTGGGTGGCCATGGCAACCGAATACCGCGCCATCGCACATCTGCCGGGGGCTGACACGGCCCGGATATGGGAACCCGAGCCGGACCGGATTTACATATGGGGTGATGTTCAATGAGTGTTGCCAAACTGGATTTGAAAGCCATAGGTGTGCGCGGCGTGAACGCAGCACTTCATGACCTTCCCAAAGGGTCAAACGAAACCCAATGGGTGATCGAAAACCCGATGGGACAGCATAATATTGCCTGCGGTCTGGATGCCCCGATCGAAGTCACGTTGAGCGGCCATGCCGGATTCTATTGCGGCGGGATGAACAAGGAAGCCACCATAACCGTAAAAGGCCATTCAGGGGTCGGGACCGGTGAAAACATGATGTCCGGCGTGATACGGGTCACCGGAAACGCCTCGGAATCCGCAGGCGCGACCGGCCATGGCGGCCTGTTGATCATCGAAGGCGATGCATCGTCGCGTTGCGGCATTTCGATGAAAGGTCTGGATATCGTTGTCGGCGGATCGGTGGGGCACATGTCGGCATTTATGGCGCAGTCGGGGCATTTGGTTGTCTGCGGTGACGCGGGCGACGCATTGGGCGATTCCATCTACGAGGCCATCTTGTTTGTGCGCGGCAAAGTCGCCAGCCTTGGCGCTGATTGCATCGAGAAGGAAATGCGCCCCAAGCATCTGGCAAAACTGACCGAGCTTCTTGAAGCTGCAGGGTTTGATGCCGATCCGGCCGAATTCCGGCGCTACGGCTCGGCCCGCAAGCTCTATAATTTTGACATTGATAACGCATATTGAGGTTCTTAAAAAATGGCAGCAGAAACCCCTCATACGACGCCACGAAAATCGGCAACATTTGACGACTATACCCTGTCGGAAATTCGCCGTGCGGCGACAACGGGCATCTATGACATTCGCGGTGGCGGCTCGAAACGCAGATTACCCGGTCTGGATGACTTGCTGTTCCTTGGCGCGTCGATCTCCCGCTATCCGCTGGAAGGATACCGCGAAGCATGCGACACCAGCGTGGTTCTGGGTACGCGGTTTGCCAAGAACCCCATCAAGCTGGATATTCCCATCACCATCGCCGGTATGAGCTTTGGGTCCCTGTCAGCCCAAGCCAAAGAGGCGCTGGGACGCGGTGCCACGCTGGCTGGAACCTCTACCACCACCGGCGACGGCGGCATGACCCCGGAAGAGCGCGGACAATCCAAAACCCTGATATATCAATATCTTCCGTCACGCTATGGAATGAACCCTGATGATTTGCGAAAGGCAGACGCGATTGAAATGGTTGTTGGCCAAGGTGCCAAACCAGGTGGCGGCGGAATGCTGTTGGGGCAGAAAATTTCCGATCGGGTTGCCGAAATGCGCGACCTTCCAAAAGGGATTGATCAGCGTTCGGCCTGCCGCCACCCCGACTGGACCGGTCCGGACGACATGGAGATCAAGCTGAACGAATTGCGTGAAATCACCAATTGGGAAAAACCGATCTTTGTCAAAATTGGCGGCACCCGCCCCTATTACGACACCGCCCTTTGTGTGAAATCCGGCGCCGATGTGATTGTGCTGGATGGCATGCAAGGCGGAACGGCCGCAACCCAGGAAGTGTTTATCGAACATGTCGGCCTGCCAACACTGGCCTGCATCCGGCCTGCGGTTAAGGCGCTTCAGGATCTGGGTATGCACCGCAAAGTGCAACTGATCGTTTCCGGTGGCATCCGCAACGGGGCCGATGTTGCCAAAGCACTGGCTTTGGGGGCGGATGCGGTATCCATCGGCACAGCTGCCATGGTGGCGTTGGGTGACAATGATCCGGCGCTGGAAGAAGAATACAACAAGCTGGGAACCACAGCCGGTGCCTATGACGACTGGCACGAGGGCCGCGATCCGGCAGGGATTTCGACACAAGACCCTGAACTTGCCAAGCGGCTTGATCCTGTTGCCGCCGGTCGCCGGTTGGCGAATTATCTAAAAGTGATGACACTGGAAACCCAAACCATCGCGCGTGCCTGTGGCAAAAGCCATGTGCACAATCTCGAGCCGGAAGATCTGGTTGCCCTGACCATCGAGGCCGCCGCAATGGCTGGCGTGCCGTTGGCGGGAACCGACTGGATTCCGGGTCATGGGGGCAGCTTCTAGATTTCAGCACCAAACCATCCCGCCCTGTTTGGCCGGATGAAAAGAGAGGGAATTTGAAAAATGACACTTAGTCTGGAAACATTTGCCAAAGAGAATGGCGTAAAGTTTTTTCTGATCAACTTCACCGATCTTTTCGGGGCCCAGCGCGCCAAACTGGTGCCAACCAGCGCCATCGCCGGTATGCAAAAGGACGGTGCCGGTTTTGCCGGATTTGCCACGTGGCTGGATATGACGCCGGGCCATCCGGATATGTTCTCATTGCCTGATGCCGCCTCGGTTATTCAACTGCCGTGGAAACCCGAAGTCGCGTGGGTCGCCGGTGATCCGGTGATGGATGGCATGCTGGTCGAGCAGGCGCCGCGTGTTGTTCTAAAGAAACTGATCAAGCAAGCTGCGGATAAGGGCTGGGTGATGAAATCGGGCGTCGAGCCTGAATTCCATCTGATTAACCCTGATGGCACCGACATTTCGGATCCGCGCGATACCGCCGAAAAACCCTGTTATGACCAATCCGCGATTATGCGCCGCTATGATGTGATTTCCGAGATTTGCACAACCATGCTGGATCTGGGATGGGGCCCCTACCAGAACGACCACGAAGACGCGAACGGGCAATTCGAAATCAACTGGAACTTCAACGACTGCCTGACCACCGCCGACCAACATGCGTTCTTTAAATTCATGGTGAAAGAGATCGCCGAAAAACACGGGTTGCGCGCCACCTTTATGCCCAAACCCTTTTCCCACCTGACAGGCAACGGATGCCATGTGCATACCTCGGTTTGGGATCTGAAAACCGGCAAGGAAAACCTGTTCTATGACAAAGATGGTGAACTTGGCGTCTCGCAATTCGGATACCATTTCCTGGGCGGGGTTATGGAACACGCCGAAGCACTGGTCGCGATCACTAATCCGACGGTGAATTCTTATAAACGCATCAACGCACCGACAACCAGTTCGGGGGCAACATGGGCCCCGAATACGATAACCTTTGGCGGCAACAACCGCACACATATGGTGCGTATTCCGGATGTGGGGCGGTTTGAAGTCCGTGTCGCGGACGGGGCCGCCAACCCATACCTGCTGCAAGCGTCTGTTTTGGCGGCGGGTCTGGACGGTGTTGCCAACAAGGCTGATCCGGGCAAGCGGCTTGATATTGATATGTATGCGATGGGTCACACTGTGGATAACGTTAAAACGCTTCCCCTAAATCTGATCGATGCAATACGGATATTTGCAAACAGCAAACCCATGCGCGCTGCATTCGGAGAAAGCTTTTCAACCGCCTACATCAAGCTGAAGACGGCGAACTGGAACCAGTATTGCCAGCAACTTACCCAGTGGGAACGCGATACGACACTTGACTGTTAAATCAACGCTGCGAAGACTTAACAGAGCTACCTGTGCAAATCGCAAAAATGATACGTGGAGCAAAACGCCACGCTGTTAGCAGCAATGACCCAATATGTTCAACGGAACCGGCACAACCAACATCTGATATTGACATGATAAAAGGATCTGCATGTCATGGGGGTCTTTTCCCAGCCGAAACAAGTTGTGAACGCCGGAATATACTTCTGGGAAATGGATCGGCAAATTTAGACACCAGTGTCCCGACTTCTGTGTATGCGTAATTTGGTCCATGCTTCCAGATTGAAGGCACATAAAGACTATGACGATTTTAAGGGGTATCCGATGCGCTTAGGTTGGAATGGACTATTTAAGTATTCCCATTCAACAAGGCAAATCTCACTATCAGCCCACCGAGTTTCTCTGATTTTCCCAAAATCAGTTCCTGCCCGTATGAATGCAATAGGTCGGAAGAAATTGACAGCCCCAGACCATACCCCGGCTTGCCGATATCAAGTCGCTCGCCAGCGATTAGAACTGTCTTCGCGCTTTCCTTTGGAATACCCGGCCCGTCATCTTCAATCATCACAACAATATCGTTGCCATTCTGTTCAGCGGAAATTGATACAGTTTCATTGCACCACTTCAGAGCGTTCTCAAATAGATTGCCAATAATTTCATCAATATCTTGCTGATCCGCAAGGATGATAAGGTCCTCGGCAACATCTATTGATACGCTTATATTTTCGTTTCCCGGAACATTCATTAGGAACCGTGAAATTCTATCCACTGATTTCCGCAAGGATATAGGAACCGGTATCTTTGCTTTGCTGTTGTCAGCGCGCAGTTGTGCCAATGAACGACTGGTTTGTGCGTCAATTCTGTTTAATGCTTCTTCAGCAGCCCCTGTATCTATCCCCTTGGTGGAATAAGTCAGGAATTCATTTCTAATTATTGCGGACGGGGTTTTTAACGCATGTGCCAGGTCCGCTGCCCTTCGGCGACCGCGTTCGACAATATCGTGATTGTATTTCAGCAACTCGTTTAATTCAGATACCAATGGAGCCACTTCTTTTGGGTAGTCTTTTGCATTTAGGGCTGTCCGGTTCTCTTTTCTTTTAGCGACATCGGCGGCAAGATGGGACAAAGGCTGCAACGACGCATAGGTTTGCAGGATCGCACCTATGATCCCGAGGAATCCCATTATGACAAAAGCTGCAACCAGATTTTTTCGGAGCTGAAGTTTATCCGCATTAACATTCTGGAGTGTTTCGGCAACCTGAACCAACCATTCACTACCATCTTCCAAATATATGGTTTTCCTAACCCCCGAGATTGGTCCCCCAGTAATATTCTTCTTCCAATACTGCAGTTCTGGCACTGATCTATCAGGGATATCAAACTGGAAATCGAACGTGGACTTGGAACCATAAATGAAACCATCAACGTTTGATACCTGCCAGTAAACGCCTGAATATGGTTTCATATATACGGGATCGCTTGCAAACTGGACCATCAGGTCCGGATCCCCGCCACTGTTGCTAAGGGCGACGACTATTTGATTGTGCCGGTCAACCAGCGTTTGTTTGAAATTTCTATCCGCAAAATCGTCAATGATGGATAAAAGCACAATAAAGCCAATAAGCAGGTTCACTGCGGCCCAGATTGCCCCACCAATAATTGCGCGTTGTCTTAGTGAATGCATTACTCGACTTCAAATAAATATCCGCGCCCCCGCTCGGTCCGGATCAAATCTGTTCCCAGCTTTTTGCGTAGCCGACGGATGAACACTGCAATTGTATTGGAATCCCGGTCATCATCATAGGCATAAATATGTTCTGAGAGTTCGGTGCGCGATATGAAACGGCCAGGATTGTGAACAAGGTATGAAAGAACCGCCGTTTCTTGTGCGGTTAATGTGACAAAGATGCCGTCAACAAAGGCTTTGCCTGTTCTGGTATCAAAATTGAAATTCCCTTTTGTAATAAGCGGATTATTCAGGCCGGCCTTCCGGCGCAGCAATGATCTTACACGTGCGGTCAGCTCGGGCATATGAAAAGGCTTGGTGATATAATCGTCTGCGCCGGCATCCAGACCATCTATTTTTTCCGACCAGCTGTCCCGCGCCGTCAGGATGATAACCGGTGTATCAATGGATTGCCGCCTTAATCCTTTCAAAACGGATAAACCATCCTGTTTTGGCAGTCCGATATCCAGTATGATCAGGTCATACGGCTCTGTTTCTGCCAGAAAAGCTGCTTGCTCGCCGTCGTTGGAAATATCTACCGCATGCCCTTCGTCGGTCAGTGATTGTTTTATTTGCTCACCAATAACCAGATTGTCTTCTGCAATAAGTATTCGCATTATTGGAAACCCGTCTGAGGGTTGAATACGGGCGCTTGTTTATTGAAAATCAAATCCACCATAGGTCAAATCCCGCCAGCATTACCATTCTCACCGCCATTGCCGTTACCATTCTCACCGCCATTGCCGTTACCATTCTCACCGCCATTGCCGTTACCATTCTCACCGCCATTGCCGTTACCATTCTCACCGCCATTGCCGTTACCATTCTCACCGCCATTGCCGTTACCATTGCCACCACTATTGCCATTGCCGTTGCCACCGCTGTTACCATTGCCGTTGCCGTTTCCACTGCCTTTACCTTTACCGTTGTTAGGTGCAGTATTTGCTGCTTTCTGAACGGCTCTGCTCTTTGGGGATGTTGTTGAAAGCAGCCGTCCGGTTGCAGCATCAACAACAACACTTGCAAGGTTCCCATTCGGTCTGGAGATCAAAACACGATAGTAAATCCCATCGTTTTCAAATGCTCTCACATCCATAATTTCACCCTTGGTTCTATTCTGGATGGTGCGGGCAATTTTCCCGAAGGAAACGCTTCTGCCATCAGAAACGGCTTGCCGTATCTGATGTGGAGTTAGCTCCTGCGCAAATACAGCTTTGCCAATAAGCAGATGCAAAGAAAGGATAGATAAAAGAAGTATTCTCATGATCATGGTTTTTGATATCTCGCTAATAATCTCAATAGCCATATTAAGGTGAACCCAACATGAACAGGTTGTTCCTGCTGGGTTTATCTAGGCTGTGCAATATCAGGTTTGGGTATTGATTCGTGATTAATTTGTTCCGCTCAAGGGATTAACCACTCACGGATCCGGGGCGTAACGAGAAGACTGATAAAATGGGAAAACGCCTAGCAAGATTTGTTAGAAGGGCGATAAAAGATAACGATGGAAGCATGACAATCGAGGCTGTCATCTGGATCCCGTTCTTTTTTGCTTTTCTGGTTTTTGTCGCTGATGTTTCGTTTGTGTTTTTCGGACAGGCACAAGCATATCGCATATTGCAAGATGCCAACCGGAACCTTTCGATCGGCCGACTTGAAACCGAGGAAGAGGTGGAAACCTATATTGATAATGCTTTGGCCAAGCTTGCGCCCAATGCGACTGTAAACTCGGTGATCTCCAATGGAACAATTACATCTTCGGCTGTAATTCCCACAACAGATTTGATCCCGGTCGGATTTATACCCGGCATCTCGAATATCAATATTTTTATCAAGTCTAGCCATATGGTGGAGTATTGATCATGAAGACCATCACTCACGCGAAGACAACGTCAAAAACCGCGAAATTCATAAAATCCGATGATGGCAGCATGACCATTATGGGTATCCTTCTGTTTGCAACAATGGCGATGATCGCAGCAATTGCAGTCGATGTAACAAACCTGGTTGCGGCAAAATCACAATTGCAGATAACAGCAGACGCGGCGGCACACGCGGCGCTTTACTACCGCGACACACATGACGCCACTGAATCCAAGGTTATGGCGGTCGATGTTGCAACATCGGGAATGCCGGAAGGTGTCTATGGGGTAGTCCTCAAGCCCGAAGATATCAAATTCGGCCGCTGGGATTATGATACGCAGGTTTTCATGATTGATGATACATCTAGAAAAGCTGTCATGGTCAAAACCGGCAGAATATCGGAAAGATCAAACTCAGTTGCCAGTTACCTGTTTCAGCTCGTCGGTAAGACGGACTGGGACGTTGTTACACCAGCCGTATTTGCAACCTTTCGGCCAATGTGTTTTCGCGAGGGGTTTGTAAGCGATGGCGTTGTCGATATTCAAAGCAACAACGGGTTCGAGAACGGATTCTGCGTTCATTCAAACGAATACGTTTCCCTGAACAGCAATAATACCTTCGAGCCCGGAACTGTAGTTTCGATGCCTGATACCGACGATATTGACTTGCCGCGGTCAGGGTATGAAACCAATGACGGTTTGCGGGCGGCCTTGCGTTCAGGTGTCTATAGACTGCGGATACTGAATAAAATGGATGACTTATTCGAAGGCTTGCTGACTGGCGATCCGGAATACATCCCAGATTACATTACGGACACTACTGTTATCAATATTCCGCCACCAACAAATTCACTAAAAAGCAGTGATCTCGAGCCAGGCCATGTTTACCGGCTGAATTGTAATCAATCTGGAAAGCTCACTCTGGAATCAGGCGAGACCCCTTTTTCCGAGGTTGTTCTGATAACCAGTTGCGAGGTCAAATTCAGTGCCGGTGCAGTGTTGGAAGATGTCATCATGGCAAATACGAATACCAGCGCACGATCATTTAACGCCCCGTCGTCTCTTCAACTTGGACGTGACGACAATTGTGCCGAAGGCGGCGGTGTCGAACTGCTCACATATGGGAGCATGATATTTGCCGCTGACTTGAAAATGTTTGGTGCGCAATTATTGGCCCAAGGGGATGTGACGTTCGCTGCAAATGCCACCGGAATACAGGGGGCCCAAATTGTAGCCCGAGGTGAAATCAGCGGCACATCAAACATGACAATGGGTTTTTGCGGCTCGGGAATGGAGAACAACTTCGAGGCAGAATACTTTCGATTGGCAAGATAACCTCCAAATTAACAACCCATTCTTTGGAGGTTGGGGCTGTAGAGTACACACACACGCAGCTACACCCCTGCCCCCCTGGCTAACATTCTTAATCAGGGGGGCGAATTTTACTTCAGCAAAATATATCAGCGGTCATTTATTGACCGTAGGGGAACACTGATGACTACAACATTTTATGCCCGCGGCGATAGCTCTACCGCCAACAACGCATCCCTGAACGCGGAAAACACCAGCACCACACCAGTTACAACGCTCGAGTTTGTTGCCACAGACGGCGGCGACATCATTCTGGAATACAATGGTGGCGCAGAAGACTCCGATACAGTTGTTTTGGTTGACGGGGTCGAGATGACATTCACCGTCGAGTTCTCAGGCACGCTCCCCTATACAAACAAGCTAAGTGATGTGAATGGCGAAGATTTGCGTGGCACCGAGATAATGGTGATCACTACATCCGACGGGCAGCGTTATTTTTTCGGAACGGACGGCACATTGTCTGTGGCGACGATGGAGGACTTTCCCAATGGCGCCCATTCAATCGAGAATGTTGACGATACAACGGACATATTGATTTGTTTTGCTGGTGGAACGTTTATCGAAACGCCGGATGGCCAGATCAAAGTCGAAGACCTTCGTGTTGGTGGTGCAGTGAATACATATTCCGGCATTCAAACATTGCGCTGGATCGGGGTCCGTTCGATATTTGCCAAAGAATTACAAGCCAAGCCGCATTTTCGGCCGGTTGTTATTTCTAAAGATGCCCTTGGCGCAGGGCTTCCCTCATCTGACTTGCTGGTTTCGCCTAATCACCGAGTGTTGCTGTCTGGTTGGCAGATGGAATTGAATTTTGCTACAGATTCTATGTTATGTGCCGCCAAATATCTGGTTAACGGCACAACAATTGTAACAGATATGAAAACGTCAGAGGTCAAATATTATCATTTGATGTTTGATAACCACGAGATCGTCTTATCGAACGGGTTACCATCAGAAAGCCTGCTACCATGTGGTTTGACCGCAAAGGTTGGCCAGTCTGCCGCAGAATACGAGTTTAAGGAAATTTTTGGCGTAAAGTCCTTTGATCCCGTCAATAAGAAAAAATCTGTATATCCAGCATTGAAATGTCATGAGGCAAAACTCATGCACTCTATTAAAAAGTATTCGCTAAGTTAGCAAATCATGCTCTGAGAACAGTGTGAGTTAATCATTTGAAAAGTCACCTTAAGGTCTGCCGCGTTATCCTTGCTCTTGTATATTTTCGCGGAGCACTCTTTCCATTCCTTCGAGCCCCGCCACACTTCGGTCCGGCCGAAATAGGCCAAACTTGACTATCCGGGACCAGATGGCGGGGATCAAGCACAGGATATGGGAAGAGCTTTCGAAGCTTTACAATCTGGACTTGCTCATCAATCTGTTTCGGCTTCCCTATAAGAAGGCTGTTATTTAATTTTTCTGTTTTATATCATTGCCATGTGGCGGTGGAAACGATTCTGACAGCGAACGTTCTCTGGTCTGCGAAGGAAACCTGAAAAAATGGGAACCGCTCCATGCCCGCCCTTCGCTTCAAGGTCAGCTTCGTTTGAAACCATATCGGATGCCTTCGCCGAGAAGCTCTAAAACACCTTCTCCCTCTTCCGTCATTGGGTTTGGCAACATCTCCACTGATAGATTAGGCGGATCTGATAAGTTGCTGACATAGGCTATTTTGTACTGAGTGCCGCTACGAAACTTGGCTGATGCGCGGGCAGCCTTGATTTCTGTCTCTCCCATTTCAAAGGATTGCGGATCCTCCAAGCTTGCTTTTACCTCTATTTGCCAGAATTGTTTATTATAAGTTACCTCAAAATCGTACCCTAGGCCGTCATCACTGGCACGCCCAGTTATCAACCCTCCGTTTTCCGACCGCCAAGCAGCGTCGATATCCTGTTTTGGCAAGATTTTATTTAACCAGTGGTAGACCGCAATTTCACCTAAGCGTCCTATTAATTGGGTCTTTTCCTCAGGGGCACGTGATCGCCTTTTTGACGAACCACGTGGTGGTTTTTTTCTTTTCGGCGATCTAGGGTTTTGATTTATAGGTGCCAAACTCGACTGAGCTCCAAGCGATGCTTTTAGCATCTTTGCAGGAAGGGTTTCGGACAGCTCGTTTGATAGCTCCAGCAGATCGACTTTTTCCGGGTCAACCACTCGGCCATTGAACAAAATCGAACGTGCCTCACGTTTACGGACTTCGGCCTCTTCCCGCGCTTTTGCATCTTCTTGCTTCAGGTCATCAGAAGAGAGCCCCAACTGTTCGCAATCAAGTGAAACCGGCATTTCGTCGGGCCACAAATTCAGAATTTGGATCCATTCGAGCAAAGAGCCCTCGCCTAGTTTTCGGAAATCAAGCGCTCCCACCTCATCCAACTTCTTGCGGATTTTTTCAGCACAGCTTTCTTGAGTTTGCCAAAGCGTCGGAATGAGGGTTTGGAATTTAACACACCAAGCCCGGACAAGCGGCAACGCTTTCTTTGTCACATCTTGAATACAAAGGCGGTTGTGTTTGCGGACATCGTCCAAGGGTTCCAGGTCAGCGTCCTCAGCCCCAATCGGCCGTGCCCCGTGGGTTGCAAGCCACGCATTTACCTTGCTGATAATAATTTCTTCTGGTGGCGACTTAAATCTTACTAGCCAGTTAGGATCTGGACTGATTTCACGAATATTACTTCGGATAGCGGCATAATTTTCTACCGGCTTCAGAGACTGGAGTAGTTTGGAATAAGCTGTCCTCAAGGCATCAATAATCGCCACCTCCTTGTCACGAATAAAATTTTCCATTTTCGACTTATGCACCTCGGGGTAAATATCAGGGTCAAGCCCCACGGCAATAAGGCTTGCATTGAAATCAGCAAAATCAAAACTTAGGTTTTCACGAAAGTCTCCAGGTCCAAGAGCGCTCCTACAAGCAGATAGAACATCGTCCGCCGAAAGTTCTGCAGGCTGGAGCAACGTAGAAAGCGCCCCATGAAGTAACGCCACATCCTTCAAAATGTCCGGACATTCACGATCAAACTCCTCTACGGCTTCTTCATCTACGACCAAGTGTAGTAACGCGCGTATCCAGGGCGCCTGTCGTTCCAGCCCAGCGCTAAGTGTACTGCGGGCCATGGTGCGTGCTTCCCGATCCAACTGCAGAATATCTGCGTATCGGTCGATGTCATCATCGGGACAAAAACTGGCTTCGTCAATTTTACTCTCAGCTCCGAAATGAGCGAGCAAAAGCCTTAGATGGGGTGAAAGGGCACGCTGTTCGATGGCTTCGCATAGCGCTGAAATACATCGGTCTATGAGATTTACGTCCCAATTACGGGCACTGCGCACAACTACAATTGGGTAACCATTATCCAAACTCAGGTGATATGCAGCACCCTCTTCCTGGCCGTGAGACACATCGAGGCCGTCAATCTTGAATGTAAGGTTTGCAGCCTTTTGCAGTTTGAGCAGGTCGAGTTTTGCCAGCACGATAGAACGGTCAGCAGGCAGACGCTGAGCTTCGGTACCCTTTAGAGCTTCCATCGCCACTGCTACCATTACCCGCATCCTTGGACAGATGTCGAGCACTGAGGCGATGTCACCCTGGCCAACATCCCGACCGTCAGCAAGAAAGGTATATTCCGCTTTTGACAACCTTGTCACAATCTTGCCATAGAGGTGTTCAAGAAGATCCCCAATTTGTGTGGGGTTACCTTCCTTCACTTCGAACAAGAGCTGACCGCTCGCCTCAACAAGGCGCAACTCAGCCTCCCGTTCGGTGTCTCTAACATATAGCCGTTCAGATTCATTTTCCTCCAAGTCCGTCACTCTAAGTGTCTCGACATGTGAGCCTCGCCGCACCAGGATTTCATCCGGTAATAAGAAACCGCCGTCATCCAACTCGCCCTCAGCCCATGCACTCGCAGTCAACGCCCAAGTATGGCTGTATAGGTTGAGAAGGCGTCGTTCGAAATAACTGTCGAAACCCTCGCGGGTAAATTGCTCCACTAAGAATGTCAGCTGCTCGCCAAACGTCGTCGAGTCATTGAATGTGCGCAGTCCGGAATGGGTTTCGAGATTCTCAATCAACTCCTCGGATGCCCGCTCCAACGCGCGCCGAAGTGGTAGCGAGGGGCGGCGAAGAAACGTGGGAAACCGTTCACCACCCGATTTGTGAAACCAGACTTCAGAAGGTTGTACAGTGATCCGTTCCGCGCCTCCGCGAGACGGTTCCTCGACAGGAACCCAACGTGCAGAGCGCAAAAACGCAGAAATGGGAGTGGGCCACATCCGACTATCTGCATAGCGGCTGAAGTGATGATGAATCTCCACCTTCCAGCATTGTGGCAATTCGCCAGAAAGCCAGATGATAATCAATTGTGCGTAGTATTCTTGGCACTCCCAAGAAAACTGTTCCACATCTGCCTGCCCGGGGAGCCACCATAATGAACCATCAACTACATAATCGGTCGCAGAAGGGAGATGTAAAAGCCCAGAATCCTGAACCTCAATATCGTCTTTCCAAAGTGTGGCAAATTCAATCGGAATTCCATAGCTCTGAAGGAAGGAAAAATCATGAATCTTCCAAGCGCGGAATGTACGCGGTTCACTTTTTTTCTCGACTGGATGCAATCCGGATTTCACACCGAGCTCCCTAAGGAATTCTGTCCAGTCTTCAATCCACTTATCGCGAAATGCAGGGTGATCCGGGGCCGCAAGTCGACGGTTCGATAAGTCTTCCAGATCGGGAATGCCGGACGGGCTAGAATCTAGAAAATCTTGAAGCAGTTGCCCGCAGGTATCTTTAGGCCAGCCCGTAGAAAAAACCAGCTCCCTTGCCTCAACATAATCACCTGTTACAGAAGGCAGCCGGAAGCGGTGTTGTGGCTGCAGCTTGAAAGGGCGACCGGTCGCCCGAGGCTGGCGCCAAAGATGAAACGCCCAACGCAATCCGCCTCGAAGCACTTCCTTGTTTTTTTCTTCCGCAAGAATTCTGGAAAGCTGTGCCAGAACAGCCTCGCGATCAAATTCAAGCACCAGTTTATGGTCTTCAAGGAATTTCCGTGATTCACCCAATTCATCATGCCAGGCAAGCTTACCAGATAGAAACGCGAAGCGACTACTTAGCTTCGCAGGTGGATCAATATCCAGATCGTCATCAGTATTTGTTCTGCGCGGATCCGGAGGGGAAAAAACGACAGTTTCACGCCTTGAGCGGCGCTTGGCTCGTTTTCCCTTAACCTCTGCACTCGGTATGGAGGTCAACGCAAAATGCAGTTTTCCATCATCTCCCAGAAAAATGCGGTTGTTTTCCAAGGCCTCCCCGTAGTCACCCATAAAGTCAGGGAGATCTGCATAAAAAGCTGTCCACGTAGATAAATGGGTGCCCGGATCCGCGGCAAGTGATTTCGCTATACTGCTTACGAACACAGCCCGCTCATCACCGGTGGGCGGTCCCGGGTAGTTAGAAGCATGATCTTGCAGATAGGAATCCAATAGGTCCATCCGTTCTTCAAGCGCCGGCCAAATCGGTGCGATGCCTGTTTCAAAGGTAAACAATGTGGAAAATTCAGCTGAAAAAGATGTGGTGCCGTCAGGCCAGCGCCGCGCTTGATTGGCCGGGCTCCATGACAAAGTTAGGACATCTTCAGTTGAGGCGAGGCATGGTACAATGGGCGCTTCGCCGAAATCTGACGCACCGAACCGTTCGGCGACCTTTTGCGCGACCTGCCCAGCGAAATCTTCATCTGTATCAAGGCTATCCACATCACCCCAGCATAGCAGGTCAGCAACTGCTGTGGCGCGAGCATCGACATCTAGCCATTGTACGATCGAACTGGATGGTTCCGCGCTCAAATGGTGGATTGCGCGCGCCGCAAGACCAGTTGCTTCCTCGAGCAGCATTCTGTTTAGCGCAATATTCGCATCGAGACTTTTACGGTTGGATCTGGGGAAAAAACTACCGTGGAGATGCCCTGGTAAAGGTGCGGTTGCTTGCTCTCCCATTGGCAGGAAGGTGTAAAGCCGTGGGGTCCGCACTGAAGCATCAAGCCTGACGGCGAGCGCAACCTCTCCGGCTCCCTTCCAAGTGTTCCAGTTTTCGTTCAGTTGCTTCTGCTCAATGGCATGCGCGATAGCTTCTTTCATGGCAGTTTCCGGCACTGCCGTGCGAGCTAACAGATACGACCCGGCGAAACCAAGATCTACATGGGACAGACATTTTTCCGAACCGGAAAGAGGTTGTTCATTACGATCCAGAGAAAAACCAATCAATTTATCCGGGTCACTCCCGATCATTCGGAACCCAAGATGTGAAATGCGCTCAAGAAAAAGAATAATGGGGATATCTTGATCGCGGATAGCAATTATTTCCGCCTCCACTGCCAACCTGGCCGCCTCATCGCGCAAAGGTAGTTCGATGACGGTGGCAAACCCATCTACCGCAAACGCCGTTACAGGTGCCGGCTGCTCCGGGAGCCAGATTGGCACATGGAACGCTGGAAGATCGCGGTGTGCGAGATCGAGGTGCTGACGCTTATTGATAAGCGCCGCAAGGTCTTCGCCTTGGGCAAATTTGAAACAGAACCCCGAAAAACGAGTGTGATCAATTTTACCTATAGCTTGGGAAAAAATCCTTGGGGAATCAGTTATCTGGACAACGCTCTGGAACCCGAGCCCCTTATTTCCGATAGACTCTCCCAAGGGTTTTTTGGAGAGGCCCATGTCACAAAGATCTTTGACGTTGCCTTGGGCGAATGGACTACCCTTATTTGCGATGTAAAGCGTCCCGTTTTTACCTCGACTAAGATCCAGTACAATGTCGATCTGTCCATCTTTCGTTCTAGGGGCATGTGCATCGTAGGCGTTCTGGATAAGCTCAATCAGGAAACGCCCTCGGTAGTCGATTGCGATATTTTCGGTCAGGCTTGCATTGCTTCGATAAATATCGTCGTAATACTCGCCATCCTCGTCAATCATTCTCCGAAAACCCGTTAGTTTTCGAGAGGCCAACTTCTCGACAAATTGACGATGTCTATCCATCAAGTCGCTCCAGTGCGTCTATGCGCGGGCAAATCAGCGACAACTATTTGTTGGCTGGCATCATCCCAGCAATAGTAAATTCGAAGACATCTCGAAGGATCCCGGGTATTCCCTCCATTTTTAATATGCCAATCAGCTGTATATCTGTTCCCTTGCCAATCAAATTCGAACTGGTCACCCCCACAATGAGCATTTCGGATACCAGCCTCTACTTCTGCCTCTCTGATTGACCCCCCGCCTTGCAAAAAGTGACTCCTCCCTGTTTCAGCAAGCCACTTCAAACAGCGGATTGTGAGGCCCATATTTTCAAACTGGGGGTTTTTTGAATTTTTCCGTGCGCGAGGGGCGAGGACGACTAAACCCGACAAGTTTTCGTCAACCCACATTGTGAACTGTGGCCATGTCTCAGGCAAGTCACTTTCGATTGATGACGTGCCGCCCTGTTCCTTCAGCTGGGCAGTCAGACTATGGATTCTATACCCATATGATCGGGCCTGGTCTTCCGCAGCTTCCGCACGTTCAATTGCGCTTTTGTGCTCGGCATCAAAATAGTCCATTTCCCCTTTGCTCTCGTCCAACTCTCGCTCCAAAGCGTCGATGCGCGATTTTGCCATCGAAAGCTGCTCAGTTTCGCTTGCGTCGCTCATTTGCTCCTGTTGCAGACGGAGGGATGTGTTTCTGACCGAAGCGAATGTTAGGATATTTCTGTTTATCTGGGTTCGATGAATGCTTTCATTTGCAGCTAAAGTTCGCATCAACCGAACACACTGCTCCCGCCCATTTTCATCCGAAAGGCGATCGGCAACAATAAGCCTATGGGGGTACGGTGGTTCGTCTGGTGAAAAGCCGGGTAAATAGGCTCGAACAGCCCCGCCAAATACGGAGTGCCTTCGCCCGAAATCTTGTGTGAGTCTCCATGTAAACTCTGAGGGAACGACTACCACATGGGCCAAACCGATAGTCGCCCGATTCAGAGCATAAGCGTCGATTGCCGGCATTTCTGTATTTGTGCTATCGTCCGCGATCGTGAGTGCAAGAATTGGAAGCTGACGATTTTTGTCCAATAATCCTTCCGTTAGCTCCATGTAATCAGCTTCAGATTGAATTATGCGAGGATGGGCGGTTACAGGATATCTACCCCTAGCCAGTCCGACTTTTTCGACTACCTGTTGGATAAATCCAGGTGAATGCGGAACAATATTGACTTGATCTTCTGTACTACTGACAATCAAACGAGCACTGAAACGCGGAGGTTCTTCCTTTCCAAGACCAACAACTACCTCCGTCGTCCAAATCCTTCCCGCCACCGATTTATCGGGATCGTCAGCCCGAATCGCCCAAATGTCGGAGTCTTCAGTTTGAATGCGCACGCCAGCGCTATTTCGCCCTCCCGCAAGGTAGTCGAAGTCTTCAAATCCCCACGCCTTTGGGGGTAGCCGCCCACCGCAACGACGTTGCACCCACCTTAAAACTTCCTGCCTTGCGTCGCCTGCTGATTTTTGGGGATCATTACCAAGTAAAATTCCAGCAACCCGCAACACCTCAGTTTCTTTCACAGAACGCGGCATTGCAGATCTCAGGGACTGCAGCTTATCCCACATCGGATTATCGTTCATTTTTTAATCTCCGTTCGTTGCCACATATGAGCATCCAGCTCAACCAACGGCTTAGCTAACTTTAGTTTTACTATCTGCCTCATAATTCTTTCATTTCCCCGGTAAAATGCGCTAATCATCTAAAACAACTTTGAAGGTCAGCTTTTGCCCACCAAGTTCCCGGAATGCGCGCTGACGACAACTGAGTACAATAATTTGCAGATCACCTGCTTGTCTATGGAGAGCATCAAACATGCGTTCTATCCTGTCATCATCCGTATAAACCAGCGCATCATCCAGAATGATGGGGGCATGGCGCCCGCCAGAGGCAAGTAATCGCGCAAATGCCAGACGGACCAGCAGCGCAATTTGTTCCTGGGTGCCGCCCGACAGGACTCCAATGCTTTCTTCCTGTCCGTCACGGATCAAAGCCGTGGGCAAAATTCTGTCCCCGTCAAATTTAAGATCGGCATCGGGCCATAACAATTTGAGCAAGGGTTTAAGTTCATTAATCACCGGCTCGAAATACCGGTCCCGAGCTGCGGTGCGGGCGGCATCAAGTGTTCCGGCAAGCTCCTTCAGGACCTCGACTTCAAATTGCAAAGCCGCAAGCGTTTTTTCAGCAGCCCCAAAACGAATAACCACGTCGGTAAGATCTTCTTCAACACCTTCCCCCGAGCGAAGATCAATTTTCGTATCAAGGCCAGCAAGCTCCTGCCCTAGACTGTAGATTTCGGTTTTGGCCTGTTCGCACACGGATTTGGCTCGATCCAGTGCGGCTTGACTCACCGAGAGGTCTGGGGCTTCTGCAGCCAGCTTTGTATATTCTTTTTCCAGTTTCCCGAGTAACGAGCCGGCGTCATCCAATTCGATAATGGTTTTCCGTTCCAGAGTATCGACATCCTCAAATTCCTTCACTGCGGCCTCGGCCTCCTCCAGAGTTGACTGGGCTGCGTCCGCTAAAACACTGGCGCGGGCTGCGGCGTCGCGGTCCTGATCGCGCTGATCGCGCGCGTCCTCCAATTCATCTTCATTTTTCTTCAGCCTCGTTTTTGCTGCGTCCACAGCTACTTGCGCGGTCTTTTGATCTGGCAAGTCTGCATCCGGCTCAACCGCTTCTGGCAGAGACGCAAGTTCTATGCGCAATGCGTCCAGATCATCCGGGGCAAGAAGTGAAACTTTATCTTTGGCATCCTGAACCCGCTTGGCAGCTTCATCACGCTGGTTTGCCGCCTTGTGTGCCGCATCAAGTGTCGAAAAACCCAAGTCATCCAGAGCCTTCGCAAATTTCACCTTAGCCTTGTTTAATTCGTCATCATCGTTGGCACCTTGCCCGGGACGCAGAGTAAGAAGGCCAAACTCGGGGATGTCAATCGTGGCACCATCGGGGAGAGGGACAACCTCCTGATCTTTCAGAATACCCCCTGCAATCGTGGCGCGCGGGATTTCAGCACTGACATAACTCAAGCTGACTTGTGGCGCGCTGCGCGTGCGCAGTTCTTGTTGAACAGAGACTTCCTGTGACAGCACATCCAGCTTTTCGATCGTTTTTTTGTCAGGGCCTGTCGCCGCTGCATTACTGTCGCTTGTGATCGACTTAGCCAAGGTTTCGACTTCGTTGATGCGCTTTTTCAGATCCTTTCGGCGTGTTTTTGCACTGCGCCCGCTCTCAGCCTTCAAAACTGCGTTAAGGGTCTTTACTGCATCTTCTTCAACCTCGCGGGCCGTTTTCACATCAGCCTTACAGGACACAAAATTCGCCTCGGAATCCTTCAACGTCTTAACGCATTCTGCCGCAAATTCAGATTTTTCGAATTCATCCTTTTGAGCTTTCTCAAATGATTTTCTGGCTTTTTGAAGTGCTTCCAGCTTGGCTTCCACAGCATCACGTTCCAGAGTTGCCGTTTTCACCGCATTTTGCGCGCGTGACACGCTATCTGCATGGCGAAGCGCATCTTCATGGGCTTTGGTGGCGTCTGAAAGACGCTGTTCACGGCCAGAAATCACATCTGCATCCTGAAGCTCGGCAAGCGCCTTTTTTATTTCGCGTCGCCGGTTAATTGCGCCGGAAAGTTCCCGAACGGTGTCTTCCAATTCGCTCTTACGCTGCGCAAGGCTGGCCACTTCCTTTTCGGCCGTATCCAGCGGGCCACTTTTCAACACTCTCCCTGTTGCCGTGACATACTTGCTCAGATCATCCTGGCACCGGTCAATTGCGATATCCATGCGCCGCCCGCCGGTGAGGGCTTCAACTTCGCCAGCAACCGAGGACATCAGATCCTGGCGGGCGTATTGCGCACTTTCCTTCTCTTTTTTGGAACCTTGGTCGAGCGCCGTAATCCCTTGGCGCACCCATAACAACCCAGCAGGCCCTCCTGCATCACCAGAATGCATTAATTTAGCAATCCAGGCTTCGGCATCATCTGCCTTGGCGATTAACCGATCACCCTTATACACTTCGGCCATTGGCTGTTTCAACCAACGCTTGATGATGCGGAATCGACCATCCGGAGTTTCGACTTCGACTTCAACCTGCGGAGCCCCACCCGCATGCGGTTTTAGAGCCATAATTTCCTTGCTTTTAGCACGAAGCCCCTGAAAAAATACCGCTTGCAGAGCATCAAACAACGTGGATTTTCCATACTCGTTGGGTGCCGTCAGAACATTTAGTCCGTCACCTATGCCATCAATGATGACAGGCTTAGTAAAACGGCGAATATCGCTAAGCGTGACAGAAAGAAGTTTCATTGTTGCCCCTCCTGAAGATATCCGTAAAGGCGGTTCAGGGCAGCCGCGGATATTTTGCGCGCCTCTGCACTGCGCTCGTTGTCCTGCGCTTTTTCGCTGAGTTCTTCGGCCGCCACCCGCAGGGCACCTGCATGATCAATTGTATCAAGATCGGCATCTTCAAATTCGGTTTCCAGTGCGCTTTCGTCCAGAATAAAGTGACAAAATTCCGGTGCGGCGGTTTCGGCGGTAACCCGCAGGGCGGATTGCTCCGCCAAGGTTGAACGCCCGGAAGCGCGAACCCTGAACATGTAATCCCGCAGTAACGCGCGATCTGGGGGTAGTAATGCTTCAAAAGCTTCTACAGCAGACTGCCCAGGAACAAGGGGCAGATCTTCATCGATCCAGTAGAATTTTCCGGTTTCGATCGTCTCTATTATTGGCTCGGTTCCGGGACCATCGAGCGTGATGGCAAGGCAAGTTCCTCGTCCAACATGTCGAAAACTGTCCCGCTCGGGAGTTCCCGAATACCATGTCCGTTTTCCAACGGAAATGCGGCCGTGCCAGTCCCCCAGTGCCAGATAGTCCAGCCGGGCCGTTTCAGCGCGATCAGGCGGTATGATATCGTCCCCTTCTATGCTGCCTTCGCTGAAATCTCGGATTGCCCCGTGAGCCAGTCCGATGCGCAGCGCTTGCGGATCGGTTTTATGGTTTACCATCCAGGCCGTAAGATCACGGCCCGGATACCGCCGCGGCAAAGGGCAAGGTAAAAGACATACGTTTTTCTCAATCTCGATCGGCTTATCGGTGTCGATCAAATGCACATTGGCGGGAGCATGATGGCGAAACCTCTGCCACAGGCTTTCAGCGGCAAGGCTGTCATGGTTTCCGGGGATCAACCACCACTGGATATCAGGATTGCGCCCCATGGCCGTTAAAGCTTGGCGCCAAATAGGGTCGGTTGGTGTTTCCGTGTCAAAGATGTCACCGGCCACAAGAATATGGGTCGCGTTATGATCACAGGCTGCCTGCACAAGCCGGTCGAGAATCTGATGTCGGGCATCGACAAGCCGCCCTCGGACATCTTCGGGCATATTGCCAAACCGGCGGCCAAGGTGAAGATCGGACGTATGGATAAAGCGGATCATACGAGTTCTTCCAACCGGTTAACATACACCAATGCACTAATCGACAAAGTCTTACCAAATCTGATTTTCATGGCCGAATACCATTGTCCCACGCCTCGGATCCCGCCTGTCGAGCCGTTGCAACGTTTGCAAACCGCTCGGCCAATTCACGGTCCCCAATCCGAACCGAGTAGACATCCTTGCGTATCGCGGTATGCGTATCGCTCTTAAAAATTACAGCTACAGGAATAGCCGAATCTGCCGTTTCAAAGGCAAAGAATTCAGGGACGTCTCGATTGTGAGGCTCCCACCACAATGACCCTACTTTTTTCCGGTTATCCAATTTGCGCCCGGTCAACTCTGCTTTGATAGCCAAGCCCAAGCGCTGCGCATCCACATTTTCTGGATCACGCGCCAAAACCCGGTCAACGTTGGTGCAACGATCCTTGAGGGTTTTTAACGAGTCCTGGGGCAACCTCGAAATTATCCTGTCAATGTCCATCGAATTCCCTTTCTTTCAACGCACATAGCGTATTCACCAGTTTCATCTGTTCCACCGTGTTGCATTTTGCCTCGCGAAAGCGCGGTGCACCAAAGACCAGCGCCAGCCCCTTTGCCCGTGATACCGCCACATTGATCCGGTTGAGCGAGAACAGGAATTCCATGCCGCGCGATGTTTCCTCGGCGGAACTGGCTGTCATGGAGACAAGGCAGATTGGCGCTTCCTGTCCCTGGAACTTGTCCACCGTGCCGGTGCGGATACCGGTAGGCAGCGCCTCGGCCAAGGCATTGACTTGCGCGTTATAGGGCGCAACGACGATGATATCGTGCGGGCGCACAGGGCGGGCGGTGCCGTCCTTGTCGGTCCAGTGGCCGCGCAGCAGCTCGGTGATTGCTGCCTTGATCGCCGCCACTTCCTCGGGCGCAGTCTGGGCGTTGCCTTCGTGGGGGACCGGCACCCAGAATGCGCCAGCTTCGGGGAAGGACGTGCCGGTCACGCTTTGGCAGGCTGTATCGGAATGGCTTTGCAGCCGACCCTCGTAAACCTGCTCCGAGATAAACCTGCATACATCAGGATGCATCCGGCGGGTGACAGGCAGAAAGATGCCGCGCTCGGGCGGGATGGTGGCGTGATCTCCCAGTACCCATTCAAGGCAAGACAGGTTGGCAGGATGCGGGTGCGCCCCCTGAATGACTTGCGGCAATTGCTGAGGATCGCCGACCAGAACGATATTACGCGCGGCGCGGCCCATGGCCAACATATTCGCCAGCCCCACTTGCCCCGCCTCATCGACAAACAGCCAGTCAAAGGCCTGAATGTTCTGCTCCCGAGCAAAGAAAAACGCGGTGCCGCCCACCACATGAGAGTCTGTAAGCGCCGGATCATCATTCGAGGTCGGGCGAGAAATCTCCTCCACCCCCTCGGGGTAGCCGTCATTGCCCGGTGACACCTTATGCGCCATTTCCAACGTAATTGGCGTATCCTCGTCCTCAACAGCCTCCAAGCATCCCATTAGCACATTGCGGATCGCCTCGTGGCTGTTGGAGGCCACGCCGACCCGCGCGCCGCTGCGCACCAAAGACAGAATTACGCGGGCGGAAACATAGGTTTTGCCGGTACCGGGAGGGCCTTGAATGGGCAGCACGGTTTCGTCCATGCGGGCCACGGCATTGATGGTGCCCGCAACGAAATCGACGTCGTTCAGGATGTTATCCCCCGCAGGGGGCGTTAGCCGCGGGGGGCTGCGTGACAGAAGGTCATCCAGCGCGCGGTAAGTTCTGGCCCCGCATTGGTCTGCAATTACATCGCGCAGGGCATCAGCAATGATCGCGGTCGAGATCGGCTTGTCCGGATGCAGGGTCAGGGTATCGGTCAGAAGATCCGCATTTTTGTTACCGATTTTAAGGGTGATATGCCGCGCAGCGCGGTCCAGTTCCGTGACATTGACGGTGGCCATACCGTCCAGCGTCGGGATGGTCGCCTTGCGCCCCGTCCGCAGCTTGGTTTCCTGTTCGGGAAAACGATATGTACGCTGGACCGAGCGTTTGATTGGCTCGACCGGCCCTATGGCTTGCAATCCCGCAAGCGCGTCCAGATCGTCAATCAGATCATCCTCATCCTTGCCGAGACTGTCGAAAATCGCCCACCATGCCGGCTTCGCCTCGCGGGTGTGGAACATCCCCAGATCAAACAACATCGCCTGCCGATCTTCGGGCAATTCCGATGCCGTCAGCATGGCCCGCAGGGCGTCAGCCTCGGCGTCCTCCTCCACCTCTTTGTCGCCGAAGTCCTCGGCCATTTCCGGCCACGGCCCATCGGGACGGATCCCCACCAGCCAGTCGCGTAGATCCTCGGTCGAGACGCAATCGATGCGGTTGTAATCCTCAATCTCGTCGAGAATCTTCTGCTCGCCGGTCTCCAGCCATTTTTCATAGGCCACGACAGAGCCGCCAGCGGTTTTCACCTCGCCATCGCGCACAAGACCGTAAAACGCCTCCATGGATTTGATCGAATAATTCGGTTCCGAACCGATCAACCCGCCGCGTACCACGGCAAACAGATCGACAAACCGCCGTTCGCGCAGCAGGCGGTCAAGAAAAGCTTCGCCGATACCGTATTTTGCGGTCAGGCGGCGAAGGGCGGTAATTTCATAGGGGGCGTAGTGGTAAATGCGGGCCTGCGGGAATTTCTCCAGACGGGCGCGAAAGAAATCAAACAGATCGACGACCGCCTGCTTTTCAGCCTCGTGGCTGTGCGCCCAGAATTTCACAAACTCGGTATCTTTGGCCCAGACCCCGTGCAAATATTCCAGTCCGCCTTCAAAATGCGGGTCGCCCTCGATGTCGTAAAACAGATCCCCCGCTTGGGGTTCGGGCAGCAGGTCAAAGCCCTTGCCGGGCTCTGGCGGGCGCAATTCGAAATCCGGCGCACCGGTCTTGCGGGCTTGTTGCAGGCGCGCCTGTGTCACCAACCGTGCGCGTGTCGGCTCACTCAACCCGCGCACCGGATGGTCCAGCGTGGACAGCGCCGCGAGTGTATCCACCCCCGTCGCTTCCAGCTTTTTCACTTGCGTGCGGCTGATATTGGCCACGTTGAACAGGCTGTCTTCTTTGACCCAGATATCCGCGCAATGATCCGCCCAGCGACACAGCCCGCAATCGGTGCAGGGCACAGGACGAGTTACCGCGCGGGGTTCCTCGGGACTTGCCACAAAGCTCTCAAGCCTCTCCCGCGCCGCCCGCGCATAGGCGCTGTAATCCCTAAGGCGCAACGTGGCGCGCTCGCCAGTGCCCAGTTCCACATGGGCAAATTCCGGCATCACCCCCTGAATTTCCGCCAGCAGGTCGGAATAGAGCACCAATTGCAGCACATGCTTGGGGTGCGGCGTGCGTTTCAGCTTGGTATCGGTCACCTCATAGCTGAAATCCCCCAGTTTCGAGGGGCGCTCCACCCG
Source organism: Profundibacter amoris (assembly GCF_003544895.1). Taxonomy (GTDB): domain Bacteria; phylum Pseudomonadota; class Alphaproteobacteria; order Rhodobacterales; family Rhodobacteraceae; genus Profundibacter; species Profundibacter amoris. The sequence goes on from NZ_CP032125.1 coordinate 2,463,056, forward strand.
TTCCAGGAAATCCGACCAGCCACCCCAGTTGCCCGACAGGAACGCACCCTGGAAAACCACACCCGGCCCCTGCGCCAGAACCTTGCGGGTTTCGGCGGCATTGGCCGCAAGATCTCCGCTGTCGATTTCGACAATCCGCCGTCCCTGCGATTTCAGCTTGTCCAGATGTGCGGCCTCGTGCGCGTCTCCCTGTTTTTGCAACAGTGCCGCATCCTCGCTATCTTCTCGTGGCTTTGGCCCTTCCCCGCGCATCCGCGCCATATCCAAAACGGTCGCGTGCTTACATCCCATGAATTTCATAAGGTCGGATGCCGAAAACAGGATATGGCCGTCAACTTTGCGCAATAAATGCCCCAATTCACTCGAAAATCTACCATCGAGAGAATCATCTCGACAGAACTCACTGTGAACAATAGCCTATAAGGGTGTCAATTCCTGTCGTGGTTGAAAATGTCTTTTGCAAAAGCCCAGGATCTGCTTCGTCTCGCACTAATGGCGTCCTCGCGCCACGGTGGGATCAGCCTTGCGGAAATCCGCGCCGAATTTGACGTGTCCCATCGCACCGCGCAACGCATGACCGATGCACTGGAAGCCACCTTTGCCAATGTGGAAATCACCGACGGGGCGGATCGGCGGCGGCGCTGGCGGTTGCTTGATCCGGCAATCGCGCGGCTGGAACCACGTCAGGAAACCACCATAGAGGCGTTGGAAATTGCCACCATCTCGGCCCGTGACGACAACCGCCTGCGCCACGCCCGTGCGCTGGAAGAAATGAGGGACCGGCTGATGGCCCGCCTACCAGCGCGTGACGCGCTCAGGGCTGAAGCGGATGCCGAGGCGGTTCTGGCCTCGCTTGGCCATGTTGCCCGCCCGGGGCCACGCGCGGCGCAACGTCCCGAGGTCATGGACGCGGTGATCGAGGCCTTGCGCGGCCCGTTCCGGCTGGAAATTTCCTATGGGGCACAGAATAGCAAGCAAAGGATTGTGGAACCGCACGGGGTTCTGCTGGGCCTGCGCAGCTATCTGGTGGCCCGCCAGCCCGCGCGTGGGCCGGAATTGCTAAACTTCCGCATGGACCGGATCCAGACGGCGAATTGCCTGGACGAAAGTTTTGCCTTTGAAGACGGGTTTTCCATCGACACCTATGCGGCAAAAGCCTTCGGTGCCTATCAGGATCCGGCCCAATACGGCGAGGTTGTCTGGCGCTTCAGCCCCGCCGCCGCCGAGCGTGCTGCCGGGTTCCAGTTCCATCCGAACCAGAGTGCCGAGCATCAGCCCGATGGCAGCCTGATCGTCCGCTTCCATGCGGCCGGCTGGCTGGAAATGGCGTGGTTTCTCTATCAATGGGGCGATGCGGTCGTAGTTCTGGAACCGGCAGGTCTCCGTCAACTCACCGAAGGTTACCGACGATCCGATTTCGATGCTTTGCCCTGAATTTCCTTCAGCCCATTCAAACCGCGAGAATTGCCCATGCCAGAAACCATCCCCCACGCCACCCTGAAAGCAAAACAGCGCGCCCTTCGCGTGGATTTTCCCGAAACCATGGGCCTGCGCGTCCACCGCTCGATCAGCTGGATCGGGCGCGCTGAACAGGTCGGTGACGATCACGACGCAGCATTCCTGTTCCTGTGGATTGCCTTCAATGCCGCCTACGCAGATGAGGGATCATTGCAAGGCATCGCCACCGGCGAGCGCGGGGCCTTTGAAGGTTTCTTTGCCAAACTGGTGGCCCTTGATGCCGATCAGCAGATCTACAACGCCATTTGGAAACAGTTTTCCGGCCCGATCCGCAACCTCATGCAAAACAGGTATGTGTTCAATCCGTTCTGGCAATTCCATAACGGGGTCGATGGCTTTGACGACTGGGAAGAACGCTTCAACGCTTCCGCCCGCAGTTTCGCGCAGGCCGTTCAATCCACAGACACGACCCGCGTGCTGAGCTTTGTTTTTGACCGGCTCTACATTTTGCGCAATCAACTGATCCACGGCGGGGCCACATGGAACAGCGCCGTCAACCGCGCACAGGTTGGCGACAGCGCAGCCATCCTTGGCTTCCTGATGCCAGTGTTCATTGACATCATGATGGATAATCCGGACGAGGATTGGGGGCAGCCGTTTTATCCGGTTGTGGATTGACCTCCATAGTCAGGCGTTTCCACGTCACAAACAACCGTTCTCATAAAATCCAGCATGGCCTCTTGCTGCGCGTCTGATAAACGCCGGAAGTGCAAAACAAGCTGCTGTTCTATGGCCGTGGGGCTTGTTCCGTTAATCTTCATCAGCGCCGGATCGGGCTCCAAGAGGTCAAACGGATGGCAATCCAGCGCGACCGCAATCCGGTCCAGCCAATCCACGGTCAATCCTCGTCGCTCTTTTTCTAGATGGCTGATCTGTTGGTTGCTCGCGCCAACACGATCCGCAAGGGCTTGCAATGTAAGCCCTCGCTCTTTGCGTATTTTTGCGATGCAATTCTTCATTGTAAATCAACCCCTAAACCGGCATTGGCCCCAGCTTATACCGGAAACCCTTTGACATCACGGAAAAACACACGCCCTCGCCTGCTCCCGCATAACGGCATAATCGCTCAGCATGTCTACAACCGCCGACCCTTTCGGCAGCGCTTGCACTTCCGCGGCTGCCTGTGCCAGAACCCCCGCGTCATACTCCTCCACCGGCGGGCACACACCTGTGGGCCGCTCAGAACCCACCGTCGTGCAGGCGCTCAGCAAGCTCGTCACGATTGCGAGGGCGGCGAGACGCGGCCTCGAGCATTCGGCGCTGGATTTCATTGGCTTTCTCCGTATTTTCGAGCCGTTCCGCCAGCCGTCCGGCGCGCTCACCGGAGCGGCGCAGGGACAGGAGGAACAGAGTTATTGTGAGGGCGATGGTGGCCCATTTTCCGGCAGTCAGCGCGAGGCGGCTGTTGGTGAGCCATGCAATGAGAGCGCCCATCAGCGGCGGCCTTTACGCCAGTCATCCCAGCGGGCGTAGATGGTGGTTCCGATGCCGATCAAGGCGACAGCGATGAACAGCCAGCGCATTGCGTCGAGATACGGGATCAGCGGTTGCAGGGCGGACTGGGTATCGGTGACAGCCTGTTGCATCACCTCTACGCCCGCTGCGCCGATGGTGGCCACACCGGCTGCGCTGCCGCCTTTCATGGCGCGGCTTTCGGTCAGGGCTTCGCGCAGGCGTGGCGGCTCCGGTGCAAATCGGGCGGCTCTGGGCGGAAACGGGTCGCCCCACTGACGTGCGCGGCCGATGTCGATGTGCATGAAGTTCTGGCGGGGATAGAAGCCGAAGCCGGTGAAGCCTGTTTCGCGCGCCGCCGCTTCAAAACTCTCCGGATCATGGTTGGCCATGGAAATGTCGAACGCCGCGCCCTGTAGATGCATGGAATGTTTGGCCCCGCCGACCTGCCGGTTATAGTTCGGGCTGCGGTAGGCGGAGTTAACAATCATTGGTACACCAAGGCGGTCCCGCAAGGCCTGCAGCTTGTCGAGGGCCGGCTCGTTGATGCGGATCGTGCCATCGCCACGACAGGCGATTTCCTCGGGGCTGAAGTTGGGCCAGCGCCAGAGTTTATCGGGCACGTCACGCCAGTCAGCGTAATAATGGGTGGTCATGGTTTCCTCCAGAAATGAAAAACCCGCCAGTTGGCGGGCATGTGGTTGGGGTGATATTGGGTGGCGTCAGCCGAACAGCTTCAGCTTCACGGCAATGCCCGCGATCAGGGCAAGCAGCAGGCCGGTGGTGATCAGGCGCACGACGGTCTGCCAGGCGGTGCGCCGCGCCATGCGCAGACTGTCGAGCAATGTGCGCAGGTCGTGGATGTCAATGGCGGCTTCCGGACCGTCGAGGCCAACATCGGCCAAAGCACGACGCGCGCCCTGTTCGGCGGCGCGGGCCAGCATGGCTTCGAATTCGTCCTCGGGCATGCGGACATAGCCCGCTTCAAGTTTCGGCGGTGTCATATTCTCTCCTTGTTGTTCGGGGTGGTTCAGACTTCGCGCCACTTCGGGAACACCATCTGGTAGACCCAGTTGTTGGTCGAGGTCATGGTGCTGACGGGGTTGCCGGTCCAGCTGGCAGGCAAGCCACCGGTGATCGCGGCATTGCTGGCGTTCTCGTAAAGGAAAACCTGCGGGGCAACGACGCGGGGATAGGCGCTGGTGCCGCTGCTGTGCGGGTAGTATCGGGTCAGGCCGGGCGTCATCCAGCGGGCATAGCGCGCATAGGCTCCCGCACCACTTACCCCCATGGTGGTGACATACCAGCCTCTGGTCAGGGTTTGCGGGGTTGCCAGGTCGAAGATCTTGTGGCCCGCTACATCGGCCGGATTGGTCCCGAAATCCGCCACCCGATCCCCGATATCCCAGTCATCCCCGTTGGGCGCACCGAGCCGGTAGATACCGCAGCGGATCAGCGCGCCTGCAGTGGTCGAGGCGGTGCCCAGAGACACAAACCCGCCAAGCAGCTGAACGGGGCGATCGACAAAAACGGGCATGAAGTACATCTTGTCCTGCGACAGTGCCTGCGGGGATCCGGAACTGTAGCTCAGGGTGAACGGATCGACCGGCCCCCACCAGTCGGACCCGCCACCCTTGGTCAGGCCGCCGATGCTGCGGCGCTCGGGGTCGATGCCGTTGGGAAACTTGGCCGCGCCGGTATTACCGTCCGCCCGCAAGGTCTCGAAAAACGTGCTGCCGTCGGCACTGACCTTGAGGAAAAAATCGTCACTGCCCGCCGTGCCCATCTCGGCGCGCCCGGACCAGTTGGTCTGGAACAGCAGGCTGGCGGTGTCACCGGATGCGGCCTTGTTGATCTTGAGCTGGTGGCCGTTTCCGGCGTGATTGAGCAGGGTTGCGGCGGCGGAGACCGCCAGCTTGTTGGTGGCGTCCGATGAAGTGCCGATGCCGACGCCGGAGAGGTTTTGCAGGTTCGGCACGAAGGAAACCCAGGCGGACCCGTTCCAGACCAGCAATTCGCTGGCCGAAACATCCCACGCCATCCAGCCAACCTGCGGGATCAGGCGCAGCCATGCGCCGCCGGAAAACAGCGCGATGCTGTTGTCCCAGCCGGACCATGCGCCCGTGGCACCGCTGCCGATGATGTGGCGCTCCCCCTCGGCCGGTGTGCCGGGTGGAGTTGTTGCGCCAACTGCAACAACTGCCATTTGGGCCAGCGCGTCGAGCAGGCTCAGGGCCTCGTTGACGGTGATGTGCTTTTGCGCCTGCGCGGCGGCAAGATAGGGCAAGGACAGATTTGGTGTGTTGGTCATAGGCTTTCCTTGACGGTGAGAATTTGGGCGAGTGGCACACCCCGACCGAGCGCGCCGATCTGGGTGATGCGGATAAAAAGACTGCTGACCGGCCCGCCGAAATCTGCGCTTTGCATGGCGGCGGTGTAGGTGAAGACCGGGGTGGCAATGGTCAAGGATCGCTTGACAGTTACGCCGTCCAAAAATTCCAGACCATAGGCCTCGGTGGCTTCCGACATCGGCACATCGGTCAGCACCCAGCTGTCTGCCGAGAGCGACCGGTCACACCGCAGCCAGCGCAAGGTCAGATCGCCGTTTGCTTCCCGCCGCATCCGCACCTGCGCGGGTGCAAAAGGCATCAGCCCGCGCCCGTTCGGGGTGAATGTTTTGGCCTGCATGATCGCATTCGATGGGGCAGCGCTGGCCGGACCGATACGCCAGTTCCACGGCAGGCCGAGATCGGCCTCGGCAATGGAGAGCGGCTGGATGCCGGAGCCCAACATTACAACCCGCGCTCCGGTTGGTGCGGGGCTGCCCATGGCATCGCCAGTGCCGCGCTGGCCGCGTAGCAGGCGAGTCAGGCGATAACGGCCCATGGCGACCAGTTCGGCATTGCCGAACTGGATGACTTCCCAAGTACCGGGCGCGCTTTCAACCGCCAGCGCATTGGCTCCGGCGAACAATTCCGTATCGGTAACGCTGGTCAGTGTGCCGGAGGAAACATCCAGCAGCAGCTCATTGCCATGATCGATCCGGTTGATCGGACCGGCAAGCAGATCCACAACCAGCGCGCCGATCTGCGCGGCCTGAGCAATAGTGTCCAGCAGGGCAAAACCCGAGGTGTCCGCACTGCGCCATACGGCGGCCGTGCCATACCATGGTTTAGCGAATACGGCGGCATAAGGTCGATACGCCGGAACAGCATCGTCAAGCTGCGGCAGGTCCATCAGGGCAATTTCCGCCGGACCATAAACGGTGGCTCCGGGCAGGCTCGCCGGGCGATATTGCCCCGGTGGCAGGTCGTAAATGGCGGCGTCGGTGCGGGTTGCCTCAATGGAGCGTGCACCTGCATCGCCGATGCGGGTGATGCGATAGTCGATCAGGCGGCCATCATTATCCAGACTGACTACATCGCCGGGATCGAGCGACAAGCGTGACGGCGGCAGCTTGGCCGTCAATGTTTCGCGCCCGACCCAGGCTTCCATCAGGGCACGACGGCAACGCCGGTCGGCCTCTTCCAGCGACACCGCCAGCGGGAAGCTCTCCGAGGCCACGCGGGCGGCCTCCACCGTGACGCGGCGCGCCTCGACAGTGGCGGCATCATACTCCTCGTCGGGGCGCACCAACTGCCATTTGAGCGCTTGTGGCAGTTCGGTTTCCTGTCCGCGTGTCAGTTCCATGACATCGCCTTGCGCAGCCACCATATCGTCGGGTTTGATTGTGGCGGTGGCCCGCTGCCCGCGCGTCACAAACCGGATGATGCCACCGCTTTCCACCGCATCAAACCCGAAATGCCGCGCCAGCGTCGAGATCGAGGCCCGCGGGCTTTCCAGAGCGGAAATTGCAAAGCCCGGAACCGTATCCGACAATTCACTCACGTCGATTAGGCTGTCGTCCAGCCCCGCGCGGCGGCACAACTCGCGCACCAACGCGCCAAGCCCTACCGCCCCGAGCCGCCCGTTCAACCAATGCCCGAGCCGCCAGTTGGGTGCATCGGCCCAGACATCCTCGCGGGCGGGGAAATCCGGATAAGGCCGCGCGTCCCATGTCCAGACAGCCGCCTCGCCCATGTCGATCATCGGCGCGGTGTACACGCTGCTGGTCGGATTGTTGGCCGCCTCACCCCAATAGCCCAGCATCGCTTCGATATAGCGCCGCTGGATGGCTTCGTCCTGCCAGCCCCGCGAAAAGTACGGCAAGGCGCTTTCGGTCGACTTCGGGTCATAGAATACATTCGGCTGGTTGGTGGCGCGATCGACCGCCGGGCAGCCGAGTTCGGTAAAGCGGATCGGCTTTGATTGCGGCACCCAGCTGGTGGGGGATGCGCTTTCCACCCCGCCTGGCCGGTCGTGATGGGGCAGCGTCCACCATGACCGGATGTCCTTGGGGCGAAATACCCATGGCTTGGCATAGGCCCCGTCGGTAATGGGCGTGCGGTTTTGGGCGCTGCGATCCGCATCCGAGGCATAATACCACTCAAACCCTTCGCCGCCCTCGATATTGCCGCGTAGATAGTCGAGATCACGAATTGAATTCCAGCCCGCCTGCGCATCGGCGTGTTCAAAGCCATCGCGCCAGTCGGACAGCGGCAGGTAATTGTCGATGCCGATGAAATCTATATCCGGATCGGCCCACAATGGATCGAGGTGATAGAACAAATCACCCGAGCCATCCGTCGGCTGGTGTCCAAAATATTCCGACCAGTCGGCGGCGTAGCTGATGGCGGTGCTGGGACCGAGAATACCGGCTACATCACCGGCCAGTTGCGTCAATGCAGATACGACCGGATAGGTGCTTGCCCCGTCCCGAATTGTGGTTAGCCCGCGCAATTCCGATCCGATCAGGAAAGTGTCCACCCCGCCAGCCGCTGCGCAGAGATGGGCGTAGTGCAGGATCATGCGGCGATAGCCCCAGTCGGTGCCGCCGGTCCAGGAGACGGCCTCGCCGCTGATGGCAAAATCGGATTCCTGCGCATTGCCGAAGAATGCGGAAACCTGCGTGGCCGCAGTGGCTGTCTTGTCCGCGGTTCCCGCATAGCCCGCCGCCGGAGAACAGGTGATCCGGCCGCGCCATGGGTAAGAGGGTTGGCCAGTTGTGGCCGCGTTGTCCGAATACGGATCGGGCAGCGTATTGCCTGCCGGAATGTCCATCAGCAGGAACGGATAAAACGTGACCCGCAACCCGCGCGCTTTGATTTCCTGAATGGCCTGCACGACGGCAAAATCCGCTGGCGTGCCGCCATAGGCCGTGCGGCCTTTGGTATCGAGGCTGATCACATGGGCACCGGCACGTGTCACGCCATTTAGCGCCCAGATCTTTGGCGTGGTCACTTTGGTGGTGTTCTCGACTCCGGGCATGATCTGGCAGTTCCCGGCGCGCAGATCGGTGCCGAACCATGAAACCACAAGCGAGATGCTCTCGATATTCGGCGCGGCGGCCTGCAACTGGTCGAGCGCCGCGATGATATCGGGCACGGCATTGGTTGTGTGAACGTTTTCCGATGAGGTACTGCCGCCGGTTCCGCGAGACACCGGTTCCGTGGCATAGACAAATTCGCCAGTGCCCGGGATCAGGGTGACGGCGCGGATCATGCCTTCGGCGGTGTCGGGTTCAACAACGGGGTGGAAGACCTCAAAAGACAGCTGCGGGATGCGATTGCCGAATTGCTCCAGCGGCAATTCCTCGAACATCACATAGGCGGTGCCGCGATAGGCGGGGGCATTTCCCGTACCCATTTTTGTCTCGATGAACGGGTCCGGTTGCTGGGTCTCGTCGCCGGTGTAAATCCGCCACGTGACGCCGGAGAGATCGAGCGGTTTGCCATCGGCCCAGATGCGCCCGATCCCGGTGATGGGTCCCTCGCACAGGGCTACCGCGAAAGACGCGGAATAAAGATAGGCCGTGGTGGTCACCTTCGGCCCGCCGCCCTTGCCGCCACCTTGGGTGGTCGTGTTCACCGTTTCGGTAAAATCCGTGGCCCAGATGATATTACCGCCGATGCGCATGCGGCCATAAATGCGCGGGATCACTGCCCCTTCGGTCGAGGTGGTGAGGGTCAGGTTTTCCAGCCGTTGGCCCTCGATCCGCTGCCCGGGGGCGAGTGACGACACAATCCAGCTGTCGATCATTGAGCCGGCAAACGAGCCGATCGCGCCGCCGATGGTGGCGGCGGACACGCCAAGGATGGCCCCGCCGATACTGCCGCCAATCGCGGCACCGGCCGAGGCCAGAAGAATGGATGCCATGATTTACCTCACAGGAAAACGAAAAGCGAAGGCGATCCGGCGCTGCCAGGCAGGCGTCAGATGTTCCTCGATTACGCCCGTGCGCTCATAGGCGTGGATGAAATGCCCACCTCCGGACAGAATTCCCACATGCTTGGCAATCGCGCCCGCGCGCATGCGAAACAGGATGATGTCACCGGCGCGGGCCTCTGCAACGTCCAGCTCCTGCATTGCCGCCCGTGCGGCCTCGGCCAACACCTCGACTGGCCCTGCTTCACCCCAGTCGCGGGAATAAGGTGGCATGGGCATTGGTTCGGGACCCACCACATCCCGCCAGACACCGCGCAACAGGCCGAGGCAGTCGCAGCCCACACCGCGCACAGAGGCCTGATCGTGATACGGCGTGCCGATCCAGCGGCGGGCGGATTTGACGATGCGCGTCGGGGCTGTGTTTCGCGCGCCTGTCATAATACCGATCCCGAATTTGCATCGCCCTTGGCGGCATAGCGGATAATGGTGTCCTGCCCCGGGATATGCGGGAAGCCTCGGAAATTGACGGCGTTGGCGAACCTGGCCTGACAGGTCTCGAACCGCTTGTCGCACCCGGCGAAGATGTCGAAGGTGTGTCCGACTTCGATACCCCGCACAGGGGCCTCAAGCAGGGTGATGATTATGTCCGCGCCGGTGAGCGCGTGACTCAACACCTCGGCCCTGCGTCCGGTATTGGCACCCGTCAGCCAGTGCAGCGTGCCGAGCGCGAACCATTCATTCGAAAAGCCCGAGAGACCCGATACCGCAAAGCCGCGATCGCCCGACAGTGAAACCACAGTGCCCGATGCTTTGAAAGCGGGCGCATTCAGATCGACGCCGCAGCGGGCATCCCCCAAGGCGGCATCGCAACTCGCCTGAAACGTCCGCCCGATGGTTTGCCCCAACACATGGGCGAGACTGCGCATCTCGGCCACGAAATGCAGCCGACCCCGCCGGACCTGGCCGATGGCCCCGCGCCGCAGCAGGGCACGGCTGGCGGTGTCGGCCCAGTTTACCCGCCAGATCTCCACCGTTGCGTTGTCCCAGCGGCCATCAAGAATATCGGTCTCTGTGATGGTGGCGGAGGTCAGCACGCCTTCGGCTTCCTGCGCATCGACCGACAGATCGGAACCGGAACGGATTTCCGAGGCGGTAAAACCGGACTCGGGCTCGAATGTTGTGCCGTCAAACGTCAGAGGGCGATCGTGATCGGTGAAGCCGAACACCGCCCCGTCGTTGCGGGTCAGCCGCCAGCACCAGGCGAGCGTGGTGGTGCCGGAATCGAGATGGGTTTGCAGGGATTGTGGGAATTGCTTTGCCATTACGTCGCCTCTTGATTTGTGTATCTATCGTCTTTACATTGCAAGCATCACCTATTCCGGAGAAACCAATGCCCGTATCCCACGCTGCCACCCCCGCCGCGCACAAATCGCTGATCAACCTGCGCGTCACCCGACGTGACCGGGATCTTATCGATCGCGCGGCGGACGCTTTGGGCAAGAACCGCACCGAATTCATGCTCGAGGCCACACGGCGCGCGGCAGAAGACGCCTTGCTTGACCGCAGCCTGTTCCGGCTGGACCCCGAGCGGTTTGATGCTTTCCAGGCCGCGCTTGATGCGCCCGCGAGCCCCTCGAAAACCTTGCGTAAACTTATGGCAACCAAGGCTCCGTGGGAGGAATGAGTGCGCCAAAATCTCCCCTGCGGGCACCGGAACTTCTCGACGACACTCATGAACTTGATGGGTTCGACTGCGGCGCGCCAAGCCTTGACCAGTGGCTGAAACGCCGTGCAAGGGGCAATCAGGCATCGGGGGCTTCGCGGATCTATGTTGTTTGTCGTAGTAACACCGTTGTCGGCTATTACGCTTTGGCTGCGGGTGCGGTCGAACGGGATGAGGCTCCGAGCAAGGTCCGGCGTAATATGCCGTCCCGCGTTCCCGTCATCATCCTCGGTCGTTTGGCCGTGGACAATCGTGAACAGGGCAACGGGATCGGTGCGGCGCTGCTGCGGGATGCGTTGCTGCGCGTTCTGAATGCATCGCAGGAAATCGGGGCGGCGGCGGTTCTGGTGCATGCGCTAAATGACCGAGCCAAGGCGTTCTATCTGGAGCACGGGTTTATCGAGAGTCCGATAGAGCCGCTGGTTCTGATGCTGCGCATCAAGGATATCGCTGCTGCACTTGGCGAGGGTTAAGGCGGGAGCCACTACCGCCTCACCTCGATCAGCGGAATGGATGTGATGGACCCGAGGCGCTCCAGGTCATGGGTGACGTCGAGCTGGTCGGTGTCGAAACGCACCGGCACATCGAATTCGAAACCGGCGGTTATGGCGGTTCCCGTGGCCGGAGCGGTGGTAAAGGTGATCTGACCCGTGGTGGTATCCACGGACCAACCCGAGGCTTGCGCGATCCCGTCCAGCGCCACCGAGACCGTACCGGCCACCGGTTTTGTGATCGTGCGGGTCCATGCTTGCGCGCCCGATGAATAGGCTTTCACCAATTGGAACATGGTGGTGGTGCCGTCTCCCGTGCCGATCGTCTGATCTGTTGCGGCAGGCGCACCCGACGGCAGGCAGGATTTATAATCACCCCAATCCTTCCAGCGAAACCCGTAGAGCTGCCCGTTGCGCGCCTCGAAGAACGCCACCACGGCAGCCAGATCGTCAGCGCGGCGGATGCCATAGGCGGCATCATATCGGCGGCGCGAGTTGGTCCAGCTGGCGTTGCGCTCCTCGTCGCCCGAGGCCAGCTCGACAATCTGGGTGCGCCGCTCGGGGCCGCCACGCGCACCACGGCTGATATTGTCGGGAAAGCGAACCTCGTGAAACGCCATCTACATGCCCCTCCGGCCCATGGCGACAGCACGGGCAATGTCGGCCGAGACCTGGGTGCGCGATTGCCGGAAGCTCTCGGCATCGCGGGTCTGGATGTTGATGGTGATGTTTTGGGAACTGGCAGTGTCGTATTGCGCGGCCTCGCGCCGGTTCAGCACCCGCTCGCCTTTTTGCAGAATGGCGGGTACCTCGTCTGGCCGCAGCCCTGCCCAGCCACCACCATGCATGCGGGGCGCGCTTGCAAAAGCCATGGCAGGAACCATGCGCTGTGGCGCGACCCCGCCAACCATACCGCCCGCGTGTAACACCGGCGCAAAGATGCCGCCAAGACTTCCAAGGGCACCCGACAGGGCATTGGCGAGCGGCCCCAGAATGAATTTGCGGGCCGATAGCTTGGCCATATCAGCCAGCAAAGAGGCCACCAGTGACCGGAAATCCAGCTTGCCGGTTTTGACAAATTCCCCAATGGCGTTTTCCGCGCTGGTGAAAGCGCTGACCAGCGCGTCACCAATCCCCTTGCCAACATTCGCCGCCTTGGCAGCGTAATCCTTGAGGGAACCTGCCGCCAATTCCCATGCGGTTTTGGCAACCTCGGCCGCAGCACGCGCGGCCCCACCCGCACCGGTGACCGCTCGGGACAGAACCTCGGCAGCGGTCGTCGTGCCCGCAAGGACGCTCTCGCCATCCTCGGCGCTCGATGTCATCGCATCGCGCAGGGCCTGCATGGAGGTGAGCGGTGCGGTTTCGGCTTGGGCCATTTCGCGGGAGGAGGTCACCAGCCCGTCGGCGGCATTCCTCGCTTCTTCGGCGGTGGCGGCCATCTCGTAATAGGCGGATCCAGCCATGATCGCGGCGTTTCCTAATGCCAGCATGGCGCTGTCCATGCCCGGGATATTGGCAATCCCGCGCGTCATGGCATGCAAAAAGTCCGTCCATGTCTTCTGGATGTTGGCCAGCATTGTCAGCCATCCGGCCTTGATCCGCGCCCAGACCGACGAGAGCGCCGCGCCGAGGGATTTGCCGCCGAGCTTGATGCGATCCCAGACCTCGATGGCGACATCCTTCAGCAACCGCATGGCCTCGCCAAAGCCGCCTGCGCCTTTGACCAGACGCCCGAACCAGTAGATCAGTTCTCCCGCACCAATGATCAACGCCCCGATGCCGGTGCGGATCAGGGCACCACGCAGGGCGACCAGCGAAATCGACACGCCGTTGATCCCCAATGCCGCGCTGGCCAGTGCAATCACCAACTTGCCACCCAGCACGGCGGCGAAGGTGGCGGCAATGGTGGCGATCTCGCCGATATGGTTGAACAGGCCCTTGATGGCGCGCCCGAGCGGGCCGGTGACCTTACCGATCGCCGCCATGGCATTGGCCATTGCCTCAAGCGCTGGTGCCGCCGCCACCGCCAGCTGGTTGGCAATCCCGCGCCACAGCAATCCCATGCGCGAGAGGGCATCATTGGTGCGCTGGATTTGTGCAGCATCGCTTTCAGATACCGCGACGCCAAAATCCTGCACATCCTGTGTTGCCTGACGCAAGGTGGCGCTGTCGATACGGGTAAAGATCAGACCGGCACGCGAGCCAAATATCTGTGAGGCTACAGCCGCTTGTTGGGCCGTGGGGATGAACTTTGCAATTGCATCCTGAATGGCAGTCATTTTTTCATTGATCGGCAGCTTGGCGAGATCGGCGGCGGAAAGGTGCAACGCATCCAATGCTTTCACCGCCGGACCGGTCCCCTGCGCCGCCTGGCTCAGGCTCTTGGTCATCATGATCGTGGCTTGTTCAACCTCGCCCTGCGAGACTCCGGCCAGATCGGCCGCGCGCGCCAGCACCTGCATGCTCGCCGTCGTGGTGCGCAGGGATGCCGCCAGTTTGGCCTGCTCGTCGATGGTCTGCAGGCTGGAGCGCACCATGGCAATGCCGGCCGCCACCGCAGCCGCCGCCATGATACCGGCCGCAATCTTTGCGCGGCGGGCAAAGCGGGCGAGACGGGCATTGGCAATCTCCATCTCGCGCGAGGCCTTGCCGAAACCCTTTTTGCCAGCGTCACCTATGCCCTCGAATTCGGCCTTGACCTGCTTGCCACCCACGGCCGCGAGGCGGACGGATACCCTTTTCTCGGCCATCTTACTTATCCATCTGTTCGTTGATTTTACGCACCATCACCGCCTCGATTGCGGGGAGGATTTCGGCGGTAGCTATCGGACAGATGCCAAGAGCCGAGGCCAGCGCCAGTGCCGTGCCCATGTCCCAGCCAATCACGCCACCGCTCGGGGCAACGCGCAGCTGGCCACCAAGGCGGGCGACCAGATCCCAGACCTGCCAGCCTTCAAATGTCTGTGGTTGGTTCAGGGTTTGCGGGCAGTCTTCACAGGTGTCGATACAGGCTTGGCAATATCCGTCGCCCCCGCCGAAGACCCAGTCGGCAAGGGCGCAGAGGCGTTTTTTTCCGCGTCCAGCACCAGACCCTTGGCCACGTATTTGGTCTGGAAAGCTTCGAACAGCGGCCAGACATCCAGCAGGGCCGATATACCCTCAGGGGTAATTTGAATGACATTGCCGTCACCATCCCCCACCCCTTCCCAGTCAAGCGTGGCGTTGCGGGCCAGGGCCTTGGCGAAAACCAGCGCACTTTCCTCGTCGGTTGCATCCTCGTTCAGAGCCGCGACAGCGGGGTCATTGCGCGAGGCCACCATCATCGCCGTGGTCAGCGGGTGTAAATGCAGGCGAACGCCGTGGCCAAGATCAAGCCAGGCGGGTTCGCTATTCAAATCGAGATGGATCATGTTGTTCCTCAGTAGGTTGCGATGTCGTTGACAAGGGTGACGGTGCACATCTGCCCGGCGGTAGCGTCATAGGCGGCCTGCCAGTCAAAGCTGGCTTGCACACCCTGGGGGCCCTGGATTTCGATGCGCGGGCGCGGCAGATAGACAGCGTGGGCGGTGAAGGTCAGGGCTTCACCGGTGCCGAGATTATAGGCGAACTCCAACTCGGCGGGTGTGCCGTTCATCGCCTGGGTCATCAGCACCTGATCGGCAAAGCGCACATCCATCTTGCCGGTCAGCGCGGCAATCGAAGGGTCGGCCCCGTCGATACGCCCGTCCGAGCGGATGGTTTCGATCCGGTCAAGATTGTTGGCATACTGAATGTCGGCCGAGACGATATTACCGAGAGCTGTGCCGTTACGTTTGATCGAACCGTTGAAATGCCCGAACCGCTGCAGGGCCCAGCCGGTCGGCGTTCCGGCAGCGGTCGAGGTTGCAATCGCCTCGCCTTGCGCGATTAGCTTGGCGGTGGCGGTCAGCAGGCCAGAGCGTTGCATCTGCCAGGAAAGCTGGTCGAGCACACAGCCGGAATACATCGCATAACGCGGCACCTCGGGCATGGCGGTTTCGATCGAGATGCTCGGCAGGGTCCAGTTGCCCGACGTGAACACATGGGTATACGGACCCGTGCCGGTGGTGACCGGATCGCCAAATGCCGCCTTCAGCCAGAACCCGAAGGCTTCCGCATCGATCGGCACCACCACATCACCGTCTGCCGTTACCGCATCTTTGATCGGAGCCAGCGGATCACGGCCATACCCCAGAAGTTCCGATCCCAGCAGCGGTTGCTCTGCCCCCAGCGAAGTGCTGGCGAACGGCATCTGCATGTAACCGCCAACCGGCGAGGTGCCATAACTCGTCTCATACGCAGCCGCCATCAGCGACCGCGCGCCTTGTGCGCGTGCCATAGTGTAGTCCTTTGTTTTGTGGTGGGGGCATCCTACGAGGTTCAGCCCATGAGGGTCAGCCCAGCGGATCGGCCGTGGTGTACGCCAAAATAAGGGAAACGATCGCTGCCTTCAGCGCCTCCGCCCCTTCCACCGGTAGATCGACCGGCTGCGGCGCTTCCGCCTCGACCCAGTCGCAGAGGCCGCCGAGGGTTCGGTCGGCCGTGATGGTGATGGCCAGTTCTGCCAACAACACATCAAACGCGGCGTCGCGGTCAGCCGGAGTCTTCCCCTGCACGATCACCTCGACCTCGGCACGATGCTCAAAGTGATATTGCACCGGCGACAGCGTCACCTCCGGCGTTCCCGGATCGCCGTCGCGCAGGATCAGCAGCCCGTCAGTCGGGATACGTTCGGGCAGGACCGCCCCACGCAGCACTGTTGCAGCGGGCACGGTTTGCAGTGCCGCAAGCAAAGCCTGCAGGATGGTTTCACGGGGTGTGGGCATGTTTTTGCTTGCCGGCCAAATGCCGGCTTACCTCAATGGTTCTGATCTGGCTGTTGTTTCTCAATGCTCGCCAGTTTGGCCGGCAAATCACTCCTGCTATGCAGAAAATCCACGATGATCACACTGGCCTCATCCTCGACAAACACGATAAAATGCTGCCCCGAACGGGTGAAGCGCAGATCCTCCTTCAGATCAGGGTCGATGATCGCCCGGCAACTTTGCGAAGCCACGCTGCCCGATGCAATTCCGGAACAACGCGCTATCAGGTCTTCCTCATAGGCCTGCGCCTGACGCGGGCCAAAAGTCTCGATCGTCCAGAGGGCAATATCCAGAAGGGACGCCTCGGCCTGACGGGTCAGCCGCCAGGGTTTGGGCATCAGGCCTTGTCCCGCGCGGTGGCAAAGACGCGCCGAATGGCATCCTCGCCGCTCCCCTCGGCCAGATCTCCAGCCCTGGCCTGCGCCAATCCGGCCGAGAGCTGGTTGCGCAGGGCATTGATTTCGCTTTCCTCACGCTCGAGAAGGCGCAAACCGGCGCGCAAGGCCTCGCTGGCATTCTGGTAACGGCCGGTCTCGACCAAACGGTCGACCAGGCTGGATTGTGCATCGGTCAGAACGACGTTTCGTGTGGCCATGGGATATCCTTTCGCGTCATTGGCAATATATGCTAATGCCGGGCGATTGTCCACAATGCAGGAACTTCCCGAGATTGGTTCACGCCTGATCCACCCATTTTTCCACAATCAACCCCGGCACGGACCCTGCCACCTTTTCCGCATCCCGCGCCAGATCGAGCTGTTTGCGCAGTTTTACCTGCGGTACCAGCAGGAATATCGGAGCCGTGACTTGTCCGCGGCCGGTTTTGGAACGCGACGCCACCGCCGTGCCGCGCGTGTTGATCCGCGCCTTTTCGGCCACCAGAAGGCTCGGCCCGTTGCGCCGGTAGATGAACCGCAACCGCATACCGCGGCGGCGTTCCCATTCGCCGGGTGTGAGCCGCGCGCCACCGCGACCCTTGCCAGCGGCCTCGGTCGGGATGGCGAGATAGAAGCCGCGTTTCGAGCGGATCAGCACGCCCTTGTCATGGGCGCGGATGATCTTCGGGGCTTTCGACCAGACGAAGGCGGCGGCATCGAGGCTTTCGCCCCGCTCTGGATAGGTCTTGTTGCGAATGCTGCGCGCCAGCCGTTGCCCGAGGCCAGCGCCGGTGATCTGCCCGCGCCAGTCGACCTTCAGATCACTGCCCGCCTGACGCATGGCGGCGGTGACCGCGCGCTCGCCCGCCAGCACCTCCGCCTGCATCTTCGCGGCGATGTCCGGATCGATGTCGAGTTTCAGCTTCATGCCGGATGCACATCGATGGTCCAGATCAGCCGTTCGGCGTCACGCACCGGCTCGCCCTGAATGAGAAACGCTTCGCCACCGATTTCCAGTCGGTCCCCGGGGCGAGGTGTGGCGACCTCGCTGACCCGCAGATCGAACCGCTGGGTTTCAGACCAGAGTTTCGCCTCGCCAAAGCCGGTAATATTGTCGGCGCGGCGTACCACTACACGGACGAGAACGGGATTGCCGCCCTCGGCCGTGTAGATGGCATCCGTGGCGATATTGTCGTCCGCGAACAATGCGTCCATGCCAATGGCAAAGGCGTTCATCAGGTGCGCCGCGCGCTGCGCAGAACCTGCGGGCGGGTGCAGATCGGCAGCGGGTTGCTTTCGATCTCGAGGCGCACCCATTCGTCGCGATCCCGATCCGGAATGGAACGGGCGTAGAGCGGCAGGCCGAGGGTGTTGACCGTCTCGAACGTGTCGGCCGGGGCGTAGTAAATTTCAAACAACCCCTCGACGCCCTCGGGATAGAAATACGCCTTGTCGACCGGCACCCCGAAGGCGGCATTGCCACGGTAGCGGCGGAAGTTGATGCCGCCAAAGCTGACCTCGTCGGACACCCGGCTACGCAGATCGGCGGCGGCGGCGGTGTTGAGATAGGTTTCCCGCACCTCCTTGTGCGCCACCAGATCGGCAAAGAAGGCCGAACCGCATTCTGCGCGCAGTTGCACCGCGCCGGTGGAAAGGCCCCCGAGGCTATCCTCGACACTTTCGATCAGCGCCTGACAGCGCTTGCGCAGCACGCCGGAGCCGGGATTGGTGGCGGCAAGATCGAAGTTGACCTCGGTGGCCGGGGTAATCGCGAACTCGGTGAAGTAATCGATGACAGTGGCCCCGTCCTTGGGGTCGAGCACCTTGCCCTGAATGCCGTTCAGCAGGTGGTATTCAAAGGTGGCCTCGGCGTCATTGCGCAGGCGACGCAGACGGCGGGCGACTTCGGCCTGAATCTGCTGGGTCTCGCTGTCAGTGCCAAAGGCGCGGATGCCCTGAATCTCGGAGGCCCAGAGCACGTCCTGCTTCTTGAACTGGCGGCAAACGAAGGCCCGCACGTCGCGACGCTCGGGCACCTGTTGATCATAAGCCGAGCCACGTTCGGAAAACGGGATCAGCGACAGGGTGCCGTCGCGGGATTCAATGACAACAGTGCGGCTTCGCACGCCGCGATCGGAGAAAAGGCCGGAGCCCGAGAGGGTCGCGGGCTTGAAGGGGATGTTTTCAAGCGCGCGGGTGAGCTCGATCACCGAAAAGGCATCGGTCTCGAAGATATCCATGGTGGCCATGAATGTGTTCCTTTCTTAGCGGGTGAGAATGCCGACAACGGCGAGCGCCGTATGGGCGGCGGTGATTTCCGGTGCTGTGGGCGTTCCGGCGAACACCAGATCATTGGCGTTGACGATGGCGGGGCCGCGCAGCAGCACCACGGCATCCACGTCGGCCGCGGTGGCGTCCGCCTTGCCCCAGAGCACGGCGACGGCGGTTTCCGTGCCATCGAGAGCAGCCGGATCATGGGCGGCGTATTTGCCAGATGCGGTGATTTTGCCGAGCACGGTGCCAGGTTCCAGAACGGGGTTCGCGCCGCCGGTGGCGATGGTGACGACCTCGCGGCAATAATCGCGCGCGGCCTCCCAAGTAATAAAACCGCCTGCGTGGCGGGTTTCGGTCAGAGTGGTCATGGGGTGTTATCCTTTGCGTTTGAAGGTGCAGGCGATCACGTCGCCCCAGGGTTTGGCCTGAGGCGCAGGCCCCGGTTGCGGGTGGGTGGAGGAGATGTCGGGATCATCGGCGGCGCGGGCGTCGATCAGGGCCTGGCGGATATCCTCGAGGGAGGCTTCGGAGTTGAGAAAGCCCGCCGCCATTTGCGGCTGACCAGCAAGGCGGCAGAGATCGACGACAGTTTTGGCATAGGTCATGGCCTCGGCGCGGATGACAGCGGGGTCAGGCTCGGGGTCGGTTTCGTCCCCGGAGGAAGTATCCGGTTCAAGCCTTGCTTCAGGCTCCGGTTTCACCGCGACGGGTTCATCCTTTGCCTTCACCGCCTCGACGATTTCCGGCGGCGTGTTCCGAAACCGGCTGACATCGAAACTGGCAGCCATTTTCACCGGCTCGGACATTGTGTCAGCAAAGCCCATCTCCAGCGCCTCGGCGGCGTCGAGCCAGGTTTCCTTGGCCATCAGCTGCGCGATATCCTTTTCCGCCTTGCCGGATTTCGCCGCGTAACCCCGCAGCAGACTGCCACCGATCTTGTCGAGGGCTTCGGCCATGGCGCGCATATCGGCCGCCGTGCCCATCACCATGCCCGAAGGATCATGGATCATCAGAAAGGCGTTTTCCGGCATGATAATTTCATCCCCCGCCATGGCAATGTAGGAGGCAGCCGATGCCGCGATGCCGTCGATACTGACGGTGACATTGCCTGCATGGCGCTGCAGGGCGTTGTAAATCGCCACTGCATCAAAAACCGAGCCGCCGGGGCTGTTGAGCCGTAATGTCAGCGGGGCCTTGTCCGGCAGCTTGCCGAGATCGGCCAAAAACGCTTTGGCCGAGACGCCATAGGCGCCGATTTCATCATAGATCGAGATTTCCGCACCCTCGTTCAGGGCGCAGATCGAATACCAGTTTTTCATGGTGGTTCCTTTGCTACTGTTGCTGTTCTTCGGGGTCAGCAGGTTTCACGGGCGTCGCCCGCGCGCCCTGGGTCTCGCCGGGGCTGGTGCTGTAATGAAGGCCCAAAGCCGCAGCGCGCTCGGCATCCGCCGCGTTCTCGCGGTCGATTTCCTCGATGTCATAGCCAGTTGCTTCCACGGCTTTGCGCCGCGACATCAACCCGGCTTCGATCCCGAGCAACTGCGCCTGAATGTCTTTCAGCGGATCGACCCAATCCCAGCGTGGCGGAATCCAGTGCACCGGTTTGGCCTTGGCCATGTCCGGCAGATCGAGCGAGCCCGACAGGGCAGCCGCCTCCAGCCAGCGCGTCCAGACCGGTCGGCAGAATTGATGCGCCATCACCCCGTGCTGCAACTGGCCGATCCGGCGGCGAAACTCGACTAACTCAGCCCTGAGGCTCGAGTAATTGGCCTGGCGCACATCGCCGGTGACCAAGTGATACGGCAGCCCCAAGGACGCCGAGATTGCCAGCAAGGTGCGATATTGAAACGCCTCATAACCACCGCCGACATCGGCGGGGCTGGAGAACTTGATGTCCTCACCGGGCAACAGCACCTGCAGGGTGCCGGGTTCCAGACTGGCGATACCAATGCCTTCGCCGGTATCCTCAACTTCGCCCATCAACGCCTCTTCCGGCGCATTCTTGGTGATGAATCCCGCAAACATCGCAGCGGTTTTCTTGCGGTCGAGCTCGGCATCATCGTATTGGTCGAGCAGAAACAGCCGCACCATGGCCGGAGCCACATGCGGCAACCCCCGGATCTGACCTGCATCGATGGGGCGGTAGATGTGCAGCACGTCTTCGGCGGGCACTCGTGTGGTGTCCGGGATCACCGAACTGCGATCGGTGCTGTCACCGGGATGGCGGCGGCGAAAATGATAGGCGACGCGGCGGCCAATCAGATCGAACTCGATACCACAGCGGATGGCATTACCATTGGCGGCGGTTTCGGTTTTCTCGAAGGGGAGCATTTCCGACTGCAAAAGCTGCAATTGCATCGGCACCAGCAAGCCGTCCTCGGCACGTCTCGGCCGGATGCGCACGAAGCATTCGCCGGCCACGAACATCTCGCGGGCAATCATTGCCTGCAGCCCGTAAAAATCCGTCAGCCCGTCGGCATCGGCTTGATCGGTCCAGGCCAGCCACAGGCGTTGGACCGTGTCCCGAAGCTCCGGATCTTCGATCAGGGACGAGGGCTTGATCCCGTCCCCGACCAGATTGGCCGCATAGGCCTCGCAGGCATTGGCGGCATAACCATTGGTCACCACCAACTCGCGCGAGCGCGCCAGCAATCGCGGCCCGCCCGAGGCCACCAGCGAGTTGATGTTTTCCAGCGGCGGCTGCCAGCCGCGCAGGCGACGACGCGACATTGCCCCTTCGAGGCGGGCGCGCACGCCGCTTGGGCCGCCGGCTTCCCGGCGACGAAGCATGTCAAACAGGCCCATTACAATCCCTTGCTTGTGGTCACGCGCACCTGCCGGATCACCCTGCGGCCCTCGAGCGCCGCGATTTCCCGATTGAGCACATCGATGGCCCGGTCGATTTCCGCAAGGCTGCGGTATTCCACCGTCTTGCCGTCATAGCTGACCCGGGCCACGCCACTGGCGCGCGAGGTCGCCAGTGCCTCGCGGCGGGTTTGCAGTTCTGCCAATGTGGTCATGTTGTTCCCTGATGTTAGTCATTGACATATAGGTCGCTGACACCTATCTAATGTCATGACCATTGTAACCGTTGTCGAAATGCCCGAATTCCAGCGCCGCGCCCGCGCAATCATGAGTGATGGCGAGCGTATGGAACTGGTCGATTTCGTTGCGCGAAATCCCCCTCTCGGCAGATTGCTTCGCAATCGCCTGCCGGGCAGTGATGAGTGGCGTTTCCATTGGCGGTGGTGTGCGCAAATTCCGTTTTGCGCGCGCGGGCAGCGGTAAAAGTGGCGGTTACCGGGTGATCCACGCCTTCAGCCCGGAAGACGGCACACCGGTCATATTGATCACGGTCTTCGCCAAGAACGAGAAGGCCAACCTGAGCAAGGCTGAAACCGAGGCCGTCAAAACCCTCGGCAAGGCCCTGACAGAAACCTACAGGAGCAAGTGATGAGCGACGCATTCAACAGCATCGAACAAGGCCTGAAAGAGGCTCTTGCCCACGCCAGGGGCAAAGGCCCGGCCACCATTCACGAGATCGACATTCCGGAACCCGATGTTCAGCTCATCCGTGCCAGCACCGGTCTTTCGCAGGCCGAGTTTGCGCGCAGTATCGGCGTGAAGAAGGGCACCCTCCTCAATTGGGAATACCGCCGTCGCCGCCCTGACGGACCGGCGCGGGTCCTGCTGGCCATGATCGCCAAGGACCCTGAAATCGTGCAACGCACCCTGAACGATTGAAACTCTACCTCATGTAATTCGAGCGCACGGAACGGCGCTGTCTTGCGGGGCGGCTTTGGCGCGGTGTGGTAACATTACCTTTGCCAACTTCTGCATCCGGAGCCGCCACTTGCCGTTCCAGCTCATCCCATTGCTTGTCCGACCAGCGATCCGCCCCGAGGATCCACGCCGCCGCGCGGGAATAAACCCGGCAATCCAGCGCCTCGTTGCGTTCACGCAGCTTCTGCCATTCCAGCCGGACGAAACCGCGCTTGTTTCTGACGGTCACCAGCTGCTCGGCGACCAGCTGCTTCAGCCATTCGCTGTCTATCCAGCCCGGCAGGTGCAGGGTTCCGGGCGGATAATCCGTTCCGCCCGCAAGTTCCTCTGGCGTTGGCCGTTCCAGCCGCAAGAACCGGTAGGTTTCGGATTTGAACGTCGAGACCGCCACGGTCCAGAGCCGCGCGCCACGGCGCAGGCGTTTGCCGGCGATGGTCGCATCCACGAAGGTCGGCCCCGAGACAGGGCTGGCACGGTTGAAACCCTCCACGCCCTTGACCGGGGCCACCTGACCAAAGCCGACCTTGCGCGCCCAGCCATACACGGCCGGGGTTTCATAGCCGGTGTCGATGGCAAGCCGCGCGATGGTCATCTGGCTGCCGTTGCCGTGTTGCCATGTCCGGCCCAGCAATTCCGTCAGCCCATTCCAGCAAGCCTCTGACCCCGGCCCACCCTCGATGACGATGTGGTCGATCAACCAGCTTTCCAGCCCGCGCCCCCAGGCCCAGACATCCACCTCAATCCGGTCCTTTTGCACATCCGCGCCCGCAGTCATAAACAGGGCATTTGCGGGCACCGTGCCGGATTTCCACTCTTCCTTGCGATCGAGCAGCCGTTGCCAATCCGGCGCTTCGCCGCTTTCCACCCAGGTTTCCCCGAGCGAAGTGTTGATGAATGTTTTCATCGTGTCGTCACCCCCGGCGCGGGCCGAGAGGAACGCTTTTGCCATTGCCTCCAGCCGGACCCATGGCGAATAGATTTCGTTGAGGTGGAAACCGGCAATACCGTCAAAAGGCGCGCGCGCCTGCCAATGCCCTTTCCCGATTGCTGTCCAGCGAGCCTCATCCGCCCATGCTGCGTTACAGTGGATGCAGTGATACTTTGCGGTGTCCGGTCTATGTGCCCCGCCCGCAGTCTTGTCCCATTTGACCTGCCCCCAGACCAGCACCTGCGGCTCACCACATTCGGGACACGGCACATGGTATTGCCGCTGGTCACTTTCCTCATACGCCGCCTCGATCCGGCTTGCGCCCCTGTTGGTGGGCGTCGAGACCAGCACGATCTTGCGGTTCCAGAACGTCACGGTCCGCTTCTTGGCCAAGTTCACCGGATCCCCCTCGGCCCCGGCGCTGAACGGATAGCGATCGACCTCGTCGCACATCAACAGCCGGATCGGGCGGCTGGCCAGCCCCGAGGGCGCATTGGCCCCGACGATGGTCAGGTGCCCGCCCGGAAAGCGCTTGTGCAGGATCTTGTTGTTACCATCGCGGGATTTTGGATCGGCGATCTTGCCGGTCAGGCACGGGGTATCGCGCGCCATTGGTGAAAACCGGTCCTTCGACCAGGTCTCGGCATCCCGCTCGGTCGGCATCACCACCATGATCGGGGCCGGATCCTGATCAATATGGTAGGCGACGGAATTGTTCAGCATCTCGGTCTTGCCCACCTGTGAGCTGGACATGATCACAACGCTCTCCACACCCGCATCGGAAATCGCCTCCATGATCCCGCGCTGGTATTCCGCGCGACTGGTGCGCCACTGGCCCGGCTCGGCGCTGGCCTCCGAACTCAGCCGCCGGTTCTGATCCGCCCAGTCACTGATCGTCAGTTCCGGTGGCGGGCGCAGAACTTCCAGCGCCCGTTTCACCGTCCGGCTCAGGATCGATGAGCCCGATATCGTCAGGGGTGGCATTTCTTTCCGGCTGCACATCGCTGTTGGCTAAATCCTCAAGGGCCGCGCGCAGGGTTTTGCCGAGAAGGTTGCGGGTGTCGGCCAGACTGCCTGCGGCATAAACTTCCGGAGCCAGACGGTCCGGCACTGCCAGAACCCGCGTGCGCAACAGCGCCAGAACCTTGATCCAGGCGGCCTCGATATCCTCCACCGCAATCAAAGCGCCGCGTCGCTGCGCGGCCTCCATTTCCACCAGATCGGCGCGGGCCCGGATGTAACGCGCCCGCTCGGCGGCATAATCGGGTGCACCGGCCTGTGCGCTCACGGCCTGATCGCGCAAATACTGCACATAGCCGCGCACCGAACCGACCAGGTCATATTGTCCGCGCGTTGCCTTGGGAATGATGCCTTCGCGGCTCAGTTGCTGCACCCGCCGCTCGGACAGGTCCAGAAGTTTTGCGATCACGGCCAAAGGCTGTGTGGCAGCGGCCATTTACAATCCCCACCTTCCGATCAACGCAATGATATTGCTGCTATTTTACTGGATAATCATCCGGAAAAGAGCGATTCTGATTACACCAAAAGGAGCCAGACCATGACAAGCAAAACCAACCAAACCGCCCCCGCCGACCTGATGGCCAGCATTGCCCGAAAGCACCTCTTCATCGAGACGCTGGAGGAGCGCAAAAGCGACAGCCTCGACTTTCACGAGGTTTCGGTCTGGGGTGTCAAAGCCGCGCTCGAAGCCGCCTGCGCCGCAGGGCTGGCCGCCGCACAGGAGGCAAAATGATGACCCCCAACGCCCGCAACAACGACAAAGCCCTTGCCGCCTTCATGACCCGCAAGGCCGAGATCGACACCATGCTTGCCCGCCTGCAGGCCCTGAGTGACGAGCATTTCGAGGCCAACCCCGACGAGATTCACTGGGGGCACGTTGGCGATCTGGCCGATATTTCAAAGAACCTGCGCGAGATTTGCGACCGCGCATTTCAGGAAGGCGAATACGCCGAATAATTCACGGCCCTTCCTGCCCGCCCCGCCACACGCGGGGCTTCAGGCGGTAGAAGGGTCGCGATGGTCGCGGCTTTGAGCCACGGAGACCGCCAATGTTTTACCAGAAACTCCTTCATGAACTTGCGCCCGACCTGAACCCCGCCGGTGTCGAGGCCTCCATGCGCCTGCAATACGGCACCCTCAATCATCTGCCCCGCGAGGTTTTCGCCGAGGAAGCCAGGCTGGCCGCCGATTGCGAGCGCCAATCGCCCGGATTTCTGCGCCGCACCGCCGAAAGCTTCGGCATGGGCGACGAATTCACCGTATGGGAGGCCAAGGCATGAGCAAGCCGACCAAGACAATCATTCTTTCCGACCGCAGCAACCGTCACCTGCGCCGCTGGGCCAAGGGTCGCATAGCCAAAACGGCCACACCGCTGCCGGGCGGGTTCTGGCAGGTTCCCGTCGATGACGAGATCATCGCCCGCATCAACGAATTGCGCAATGAGGGCGAGACCGACGATCAGGTGATCTGGCGCATGATGCGCGAAAGCTTTTCCGAAGGGATTGAAAAATGAGCAAGCTCACAGATACCCAGACCGTCATTCTTTCGCGTGCCTCCCGTCAGGGCGACCGCATTGCCCTGCCGCTGCCCGACCGCCTGCGCGGCGGGGCCGCCAACAAAGTGATCGTGCCCTTGATCCAGAAGGGTTTTCTGGACGAGGTCGAGGCCGACATCCGCAACGGCGAACCCACGTGGCGCAAGACCGGCGACGGCCACGGCACCACGCTGGTCATAACCGGCGCGGGGCTTGAGGCCATCGGGGTGGAAACGGAAACGCCGCAGCCCAAGCCGGAACGGGCCAAGCCGAAACCCCGCACGGGCACCAAGCAGGCGCTGTTGATCGGGATGCTCGAAGCCCCCGACGGGGCAACGATTGCCGAGATCGCCAAGGCTGTAAATTGGCAACCGCACTCGATTCGAGGTGTCATGTCGGGCGCGTTGAAAAAGCGGCTGGGGCTGACCATCACCTCGGAAAAGGTTGCCGATAGAGGTCGCGTTTACCGCATTGCCTCCTGATCCCGTACTGGACTTCACCCTGATTGCGCACTATATTAGCATCTAATTAGATGCGCAGTCAGGAGCCACCCCATGGACATCACCAAGGACATTCGCCCCCTTACCGAGTTCAAACGCGAGACCTCGCGCTTTGTCGCCCGCCTCAAGGAAACCGGCCGCCCGTCGGTGCTGACGGTGAACGGCAAGCCCTCGGTCGTGGTCATGGATGCCGCCGCGTGGCAGGACATGCAGGACCAGATCGACTATGCCCAGACCGTTGCGGGCATCCGTAAGGGGCTGGATCAGGCGCGCGCGGGCGAAGGCGTAGAGGCCTCGGCATTCTTTGACGATCTTTCTGCCAGCTGATGGCCAAGCAATATCGCGTCATTGTCACGCCCAAGGCGGCCGATGATCTCCGGCTGGAACATGCGTGGTTGCAGGAGCGCAATCCCCGTGCCGCCGAAGACTGGCTGACCGGCATGCGCAAACTGATCCTCGGCCTTGCATCCATGCCTCAAGCCCATGCCGTTGCACCGGAATCCGCCGAATTCGATGTCGAAATCCGCCGCGCATTATACGGGCGCGCCACCCGCTGGCGGGTATATTTCACGATCATGGACGAGACCGTTCAGGTTCTGCATGTGCGTCATGGTCGGCGGAGCGACTGGCAACCCTGATTGTCTCGAAAACCCGCCGCAGCGCAAAACTGCGAATGATTGACACGATCGAAAACACCGCACCCATTTTCAAATTCTGCGCCAGCGTCGTCTGCAAACCAAACAGCGGAAACACCAGCATCTGTGTGGCCACGGCCACCCCGTAGCCAACAACGACATTGGCGATGGCCTCAAGGAGCGACATGGCGCGCGATTGTTTCATTGTGCCGCCTCATCAGCCATCATCTTTGAACCGAGCCGCAAGAATTCTGAACGCATGTGCTGCAACCAAGGGGACCACGCCGTTGCCGCAAAGTCGAAGCCGGTTCACCCTGTGGGCCAGCCCATCAGCGCCTCGACAAAGGCCGGGTTCAAGCTGCGGCGCTGATCGCAGGTAGTCTCGCCAGCCTGCGAGATCGTCCGGGCCTGGCGGGAATACACGGCAAAATTCGCCAGTTGATCCATGTGATTGCGCGCTGGTGGTTGCTGTTTCACATGCTCCGG
The DNA here is from genome assembly GCF_003544895.1 of Profundibacter amoris. Classification (GTDB taxonomy): domain Bacteria; phylum Pseudomonadota; class Alphaproteobacteria; order Rhodobacterales; family Rhodobacteraceae; genus Profundibacter; species Profundibacter amoris. Next base: position 2,490,926 of record NZ_CP032125.1, read on the forward strand.
GCTGTTCGTTCCTTTCCAGTCCCGCGCCAGCGGGGTCGGCCACATCCCCGCCACATGGGTCAGGTCGGCAGTGCGGCGATTGCCGCCGCTCGGCTTGCAGCCGTCGCTCGCCATCGGCGTTGGCCAGTCCCGCGCCATGCGGTCCAGCCCCTTTTCGTTTTTGCGTGCTCCGCCCCGTGTCCGGAAACTGTCGGTCTGGGGTGTGGGCCACATCGCCGCTTTGGTCGCGAGATTCATCCCGTGTTTTCCGGCCAGTTGCGATGGCGTCGGTTTCGTCTGCCGGTTCTCGTTGGCGCTGGCCCTCGGTGTCGGCCAGTTGGTTTCGCCTGGCAAGGATGAACAGCCGCTGGCGCTTGTGCGGCGCGCCAACTTCTGCCGCCGTAAAGAGTCCTTCCGTAACCCGGTAGCCCAAGTTTTCCAACTCGCATCGGACCTCGCGATATCCGAGGTTGAGATGATTGGCGACGTTTTCCAGAAACACCCATTCGGGTTGGCATTCACCGATGATCCGCGCGAAGTGTGGCCATAGATGGCGGGGATCGTTGACCCCCTTGCGTTTGCCCGCGACGGAAAAAGGCTGACACGGATATCCGCCGCTGATAAAATCCACCGTTCCACGCCACGGTCGGCCGTCGAAGGTTCCAACATCGTCCCAGACAGGTGCTTTATCCAGGGCCTTGTCTTCCATCCGCGCCACGAGGGTGGCCGCAGCGTAACTTTCCCGCTCAACGTAACAGACAGTGCGATACCCGGGGCATGCGATGGTGAGGCCGAGGTCGATCCCGCCAGCTCCGGCGCACAGCGAGAGGCCGAAGAAGGCGTCGCAGCTTCGGGAAGATAGAGCCAACTCATTCACGGGTCTCAGCGTTTCTTGTCCGCCAGCTCGGCGAAGGTCTGATCTGTGCCATCCAGCGTTGCGGCTTGACCTGTCAGCCGTTGCCAGCGCTCGACAATCACATCGACATATTTCGGGTCGAGCTCCAGCAAAGCCGCCTTGCGCCCCGTGTTTTCAGCCGCAATTAGGGTCGTGCCGCTGCCCCCGAACGGGTCAAACACCAGATCGCCCTTGCGGCTGGAATTTTGAATGGCGCGCTCCACAAGGCTGACCGGCTTCATGGTCGGGTGCAGATCATTTTTGGTCGGGCGGTTGATGTTCCACACGTCGCCCTGATCACGCGCGCCGCACCAGCGGCGTTTCACACCTTCGGGCCAGCCATAGAGGATAGGCTCATACTGGCGCTGATAGTCCGACCGACCCAGCGTGAAGCGGTTCTTGGCCCAGATCACAAAGGTCGACCAATGCCCGCCGGCCTTGGTGAAGGCGGCCTGCAACGTGTGCAATTCGCTCGAGGACATGCAGATGTAAACCGCTCCATTGGTATGGGTGTTGATCAGCAGGCAGGCATCATAAAGGAACTGGCCGAAAGCATCGCCAAGCGCATCGTTCTTGATCCGCCGCCCCTTGCCTGCCTGTTCAGCCCCCGCTCCACCGGCGTAATCGACGTTATAGGGCGGGTCGCAAAAACAGAGATTTGCCTTGGCATCCGCCAGCACCCGCTCGACATCGGTGGCCACCGTGGCATCGCCGCACAACAGGCGGTGGTTGCCCAGCACCCACAAATCCCCCGGTCGGCTGATCGGATCCTCGGGCGGTTCGGGAATGTCGTCTTCGCCCTCTCCGTCATTTTCCCCGTCCAGACCGGACAGCAGGCTGTTCAATTCCTCGTCGGTAAAACCGGTCAGTTCCAGATCGTAATCCGCGTCCAGCAGATCGCCCAATTCAAGGCTCAACAGATCTTCCATCCAATCGGCATTTTCCGCCGAGCGGTTGTCCATGATCCGGAACGCCTGCGCCTGCGTTTCGCTCAACCCCTTGGCGACATGCACCGGTGCGGATTTCAGGCCCAGCTGCTGCGCGGCCGCAAGCCGGGTGTGACCGGCCAGAATAACCATGTTCTCGTCAACCACGATCGGTTGCCGCCAGCCGAATTCGGCAATCGAGGCCGCGACCGTGGCAATGGCTTTCTCGTTCTGGCGCGGGTTGCGCGCATAGGGAATGATCTGCCCGAGAGGCAGTTCGATCACGTCCATGATTTTTCCTTGGGTTGGTGGGCCGAAACGAAACGCATCAGCGTGCGAAACGAAATGCCCCCGGGAGGCCGTTTCGTTTCAGGCGGGATTTTTGGGCCGTCACGCCCTTGTTTCATTGAGGTTATGGTAAAAACGAAACGAAACGGGTGTTTTTTCAAACGTCACTGGGAAACTTGCGCGCCTAGCCCCCCCGTATACGTTTTGCACAGGAAGGGACCCGTACAATATCAAGGGGTTAGCTATGCGCGCTTGCGTTTCCACGACAGGCATTTCCGCCCACGTCTCTCGCGATTATGTCCAATTTGTAGCCCCCGAAGCCGAATGTGTCACGCGTTTCGGTGTACACCCGAAAATTGTACCGCAAACACGATTTTGCTTGACAGGTATCACATGGAAATCACTCCGCAAGATGCGCGCGCACCCATTCGGTCAGTGCGACCTCGGTCAGATCACCAGCTGCCAAAGACATGACCAGGTCATACTTCTCGCCCGCCGTTGCCGCCAGCTCCGCGCCGTTCAGTTTCAAAAACAGCCGCATCACGATCAGGGCCGTGCGCTTGTTGCCATCGGCAAACGGATGGTTGCGCGCAATACCAAAACCATAGGTCGCTGCCAGTTCGGCAAGGTCGGGCGGCGGGTTGCCATAGGTCAGGCGGTTGCGGGGCCGGTCAAGGGCCGAGGCCAGCGCGCCCGCGTCCCGCACACCTTCCGCGCCGCCGTGTTCCGCAAGTTGCCGCCGATGGATGGCCTCGACAACATCCGCGCGCACCCAGACAGGTCCGGGCGTCATTCGGCCAGCTTTTTCAGAACGTCGCGGTCCTCGCGCATGATCTCCTCGGCCGCATCCATCTGGGCCGCGAAGGCGGGGTCATAGGGGGTCAGCTCGATCCCGTTCGGGGTCTCGATGGCATAGAGCCGATCGCCGCGCTTCACCCGCAAACGGGCCAGCAGGTCTTTTGGCAAAACAACCCCGACGGAATTTCCGATACCGGTGAGTTTCAAGCTGGACATGGTGCTCTCCTTTGATGCGGGGTTATAATAGGTGTTATAACCTGATAATTCAACCACTCGCGCGATCACCGCACCCTCGGGCCGGTTCTGGCCCGTTTGATCACAAAATCCATGGACCGCCGCAAGGGTGGCTTCCGCCCGTTCAGCCGCCAGACGATCACTGCAAGCCCGTAGTGCCACCGGCGGGTTGCGGCGGTGCGCGACAGTCCAAACTGCCAGCAGATCGGTTTCCATGGCTTGCCATTGGCGCGGAGCCAGAGCAGTTTGGCATCCTCGGCCTCCAGCCAGTGCAGCCACAGCATGGCCTCGTCGGCCTGCGAGATCATACGCGGGCTTGGGCGGGGTTGGCGCATTTTCGGTTCCTGTCCGACCTGATCGGCGAAGCTGTGGAGGTAGTCGGGCCAGGCGTTGAAATACCCCTGCGGTTTCACGTCCGGCATCTGCCGGAACACTCCGGCCGCCAGTTCCAGCCGGTCCTGCACCCTTGTCATGGTCCAGTCATTCATCGCGTCGCCTCCCCGTCCTGCGGGCGTTTGCCATAAAGCTTTTCGCCCAGTTGGCGCACCAATTCCCGTTCCGGCCATGTCAGCCGGTCATCATCAAGCGCCACGGCCAACAACCCCTGTTCCTTCCAGCCCTCGCGCTTGACCTGATCGGGCGTGCGGCGGGTGCCACCATAGCCCCTCGGGGTAAACCTCATGCCGTTCATGCCATGCCTCCCTTCGTTTCCATCGCCCAGTGCAGGATGGCGATGGCGTCGGCCTCGTTGTCGTCTGCAGGACTGTAACCGCGCGCCTGTGCGGCTTCGATCATCATGGCCTTGCTGGCATTGCCCTTGCCGGTGGCGTGTTTCTTGATCGTGCCAACCGGCACCCCCTGATAGGGCACGCCCCGCATTTCCGCCCAGGCGGTCAGCGTGGCCATGAGCCCGCCATAGACGTGCGCGGCGTCGGTGCCCGCGTGGCGGCGGACCTCTTCGAACCAGATGGTTGCGATTGGCCCCGCGAGGTGGTCCAGCTCGGTCAGCCAATTGACGAACCTCAGGTAACGCATACCCCCGCCATCAAAGCGTCTGGGGCGAAACGATACGGTCCCGCTGGTTATCAAGCCATCGTGCCCGCGCATGGCCCAGCCCGTGGTGGTGCCAAGGTCGAGGGCAAGGAAGGCTCCGAGGGTTGGGGTTGGAGTGGCCAACGTAGGCCCAGGCTTGCAAAGGGTGGGATCAATATTGTTCATCGGTAGGCTCCTGTTGTTTGAACTGCTCTGGAATTGGAAATGCTCAGACACGGGATTTCCTCCGCGTCGGGTTTCGTTTGAGAAATCGCTGGCGACGCTTTCGCCCGGCCATGGTGACGGCTCGGCCAGGGCGATGGTGGTCCGGGCAACGTCGGTTGAAATACCCGTTCGCCACCAGACCCGTGACCACCTCGAAAGCCACGCCACAATCGCAGCAATGACTGCGCCAAACCAAAAGGGTTGTCGCTGCACCATCGCGGCGAATGTGCGGTTCGTGCGCCACCAACTCATAGCGCTGACCTTCCCGCATCAGGACGAAGCCGACATCCGGGGGCTGCTGGAAATGAATTCTGCGGGCAAGTTTTTTGGTAGCCATGGGCTGGGTCTCCTTGGTGGTTGAATGCAATGCGCGGAAACCCTCCGGAACGGAGCCCGGAGGAGGAGACGCAAGGCGTAGCCGCCAGCGTCCTCCTCCCACTCCGTAGGAGTGGGTTTCACCCCCTAAACTAGGAACGAGATGTAAGAGGTTGTTATTGCCGGTGAAAATGCAGTTTGGGACGCTTAAACCGTGATCGCCCGCCCAATCTGGTTGGGACGAAGCACGACGCGTTCGGGCGTAACGCTGCAGGGGTAGTTTGGGTTGCGAAACCAAACTGGTCCAAACTGGGTAGCGCGTAGTCTGTCGGGATTTTGTCGGGGTAGTTTCGGAAATCCGCCCCATCTGGCTCAAACTGGCTGGAGCGCAAAACCGCGCAAGCGTCATGGCATGGAAAATCATGGCCGATCCTCCTGCGCATAGACCCAGATTTCGGGGTTTTCGACCTCGAGCAGAGCCCCGGTGCGAGGGGATTTGAAATGCGTCGGGCGCACCGGAATACGGGCGGGTTGCACCTCGCCAGTGTCGGGATCGACCTGTTCACCGTCCCCGGGAAACTCCATCCCCTCGACGCAGAGATAGCCAAATCGGGAGCGCGACGGCGCGAGGCCATAGGGTTTTGCGTCGCGCAGGAATTTGATGAACCCTTTGGTGGAAAGCACATTCAGGCGTTCGCGGATCGTGTCCTTGCCGCCCAGACCAGCGGTATTTTCAAACGCCTCGGCAAACTGGTTGATGGTGTAGAGATGCCCGTCACTGGCCGCATCCAGCAGGATGCCGAGGATCACATCCCCCTTGCGCACCCGCTCGGCGTCGTGTTTTGCGCCCACATCCTTGCGCACGAGGCGCTCGTTCATCGGGTTCAATTCGACCCATTGGCCCTTGACCTTGTCGATCAGCTTGGACGGCAAGGCTGGTCCGTTGCGCAGCTCGATTTCCAGTTTGCGCTCGCTGGCTTCCTCGTCAGGACGGTGCATGATGATGCCGGAGGTGTAGAATCCGCGCAGGGAACTGGCCCCGGACAGGGCCAGAAACGGGTCTTCTTTCACCTGGTGCTTGCCGAGCTTCTTGGTGTGGTGAACGAGGATCACACCGCAATCGGGGTTCACCGCCTCGCGCAGGACCTCGACGCGATCGCGCAGGAAGAACATCATCGCGCCGTTGTCGTTTTCACCGCCGCCGTCTGGGCCACCGTCAAAAACGTTGCGGATCGGGTCGATACAGAGAATATCAACGGGAGCGCTCGGAAACGCCTCCCTTACGGCTGCGGCGGCCATGGCGCTGCCTTGCTCGTCCAGCAGCAGTTTCAGCTTGGGCGTGGCCACGAAGGTGTCGCGGGCCGCAACGATCACCTCGGGCGGCAGGGCGATCTGTTTCAGCCGCTCGCGCAGATAGTGATACTGGATCTCGGCCTGCAGGTAGAACACACGCAGGGGGCGTGGCGGGGTGAAGCCTAGAAATGGCACTCCGGCGGCCATATGCACCAGCCAGGAGATCAGAAAATCACTCTTGCCGACCTTGGGCGCGCCGCCAACCACCAACAGCCCGCCGGGGGTCAACACGCGGGGCGCAATGATATCCTTGGGCATGGGGGTGGTGTCGTCCAGCAATTCGCCGAGCGTGAAGGCTGACATTTCCGGCGGGGTTTTGGCACTGTTGGTGCGCAGCAGTGGCGGACCGTTCTTCTCCACATGCTTGGCCCAGAGCCGCTCGGCCTCGGCCTTCAGGCGGTCTTCAGGCCAACTCGGGCGCAGCATGGCGGCGTTGTAGCCGCAGATTGCCTCCCAGCCCTCGTCCGGTGACATACGACCCTCATGCACCATCCGGATGAAATGGCCGATGGCGGCGGAGGCTCCCTCGAACCGGGTCCAACCGTCCGTGCCGCCTTCGTGAACGGGGTTGGTCAGGACCGATCCGAGGGCCGGTTTGTCCGCTGTTTCCGGTGTGGGTTGCATGCCAACGCCGGGAATTGCCGGCATGTCCGCAACCAGTTCGGCGAAATCGGCGAGATCGACTTCGATGCCATTGTGCTCGCGGATCTGCACGAGCCGCTGGAACCCGCCCTTGTGATAGACGCTACCCGCTACGCGGATCGGCTGGTGGGCGGAGCGGAAATGGGTGTCACCGCCAACCTTGATGGCAATCTCACCACGCAAGGCGCACAACCTCGCCAAGTCCTCGCCCTCAACCGGCTCGGTCAGTTGCCACCAGACATGCAGCTTGGTCGCCCCATCCGGTGTGCGCCCGCCGCTCTCAATGATCAGCGTGGGCTGGCCCAGATACCGGACCAGGTGTTCCAGCTTTGCCGGAATATCGCCCGCATCCAGATCGACGATGATGGCCTGCATTTGCAGAACGTCCGCCGATTTGGCCTGACCCGGCTCGGCTACAGTGCCCGGAATCACGTAGACCGCCGCACCCTCACGCGCCGCCCAATTGGCGAAGGTCGCGAGCTTTTCCGGCGCGGTATCATCCGCGTCGATCCAGATATTATGCGGTTTCCCATCCTTGCCTTGACCCTTGTCGACAAAACCGCGCACGGGGATCAGGCCTTCGCAATAACCGAACACCACATCGAGGAACGTCGCGATCTGTGCCGCGTCGGGCTCCACCCCGAACGGATCATCAAGCGGGGCAGCGTCGTTGAAGTCGTTCCACGGGTTAAAATGGATGATGTTGTCGTCGCTCAATAGTCCTGCCTCCAGCAACGGTCGGCGTAGGCGCAAAACCGGCATTCAAAAAAATCTCGGGATTGGGCGATGCGGGGCAGCAGGTCGCCCGCGTCCGTCGCCTGCAGGATGCGCACGGCCCGATCCGACATGCGCTGCGCCAGCGCGGCATCGAACGGGACCAGTTCGTGGTAAAGCTCGGCCGTGTCCTTGTTGATGGCGGTGAACAGCGCCGGGGTGTTACTGATGCCCGGCACGCTGGGTTCCATATAGGCTTGGTAGATGGCGATCTGGGTCGCATAGACCGGTTTGGATATCGCGACCCCGTCCTTAACGCAGGCACGCCAGTTTTTGGCGTTCATGGTTTTGCATTCCCAAAGTGCGGGCATGCGCAAACCGAGCGCGGCGGGGGCCCCCATAATGATCCCGTCGACATGGCCGCGAATACGCCCGCCCGCGACCGAAAACCCGAACTGGCGGTGCGACCGCTGCGAACCCCCATCTGGTTTCTCGGTCACCAGATCGATGCCAGCGGCCCGCAGCCAGCGAATAGCCAGGTCCTCGAGCATATGTCCGATGGCAAAGATGCGCAGAACCTGTCCGCTGAAATCGCCCCCGTCATCCTTGGGGGCCTGCGCAAACTCGAATTGCAGCGCCCGTTCGCAGGGTACGCCGAGGCGGGAGGCCCCGAGATAGTCGCGTGGCACTTCGTTGTCCCGCTCGTCGATCAACGCCGCATCGACCAAATCGTTGATGCGCTCACCCATGGAGGGGCGCGGGTTGTAATCCAGTGTCAAAACGGAATCTCCGATGCTTGCGATTTTGCGATGTCGGCCATGGCCTCGCGGAAACCCTCGACGGCTTCCTCGATCAGGGCACGGACCTGTGGCTCGGTGAGATTGGCCAATTCCGTCTGCCAGCCGATTTCCTCCATCAGCAGGGCGATACGCTGCATGGTGGCGGTGACGGCGGCGCGTTCTTCTTCGGTGAGATCAACCATGGCCACAGACCACCCTGAAGATGCGTGGGCCCGAGCCGCCCAAAAACCCTGACAGGCCATCGAACAGAACCAGAAATAAGAGCGGGAGCGTTTCCGGCGATGTGGTTCGCGCCAGCCAAAACCACGGGTGGGTTGCCGGCAGACTGCACAGAGTTTGCCACGCGGATGCCATAAACGTTGCCGGTCTGTTGTCGTTGGGAAGTTGGTCATGTCTCATGCCGCCCTCCCGATTGCATCGCCGTTGCGAACGGTGCGACCACCGTTGTCCGCCCCGAACACCAGCGAACGGATGGCATTGCGGTTGAAGCGAAAAGACAGCAGCGCCGAGGCCTGATAACGGGTCAGACCGAAATCCTGCCGGTATTCAGCAGGCAGATATTGCAGCTGCTTTTGCGTTGGCGGCTGGTTCAACCAGCGCCGTGTTTTATGGGCGCTCTCGTCAGACTCATGCGTGTTCAGCCAGTCATCGGCGGCGGCGAGGCAAACCGTGCGCTCGCCCACGGCCAGCAATCGGGGCCGTTCCTTTTGCCGTCCGCCAATCCCGTGCCAGCGGCTATTCAGGAAAAACACACCGCCCCAGGCGACAAATCCGTTGGCAATCAGGGCCGCATCATCGCCGAACAGGTCACACCAGCGGAAGCTGGAGCGTTTCAGCAAGTCGATCTCGGACATGACGAATTCGGACAACTCCGTGGGTCCGTCGGCCTCGTCGCGCTCCCAGAGGTGGCCACAAAGCGGGCATTCCATCACCGCCAGCGGCACGGTGGCTTCGCAATCGGGACATTCCTTGGTCGGGGCCTCGCCACTTCCCTCGCGGCCATCGAGATCGACATCCTGCTCGAGCGAGCCGTGCAACAGGGTCGAAGTGCCAAAATCCAGCACGATGCAATCGGTCTTTAAAACGCCCGGATGCTCACCGGGGTCAACCGTGCGCAAGCCCCGCCCGACCATCTGCATCATGGTGGATTTGTATGAACTGGGCCGCAGCAGCACGACGCAGGAAGTGGGCGGATGGTCCCAACCTTCCGTGAGGACGGAAATATTTACGATGACGCGGGTTTTACCCGAAGCATAGGCGGCCAGAATATGCCTGCGTTCTTCGGCCCCGAGATCGCCATGGATTACGGCCGTAGCCACGCCAGCGGCGCTGAACGCCTCGGCGACGTTTTCGGCATGGGCCACGGTCGAACAAAACACCACCGTTTGGCGATCGCCAGCCTTTTCCTTCCAATGGCGGATAACCTCGTCGGTCACCGGCGCGTGGTCCATGATTTCCGCCACTTCGCCCATGTCAAAATCGGCGACAGATTTGCGAACATTCTGCAGTTTGTCCTGCACGCCGACATCAACGACGAAGGTACGCGGCGGCACCAGGTGCCCCGAAGCAATCAACTCGCCAAGCCGCACCTGATCGGCGACGTTGTCGAACACGGAACGCAGCCCTTTCTTGTCGCCCCGGTTTGGCGTGGCCGTGACCCCGAAGATCCGACAATCCGGATTGGCGTCGCGAGCCCGGTCGATGATGCGTCGATAACCGTCAGCCACTGCGTGGTGCGCTTCGTCAATCACCAGAAGATCGAGTTTGGGCATGGCGGCAAGGTTTGCTGGGCGCGTCAGGGTCTGGACCATGGCAAAAGTGGTCTGGCCAGCCCAGTTCTTGGTTTTGGCATCAACGACCGACGTGCTCAGCTGTGGATTGACGCGGCGATATTTGTCCCGGTTCTGGGAGGTCAATTCGTCGCGATGCGCAAGCACGCAAGCCTTGGCCTTGGTTCCCTGGATAGAGCCGGCAATGACCGCGGACAAAGTGATCGATTTTCCGAATCCGGTGCTGGCCACAGCAATCGTATTGCCGTGCTCATCGAGCGCACGAAGGCTGCGCTCAACAAAGAGTTTCTGGCGGGGGCGGAGCAACATGGCCGGACCCTCCTATTGCGCCCAGGACGGACGGCCGGTGGCCGACGGTGCCTGAGGGGGTTGCGAACCCTGCGAGGATTGCGAGGGCTGCGCCGGTGCCATCGCACCCATGATCGCGGAGTAATCCTTGTGGTCTGGCGTCACCGCAGAACGGATCTCGTTCTTGTCATCTCCGTTGGCATCGGTGCCAACATCGATGCGGGCGACGAATTCAATCCCGTCGAGATCGGCAAAACCACCGATCCGCCGCGCCGCCTGCGCCTCGGGCGACATGTCCTTGTCGGAAATTCCCCGCGCAGAATTGAGGATGCCGCGCACCAGCGAGCGGCCCATATTGCCCCAGTCCGGCCCCTTGGGGCTGTAGAGCCCGATCAGCGTGAAGATTTTGCGCCGTGCATATTGACCCTCCAGCACGGTGAATTCACCGTTCAGATAGACCGCGCCGGTCGAGCCGCGTGTGGCATAGCCGCCTGTCCAGCCCTGGCTCGGGTCATCGAACCCGCCGGGGCGGATCGTCAGGCGCACCTTGGCCAGCGTGCCCTTGGGGATCAGGTTGATGTTGCTTTTTGCGTCGTTAAAGTCATTCCAGAGTCCAGTCATGGATCAGGTCCTTTTCGTTTAGTTGGGGGATGTGTTCTGGTCGGCCAAAGCGGCCGGCTCAGGGGATTGGGTGTAGGTCAGCCGATCGGCAGCAGGCGCGCCGGGGGTTCTGATCTTGTCCATCAGATGGCCGAGATGCGGCTCTTCGACCTGCGCGAGGCGACCCGAGCGATCCTTGGCGGGAAAGCCCCAAGGGTTGATCGTCTGGCAAACAAAGGCGCGATATGGCACGCCGTCATCACCGGCGAGTTCAGCCATAGTAATGACCTCGTCGACGATGCCGGGCAGTTCCAGACCGGTCTTGGAACCGTCGATCTGGGCCGAGAACACCTTGCGATTGAAGTCGTCCAGCTTCTCGTCGAGGATGCCGACGAACCAGACGTTTTTCGCCCGCGTGTGCTGCAGATGCGTGAGCCAGCCGATCATCTCGCGGCCGTGCAGCCCGTAGGCCCCGCGCACATCCGGCTTGCCGGTCTTTTCCGAGAACGCCTCGGGCTGGCCCTTGCACCAGCCGAAACACAGCCGACCCGCAACGGTGATCGAGTCGATGAAGATGGTCTGGTATTTCTCGAGCGCGGCGGGATCGCCGAACTGCTCGCAGACGGCCGCGTAATGCGCCGGGCCATAAGGCTGATCATCGCGCAGCGCCGGGTTGGGCCCGCCGATGAACACCGCGAAATCCCGACACTCGGCCCAGGTGCGCGGCCGGATCGTGTCGCCCTGCCAGCCCTCGATGGCGAGATCACCCGCCTCGAGATCCATGAACAGGGTGGAGGAAGGATCGAGCGTCCAGAGCAGGCTGGTTTTGCCAATTCCGGATTTGCCAAAGATGCAGCCTTTGATACCGCGTTGCTCGACCAACCGCTCGTCGGCGCTGATGATGGGAAGGCTCATTGCGCGTCCCCCTCATCCGACAGGGTGATTTTCAGCTTGCCGGGGTGAACCGTGCGGGCATCGCGAAACGCCTCCTGCATCGAGCTGGGCCAGGCCGCGAACTTGCGCTCGGCCACCTTGTAGCTGATGTCGATGATCTCGGCGGGGTCATCGCCCGCCTGCCGGATGCGTTCGATCATGCGGGCCAGTTGTGTCTGATCCCAGGCAACGCGCTTGGGCAGGTCGGCTTTGACCATGATCTCGCCGTCCGCAAACCGAACCGTTCCGGTATCTTTTTGCGCGGTCCGGCGCAGATCGTCGGCCTGATCGGCGTATTTGAGCGCCAGCGCCCCATCGAGCCACTCGCAGGCCATCTTGGCCGAGCGCAGCGCCTTGGTGGTTTCCTGTTGCAGGCGCGCCAGTTCTGCCGCCGGCAAACCCGCGATTTCGCCCACAGGCATGTGCTTGAGCGCCTCGAGCGTGATGTGATTGGGAATATTCATGTCCATCCCCCTCACGCCATCGCCCGGGGGACGTTCGGTGTCGCCTGGCGGATCTGCTCGGCCTCAAAGGCCTCCACATCCTCGAGCCGGTAAACGACCCGCCCGCCAAGCTTGATGAATTGCGGGCCTTCACCGGCCCAACGCCACCGCTCCAATGTGCGCGGTGAAATGTTCCATCGAGCCGCAAGCTCGATCTGGTTGAAATGTCTGACAGGCATGGGCCTCTCCACGAAGTTAATGGTTGCGTTTCTCCCAGACACGTTTTGGCGTCTGGAATTACCCATTAATTTCAGTGTTTTGGCCGCCTGATTATATAATCAGGCTCAATTTTCTTTGTGACATGCCGCACGAAAAAGGCCCTGAAAAATCAGGGCCCGAGCGGTTCAATTGTGACATGACGCCAGTTGGTTTGTGACATCGCCCTCAATGCTCTGTCGGTGGCGGCCCCTTTTTCTTGATATCGGCCAAGGCAACTTCGCGCAGATTCGGGTTGAGCCGGTAACCTTTGCCATGGAGATTTTCGATGAAACTATTCTCATCCAAAGGAATGCCAAGATCCGTGGCGAGCGGTTTAAGGGTGCCGCGCAAGCGTCTCAGCAATGTTCGCAAAGCAGGTTCAGATATTTTGAGTTCGCCAGCCAAATCAGGGGCAGTGATGCATTCGATCGTTTGCACGTCGCGCTTGGCTGATCGGAAATTGGCCAGCAAGTTTTCAACCAATTGGAAATTGGCACCCTCGAGCGCCTGGCCGTTGTGGAACAGGATATGGTTGTTCCTTTCATCCACAGCAAATTCAAGAATTGGGGCTGCAAGGCGGTCCATGAAACCCTTTGCCTGCGCATCATAATCTGACGGTGGTGCCACAGTGATTTGGCTACGATTCAGGCACATGCTCAAAAGGGCTCCTGCCGGTAACCCCTCTCCGCCTTGCGCAAGTTTTCCCTTATGTTGCACCAAGCCATCTTCAATGACGGCCACAACATCAAGGGAGTGGCGCATATACAATTCATAAACCCGATCCTTCGCTTCATCCGCCGAAAGATCGGAAAATTCACCGAGTGCTGATGTGATTTGTGGATTTGTCGAAAGAAACCTTTCCTTCGTTGATGACGAAAAAGTCTGGAAAAATTTCACATAGGAAAGCGCCATGCGAACATCACGATCCTGGCTACGATCGCCCAATAGCAGGTCCAACTTGTAGCTATCCCCGGGGTCCAAATCTTCCAAGCCTGCCGCCAAAATTGCGAACCTTCTATCGATGCATTGCGAACAGGCACCGCAATGATGCTTCTTTTTCGTCCAAGTTCTCGGGCGGGTACAACTGTTGGTTTTTCCAAGAAGGTGCCCAAACCCGTTTGCAGGTATAATTTGCGTCACCTCCTTCTTGGTAAACCACTGGAAAGGTGTTCTTATTTCAATATTCTTATCCAATATCTCCGAGAACAATTCTTCGAAACCACGAATAACCTTTGGGTGCGTCGTCCGCGTGGCCCTGGCACCCAGCACATCTTTTGCTATCGGGATGTTCAAGCTCACAACACCATTTTCGTAGAAAGTGAATTCGTCTTTCTTGAACATCTGTGCCACGACCAAAGCCAGACACGCAAAGAGAAAGGAGCGGGTCCGCTGGGTGTATTCGCTCGCATTTACCTTGGTATTGGTCACGTTGATCGGGACATAAAATATCTGGTTCGCCAGATTTCCTTGTTTCAGGCCTTCAATAAGCTCTTTTTGGACTTTGAATACGGCATTTGCCGAATGGTGACCCACGAGAACCAGCTTCTTACCTTCCTGTACGAGGTCTCTGACAGCTCCCGAAAACGAGTCAACTCCCCCTGAAAATAACGCAATTTCATCCGGGTCAAATGTTCCCTGGCTTAGCCCGGGGAAATACATCTCCTTCTCAGCCAAGGGTTTTCCCGCCTTTACGAAAGAAAAGGCGTAGGAATCTTCAGACAAAAACCCCAATGTCTCACAAAGAGCGTTGATGACCGATTCGTTCTGCCAGCGTTCAGGGTCGCGCAACGGAATCGTGAAATTCATGACCCGTCGCCAATTTTTCCCATACCCCGCCAACACTTCTGTCCCGCGGCGAGATTGCTGGTCTGCACAGTAAACGTATGAGGCAACCTCAAGCAAATCCAGCAAAACATCAGGAATGTTACTCACCATTGCCTTGCTGATATCTTCGATCTTCAAATTGACGTTTCTCAGGTCTCCCTGGACATCCAACTGGATATTCTTTCCTGATTCGTCAGCATCAGAATCGGGGGTGGCACCGCCGCAGATAAAGTTAAACGTGTTCATTTGCGGCACTCCTGATAGACAATTCTTTCCTGATTTTCTTGAATGCGACATGGGCAAACCCTGCAACATCCTTGCGCGAGATATCTTTTTTCAGGTTATGGGCGTTCTTACCCAGCCAATCTTTGGCAAAGGCTCGCATGATGATTGTCGTTTCCGCACAATGGCGCTTGACCGCACCATCAAAGGAAACCATGTCACCCACCGACTGCACAAAGTTTCCCGGGCCGACATGACGGGGAATTTCGCGGTCAAGAAAATACTGGATATTGTGCTCAACCAGATTGGTGAAAAATCGCTGTGACAGTTCTGCGAATTTTTCGGGCGCAGAAAATGTTGCCACCGTCGTTCGTTCATCTTCGTGATCAGACGTCCAAAGGGATGGTGTGCTTTCCCGAGCCAAACTATCCAATGCTGCGATACCCGCATGCTTAGCCATTTCGCTCAGATCGGTGGTATTCGGGCTATTTCGCCGTTGCGCGGCCTCGATCGCGGCATCGAACCCGATCGCTAAATCGGTAATCGACGGGGAATCGGGGACAGCTATCCCTAAATTCTTCAATTCTTGGGCAAAGTTCTTGGACCTCGCAGCCTGTGGAATTTTAACCAGAAGCCACAAGGCTTCTATAAATGCTGGGTCTTTTGCTGCCTTCATCAGGGATTTGTCAGTTGCTTCGGCAACGGCATCGGCCAACGCGGGAATAGATACATCCCCGGCCTCCAAGTATGCCACGATTTCTCGCCATTTTTTTGTTGCGGGCGTTTGACCCAGCCTGACATGGCCCATTTCAACCCTCTTAAGAAAGCCTGAACGCAGTAAAATCTGCTCGTTCACTCCGAAAATACGGAACCTTTCGTTAGAAATTCGACAAGGAAACGATTCTTCGCTATCCTTTAACAAGCACATTGCCAAAGAAAGGCGCAAAGCACAACCATGACGATATCGGAAAATTCATCTCGTCTCGGCAAACTCGTCACGATTTCAACCGCCGGAGAGGTGGCGAAGGCGCTCATTCCGCCTGCGTTGCCTCCTGAACCGATGGTTCAGATGGATCAGCTCTATGGCCCGCTGGAACGGGCCAACCGGGCGCTGGGGCGGCTCGACGGGATCGCCTCGATCCTGCCGGATACCCCGTTGTTTCTCTACATGTATATCCGCAAGGAGGCCCTGCTGTCCTCGCAGATCGAGGGTACGCAGTCGTCGCTCTCGGACCTTCTGTTGTTCGAAAACGAAGAAGCCCCGGGGGTGCCGATCGACGATGTGGTCGAGGTGTCGAACTACGTGGCGGCCATGAACCATGGTTTGGAGCGGATCAGGAGCGGCTTTCCGATTTCCCTTCGCCTCATGCGCGAAATCCACGAGATTCTGCTGGCCAAGGGGCGCGGTGCCACCAAACAGCCCGGCCAGTTCCGCCATTCGCAAAACTGGATCGGCGGCACCCGCCCGGGCAATGCGCTGTTCGTGCCCCCGCCACCGAGTGCGGTGCTGGATCTGATGTCCGATCTCGAGGCGTTCATCCATGCCGATACGCCCGCCGTGCCAACGCTGGTCAAGGCCGGCCTGATCCATGTGCAGTTCGAAACCATCCACCCGTTCCTCGATGGCAATGGCCGCCTTGGCCGCCTGCTGATCACGCTTTTGCTCTGCGACAAGGGCATTCTGAAGGAACCGATCCTTTATCTCAGCCTCTATTTCAAAACCCATCGCCGGTACTATTACGATCTGCTGCAACGGGTGCGCGAGGATGGCGATTGGGAGGCGTGGATCGAATTCTTTCTCGACGGGATCACCGAAACCTCGTTGCAGGCGGCGGACGCCGCCAAGCAAATCCTGTCGCTGTTCGAGGAAGATCGTGCCAAGATCGAAAGCCTCGGGCGACCGGCGGCCTCGGCCCTGCGGGTGCATCAGTTGCTTCAGCAAAAACCGATCATCGCCATTCCCGATGCGGCCCGCGAAACCGGCATGTCGGCCCCGACGGTTGCCAAATCCATCCAGCATCTGCGCGACCTTGGCCTGTTGCGCGAGATCACTGGCAAACAGCGGGGCCGCATGTTCGTCTACAGCGATTATCTGGGCATCCTCAGCCAGGGGACGGAGCCAATTTGATGCGGGGGAAACCATGATAGAATTTGTGACCGTAAATGACGACGATCCGGCCCTGGCGCATTCTCCAATGGTACGCGCCATCGGCAAGACCTTTGCCTATATCGCCGAGAACGGCCCGATCGGCCTGACACCCTCCAAGGCCTTCAAGCGGGTCTTCGTGCATTGGGCCGCGGCGGAGTTCGACTGGCCCCGGCTGTCCGAGGCCGAACTGTTCAGCGTCAACAAGGTGCTGAACGAAATGGATTTCTGGCCGCTGATGGATATCCATGACACGCTGATCGCGCTCAAGATCGGGCGGCATTACAAAAGCAGCTTCCGCCTGACCAAGGCGGGCCAGTCGCTGGTTGACCATCCCGGGCGGCTATTTGGCGTCATCACCCCGTTCTATCTGTTCGAGTTCGACCACCTGCGCTTTGCGCGCATGCCGGAGCAACCGCGTGGCAACTGGGATGTCTTCCTGAACGTGCTGAATGTCGAGGCTGAAAACGGCATCACTGGCCGCGACATCGATCGCGTGTTTTATGGCACCCATTCAACGGAGCAATACAACCGCGATCTGGTGAGCCTCTACGCGCAGGTCCTGCGCCCCCTGATCTGGACCGGTCTTTTGGCGGAACACCGCAACATGGGGGAATGGGTCGAAGATGCCGTGTTTACCAAGACACCGCTTTGGCATGCCGCCCTGCGGCTTGATACAGACGACATGGTGAAACCGGCAATTCGTCACTGACCGGATACTTGGGCGAATCAAATCTGGGGATAGATCGAAGGAAGGGTCATCCAGCCTTTGATCAGCTTTCTAATGTTTTCGCCCCGCCACGCACAGTTACGCCAACCCGTTGATATTACTTGATATACTCTCACACATCCCTTTCATACGACCAAACCAACTCACTCTCTGAAGGTCGTTATGGAAGAACAAGTCGTGGGGCCGGACCCTTTTCCGGTGGACAGAATGGATACGGAGGAGCGGCTTGCCGATCTGGGCCGTATCCTGGCGGCGGGGATCCGGCGGATGCGTGGTGCCGAGCCGGAATCGGATGCCTCGGCAGCAGATTTGCTCCGCTATGTCGAGGTAGTCAGCAGGAGCCGCCGAGGGCGGCGTACCAAGATCCGGATCGGGGGTGGCGAATGATATCTACCCCTTCATCCCCGCCCAAGCCGGGTGAAAAACCCACCACCGACCAAACTGTTCTCTCCCGCCTCGCGGGTCTGAAAACCATGAGCGTGAACGAGCTGAAGGAAGAATGGGAACGGCTTTTTGCCACCGGCGCGCCCAATAACAGCCGGTCCTATCTGGAAATACGTATCGCCTACCGCATTCAGGAACTGACCCATGGCGGGCTGTCGAGAAAAAGCCGCCAGATGCTCAAGGCGCTGTCGGCCGAGATGCACGGCAAGCGGCTGGGCGGCACGCCCAAGATGCTCGACGATCGCAAACCCATCCCCGGCACCCGCCTGATCCGCGAATGGCAGGGCGTCACCCATGTGGTCACGGTCCAGCCCGACGGCTTCGATTATGACGGCCAGCGTTACAAATCGCTCTCCAAGGTGGCCAACACCATCACCGGCAAACATTGGAACGGGTTCGCGTTTTTCGGCCTTGGTCGTGCGCGGAAAGGCGGGGCCTGATGGACGGAACATTGCAAGCCACCCGCAAACTGCGCTGCGCCATTTACACCCGCAAATCCACCGAGGACGGGTTGGAGCAGGAGTTCAACACGCTGGATGCCCAGCGCGAGGCTTGCGAGGCTTATATCACCAGCCAGCGATCCGAGGGCTGGGTCGCGGTGCGCGAGCATTACGATG
This sequence comes from Profundibacter amoris, assembly GCF_003544895.1. GTDB lineage: Bacteria > Pseudomonadota > Alphaproteobacteria > Rhodobacterales > Rhodobacteraceae > Profundibacter > Profundibacter amoris. Next base: position 2,509,422 of record NZ_CP032125.1, read on the forward strand.
ACGGCGGGTTCTCCGGCGGCACGCTGGAACGCCCCGCGTTGCGCCAGATGCTGGCAGATATCGAAAACGGGTTGGTCGATGTGATCGTGGTCTACAAGATCGACCGCCTCAGCCGCTCGCTGATGGATTTCGCCAGGCTGGTGGAGATTTTCGACCGCAATCAGGTGACTTTCGTTTCGGTCACGCAATCGTTCAACACCACCACCTCCATGGGGCGGCTGACGCTGAACATCCTGCTGAGCTTCGCCCAGTTCGAGCGCGAGGTCACCGGTGAGCGCATCCGTGACAAGATCGCCGCCTCACGCCGGAAGGGCATGTGGATGGGCGGCAGCGTGCCGTTCGGCTATGTGCTTCAGGACCGCAAGCTTGTGCCCCATAACACCGAGGCCGCGATCGTGAAGGCAGCATTCGAGCGCTATATTGATCTCGGCTCCAGCACCTTGCTGGCGCGGGAATTGCAGGCTAAGGGCGTGACCACCAAGGCAGGTAATCCACCGAATTCACAATTTGTCATCCGCATGCTACAAAATCCGGTCTATGCGGGTATGGCGCGCCACAAGGGCAAGAGCTTTCAGGGCGAGCATGAAGCCATCGTCGATCAGGCCACATGGGACCGTGTGCAGGAACGGCTCAAAGCCAATGGCCGCAAGCACCGGCGCGGACGGCGACCGAAGAACCCCGCCTACCTGCGCGGGTTGATCTTCCATGAAAACGGTGCGGCCATGACCCCGCATCACACCGGCAAAAAGCACAAGGAATACTGCTATTACGTCTCGACCGACTACCTGAAGGTCCGCCACACCGCGCCTTCGGCCGCGCCACAGCGCCTCGCCGCCGGCATGGTCGAAGGGGCCGTGGTGCGCGAGTTGCGCCGCGTGTTGCGCTCGCCTGAAATTACCGCCCGAACGGCAACAGAACTGGGTAAATGCACCGATACCAACGAGGTCGCCGCCGCCCTGCAGGATTTCGACAACCTCTGGACCCAGCTTTTCCACACCGAGCGCGCCCGTATCGTTCAGCTTCTGGTGCAACGCGTGACCGTCACCGGCGAGGGGTTATCGATCGACCTGCGGGCCGACGGGTTGAAGGGGCTGGCCAGCGAACTGATGACTGGGCAGGAGGCAAGCGCATGACCACCCCAGACACCATCCGCATTTTCGTGCCACTGGAATACCGCCGCCGCAACGGTCGCACCCAGATCCTGCCGCCCGAGAACCGGCTCGATGCCGAAGATCGCCAGCAGGATCCCCACATCCTGCGCGCCCTGACCCGCGCATGGGAATGGCGGCGGAAACTGGAAACCGGAGAGGCGAACACGATCAGCGATCTCGCGGCCGCCGAGGGTCTGTCCGACCGCTTCGTCAGCCGCCAGATCCGGATCGCCTATCTCGCACCAATGGTTGTTGATCGGCTGGTCGTGAAGCAGGAAATCCCGGCTGTGAAGATCTCCGATCTGATTGATATTGCAGCGAAACCGTGGGGGGAGCAGGAGGGAATGGTGTTTGATAACCTATAGAACACAGCGAGAAGATTTGTATCGCCTGCCAAGAGGTCTCACATCCCAAATCTGGTATTGCAACATTGGGTCAAGGCCATTCATGGCCACGTTGTTGCAGCAAAACGACTAGCCTTTGGAACCTTTCATCTTGACCAAAACCTGGATCGGCACCCTGAATCGATTGCATCAGTTTTTTCAAATCTTCCGACAACCATTGGTCATTTTCATCAATGATACGAGATAGGAGGTCGAGGGCCTCTTCTGGGTAACTTGCCACGAAATCAGCTTTATGCATCAAATGGATGACCAGGTTGGTATCCCCAACGGGTTGAAGCCAGTCCTTGAGCATTTCCAACGCAATTGGAAAAGCATCTCCTGCGACAGCGCACAGCAAAGAGAATGCCTTTGAGACAGCGGGGGTTTTGGCCTCCTGGGTTTTCGGCCATAGGTTCGTGAAGAACGGAGCGATCCGGTTGTCAAAGTAATCCTCACGCTGTTCTCCCGCCCCCTGCAGTGCGCGAAACAGAGTGTCGGCTATAGTAGCTAGCGCGTCCACTGGCAGCGCGTTGACTACGTTTCGGAAATCCTGTCGCGCAAACGAACCCCCAGGCTCCATTGCACCGTAAGTCAGGAAAGATAGATACTGTTTCCTGTATACGTCGCCAAGTTCTTCAAAATGTTGCGGAACTGCAAAAAATGCCTCTTTCAGCTCGTCCAGTAGTGGCCAATAAAGGCGCGGTGAATGCAGAAAGCTCATCCACATTCCCGGGGCAATATCCGGCGCTTGTTCCCAGTCGAAATAGGGAAGAAGATTTTCCTTCGTCCATTCACTGTCAACCCGATAGAGCGTGATCAAGCTGCCGGCCAAAATGATTGGGCCATACCGCAACCCTGGGGCATCCTCGCGACAGATATCGTCGAATATTGGCTTCACCTCGAGGTGCAGCCCCTGATCATCTTCAAGCCCTTGAGCAAACCACCAGTTGATCACCGCTTCGATTGCCAAACCAACTGGATGGTTGATTGCATGACTGATAATTTCCGCGTCGATCTCGACGGCATCGTTGCGGTAAGCATCGAGTATTTTACCAACTAAACCAAAAAAATGTTCGCTCTCGCCAGAAACTGTTTTCGAAATGGCCTTCAGCCACCAAGCGATTGGATGGGTAATTTCCTTCAGTTCCAGCTCTGGGATGTCATAAACAATGCGGCCAAACCATTTCCATGAACGCGCCGCAAACTCATTGTTTGACCAGACTTGAAGGGCTTGCCTCCAGCGGCCGACAGGCCAAACACCTTTTCGTGCCAGCCGGATCAAAGCAACTGCTGCCAGCCGAAATTTTTTGGCGCAGATTTCCTGCCAATCATCGGACTCGCGGAAATCATCTGTCGTCGGATACTTTTCCAACCACGCTTCCAGTTCGGCGGCATTGTGTGGTGCCTGACGAACAATTCGATCCTCTTCGCCGTCCGATGTCCAAATGGAAAATTCATCACGTTCGTCTTCGGCAATATGCCAAGCAGGGTATTGGGCTTCAAGCCGATCAAATGCCGATTGTGCTTCCCGATTCAGAACGCCTCCAGATGCCCTGAACTTTGCCAGGAGCAACCATTGCATCCGGTCTTTTGCGCGTTGAAGATCCTCGGGGTTCAAGTCCTCACGGAACATCTGGGTTGGGGGGCCATTAGTAATGGCGGCCTGCAAAGTATCGCTTTGCTCAGACGAGATGCGCGTTGACAGCGAGGCAATCAACCTAATGGTTTCGCGCCGTGTCATGCTTGTCCATAGCCAATAATGATCATCGGACAAAAGCGAGCCAAGGGCCAGCCCTTCATCAATCAAATCCGGCCTTTGTGCCGCAGCAAAGAACGCCAGACGGCGAAATACGGGATAGCGAATTCCCAACCACCGCTTGACCTCAATCTTTGCCATCTCGGGATCAGCATCCGCAGCAGCAAACCAGGCATCACGCGTCAGTACGATCAACGCGGTCCATTCATTGAAGTCTTTGTTTTGCTCATGATCCGAAATCGACGGCTGATGAATGTAAGACAAATCCTCCCGATCACTCGCGCCACCGAGTTCTCGCATCAGGTCCAGCGCATCTCGAAGCAACGCTGTCGCGTCGGGCAACAAATTTGGAAGTGCATCAGCCCATTTGTCTATTTTCCCCACAGCATCCAACGCGGAATGGGCATAATCCGTTCCCAAAACTATTTCCCATTGAGCAATGTCGGAAACGCTGGCTTCGCTTACCTCAGGCGTTCCTTTAGCGCCAGGCCAACGATAGGGTCGGCTGATTTTTGCAACCGGAGCCAATGCATTGCGAATCTCGAACCGTAGTGTCGGAGTGAGGCCTTGTGCCTTCAGTCGACCCGCCCACGAATAAAGGTCATGGTGCTTCGATAGGGATTTTACGCGTCCGGAAAGCAACAATGCCCACAAGACCTGCAGCGAAGGCGAAGGCGGGTCATCCTTCAGCTGCCGTCTCAGTTCCCATTCAAACTGCGGGTGAAGGTTTCCGCCTCGAGCGATAACCCACAGGAAAAGCTCCGGATTTCCTAAGTGTCGAGCAAGCCATCGCGCCATGTGCTTCATGGCTTCATCAAGGCCATTCCAACTGCGGCTATCGAATTGTACCGGTACCATGAAATTCGCACGGGTGTATGGAGATGGCCGGCGCAATAGGCTGAAAGATAGATCAACATCCACTTGCTTATTGGCTTGGACCCCAAAGCGCGAAAGATCCTTGTGCCTGAAAATGTCTTCTGTGAATGGTTCAACCCAATCAAATGTGGGCAGAGGATCAAAATCCGCGAAATGTTTTGCTGGCAGTCCTGTCTTGTCACTCAGGGCCCAAAGCATTCGGCCAACAAAATCGTCCTGTTTTGTCGTTATGACGGGCTCGATTTGGCAATACTTGCTGACAATAGCTTGTTTCCCATTGACCCCGTCGCGGTAATTCGCTGCCCACGCATGCAATGTCTCATGAAGATAATCGTGACACCGTTTTCCTTTATACAAAATAGGAACTACATTTTTTGCAACCCACTCATGTGCAACGGCATCCGCCATCGATTCCGGGTAATAATTCCCAAAAGCGAATGCTCTGGGCGAATCCTCTCCCATCAAAGTGTCGGCCGCGAGCGCATCCATCATGTATCGCAATATCGGGTCGTTGATGCTGTAACCAACGAAACAAACTGTATATCCGCGGAACAGCTCACTGACGAAACGCGCGGCCCATCGCTCTGTCAGGTAGGCCAGCCCAAAATCCCCACTGGAAATAATGAGCCGATTCAAATCATCATCCGCTGGGGTCTCCGGTAACAAACCGTGGAGGTAAACGAGGCCATCCCAGCGGTTTTTAGGTACGGGCAATAAAGGTGCGGCAAAGGTAGACGTACTCAGTTTTTCATCCACGATGACTTTCTCAAATATCCGGTCAAAATTTGTGGTTACCAGTCGGGTTTGCCCACTACGACATTTGCTCAACGTTAAAAGCGCCTGATGAGTTTGCGTGGTCTTCGGCCTTGTGAAGTCAGGTTTCAAGGCACCAGCCAACGCTTTTCGGACAGCTGGACGTCCTCCTGGATGACTGCGTTCAAGCAACCCGATGGCCGTGTCATACTGAAAGTTTTCCAAGGCCGTTTTTTCAACGGCGGTAGGCGAGACGCCAAGGGTATCGTATATCTTATTAACCAAACCGCCGAACCCAGGCAGGCCCGCCGGATAAGATATCCCTGCTCCGCAGAAGAATACGACCCGCCCTTCTTCCTGGGCCTCAAGCAGTTCTTCAGGAATGTCTGGTCCGTTCTTGATAAACTGCATGAATTTCGTAGTCCTGTGTTCAGTTCAATAGCTCAAATTCCAATAAATCCTGCTGTTTTTCCGACTTTCGCCAAGCCAACAAGTCATGGTTCCTCATCGCAATCATCCGACGCGACAATATGCTGTAATATAGACGTTTTCGCCCCACCACGTCCATTTCTGTTTTCTCTGATCGCGTGAGAGGATTTGATGGCGCGGCAACCGGTCGGACGCGAAATTCACGAAAAACCCTTGTTTTATTGGCCTTTCGTAGACCGAACCAAATCGGCCCGAGGTTCGGTCGGAAAGAGAGAAACGGGGGTTAGAGAGCGTGTCGAGGCGTTCCGGCATTCTCGCAGGTTCGCTCGCCAGACCTAAACCCCTTTGAAACATAAAGAAAATCACCCCCGCATCGGGGCATATCCGCGTTTCAATGCAGGCAAGTGGCGGAGGAGGTGGGATTCGAACCCACGGTAGACTTTCACCTACGTCGGTTTTCAAGACCGGTGCATTCAACCACTCTGCCACTCCTCCGACGCCGCGACCTATAAAGTGGCTTTTGTGATTCTGAAAGCACTGAAATGGCGGGGAAATTCGCTTATGGCGACCTGCGCCCTTCCCTTGAAACAACAGTATCGTTAATATGCAGGCAAAACGCGGCCAAATAACGCGCGTATTATCGAGTAGGGCTTCCGAAATATCGGATTTGAGCGCCACGTAGAGGGCGCAGAAAAAAAGGGCAAGGCATGAAAAGAACATTTGGCGTGACATGGGGAAAAATCGGGCGGCTCACTATTCTGGCAAGTGTGGCAATCACATTGGCAGGCTGCGAAGAAGGCAAAACATTCAATCCTTTCAAACCCAAAGCACAGGCAGACGGTACAACGGTAGCCAGCCAAAGGCCGGGAAAATCCGTCGAACGTGATGTCGAAGCACCAGAGTTATTCCACAAAACCGAAAGCGGGCTATGGGATGGGCGGCCATCCTTGGGCGGGGTCTGGGTTGCGCATCCCGATGTAAAAGAACCGCTGCGCGTTATCATACGCAACGAGGCAAACGGAAAATCCATTACCGGCGCCCTGTTCCGTCGCGAGCGGGAAAATCCGGGGCCGCGCATTCAGGTTTCATCCGATGCTGCATCTGAACTTAAAATGCTGGCCGGGCAGCCCGTGAAACTTGATATTGTTGCCTTGCGACGTGAAAAGGTCGAGGAAGTGGCGCCCGAACCCGCGCCGGAACCCGTACCCGAAACCGCCCCTACCAAAGAAACGCTGGATACACCGGAAGCCATAGAGGAAAAACCTCTGGATCCGATTGCTTCGGCCGCGGCTGCCATTGACGCAGCCGAAGGCAAGCCGGTGGCAAGGCCAACCCCACCAACCCCGAAACCGGCGGCAGCACCCGCGGTTGCGCCGTCCAAATTGGCAAAACCCTATGTCCAGCTGGGAACATTCGGCAGCAAGGAAAACGCTGACAAGGTGATCGAGGATATGCGCAAGGTGGGACTGTTTGCCACTGCAAATGAGCAGACCAGTAATGGCAAAACTGTCTGGCGTGTTCTGGTTGGCCCGGCAGGACGACGCGCCGAGCGCACGGCCATGCTGAGGAAAGTCAAATCTATGGGCTTCAAAGACGCCTATATCGTAAGCAACTAACGAACGGAAACAACTGATGAATTTGCGCGCCCTGCCCCTGATTGCCATTCTGGTAACTTTGATGGCGGCCCTGCCATCACAGGCCCAGTTCGACACGCGGGCAACGGCTGCCTATGTGATCGACCATACCACCGACACCGTGTTGCTTAGCAAACAGGCCGACTTGCCGCTGCCGCCTGCATCAATGTCAAAGCTGATGACGCTGAATATGGTGTTCGAGGCCCTGCAGGACGGGCGTTTGCGGCTGGATGATAAACTGCCTGTGTCGCAGGCTGCGATGGATTACAAGGGCTCGACCATGTTCCTGAACACGTCCGATCGCGTGCGGGTCGAGGATCTGCTGCGCGGTGTGATCGTGCTGTCCGGCAATGATGCAGCGGCCGTTCTGGCCGAAGCCCTGTCACCCGACGGCACCGAGGCAGGTTTTGCCCGCATGATGACCGAGCGGGCCAAAGAACTGGGCATGACCAATTCGCATTTCACCAATTCCAACGGCTGGCCACAGGCCGGCCACCGGATGAGCGTGCATGATCTGGCCATTCTGGCAAACCGGATCATCACCGAATTCCCCACCTTTTATCCGTTGTTCGCCGAAACCGAATTCCTGTTTGACGGTCGTGCCCCGCAAAACAAAAACAACCGCAACCCGTTGCTGAAACTGAACATCGGCGCGGATGGCCTGAAAACCGGTCACACTGTCGAAGCCGGTTACGGTCTTGTTGGTTCGGCCAAGCAGGGGGATCGGCGGATCATCTTTGTGATCACCGGCCTACCATCTGAACAGGCCCGCGCCGAAGAGGCGCAGCGCATCGTCAACTGGGCCTTTCGCCAGTTCGTCGAGAAAAAGGTCGCCAATGAAGGCAAGATGATCGCACAGGCCGATGTATGGATGGGGGATGAAACCCGCGTCGGGCTGGTGGCCCCCAAGGATTTGTTACTGCTGGTTCCGGCCCTGTCCAAGGACGCTCTCGAGGCCAATGTATCTTACCAAAGCCCGATCGAGGCGCCGATTGAAAAGGGTCAAAAGCTGGCAGAGCTGGTGATTAAACGCAAAGGTCTGCCCGACGCCCGCCTGCCATTGGTGGCCGACCGCGACATCCCGCGCGGGGGCTTTTTTCCCCGCCTGCGCACGGCCTCGAAAATCCTGCTGAACAAGGCCATCGGGAGAGCACAGGACCTGTTGTGATGGCAAAAGGGTTGTTCATCACATTCGAGGGCATCGACGGGTCCGGCAAATCCTCGCAAGCGCGGCTGCTGGCCGATCATTTGAAAACCGAGGGCCACGACTGTCTGTTGACCCGCGAGCCGGGGGGCAGCGAAGGGGCCGAGGAAATCCGCCGTTTGCTGGTTGAAGGGGACCCTGATCGCTGGTCGGCGGAAACCGAAATCCTGCTGTTCACCGCCGCCCGCCGCGACCATCTGGAAAAGACCATCGAGCCGGCATTGGCCGCGGGGAAAACCGTGGTTTCCGACCGTTTCGCGGATTCCACCCGCGTCTATCAGGGCGCCGCACGGGCCGATCTGCGTGGCGTGGTGGACCAGTTGCACAGCCTAATGATCGGCCGCGAACCCGACCTGACCTTTATCATCGACATGGACCCTGAAACGGCGCTGGCGCGCGGCTTGGCGCGGCAATCGGGCGAAGACAGGTTCGAGGATCTGGGCCTTGGCTTTCAACAAAAACTGCGCGCCGGTTTTCTGGCGCTGGCACAGGATTTTCCCACCCGTTGCCATGTGATCGACGGCAACCGCGATATGGATGTGATCGCCGCTGAAATCACCGCAATTGCCACACAGGCCCTGTCATGAGCCTAGAAGAGGGCCTGCCCGAACCCGACCGCATCGAAGGCGCGCCGCATCCGCGTGAAACCGCGCGACTGTTGGGCCAAGGCAAAGCCGAAGCGGCATTCCTGCAAGCCTATAACTCCGGCCGGTTGCATCACGCATGGCTGGTCACCGGCCCGCGCGGGGTGGGCAAGGCCACGCTGGCGTGGAAACTGGCACGCTTCCTGCTGGCCGAACCCACGGATGATGGCATGGCGATGTTTGGCGGTGAAACCAAGCCGACCAGCATTGATATTTCCCCCGACCACCCTGTCGCCCACCGCATGGCCGCATTGTCGGAACCGCGCCTGTTTCTGCTGCGCCGCGCGTGGGATGAAAAGGCCAAGAAGCTGAAAGCCGTGATCACCGTGGACGAGGCCCGCAAGCTGCGCAATTTCTTTGCCCTGTCCGCCACCGACGGGGGCCGCCGTGTGGTGATCGTGGACACGGCGGACGAAATGAACCCCAACGCTGCCAACGCCCTGCTGAAACTGCTGGAAGAGCCACCCGAGCGCACCACCCTGTTTTTGATCAGCCACCAACCCTCGCGCCTGCTGCCCACCATCCGGTCACGGTGCCGCGAATTGCGTTGCGCGCCGCTGTCACCCGAGGATATGGCCGAGGCCCTGATCAGCGCCGGTGCCGAACCTGCCGGCAATCCGGTGGCGCTGGCCGCTTTGGCCGGTGGCTCGGTCGGTGAAGCGTTCCGGCTGACCAATCTGGGCGGGCTGGAAACCTATCAGGAAATCGTCAATCTGATCGGCACCTGGCCGCAACTGGACCGCACCCGCACCCTGCGACTGGCCGAAAGCATTGTCGGCAAGGGCAAAGAGCCACAATACGACCTGTTGCTGGGCCTGATGGACCTGTTCCTTGCCCGGCTGGCCCGCACCGGTGTCGCTGGCCCGCATATGATCGAGGCCGCAAATGGCGAAGCTGCACTGATGACGCGCCTTGCCCCGACCGCCTATGCGGGGCGGCAATGGGCCGAGTTGCAACAGGATCTGGGCGCACGGGTGCGTCACGGCAAGGCGGTGAACCTTGACCCCGCCGCGCTGATCCTTGATATGGTGCTAAAGATCGACGCAATGGCAGGCAAAACCGCTGCCGGATAAGGCAAGGCATGACAGATATTCCGCAAATCACCGACAGCCATTGTCACCTTGATTTCCCAGATTTCGCTGATGAACTGCCGCAGGTGGTGGAACGTGCCGTGGCCGCCGGTGTGACGCGCATGGTGACGATCTGCACCAAGCTGCGGCAACTGGATCAGGTCCGCGCCATTGCGGAAACCTACGCGCCGGTGTTCTTTGCCGCCGGCACCCACCCGATGAGTGCTGCGGACGAACCGCTGGTCAGTGTCGAGGAACTGGTCACGCTGGCGGATCATCCGAAATTCGTCGGCATCGGCGAAACCGGACTGGATTACCACTACACCGCCGACAGCAAGGATATTCAGCAAACCTCGCTGCGCATCCATATCGAAGCGGCGCGGCAAACCGGCCTGCCGCTGATCATCCATGCCCGCGCGGCGGACGGAGATATGGCGCGGATACTGGCCGAGGAATACAAGGCCGGTGCCTATTCCTGCGTCATGCACTGTTTTTCGTCCTCTGCCGAACTGGCCAAGGCGGCGCTGGATCTGGGGTTCTACCTGTCGATGTCCGGCATCTCGGCCTTTCCCAAATCACAGGAATTGCGCGATATTTTCGCCGCCGCGCCGATGGACCGCATCCTTGTGGAAACCGACGCCCCCTATCTGGCCCCGCCGCCCCATCGCGGCAAACGGAACGAGCCCGCCTATACCGCCCTGACCGCCCGCGTCGGGGCCGAGGTATTCGGCATGGATTATGCCGATTTCGCCGCGCAAACACAGGCAAACTTTGAACGGCTGTTCACCAAGGTGGCCGACTATGGCTGAACTGCGGGCAACCATCCTTGGCTGTGGCTCAAGCGGCGGGGTGCCACGGATTGGCGGCATCTGGGGCGATTGCGACCCCGAAAACCCGAAAAACCGCCGCTCGCGCTGCTCGATGCTGGTTGAACAAGACGGCCCCGACGGCACCACCCGCGTGCTGATCGACACCTCGCCAGACATGCGCAGCCAGCTTCTGGCCACAGGCATCGACCGAGTGGATGCGGTGGTTTACACCCACGCCCACGCCGATCATGTGCACGGGCTGGACGATCTGCGCATGATCGTTTTCAACACCAAACAGCGGATGCCCGTCTGGGCCGACATGCCGACGCAAAACGATCTGTACGCACGGTTCCGCTATGCGTTCATCACGCCCGAAGGGTCAAACTATCCGCCAATTTGCGACATGAACACGATTGACGGGGATATTACCATTTCCGGCGCGGGTGGCGACATCACCCTGACCCCCCTGCCCGTCCGGCACGGTCAAATCGGCGCCTTGGGATTTCGCATTGGCGGGCTGGCCTATATGCCGGATGTGTCGGACATTCCCGAAACCACTTGGAAATTGCTGGATGGGCTGGACATCTGGGTGCTGGACGCCCTGCGCTACAAACCCCACCCCAGCCATGTGCATCTGAAACGGTCACTGGAATGGATAGCACGCGCCGCGCCCAAACGTGCCGTGTTAACCAACATGCATATTGATCTGGATTACGCGACAGTCAATGCAAAAACCCCCGACAACATCACCCCTGCCCATGACGGGATGCAGTTGACCATTGGCGAATAATCATGCGTGATGGGGGCAGCCCTGTATGCGAGGTTCCCATGCGTATCCCGACCCTTACGTTCGCCCTTTACCTGTCCTTTGCCGGATTGGCCCATGCCACCCCGCCACAAACGGTTGAAGTCCGCGAAACCCTACTGGGGCTGAACAACACCCATATGTTCGTGCTGCGCACACTGGATGACAACATGGGGCTGTATACCATGCGCCAAACGGATGTTGTCCTGATCGCCCGCAACCGCGCAACCAACCATGACGACCAGATCTGGCCGGTATTGCGGGTCAAGGATCTGGGACCGGAAGTGGTTGAAACCGCGGAGCTGTCGCGTTTGGAAACCCTGCCGTTGCCCAACCGGATAAACCCTTTTGATATTCTGCTCTGGCGCAAGGCCCGACCGCTTTTGGGGGACAGGATCAGAACGGCCGATGATCTGGGCATAGACCAGATTTGGGATGCGTCGGGCCTGTCTGTTACCGTTGACAATGGCGGCACAACCCACGGGCTGCAAAATGATGATATTGCCAACCTGTTCAAAACCAGCCTGAACCGAACCCGCAAGGTCCTGCCGCCCTTTTTCACCGAAGGGGGCGATATGCTTGCGGATGTGGAATTCAGCCCCGAAACCGACTGCACCAGCGACGGCTATACCAGCCTTTTCGAGGCAGGCGGCGAAAACCAAAAGGAAACATGGATTGCACGGATTTCATGCGAAAACGACATAACCATGCCGAAAATCGAGATGTTTCTGGTTATCCCCCCCACAGACTGACAAATCGGCAAGGTATATTTATGCAAGCGCTTCTTGATGTCATCCTGCCGGTTTTTCTGGTTGTCGGCCTTGGCTATGTCGCCGTCTGGCGTGGCTGGATGAGTGACGCGGCGATTGACGGATTGATGAAGTTCGCCCAGAGCTTTGCCATCCCCGCCCTGCTGTTTCGCGCCATTTCCACGCTTGATCTGGGGGCCAGCTTTGATCTGCGGCTGATGGTCAGTTTCTATGCAGGGGCCTTTGCCGGATTTCTTGCCGGCCTGTTCGGCGCGCGGTTTCTGTTCCATCGTCCGTGGGAGGACAGCGTTGCTATCGGCTTTATCGGGCTGTTTTCCAATTCGCTGCTGTTGGGGCTGGCGATCACCGAGCGCGCCTACGGGCCGGAGGCGCTGGCGGCGAATTTTGCCATCATTTCGGTTCATGCGCCGTTTTGTTACGGGTTGGGCATCACCGTAATGGAGGTGGTGCGCAATCGGGGTAGCAGCGTGTTGCAAACCGGAAAATCGGTGCTACGGGCAATGTTTCGCAACGTGCTGGTGCTGGCGATTGCGGCCGGGTTTATCGTTAACCTGACCCACCTGCCGATGCCCGAATTCACCACCGATGCACTGGATCTGTTGAAACGCACCGCCCTGCCTGCCGCGTTGTTTGGTATGGGCGGGGTGTTGTCACGTTACAAACCCGAAGGCGATATGCGGGTGATCCTGTATATCAGCGCTGTGTCACTGGGGCTGCATCCGCTGATCACATGGTCGCTGGGCACCGCGCTGGCCCTGCCCCAAGATGCCTTTCGTTCGGCGGTTATCACATCGGCCATGGCCCCGGGCATCAACGCCTATATCTTTGCCAATATGTATGGCGTGGCGCGACGGGTGGCGGCCTCGGCGGTGTTGCTGTCCACGGCTGCGACAATATTGACCGCTTGGCTATGGCTGGGATTGCTTGGGTAATCTGCGCCCATAGGCTAGCCTGCCCGCGCAACAGGACCAAAGGATGATGAATTATGAGCTGGATCAAAACCGTTCCTTACATTGACGCCACCGGCAAGCTGAAGAAACTCTATGATCGTATCAAAGGGCCGGATGACAATGTGGACAACATCATGATGTCCCATTCCCTGCGCCCGCACACGATGGAGGGGCACATGGCGATCTACAAGAATGTGCTGCACCACACGGGCAACACATTGCCCGAATGGTTTCTGGAACTGATCGGTGTCTGGGTGTCGGCGCTGAACGAATGTGACTACTGTGTTGAACACCATTTCGCCGGCATGAAACGCCTGCTGGGGGATGATGCCCGCGCCGATACATTACGCGAGGCGATCGAGGATGGCGATGTCGATGTCGCCCCGCTGACGGATGCCGAAAAGATGGCGCTGGGATATGCGGCGATGCTGACCCTGACCCCGTCAAAGGTACCAGAAGAGGCCATCAAGGCACTGCGCAGCGTCGGGTTCGAGGATGGCGAAATCCTCGAGATCAATCAGGTGACCGCCTATTTCAACTATGCCAACCGCACGGTGCTGGGGCTGGGCTGTGATACCGAAGGCGATGTTATTGGTCTATCCCCGAACAACTCGGATAATCCGGACGACTGGAACCACAGCTAATACTTGGGCCTCCACATTTCCTTGGATGCTTCAAAGGGCCTTGCCAGATCGCAAGGCCCTTTGTCTTATCGCTACTCGGCCGGAACCGCGTTTGTTGTGTTTTGCTTGCCAAAATGCTGCCGGTTCAGGCGGAATACCAGCCAGACCATCGCCAGTTGAAACGCCACCGCAATGGCCGACAAAGCCCAGTAAGTGGCCGAAAATTTGTCAATCAAGCCAGCACCAACCAGTCCCTTGTTGATAAAGAACTGGGTCATCACCGACAGCGCCACACCGGGGCAAACCAGCGCGTAGGAACCGGGGGATAGTTTGTTGCCAAAGACGAAATCCTTGAAGTAGCCCTCGCGTTTGAGCACCACCAGACCAAGCCCCAAGAAAATCAGCTGAATGGTCAGCATACGGGCCAGCATCACCATGGTTTCGCCTGCGGTTTTGTGCACGTCATATTGAATATGCAGGCCGTGATCCTGACGCAGTAACATTATACCCAGAACGGTCATGATTGGGATAACGATCATCAGGGTCGGGCTGGATTCTTTGGCTGTCCCATAGTGCAGCATCGAATTGAAGGCAGTGAATGCAGCAAAGAGCGCATAAATCACAGCGGCCAACCCAACGAAAGTGGACAGGATCAGGCTTAACCCCACAGTTAAAGGAGCAGTGCTCATCGAGGCAGGAGCCGACAAACCCACAGCAACCATCGCCAGTGCAAAGGCGGGCAACAGCTGTGAAAACGAGTTGTGCGCCGTCACATCAAAAACACCACCCTTGGTCAACACACGCCCCAGAAACCGGCCAATAGCACGGAAAGTGATCCAGCCGATAATGACAAAGGCCACCAGCGCCAGCGGGAACAGGTATTCTATGATCCCCCACAGGCTCGGCACAAACACCAGCCCGACAATAAAACCGGCATTTACGGTCATCGCCAGCGCCAGCGGCATGGCCAGAGTGGTTGTTTCAGCGTTGCTATTCACCAGATTGGTATAGGCTTCGGTTTTCTTGAACTCGGCAAATGCCGCATAGTTCCACAGCAGGGATTTGATGTTGATCACGGTCATGATGGCAATACCTGCCGCCGCTGCAATGATCATTGCCTTGGCGGCGATATCCCCTGCATTGAACGCAGCCAAAATGTCCTCGAACACTGGAACGGGGCGGCCTTTGTGTGGCACCCAGAACAGAAGGTACATGAAAAAGGTTACAGACAGGCCCCCTGCCCCCAATGACCCCAGAAAGTAAATTGGAGAATAGGCATGGGCCGCTTTCTTCATATATTGCGACATTGGATCACCCTCATCATACATCATATTCACGTTTGTGAATATTTTATAAGTGAACCACTATAAGGTTGCCATGCGGCAATCTGTTACAGGCAAAAGCCCGCTTGACCTACTGCGGGGAAATCCCCCGCAGTTTTTCACCGCGCCGGCGCAGCAGTTCAACGGTGGCCAGCAACAGAACCGAAATGATCACAAGGATCGTCGCCACCGAAAGAATGGCCGGACTGATCTGTTCGCGGATACCGTTCCACATCTGCCGCGGGATGGTCTGTTCGTCCAGCGCGCCAACGAACAGCACCACAACCACTTCGTCAAAGGATGTGACAAAGGCAAACAGCGCGCCGGAAATCACGCCGGGCAGGATCAGCGGCATGATCACGCGGAAAAACGTGGTGCGCGGGTTGGCACCAAGGTTGGCCGCCGCACGGGTCAGCGAATGGTCGAACCCGCTGAGGGTGGCGGTAACGGTGATGATCACAAAGGGAATGCCCAGCGTGGCATGGGCCAGAATGATCCCCAGATAGGGAATGCCCCAGGTGCTGATCTTGATCGAGGAATAGAAGAAAAACAGACCCGTCGCGGTGATGATAATCGGCACGATCATAGGCGAAATCAGGATCGCCATGATCGGGCGGCGCCACGGCATGTCGGATTTCGACAGGCCCAAAGCAGCCAGCGTGCCCAGCGCCGTTGCCAGAATAGTGGCAAAGAAACCGATGATCAGCGAGTTTTTGGTCGCCCGTATCCAGGCCGCGTTTTCCCAGGCATCCGCCCACCATGAACTGTCACGCGTGGCTTCCGGCGCATTCATACCGAAGGTTAGCAACAGGTCATACCAGCGGGTTGAATAGCCGGTCGGATCCAGCGATAGCATCTTTTCCGTGAAGGTAAAGTAAGGCTCGGAATTGAACGACAGCGGGATCACGATCAGGATCGGCGCGATCAGAAACAGGAAGATCAGCACACAAATCACCAGATAGGTGTAATGCCAGATCCTTTCAGCGGGGGATGCATAACTGGGAAGTGCCATAACGTTACCCTAACTTCAGATTATCAATGCCGACCAGCCGGTCATACAGCCAGTACAGGATCAGGATGCCCCCCAGCAGCAGGGACGCCAGCGCAGCCGCCATCGACCAGTTCAGCGATTTTTGCATGTGAAAGGCGATCAGGTTGGATATCAGCGTGCCGTCAGACCCGCCCACAAGGGCCGGCGTGATGTAATAGCCAACCGCCAGAATGAACACCAGCAACCCGCCAGCGGCAATGCCCGGAATGGTTTGCGGGAAATAGATGCGGCGAAAGGCGGTCCAACTGGTGGCGCCAAGGCTGCGCGCGGCGCGCACATAGGACGGGTTGATCGGGCGCATCACGGAATAAAGCGGCAATACCATGAACGGCAGCAGAATATGCGTCATCGCAATCACGGTGCCGGTCTGGTTATACATCATTTGTATTCGGTTCCCGTCACTGATCAGCCCCATTGCGACCATCGCGTCATTCAACACCCCCTGGCTTTGCAGCAGGATCATCCAGCTGGTCGTTCGCACCAGCAGGGATGTCCAGAACGGCAACAGCACGAATATCATCAACAGGTTGGAATAGCGCAGCGGCAGTGTGGCCAGAAGATGCGCGATGGGGTAGGCCAGAATCAGGGTTAAAACCGTGATCAGCACAGACAGCTTCAATGTGCGCCAGAACAGTTTCAGGTAAATCTGGCGGTTTTCCTCGACCCGCTGGATATTGCCATCGGCATCGCGTGTTCGGTCGGTAGCCGCCAGAAAAAATGTGCCTGTGAAATTGCTTGAGGCGCTGCGCATAACTTGCCACAATTTCGGGTCATCCCATTTCGGGTTCAACTCCAACAGCGCCTCTTTGTAGGGCGGTTGCAGCTTCTTGGCCTTGCGGGCCCCTTGCGTGAACAGGGATCGCGACCCGGACAATTCGTAATTGATCCGTGTGCCGGCCTGCCCTGCGGCCCGTGTTTCTTTCAATTGCTTCAGATCTTCGACCAAAGCCGCAAAGGCGGCCTCATCCGGTTCGGTTCCGGCCGGGTTTTCATCAAACCATTTGGCCAGATTGACCATGATCGGCGTTTTCTCTCCGGTGGTCAGGTTTTTCTGCACCGTAAAACCGTCGTTATAGACAGAGCGTTTCAGCATCTGCCCGATCGGCGCAATAAAGGTGATGACGATAAAAAGCAGCAGCGGCAACACCAGCAAAAACGCACGTCGCCGCGAACGGGCCTGCGCATGGGCAAGGGCCGCCTTGAGCGGTTTGCCGTCCGCTGTGGTCAGACCAGTGTTTGTCGGATTTGTCGTCGCATCGGCCATAAGTCACCCGGATTTGCGCGTTGCGCCTTGCCTTTAGGAATTGGAAAGGGGCGGCGCAATAATAGCGCCGCCCGATTGTCGTGTTTATTTAGCCAGCCAAGCGTTGAAACGCTCGTTCAGCTCGGCGTCGTGGTCAACCCAGAATTCAAAGTTGTTGACCAGCGCGTTGCCAAGGTTGGCTTCGGCTGTTGGCATGTGAGGCGCCATTTCGGTTTTGCCATCCTGATACAGACCAACCAGTGCACCCGAAGATTTACGGGCAGGACCATAGGAAATGTAGCTGGCCTGATCTGCCAGACGCTTGGTGTCGGTTGCAAAGGCAATGAACTTCATCGCTTCGTCTTTGTTCGGCGCACCTTTGGGGATAACAAACAAATCGAAGTCAAGAATCTGACCGTCCCAGACAACTTCCAGCGGCTGGCTTTCGGCCACGGCAGCGTTGAAGATACGGCCGTTATAGGCGGTCGACATGACAACTTCGCCATCAGCCAACAGTTGGGGTGGCTGCGCACCGGCTTCCCACCAGACGATATCGCCTTTGATGGTGTCCAGTTTAGCGAATGCACGATCGACACCTTCGGGTGTGTTCAATACTTCGTACACTTTGTCTGAAGGAACGCCATCAGCCATCAGTGCCATTTCCAGCGTTGCTTTTGCGGATTTTCGCAGGCCGCGCTTGCCAGGGAACTTTGTGGTGTCAAAGAAATCGGCAATCGAAGTTGGCGTGCCGTCTACGTTGTCCTTGTTATAGGCGAAAACAGTGGACCATACGATGTTTGCAACCGCACAATCCTGAATCGCACCGTCGATGAAATCTTCGGTTGCCGGTGTTCCGTCTGGGGCCGCAGGCAGGATGGCAGGGTCGATCTCTTCCAGAAGACCTTCGTCACACAGACGGATAGCGTCCGAAAATTCCACATCGGCGACATCAATGGTCACATTGCCAGCTTCGACCTGTGCTTTGATTGGTGTTGCCGGATTGTCGGCATCAACCGAGTTTACAGTGATGCCGGTCTCGGCGGTGAAAGGTTTGTGATAGGCTTCGACTTGCGATTTGGTATAAGCCCCACCCCATGACATGACTGTCACTTCTGCGGCCGTTGCCGCAAAGGCAAAGCCACTCAGGGCTGTTGTCAGGATAAGTATCTTTTTCATGTAGTTTTCTCCCTAGTTTTCAAGAACTGCTCTTGTTATGTGCGGGGCGTTCATCGCCCCTGTCGTTCAGATAATTATTGCGGATCAAGGGCGCGCGCATCTTCGGCGTCCCATGTGATTTGTGTGGTTTCGCCAACAACCAGATGCTTGTGGCCCGCCGCGTTGGGCACCTTGACCACGAATTCGTCGTTGCCATGCACGTTCAGCCGGCAGCGGATGTGATCGCCCAGATAGATCAGCTCCAACACCTGCGCGGTTGTCGAATTCGGTCCGGGCTCAGAAGAAACCGAGACCCGCTCCGGCCGGATCGACACCAGCGTTTTTGACCCCGGTCCGCCGCATTTGACAGCCAGCGCCTCGCAGGTCGCACCGTCTTCCAGTTTCACCGTGGCGATCTTGCCTTCGGTTTTGGAATTGTCGCCATCCAGCGCCACAACCGTACCCGGCAGTTTGTTATTCTCGCCGATGAACTGCGCCACAAAGCTGTTTTCAGGCCGTTCATACAAATCGGCCGGTGCGGCAAGCTGCTGAATGCGGCCATCGTCAAACACTGCAACGCGGTCCGACATGGTCAGTGCTTCGGATTGGTCGTGGGTCACATAAACCACAGTGATTCCAAGGCTTTCGTGCAGGTGCTTGATCTCGAACTGCATATGTTCGCGCAGCTGTTTGTCCAAAGCACCCAGCGGCTCATCCATCAGAACCACCTGCGGTTCGAATACCAGTGCACGAGCAAGCGCGATACGCTGCTGTTGTCCACCGGACAGCTGTGCCGGACGGCGCGCGGCGAATTCGCCCATCTGCACCATGTCCAGCGCACGCTTAACTTTCCCTTCGCGCTCGCTTTTGCCCATACCGCGCACTTCCAGCGGAAACGACAGGTTTTCCCCCACCGTCATATGCGGGAACAGGGCGTAGGACTGGAACACCATGCCAATGCCGCGTTTGTGTGGCGGAATGTCGTTGATCGAAACGCCGCCCAGCTTGATTTCACCGTGGGTTGCGGTTTCAAAACCGGCCAGCATCATCAGACAGGTCGTCTTGCCCGACCCCGACGGGCCCAGCATGGTCACAAATTCGCCCTTGGCGATCTGCAGGTTCAAATCTTTGACGACAAGCGTTTCACCGTCATAGCTTTTCTGCACGCGGTCGAATTCGACGAACGCTGCGCCCGGGTCGGTCATGGCCACAAAGCGGCTCCCTATTATCTCTGTCCGGCAGGTTATCCTGCACTCTTCAGGGGATGACTAAAGCGGTTGCAGCACGTCTTTGCAACAGGGAGGCGACAATTATTCGACCGGATACGACCTTAACCGCCCGATTTGCCGGTTCTTTCATATGCATAGGTTGATTTTAGCCGAATTCACATCCCTGCGAGTGGCACGATATCCCCGCAGTATTGCCCTGTGCGAATCAAAATCGCCCCGATTTTCCAGCAGGAAAAACAGAACCACTTAACAATATTCGCATTTTATAATATGAGTATTTGAATATCTCGGGCCAGAGGCCGCTGAACGTGGCCCTGCCTTGCATCCTTTCATGGCGTATTCACACGCGCCCCCATAGCGGGAACTTATTGATGTACAGACGTGTTAACAGCGGGCGCTTTATCGGACTGACCACCTTTTTGATTGTGGTTGTTATGGCCGTGTTCACATGGGTCATGTACGGGATGGCGCAGCGGGTTTTCACCATGACCGACATCATTCAGGAATTGAATGAAAGCATCAAAACCATGGTGGGCACCCAGGTCAGTATGGCCAAGGATATGCACGATATGAGCACCAGTATGGGCACGATGAACGTCAACATCGCCAACATGAACAAAAGCATCGGTTCGATGACAACCAATGTCGAAACCATGAACCAGAGCATCGGTACGATGAACAAGACAATGGTTGGCCTGTCAGGTGCCGTCGGGAATATGGCCGGCAACATGAACCGGATGACCTATGACATCGGCAAGGCAACCTATGCATTGTCCAACCCGATGTCCTACATGTGGGGCAATGCATTCCCGTTTTAGGGCGCGAATCACTTTCGGATACTTCTGCAAAATTCAATGCGACAATTTCGCCCTTCCCGATATATTTCTCAAAAAACCAAAGCCCGGATTCATTGAAACCACAGTTAACCTGTCAAGGGTATCAACTCTTGGGGCACTCTTGGATTATCCGCATTTTCAGTCAATAAAATAGGCGGATTCAATGGTTTTTTTCGCGCTGCGATTGCACCCCTCTGGGCTTTCTTCCGCGACAAGAAACCCTTGCTGCGCTCTATTCACATCTGAATATTTTGATATATTGCGTATTTTGCGATATATCTTTCCATATCAGTCTGATTGCGACTGGAATTATTAGTCACCTTAAGACCAAGACAATAAAAACGGGGAGCGCCAATGCAAATTTCAAACAGGGTAAAACCGTCTTTGCTTGTTTTGGCTGTGTTGTGTGCAGGTGCATTTCTAACCTCCCCGACCCCTGCCCGATCAGAAACCGACTATCAGACCGTCCCCGTTTCAACCACATCAACCGGCGGCGAGGCCACGGTTGGCGGCACCGTTATCCCGTTCAAACAGGTCACCCTGACCGCCCAAAGCCCGGGCCGCGTGACCTTTCTTGCCGGTGCCGAAGGCCACCGCGCCAAGGCGGGCGAGGTGTTGCTACAAATCGGCGACGAAAGCATTCAGGCCCAGCGCCGCGCCGCAATGGCGCAAATCGCACAGGCCGAAGCTGCGTTGCGGAACGCACAGATGCAATATTCGCGCGAATTATATGCGCCCCGCACCAATTCGATGACCGGCATCCCTGGCATGGGCATCCCGTCAACGTTTGATCAGTTCTTCACCCGCGGCTTTTCGGATTCGCTGGGCTTCACCAACACCACCGTCGAACGACAGGCCGATCTGTATTCCCGTGGCGTTGGCATCAATCAGGCCCAAAGCGCATTGGCCCAGGCGCAGGCCAATCTGGACGCACTGGACACCCGTGTGCGCGACACCCGTTCGGTGGCCCCGTTTGACGGCATCATCATCAACAAAATGGTCGAGGTGGGTGACACCGTCCAGCCCGGCACACCGCTGGTCACCTACGCCTTTACCGATTACCTGCGCATAGATGCGGAAATTCCGGTGCGGCTGGCCGCCGGTCTGACCGAGGGCATGATCGTCCCTGCCCGTCTGGACGTGGGCGGCGCGACGGTGGACGCCAAAGTGGCGCAGATATTTCCGGTGGCCGACCCCAAACGCCACACCGTGCGGGTCAAGTTCGACCTGCCCTATGACACCCCCGGCGGCCCGGGCATGTATGTCGAGGTCACCGTGCCCGACGCCTCTGTCCCCACCCGCAACGGTCAGGCCATCCCGAACGAGGCCCTGATCTGGCGCGGCAGCCTGCCTTCGGTTTTCGTGCTTGAGGACGGCAAACCGTCGCTGCGGCTGGTGCGTGTCGGATACCCTTTGCCCGATGGCCGGATTTCGGTGGTGTCGGGTCTGAATGGCGGTGAACAGGTGATCCTGAACCCGCCCGCCAATCTGATTTCAGGAGAGTAGCAGGCACAACAACGAATACAGGGCGGGAACCGGCGACAGATCGGCACCACCCAGATGACGACGCCCGACAAGGAGGGGTAAGACCATAGCTACGGATCAAAATATCCAACCGGAGTCCGGTGCTGATGACGTGAAAAAACCCAAGCTGGGGTTGGCGGGCAGCCTTGCCGGAATGTTCATCAATTCGCCGCTGTCACCGCTGCTGCTGTTTGCCAGCCTTGCGCTGGGCATCATGGGCCTGATCCTGACCCCGCGTCAGGAAGACCCGCAGATTTCCGTGCCGATGGTCGATATTTTCTTTTCCTACCACGGGGCGTCGGCCAATCAGGTCGCCTCGCTTGCCACGGACCCGCTGGAACGGCTGATGTCGGAAATTCAGGGGGTGGATCACGTCTACTCGGTCTCAAACAGTGATGGGGCAATGGTCACGGTGCAGTTCGATGTAGGCGAGGAATTAGGACCGTCACTGGTGAAACTGAACGATAAAATCCAGTCAAACCTTGACCGCATCCCCCCCGGCGTGTCGCAACCGCTGATCCGCCCCAAAGGGGTGGACGATGTGCCGGTCGTCACCCTTACCCTGTGGTCGCACGAGCTGGACGAAGCCGGCCTGCGTTCGCTCGGGCTGGATGTGCTGCAACGGTTGAAGGAAATTGAAACCACCTCGCAAAGTTTCATCACTGGTGGACGGTCCGATGCGATACGGGTTGAAATCTTCCCCGAACGGCTGGCCGGTTTCGGCATCGGGCTGGACCAGATCGCCCAGACCATTTCCTCGGCCAACTCCGAACGCTCGGTCGGGGCGGTCGAAATGGGGCAAACCACCTTTTCGCTGAAAACCGGCGCATTTCTGAAAAACGCACGCGACATTGAAAACCTGATGATCGGCACGCAGGACGGGCAGGTGATTTACATCCGCGACGTGGCGCTGGTGACCGAAAGCACCGATGACGCCGACAACGTCGTGGCCTATTATACCGGCCCCGCTTACGGCGCGCACGAAGGACAGGACGAGGTTTCGGACCGTGCCCCGATTGGCGCCTCGGCTGTCACCATATCCGTGGCCAAGAAAAGCGGCACCAACGGGGTGTCGGTGGCCGACGATGTGCTGGCCTATGTCGACCGCCTGAAGGGTAGCCTGATCCCGGACAATGTGCATGTCGAAGTCACCCGCAATTACGGCGAAACCGCCAATGAAAAGGTGAACGAGCTGATCTTCAAACTGTTTGTGGTGACGGGTGCCGTGACGCTGCTGATCTGGTTGGCACTGGGTCTACGCGCCGCCACCGTGGTGCTGATCGTGATCCCCGTGGTCATTCTGCTGACGGTTTTCTGCGCATGGTTGCTGGGCTATACCATCGACAGGGTATCGCTGTTTGCGCTGATCTTCTCCATCGGGATTCTGGTCGATGACGCGATTGTGGTGGTGGAAAACATCTATCGCCGATGGCTGCTGAACGGCGAATGTTCCGATGATTGCAACGTGGACGCGGTGCGCGAGGTTGGCAATCCGACCATTCTGGCCACCTTTACCGTGATTGCCGCGCTGCTACCGATGGGGTTCGTTACCGGCATGATGGGGCCGTATATGGGGCCGATCCCCGCACTTGGGTCTGTCGCGATGCTGCTGTCGCTGTTCGCCGCTTTCATCTTTACCCCCTGGCTGGCGCAACGCATCAAACCCTCGATGAAGAAACTGTCCAAAATGCAGGAAAGCGAACATCGCCAGTCCGAACGCCTGCACCATTTCTTTGAACACATGCTGTATCCGCTGCTGGACAGCCCGGCCAAGGCCCGCCTGTTCCGGCTGGGCATGTGGCTGGTGTTTTTCCTCAGCCTTTCGCTGTTCTACACCCAGACCGTCACGGTCAAAATGCTGCCCAACGACAACAAGCCGGAATTCAACGTGGTGGTGAACATGCCCGAGGGCACCGCCCTGCCCGTCACCGCCAATGTCGTCACCCGCCTGTCCGACGAACTGCTGAAGATGCCCGAGGTCGTGGCCTTGCAAAGCTATACCGGCACCGCCAGCCCGTTCAATTTCAACGGCCTTGTGCGCCACACCTATCTGCGTGATTTCGCATGGCAGGCCGACATCCAGGTGCAACTGACCGCCAAGGGCGACCGCGACCGCACCTCGCACGAACTGGCGGTGGCCGCCCGCACCGCGCTGAAACCGCTGGCCGACCAGTTGGGCGCACGGATCGAAGTGGTGGAAATGCCCCCCGGCCCGCCGGTGCTGCAAACCATGGTGGCCGAAATTTACGGTCCCGATGACGCCACCCGCCGGCAGGTGGCCCGCGATGTGGAACGGCTGTTCGATCAGGCCGAAAACATCGTTGACGCCGACAGCTATCTGCAAATGCCGTTTGACAGCTGGCGCTTTGTGATCGACCGCGAAAAGGCCTCGCGGCTGGGCGTGTCGGTCGACACTATCAATCGGCAGTTGGAAATGTCGCTGGGCGGCTATCGTCTGGGCGACGTGAAAGATGAACACGCGCTGGAGCCGCGCTTTATCTACCTGCAAATGCCGCTTGCCCTGCGTGGCGAATTCGGGCGGCTGGGGCAATTGCCCGTGCCCTCGGCCAGCGGAGCAATGATCCCGCTGACCACGCTGGGCCGGTTCGAGCAATACCGCGTGGATGATCCGGTTTATCACAAGGACCTGCGCGCGGTGGAATATGTCACCGGCGAGGTCGCCGGCCGTCTGGGCGCGCCGATCTACGGTATCCTTGAAATGGAAAAGCTGCTGGATGATTACACCGCCCCCGATGGTGTGCGGGTCGATACCAATTATATCGGACCACCCACCACCAGCCTGCAATCGGCGCTGGAATGGACGGGGGAATGGACCGTCACCTATGTGACCTTCCGCGATATGGGCATCGCCTTTGCTGTGGCGCTGGTTCTGATCTACATCCTTGTGGTCGGAGAATTCGGCAACTTCCGCCTGCCCGCGATCATCATGGCGCCAATCCCGCTGACCCTGATCGGCATCGTGCCCGGCCATTGGCTGTTCGGAGCACCGTTCACCGCGACCTCGATGATCGGTTTTATTGCACTGGCGGGGATTATTGTGCGCAACTCGATCCTGTTGGTGGATTTCTCGCGTCAGGCGGTGGCCTCCGGTATGCCCGTCAAAGACGCGGTGATCCACGCCTGCGCCACCCGCACGCGGCCAATCATTATCACCGCTCTGGCACTGATGATCGGCTCGTCCGTAATCCTGTCGGATCCAATTTTCGAGGGCATGGCAATTTCGCTGATGATGGGCGGGATGGTATCAACCTTGCTGACGCTTGTGGTGATCCCGCTGGGGTGCGTGAAATACGCCGGCGCAATGCAGGAACTGGGGCACGCGCAATCTGCCAATGGCGCCCCGATGCCCCCCGCCGAACCGGCCCCGGAACCGCTGCATGTTTCGCAAGGATCAGGCAAGGGCGTGATTGGCACGGCCAAATCGGCGCTGGCCGGATTGGGCGATGTGGTTCTGTCTGTCGGCGCAGCACTGTTCGGATTGGCGCGCGGATTGGGCCGGATGGTTATGGGAAGCCGCAAGAAACCTGTGGCAAAGCCCGCCCGGACATCTGCGGTAGTGGTTGGCACAGCTGTGCAGGAAACGGCCAAGCCCGAAGTGAAACCGGAAGTGGCCTCAAAGCCTGCCGCGAAACCGGCCAAGCCTAAAGCGAACAAACCTGCGGCAAAGCCGAAAACAGCCAAGCCGACAAGCAAACCGGCAGCGGCGCGCAAACCCAAAACTGCTGCGAAACCGGCAGCCAAACCAAAATCGGCAAAACCGGCCCGTAAGCCAGCAACAAAACCTAAAGCAGTGAAACCCGCAGCCAGCAAACCCGCAGCCAAACCAGCCACCCGTCGCAAGGCAAAACCCTCGGGGCGGCGCGGTATTCGGCTGAAAAACCCCAACAACGATAATCAGGAATAGGAGGCGACTTATGCGTAAATCGGCACTAACAGCGTTCGGCCTGATCATAGCGGCATCCCCGCTTGTGGCCCAATCCCCGATGGCGCCTGCGCCCATTCCCGGCCCCTACCAGATTATCATCCGCCCGCAGGCGCCAGCCCCTGCCATGCGGCCCCAACAACAACCCTATAGCCAACCGATGCCCTACTGGATGCAGGTGCAACGGCCAAATGGTGCGCAGCAGCAAACCACACAGGCCCCTGCCCCCCGACAGCCATTCATCTCCGGCTGGAACTGGTCGCAACCGCCTCAAGGGACAGCTGCGCCGCAAGGGTATGGCGCGGTGCCGACACCGGGGTATTTTCCGGGGTACGCCACCGGACAGAATGGCCAGCAACCCCGCCAACAGCGCCCTGCCCCGAATTACGGTCAACCCGCACAACCCTATCCGCGCCAGAACTATGGCTATGCAGGGCAGCCTTGGGGACCACAAGGGTTCATGCCCTGGGGCAACGCCAACCCTTACGGCTATGGCTACCAACCCGGTTACGGCAGACCACCACAACCGCAACGACAATAGAGAATACCAATGACACACTTTCGGGCACATATCAGGTTTCAGACTGCCACCATCGCCGTGGTCGCAGCCTTGTGCCTTGTGCCCGCCACCACATTGGCCAACCCGTGGAACCCCTATCCGCAGCAAACAGCGCCCGCACTGGCCCCTACACCGGCCCCCGCGCCCAAACCGCAACCGAAATACTATGAAGAAGCGCCGGCTACGCTGCCCGCAACACAGGCCGCACCAGATGGTCCCAGCCGCTTTGCCCCGCCTGATCTGGACCGCCAGCTATCGGCCCCGCCGCAAAGCGCGCCCTACATTGCGCCCTATGGATATCAGGGCGCCCCACTCACCCCATATGCCAGCCCACCGGCATATTACGGCCCGCCACCTGTCGGATATGCACCCGCCTATCCGATGGGCGCCCCGCCATATGGCGGCGGTGCAGGCGGCTACCCCCCGCCACCACTCGGCAACAGTTTCTGGGGTGGACCATCCGGTAACAATTATTCCCCGTTCGGGTTCTGGTGAGCAAATCGAAAATAACGACGAGCAATAACAATAAAAAAATGACGGATGGCGGCACAAGTTCCAATGCCACGTTCAAGAAATAAACGGAACAATAACAAGGAGATACACAATGCGTAAAACAGTATTCAAAATCGCTCTTGCTGCCGGACTGGGCAGCCTGATGGCCGTAGGCGCCAGCGCCCAGAACTGGGGTCCGGCCCCTGGCCAGGGTGGCTATTACGGCCCGCCCGCCGGTTACTACGGACCGCCCCCCGGCTATTACAACAACAACGGCTGGGGTGGCAATAACTGGTCCCCATGGGGTGGCGGCAACAACAACTGGGGCCCTTGGGGCAACAACAACGGTTGGGGCGGCAACAACTGGACACCTTGGGGTGGCAACAACGGTTATAACAACGGTTGGGGCAACAACTGGGGCCCGTTCAGCAGCAACAACAACGGTCGTGGCAATGGCAATGGCGCGTTCAACTTCGGCTTTAGCGGCGACGTAAAAGGCGAAGGCCAAGGCGAAGGTCAGGGCCGTGGCGAAGGTCAGGGTTATGGCAGCGGGTACGGCAATGGCTATGGCAACAATGGCTACGGCAACAACGCCTGGAATCCTGCATGGGGTCCATATCCCGGCCCGCAAGGCCCTTACGGCGCACCTGCTCCGGCTGGCCAACCACCAGCAGCACCTGCAGAAGGTGGCGAAGCTGCCGAAATGCAGACACCCACAGCAGACGCTGCCGAAGGCGCCAGCAACTAGGGTGATCCCTGTCTGAAAACCCGTCCGCCCCGCAAATTCGCGGGGCGGACGACAAAACCGATTTTTCATGCGGCATCAAAGGGGGGACGACATGTCAAAGCACAGCATCATATGCACGGCTTTCACCGTGTTCGCCCTGTTGGCAAGCGCCACTGCGCTCTTTGCCCAGAGTGTTCAGGCCCCGACCGCCAGCGCCCCGAAATCCTATTCCGCAACCGCCATTCACGCCCTGCCCAACCAACCAGAAACAACCGGCAAGATCGTTAAATCAGGCCAGAACCTGCGGCTGGAGTTTCAACAAAACGGCAAGCCCGTCATCCAGATCCTGCGCCCTGCCGATGGCCTCATGTTTGTGCTGGACCCGATCGCCAAAACCTACATCGAAATTCGCGGCCCCGCTGTGCCCGCCACCGCGACTGAAGGCTATACCAGCCCCTGCCCCGACCAGCCGCCACTGGCCCGTTGCGAGCGCACCGGCAAGGATACCGTCAGCGGCATTTCCGTTGAGCGCTGGGAACTGGCGGCAAGGCCCGATGATCCGTCACTTGTAATTCTGTGGGATTCCACCCGCCGCCGCGCCTTGCGACAGGAATTCCCCGATGGCCGCGTGATGGCGATGGCCTTCAAAGCGATGGAAGACGTGGACGGGCGCAAAACCGAACACTGGACCATTCAGGTCACCGCCCCCGACCAGCCCGCCAATACCGGCAGTTGGTGGTTCGACCCCGAATTGCGCGTTGTGGTGCGCGAGGACATGCCCGGTGGCGAAATCCGCCGTCTGGAAAATATTGAAACCGGCCCTGTTGACCCCGCCGCCTTTATGGTGCCGCAGGGGTGGACACGCCAAGATACGCCCACGGGCAACTGATCAGGAAAGGCATGCCATGCTGACACTTTACGCCAACTTCAAGGGCGGCACCGGCAAAAGCACCGTTGTGTTCAACATGGCGGTCTGGCGGCTGGAGCAGGGCCATGACGTCACCGTCTGCGATCTGGACCCGCAACGCACTGTCACCGATGTGGCCGCCATCCGCGCCGAGGACGGGATCGAACCCGCGCTAAAGGTGGTGCACAAACTGCCCACCCGCGCCAAGGCCAAGGGGGAATGGCTGATTGACGTGGGCCTGTCAGACATGGATGCGCTGAAGGCCGCGATCAAAATCAGCGACCGGATTGTCATTCCGGTGACCCCCTCGCAGGCCGACATCTGGGCCACGCAGCAATTTCTGGACATCATCGCCAAGGCCCGCCCCAAAGGCAAACTGCCCCCCGTTCTGGCCTTTATCAACCGCGCCGATCCGCACCCGCGTTCGCGTGAAAACGCCGAAACGATGGAGGTGCTGGACATGCTGGAGGGGATCAAACCGCTGGACGCCAAAATGGTGCAGCGGCTGGCGTTCCGGCGTTCGTTCTCCGAAGGGCTGGCGGTGTTTGAACTGGAACCCAACGGCAAGGCGGCCGCAGAACTGGACGCGCTGGCCGCGGCCATCCACAATGAATAAGGAATAGAAACGATGATCATGCCTTTCCTGCGACTTGTTGCCATCTACATCGTCGTCATTCTGGCCGCCGTGCTGTTTTTCAACCGCAACACAGTGATGCCATTGCTGGGGTTTGGCGGGGATGATGACACCCCCGTCGTGCAAACCGAAACCGCCACAGGCACCCCCGTGGCCAAAGCCATTTCCGAGGCGCCAAAACCCGTGGCCCGCCCCGATGCGCAGGCCATCGTACAACCCGTGGCCGAAGCGCCCGCGACCCAGCAGCCGCCCAAATACCCTACAGCCGAAACCGCGCAGATCGTTACGCCCACGGCACAGCCTGCCGCCCCCGCGCCCGCAGCCAAACCCGCCATCAATCTGGAAAGCCGCCTGAAAGAGGCGCGTCAAACCTATTGGAGCCGCGACATGGCCGGTGCCGAGGCCCGCTACAAAGGGTTGATCAACGATTTCCCCGACAACGCCGATATCAAGGGCGAGCTGGGCAACCTGTACTACGCCCAGCGCCGCAACTCCGAAGCGGCGGAAATGTACCATCAGGCCGGCGTGCAACTGATCAAGGATGGCAACACCCAACAGGTGATGCTATTGATCGGCGTATTGCAGGCCATCGCGCCCGCCAAAGCCGCCGATCTGCGCCAGCGCCTTTCCCAGTAACGCCGACAACCGGAACATAGTGACATGAGCACCTTTCTGAAATCCCGCCTCGCCCGTCTGGAAAGCCATTTGAAGGCCGAAAACCCCGCGCTACTCGAGGTGCTGCCGACCTATTACAAATTCGACAAGCTGCTTTACAAAACCGGCCTGCTGGATCGGGAAACATCGCTGGCCTCGCGGATTTCATGGTGGCCGCTGATTTCGGTGCTGGGCACGTTTTCCTCGGGAAAATCGACATTTATCAACGCTTACGTCGGGGATGAATTACAAAGCACCGGCAATCAGGCGGTGGATGACAAATTCACCGTGATCTGTCACCGCTCGGCCGAAGGTGGCGGCAACCAGACCCTGCCCGGTTCCGCCCTTGATGCCGATCCGCGCTTTCCTTTCTACCGCATCAGTCACGAGATCGAAAAAGTGGCGCAAGGCGAAGGCAAACACATTGAAAGCTATCTGCAACTGCGCACCACCGACAAGGAAGCGATCCGTGGCAAGATCATCATCGACAGCCCCGGATTTGACGCCGATGATCAGCGCACATCGACCCTGCGCATCACCGATCACATCCTTGATCTGTCCGATCTGGTGCTGGTTTTCTTTGACGCCCGCCACCCCGAACCGGGCGCAATGCAGGACACGCTGGAACATCTGGTCGCCCGCACGGTGACGCGCACGGATGCCTCGAAATTCCTGTATGTTCTGAACCAGATCGACACGGCAGCCAAGGACGACAACCCCGAAGAAGTGGTGGGCGCATGGCAACGCGCGATTGCGCAGGCCGGTCTGACGGCGGGGCAGTTTTACACCATCTATAACGAAAAAGCCGCCAGCCCGATCGAAGACAAGGCCCTGCGCGAACGCTTCCGCGCCAAACGCGACACCGATCTGGCCAAGATCAAAGAGCGCATGGACGAAGTTGAATTGCAACGCAATTACCGCATCGTTTCGGTGCTGGAAACCGTGGCCAATGAACTAGAGCACGACGTGCTGCCCAAACTGCGCACCGCAAAGGCAAAATGGCGCCGTGGTGTGCTGATTGGCGACGGCATTGCATTGGGCGCGCTGGTGGCGGCGGCCATCGGGGCGGCGGTTTATTTCAAGTGGGTGCCCTCATTGGAAATGTTCACCTTTGCCTGGATCAAGGCCAACTGGATCGACGCAACTGTCGGCGTGGTGGCCCTGGCGATCCTTGCCTTTGCCTTTCATTTCTGGATGCGCGGATTTGTGGCCAAACGCATCGCCAAACCGCTATCGGAATCCTACGGGCAGGTTGAGTTGAACCTGAAAAATGCATTCCTGAAAAGCGCCGGTGCCTTCCAGTCGATTTTCCGCGTCGAGCCCGCAGGTTGGAGCAAACGCGCTGGCAAGCATCTACGCACCGTGCGCGAAACCGTGGCCACCCACATCCAGAACCTGAACGACCGCTACGCCGATCCATCGGGCAAAACCGCGATTGCCAAGGATGATCCGGCCAAGGCCAAAAAGACCACATAGGACCAAGCAAATGTATACCGAAGCATCCCGCCAGTCCCCCGAAGGCAAATGCGCCGATCTGGCCTTTCGTCTGGCCGTTTACGAGGCCGGCCACGCCCTGACCGCCCGCGCGTTGAACCTGCATATCCTGTCGGTCCGCATGTTGCCCCGCCCGCCGGTTTTAAGCAGCGACAAGACGTTCAGCAACAACGACTGGGTATCCTTCATCGAAGCGCTGGAAATCCGCGTGATCGAATTGTTCGGCGGCCAGATCGCCGAAGAAACCGCCTGTTCCTGCAACACCTGCGGCATCGGTGATATCGCCCGCGTGGACGAATTATCGCGCCTGATTGCGGGGCTGAAGGGGGAAGAGGACGCCGAAGCGGTGATGTTTGAACTGGAAGACATCGCGCTGAAAATATTCGCCAAACCCGAATACAAGGACGCCATCATCCCGATCGCCACCTTTCTGGCCGAACGGGTCGAGGCAGGCGAGGAACTGATCAAAGGCACCGACCTCGAGGCCGAGCTGGACAAATACGTCCCCCGCGCCCCCAAGGAAAAATGGACCAGAAAACTGTTTTCCTTTGGCCGTAAATAGCGTTTGAATACGCGGTATGAACCAGACCTACGAATTCCGCCACGCCGTCACCCGCAAACCCGCCGCCAGCATTACCGAGGGGCTGCGCGCCATTGATACCGGCGCGCCCGATCTTGTGCGAATGCAGGCCGCCCATAACGCCTATGTCGCCACCCTGCGTGAAACCGGTGCCGATGCAGTAGAACTGCCGCCCCTGCCCGCCTATCCCGACAGTGTTTTCGTCGAGGACACCGCCCTGTGCCTGCCCCAAGGCGCAGTCCTGATGCGCTCGGGCGCGGCAAGCCGTGCGGGCGAAGTGGCCGAAATGGCCCCGACCTTGCGCCGTCACTATAGCGAGGTTCGCAAGATCAAAGGCCCGGGTACCATCGAGGGCGGGGATATTCTGGTCACGCCAAAGGAAATTCTGGTCGGCCTGTCGGATCGCACCAATCAGGCCGGTGTGGATGAACTGGCCCAACTGGTGCAGGACTGGGGCTATAGGGTGCGCAGCATCACCGTTCCCCGTGGTGTGCTGCACTTCAAAACCGATTGTTCCCTGCTGGATGGCAAAACCATCCTGTCCACCCCGCGCCTTGCCGCATCGGGGTGCTTTGACGGCTATAAAGTCATCCACACGGCAGACGGGGAAGAAGCCGCAGCCAATGCCATCCGCTTTAACCAATTCGTGATCATGGCCGCCGGTTTTCCCGACACCGCCAAACGCCTGCGTAATGCCGGTTACGAGGTGCGGGAAATCGACAATACGGAATGTGCCAAACTGGACGGCGGCATGTCCTGCTTGTCGTTACGGTTCTAGCGGCTCGATCAACTCCGGCCCTTGTGCCTTGTTCGAATTCACCGCAACCCCGACCCGATGCTTGCGCAACACCCCGTCCGGGGCGGGCTGCATCAATCTCGCGGCCCCCTTGCCTTCCTCGCCCAGCCACAGCCCCCATTGATCCGGCGACAGGATCACCGGCATCCGGTGATGCACCGTCGCCATTTCACTATTCGCATCCGTGGTGACAATCGCGCAACTGTCCAGCAGGGCATCCCCCTTGTCCCGGCGCTGCCAGATACCGGCAAACACCACCGGCGTACCATCATCACGGTAGATATACCACGGCAGACGCGCCCCGCCCTCGCCTTTGCTCCATTCATAAAAGCCGGTGGCGGGGATCAGGCAGCGGCGGCTGCGACAGGCATCGCGAAAGGCGGGTTTTTCGGCCAGCGTTTCCCCCCGCGCGTTGATCAGCAGCGGGCCATCGGTGAGCGTTTTATACCACTGCGGCACAAACCCCCAGCGCATCGAGACCAGCCGTCGCCCTTCACCGCGGACCACGGCAGAAATGTTGTTCGTCGGGCAAATGTTGTAGTTCGGGGTCACGGGCAGATTGTTCGCAGGCAGGGCCGCAAACATCTGCGCCATCGCGTCCACCGGCAGGGTCAGGGAAAATCGTCCACACATGGGGATACTCTAACAGGCATGTGCAAAATGCAAAACACCCCGCAGCTTGCAGTGCGGGGTGTTTCGCTTGCTATTCAGTCCGGCCTAGTTGCCGACGGTTTTGATCCGGCCTTCGACCGAGGCGGTCACGCCACCGTTCTTCAGCACATAGTCGATCACGTCATTGGCCATCAAATTGCCGTTTGCCGCATCAACCAGCATCCGGCCACCGCCCAGCGCACTGTAACCGTCACCACCGCCAAGGATGTAATCGTTGGTGGCCAGTTTGTAGGTCTTGTCCATATCCAGATCCTCGCCGCCGACTTTTACCGAAACGATGCGCGAACCGGCCGGTGCGCTGGGATCATAGACAAACGTCATGCCTGAAACCTGCGGGAATCGGCCAGCCCCCTTTTCAACCTGACTGACACCGTTTTCCAGCGCGGCCAGAACCTGACTGCCGGGCAGTTCGGTCACAACGGTGACGTTGCCAAAGGGCAGTTCTGTCAGAATATCGCGCCGCGTCAGAACCGTGCCCGCGTCATAGGTGCGGTCGCCACGGATGCCGCCGCCATTGGCAATGGCAATATCGGCGCCGGTTGCATCCCGAATGGCATCGGCAATCAGGTTGCCCATCGCGGATTCTTCGCCACGCACCACATTGCGGCGCGAATCCAGCATCCCCTTGGTTGCGCCGATTTCCACATTCAGGCTGTCGTCCAGCTGTTTTTCAAACGCAACAACCAGCGCCTGCGATTCAGGATCAGGCTCGACATTCGCCGTGTCGATAAAACGGAAGTTCGGGGTCCAGCTAACTTTGCGTTTGCCGCGGGATTCCCCGATTGTCACGGTCAGATCAATCGGCGACAGGAACCGCGCGTCAATCGAGGTTTCCACATAGGCCGTGCGCCCGTCATAGGAGGTGCCGTAGGAATGGTCATCACCCGACAGGATTACGTCAAACGCGCCGCTGGCGATTAGCTTGCGGTCATTGGTCATGTCGGTCTGCACCACGCCAATCACCAGATCGGCCCCTTCGGCCCGCGCGGCCTTTGCGGCGGCAACACCGCTTTCAACGGTGGGTGCGAATTTCAGATCTTCCGAGCTTGTCACCTCGGGGGTGGTGTCCTGCGCCACCGGAATCAGGGCAATTTTCAGCCCCTCGATTTCCTTCCACATCACACCGCCAAGGCCCTCGACAGGTGATCCGTCGCCATTGGTGATGTTGATCGCGGCCCAAGGGTAATTCGAGGCGGCCATCTTTTCCATGAAATTTTCAACACCGAAGTCGAATTCATGGTTGCCCGGCACGGCAATGTCAAAAGGCACCAGATTGGTCAGCTCAACCGTGTTCTGCCCCTTGTCAAACCCCGACAGGATGGACGGCGACAGCATATCGCCGTCAAACACATAGATCGTGTTCGGGTTGGCAGCACGTTCGGCCCGGGCCACGGCGTTCAGGCGGGCAAAGCCACCGGCATCGCCATCACCGTTGAACTGGTAAATATCGCCAACGCCCAGAATGGTGATCTTGATCGACTCTTCGGCATAGGCCGGTGCCAGCGTGGCCGCAGCAATCGCTGTGCCGCCCAGAATGGCCGCCGTCAGGCCGCGAAAGGTGGTTTTGGAACGCATCGTCATGGGAATCCCCCTGTTGAGTGAATTGAATCACCGCGTATCGTGGCGATGTATCCCCCAAGAGTCAAAGCCTTGACGATTGCGTTTCAAAACGGCATGTCACCCCCATGCAAATTTATAAAATCTTCCTTGGGTCCGAATGGGCCGAACTTGACGAAAAGGGCGAAACCCTTGGTGCGCCGATTGATCTGGCCGACGGGTTTATCCATTTTTCCACTGCCGCACAGGCCGGCGAAACGGCGGCGAAATATTTTGCCGGTGTGGACGGTCTGATGCTGGTCGCCTTCGAGGCCGACGATATGGGCGATGCGATCAAATGGGAACCCTCGCGCGGGGGCGATCTGTTTCCGCATCTCTACCGCCCTCTGAAACGCGCCGAAGTGCTCTGGGCCAAACCGCTGCCCTTTGAGAACGGGGCGCATATCTTTCCGGCAGAAATGACATGAAGCTGATCGAGCGCCTTGGTATTGCGGCCCTGCACCGGCTGGATCCGGAACAGGCGCACGCCCTGTCGCTCAAGGCGCTGAACAGCGGGTTGATACCTCTGCCCGGTGTATATACCTCGCCCCGCCTGCGCACCACTGTCGCGGGGCTGAAACTGCCCAACCCTGTCGGCCTTGCCGCCGGTTTTGACAAAAACGCCGTGGCCCTTGCGCCGCTGTCCCGCGCCGGTTTCGGACTTATCGAGGTCGGCGCTGCCACCCCGCGCCCGCAACCGGGCAACCCCAAACCGCGCCTGTTCCGCCTGAGCGAAGACAAGGCGGTGATCAACCGCTTCGGCTTCAACAATGACGGGATGCAGGCGATCGGGCGCCGACTGGTGCAATATACCGGTGACGCGGTGATCGGTCTGAACCTTGGCGCGAACAAGGACAGTGACGACCGCGCTGCGGATTTTGCCAGGGTGCTGGGATACTGCGGCGGGGATATTGATTTTGCCACGGTGAATGTGTCGTCCCCCAACACCGAACGGCTGCGCGATCTGCAAGGCAAGGATGCCCTGAGCGCCCTGCTGAACGGCGTGCTGAAGGTACGCGACGGCCTGCCCCGCCCGATCCCCGTGTTCCTGAAAATCGCGCCCGATCTGACCGAGCAGGAACTGGCCGACGTGGCCGACGTGGCCCGCAAGACCGGCATTGATGCCATCATCGCCACCAACACCACCTTGTCGCGCGACGGGCTGACCAGCCGTCACCGCGATGAAACGGGTGGCCTGTCCGGTGAACCTTTGTTTGAAAAATCCACCCGCGTTCTGGCGCAGCTATCGGAACTGACCGATGGTAAAATCCCGCTGATCGGGGTCGGCGGCATCGGCTCGGCTGAACAGGCCTATCAGAAAATCCGCGCCGGCGCCTCGGCGGTGCAGCTTTATTCGGCGATGGTCTATCAGGGCCTGTCGCTGGTTGATGAAATCACCCGCGGCCTTGACGATCTGCTGGCGCGTGACAAATTCTACAAAGTCTCCGACGCGGTCGGAACCGGACGAAAGGACTGGCTATGACAACCATCTGGCACAACCCCCGTTGCAGCAAATCCCGCGCCACGCTGGCCCTGATCGAAGAGGCCGGCATCACTCCGGCCATCCGCCGCTATCTGGACGACGCCCCGTCTGAATCAGAAATCCGCGAAGTGCTGGCGCTGCTGAACATCCCCGCCGAAAAACTGATCCGCAAAGGTGAAGCGTTGTTCAAGGAACTGGGCCTGAAGGATGCCGACGAGGACACATTGATCAAAGCTATGGCCGAACACCCCAAACTGGTTGAACGTCCCGTGGTGATCAAAGACGGCAAAGCCACCCTTGGCCGCCCACCGGAATCCGTTCTGGATATTCTCTAGCCCCTTCTTCTTGCCCTAAATACCTGCGCCGCAGGCATAGAATCTATTTCCCTGCCTGTGCCTCCAGCCCCGGATATTTCAATGCAAGCGTCACCCCGCGGGCGACAAAGGAAATCAGTAAGGACAGCCACAGCCCGTGGTTTCCGAACATCGGCACCAACACCGCGATCGACACCGCATAAACGATAAACGACAGCGCCATCATATTGCGCATGTCGCGAGTGCGGGTGGCGCCAATAAAAATGCCATCCAGCATCCACGATGCAACGCCCAGAACGGGTGCTACAATCATATAGACCAGATACACGCGGGCCTCGGCCCTTACATCCGGCGCGGTTGTCATCAAATCTATGATGTCCCCCCCGAATACCCAAAATGCCAGTGACAGCACAGTGACCGTCACCAGCCCCCAGAAACTGGTCAGGGATGCGCTGCGACGCAATGCTGTATAATTCCCGGCCCCCAACGCTTGCCCCACCAGCGTTTCAGCAGATATCGCAAAGCCGTCCAACGCATAGGCGGTGATGAACAGGAACTGCAACAACACCTGATTGGCCGCCAGTGGCACATCGCCAAAATCTGCGCCAAAGAACAGAAACGAGATGAAAATCACCTGCAACAGCACGGAACGCAGCATAATGTCGGTATTCACCACCGCCATCTGTTTCAGCCTGTCACGGTTGAAAATCCGCGCCTTGTCCCGCCATGCCGATCCGGCAAAAGCACTGCGGCACAGCCAAAGGCCCAACACCAGCCCGCTCCATTCTGCCAGAAAGGTTGCGATGGCCACGCCCTGCACCCCCCAGTCAAGGCCCAGCACGAACCACAGATCCAACCCGATGTTCAAGCCGTTCACCCAGAATTGCAGCACCAGAACCGAACGGGTCCTTTCATTCGCGATCAGCCAGCCGCTGATGCCATATAACGATATCGCCGCCGGTGCCGACCAGATACGGATACGCATATAGGAACGCGCCAAAGCCTCGACTTCGCCCGAGGCGGGCGACACCTGAAACGCCGCCCACATCAGCGGGATTTGCAACAGGATAAGGCCAACGCCGGCCGCAAAGCCGATCAGCAATGCCCGCATCAGCAGGGCAGCCGCTTCGGGCCGGTCACCCGCCCCCAATGCCTGCGCCGCCATGCCCGAAGTGCCCATCCGCAGGAACCCGAAAAACCAGTAAAGCGCGCCCAGAATAATCGCGCCGATCCCCACCGCGCCAATCGGGGCGGCCTGCCCCAACTGCCCGACCACGCCGGTATCCACCGCGCCCAGAATGGGCACCGTGGCGTTGGACAGCACAATCGGAAAGGCAATCTTCAGGACGCGGGAATGGGTCAGCGCGCCTGTCTGGCTGTCACTCATCCCGCTGCGGCATCAGGAAATGCCCCGTGGCCTGTGCAAACAGGCGCTGGCGGTTGTCCTGCCACCCCTCGACATGCACCGAGGCATAGCGCCGCCCCGAGCGGTTCACCCGCGCCCGCGCATAGGCATCGCGCGGCAGACCGCTGCGCAGGTAGTCGATGGTGAAA
The DNA here is from genome assembly GCF_003544895.1 of Profundibacter amoris. Classification (GTDB taxonomy): domain Bacteria; phylum Pseudomonadota; class Alphaproteobacteria; order Rhodobacterales; family Rhodobacteraceae; genus Profundibacter; species Profundibacter amoris. Next base: position 2,548,044 of record NZ_CP032125.1, read on the forward strand.
TCAATCGTCTTGGGCATCCGTGGCAGGGTCATATCCCCGCCCGCGTCTCCGCTTTCGATGTCGTTCCACAGCATTTGCCAGCTTAGGCCGATCACCGCCGTGATTTCCAGAAAGGCGGCTGTCACCCCGCCGTGGATCGCTGGCAACATCTGGTTGCCGATCAGTTTTTCATCAAACGGCAGAACGGCGGTCAATTCATCCCCGCGCCGATCAAAACTGATCCCAAGAAATTTCGCATAGGGCACACCGTCAACCAGCGAGGTCAGCGCCGCATCGCGCCGCTGTTTGATCACTTGTACGGGTTCGGGACGGGATCGGCTCATTTCTTGCCCCCCTCTTCGCGCTGGATGGTAAAAGTGCCGGTGGCCGTGGCCACGGGGCGGGATGTATCCTCGTCCGTGGCGGTGGCGCGCACAAAGGCCACTGTGCGGGTGACATGGTAACATTCGGCATGTGCCGTGATCCGCTGGCCCGGGGTTGCAGGGCGCATATAGTCGATGCGCAAATCCAGCGTCGCCGTGCCCATGGTGCCGGTCGGATGGCACATCACCGCCGCCCCGCTGGTCGTATCCATCAGCGCCGAAACCGCGCCGCCGGAAATCACGCCGGTTTCCGGATCGCCGATAAAACGTTCGTCATAGGCCATCGAGATTTCGGCCTTGCCATCAGCGATCTTGCCCAGCTCCATGCCAAGCGCCTGAAAATGCGGCATCGCGGCAAAGACCTGCCGGATCAGATTGACCCGCGCCTCGCCATCAAGGTGTTCCGGTACTGCCACGCGCCTGCTCCTTATCCAGAAAAAAGATGTCGCGCTTTTGTTATTCCGCCCAGCGCAATTCAGTGCAAGTCTTATCTGCGACATTATACCCGACAATTTCACTCAAAATTACTTGCAAGTCATTCTCATTATCCATAGGGATATTGTCAGGAATAGAGTCGGAACACCCGTTATGACCACCCAGACCGCAAAACTTGGCCTTCCCTCGCGCAGCCCCTATGCGCTGCTGTTGCGGCTGAATCCCCTGAAAAACATGCGCACCGTGATTGTTCTGACATTGGTCATTCTGGCGCTTTGGCCCGGCGAACTGGGGCAGGTCACACGCAGCATGATGCATGATGCCTTTGTCGGTGTGTCGGTGTTTGTCGCGGCTACGCTGATGCTGGTCTACGGCAGCGAGAAACTATTCAACGTCAATCTGGGCGATTTCCTGCGCCGCCAGACCCGCCTGCAAATCCCGATCGCCACATTGCTGGGCATGTCACCCGGCTGTGCGGGGGCGATTATTGTCACCTCGGCCTATTCATCGGGCAATGTGACGCTGGGCGCGCTGGTGGCGGCCCTGACGGGCACCATGGGCGATGCCGCCTTCCTGCTGATCGCCACCAAACCGATGGCTGCCGCTGTGGTGATGCCGTTATCTTTGGTGGCCGGCATTATAACCGGCATGATCGTGGACCGCTTTCACAAGAAACAGATCCCCGGACGCGCCTGTACCACCTGCGCCATAGGCCCCAGCATCCCGCACATCCGCCATCGTGATATCATGTTCGGCCTTGTTGCCCTGCCCGGTCTGGGTCTGGGCCTGCTGGATGCGTTTCAGGTCACCCCCTCGCCATTGATGGCCACCATCGGCACCATCATCGCGCTGACGGGTATGGCGCTGATCCTGCTGATCTGGCTGGTGTCCCCCGTACTGGCCATTTCCAATCCCGAAGACCCCGCCCTAACCCGCATGACCGAGGAAACGTCCTTTATCACCATCTGGGTGCTATCCGCCTATCTGGGTTATGCCTATCTGGATGCGTTTTCGGGCCTTGACCTTGCCGCCCTGTTTTCAACCGTTGCCATCGCCATGCCGCTGATTGGTGTGCTGATCGGCTTTATCCCCGGATGCGGGCCGCAAATTCTGGTGACCACACTGTATATCAACGGCGTGGTGCCGTTTTCCGCCCTGATCGCCAATGCCATCGCCAATGACGGCGACGCCCTGTTCCCTGCCATCGCGCTGAACCCCAAGGCCGCACTGCTGGCCACGATCTATACATCCTTCCCCGCGCTGGTACTGGGGTACGCCTTCTATTTCTTCGCCCCCGGTTTTTTGAACTGACCCCGATTGCATCACGCCCCCGCATTGGTTTACCCTGCCCCTGCAAGGAGCCGTGAAACCATGTCCGATACCCAACTAAGCTTCAAAGAGATGTGCGCGAAATTCGAGGTCACCCCGCGCACCTTGCGGTATTACGAATATATCGAGCTGCTAAGCCCCGAAAAGGAGGGCCGCACACGCCTCTATGGCCCGCGCGAAGTGGCCCGTATGGTGCTGATCCTGCGCGGCCGCCGGTTCGGTTTTTCACTGGAAGAGATTCGCCAGTGGCTGGAGATTTACGAGCAGGAAGGCACCAAGGCACAACTGGAAACCTGGGTGAAAATGGCCAACCGGCAACTGGATGCCCTGCAAGAGCAACGTAAACAACTGGACGAATCAATTTCCGAACTTGAAAAATTACGAGATGGCGCGACAGACGAGTTGAAGCATAAAAAATAGGGTAAGGAATACCTTACCTTCGGCAAAATCGCGCCCAAGCAGCCGGAATATTTTATTTCAAATGCCGCTACGTCATATTTCCTGACGTTTCGTCATACGCAATGTGACGCCACGTTACGTTTACGTTCGCGTAAAGCATGGTTGTAGTATCGGTATGTGATCCGCATGTGGTGCGCATTAGCAAGTGCATTAGAAAAGGGATCGCGCCATGAAAGATGATGACGCAATGACAATTCGACAGATGTGTGAAGAATTCGGCGTAACCGCCCGCACATTACGCTTTTACGAGTCCAAAGAACTCCTTTCGCCTATCCGCGAAGGGCAAAAACGGCTGTATACCAACCGCGAACGCGCCCGATTGAAACTGATCCTGCGCGGCAAACGTTTTGGCCTTGATCTGGAGAAAATCCGCCAGATCCTGAACCTGTATGACATGGGTGACAAGGGCCAGACGCAACTGATACATTCGCTGGAAGTTGCCAGAGAACGCTATGTTGAATTGACCCAGCAGCGTGATGAATTAATACAGGCACTGGAGGAATTGGACGGATTGATCAAATGGGGTGAACGGGAAGTAAAGGCCCGACGCACCAAACAGACCACGGCCGCCTGACCACCTAAACAACCGGGAGAGACCCACATGCCAAGTTACACCGCTCCGATCAAAGATGTTCAGTTTCTTTTGCATGACCTGCTGGATGTCAGCCACAACGACATCCCCGGTTATGACGAACTCGAAGCCGATTTCACCGGCGCGGTACTGGAAGAAGCCGGCAAAGTGGCAAGCGAGGTTCTGGCCCCGCTAAACCCGGTTGGCGATGTCGAGGGCTGCAAACTGGAAAACGGGCTGGTGTCCACGCCCACGGGTTTCAAGGATGCTTTTGAGGTAATGAAAGAGGGCGGCTGGACCGGTCTGGATTGCGATCCGGACTATGGCGGTCAGGGCATGCCCTATGTGCTGAACACCGCGGTCGGCGAGATTTTCTCGGGCGCCAATCAGGCATTCACCATGTATCAGGGCCTGACCCACGGGGCCTATTCCGCCATCCACGCCCACGGCACGGACGAACAAAAGGCAAAATTCCTGCCCAAGATGGTGACCTGCGAATGGACCGGCACCATGAACCTGACGGAATCCCATTGCGGCACCGATCTGGGCCTGATGCGCACCAAAGCCGTGCCGCAAGACGACGGCAGCTACAAGATCACCGGCGAAAAGATCTTTATCTCGGCCGGCGATCATGACCTGTCGGAAAACACCATCCATCTGGTGCTGGCGAAAATTCCCGGCGGGCCGGAGGGCATCAAAGGCGTTTCCCTGTTCATCGTGCCAAAATATATCGTCAAGGACGACCGCTCGCTTGGCGATGCGAACGGAGTTTCGGTTGGCAGCATCGAGGAAAAGATGGGCATCCACGGCAATGCCACCTGTGTGATGGTCTATAATGACTCCACCGGTTACTTGCTGGGGCAGGAACACAAAGGCATGCGCGCCATGTTCACCATGATGAACGAAGCCCGCATCGGCGTTGGCATGCAGGGGCTGGCACAGGCCGAAGTCGCCTACCAGAATGCGGTGATCTACGCCAAGGACCGCCTGCAGGGCCGCGCAGTTACCGGCGCTGAGAACCCCGACGGGCCGGCCGACCCGATCATCGTGCACCCCGACGTGCGCCGCAACCTGATGGACCAGAAAAGCTTTGTCGAAGGTGGCCGCGCGTTCCTGCTGTGGAGCGCCAACCTGATCGACCGCACCGTGCGCGCCGACGACAAGGAAGCCGACGGGCTGGTTTCCCTGATGACACCGGTTGTCAAAGGCTTCCTGACCGACAAGGGCTTTGACATGACTGTGCAGGCACAACAGGTGTTCGGCGGCCACGGCTATATCGAAGAGCACGGGATGAGCCAGTTCGTGCGCGACGCACGCATCACTCAGATTTACGAGGGCGCCAACGGCGTTCAGGCGCTTGACCTTGTGGGCCGCAAACTGGCGCAGGACGGGGGCAAACATGTAATGGCCTTCTTTGATATGGTCAAAACCTTCATCAAGGAAAACGCGGAGGACGAGGCGCTGAAGGCCGATTTCCTCGAGCCGCTGAAACAGGCCAGCAAGGATTTGCAGGGGGCAGGGATGTATTTCATGCAAAACGGCATGACCAACCCCAACAACGCCCTGTCCGGTTCCTATGATTTCATGCACCTGTTCGGTCACACCTGCCTTGGCCTGATGTGGGCGCGCATGGCCAAAGCCGCCAATGCGGCGCTGGCTGCAGGTGCGTCCGATACAGCCTTCTACGAAACCAAACTGGCAACAGGGCGCTACTATATGGCCCGCCAACTGCCCGCCACCGGCATGCATCTTGCCCGCATCCAGACAGGGGCCGATACGGTGATGGCATTGGATGCCGAAGCGTTCTAGACTGTGAACAACGCTCCAAGGGAGGAGCACTCACGGCTGGTGGTCCCGCATATGGGGTGCGGGGCCACCACACGACACTCAGGGGGAATAAAATGCCAAAACGCCTGCGCCTGACCCGCCGCTTTCCGGTCGCCATGTCCGAAGACGGCTATCGCCGCCTGCGCAGCTTTGCCAAAGAAGCCGGGCTGGACGAGGGTGAAGCCCTGTCATTCTTGTTTGAAAACTTCAACAGCGTGATTGACCACGACAACCTGACCCATCGTTTGCGCCTGTTCAATTCCGAACTGGAGGCCCGTAAACGGTGAGGATTTCGAGGGGGGAAATGCCGGATCGCCTCCGGCGGAGGTATTTAGGGCAAGAAGAAGGGGCAAACGGATTGACCCCGCTTCGGCCGGCACATCTGGCGGGGCGTCGCGGGGCCTTCTCCTTGCGCGGTCATCGGCTCCTCAGCCTGTACCGCACGCATCTATCTGAAGCATTAACCTTAATATATTCTTACCGCCCCCCTTCTTCTTGCTGCAAATACCTTGGGGGTGCGGGGGTGAAACCCCCGCTTGGGCCGGTAGGGCAAACAACGGGGGCAGCAATATGACAATCCGGCTTTACTGTTTTGGCGAAAGCGGCAATTCCTACAAGGCGGCGCTGGCACTGGAATTATCCGGTCTGGGCTGGGAACCGGTCTATGTGGACTTTTTCAACGGCGAAACCCGTAGCCCCGAATTCCGCGCCCTGAATGAAATGGGCGAAGCGCCCGTGATGGTCGATGGCGATCTGGTTTTGGCCCAGTCCGGTGTCATTCAAGATTATGTGGTGGAGAAATCTGGCAAACTGGGCGTCGCCACACCCGAGGAACGCCGCGAAATTCTGCGCTGGACGCTGTGGGACAATCACAAACTGTCCTCGCCCGCCGGCATGACGCGGTTCCTGATCCATTTCCTGCCCAAAGACAAACAGCCACAGGGCGTGATCCCCTTCACCCAAGCCCGCCTGAACGCGGCCTACAAAACCCTGAACCAGCATCTGCAAAACCGCGACTGGGTCGCCGCCAATCATCTGACCATCGCCGATCTGTCCTGTTGCAGCTACCTTTATTACCCCGAACCTTTCGGGTTCGAGCGCAAGGACTGGCCCCACATCGACGCCTGGCTAAGCCGCATCAGCGACACGCCCGGCTGGAAACACCCTTATGATCTGATGCCCGGCAGCCCCGCTGACCGCGCAAGCCAAGAAGGAAAAACCACATGACCGAAGCCTATATCTATGACGCCGTCCGATCCCCCCGTGGCAAGGGCCGCAAGGATGGTGCGCTGCATGAAGTCACCGCCGTTCGCCTGTCCGCGCAAATCCTGAACGCGATCAAAAACCGCAACAATCTGGATGGTCACGCGGTCGAGGATGTGATCTGGGGCAACGTCACGCAGGTCATGGAACAGGGCGGCTGCCTTGCCCGCACTGCCGTTCTGGCCTCGGAACTGGACCAGTCGATCCCCGGCCTTGCCATCAACCGTTTCTGCGCCTCGGGCATGGAGGCCGTGAACCTTGCCGCCAACCAGATCAAGGGCGGCGCCGGCGAGGCCTATATCGCCGGCGGTATTGAAATGATGGGGCGCGTGCCGATGGGCAGCGACGGGGCGGCGATTGCGGTTGATCCCAGTGTCGCCATGTCCACCTATTTCGTGCCGCAGGGCATTTCTGCCGATCTGATCGCCACCGAATACGGCTTTACCCGTGAACAGGCCGACGCGCTGGCGGTGGAAAGCCAGATCCGCGCCAAGGCCGCTTGGGATGACAACCGGTTCGCCAAATCCATCATCCCGATTGTGGATCAGAACGGCCTGCCTATTCTGGACCATGACGAATACATGCGTCCTGGCACCACCACCGAGGCACTGGGTGCACTGAAGGCGAGCTTCAAGGATATGGGCGAGGTCATGCCCGGCTTTGACAAGGTTGCGATCATGAAATACCCGCATCTGGAACGTCTGAACCACATCCACCACGCGGGCAATTCCTCGGGCATCGTTGACGGTTCGGCCGCGCTGTTGATCGGCAACAAGGAATTCGGCGAAAAGCACGGGTTGAAACCCCGCGCCCGCATCCGCGCCAACGCCAAGATCGGCACCGAACCCACCATCATGCTGACCGGCCCCGTACCGGTGACCGAAAAAATCCTGCACGACAACGGCATGAAAATCAGCGACATTGATCTGTTCGAGGTGAACGAGGCCTTTGCCGCCGTAGTGTTGCGCTTTATGCAGGCTTTTGACGTGGACCCGGCAATCGTCAACGTCAACGGCGGCGCCATTGCGATGGGTCACCCGCTGGGCGCAACAGGCGCGATGATCGTTGGCACCGTGCTGGACGAACTGGAACGTCAGGACAAAGAAGTCGGCATGGCCACGCTTTGTATTGCGTCCGGCATGGGCGTTGCCACCATCATCGAGCGCGTCTGATGCCTGTGATCAAGATCAACGAACTGCCGCTGGTCAAGGGCAGTGAAAGCATCGGCTATCCGCCGCCCCACGACAAGGGTTGCGATCTGTACGAGGCCGCCGCACTGGGCGAGGCCGCAGGGCTGACCCAGTTCGGTGTGAACATCGAAAAGCTGTTGCCCAGCGGCATGTCATCGCAACGCCACTGGCATGAAAACGAGGACGAGTTCCTGTATGTGCTGAGCGGCGAAGTGGTGCTGGTCGAGGACGACGGCGAACACATACTGACCGAAGGCATGGCAGCGGGCTGGAAGGCGGGCGACAGTAATGCCCACCACCTGATCAACCGCAGCGATGCGCCTGCCTATTACCTGATCATCGGCACGCGGGCCGACAGTGACACCTGCCATTACCCCGATATTGATCTTCACTACACACGTCGAAACGGTGAGCGCCAGTTCAGCCACAAAGACGGCACACCTTATCAAGAGGACGAAACCAAATGAGCGATTTTTCCTATTCAGTAGACGCAGATGGCATCGCCACCATCACATGGGACACCAAAGGCAAATCCATGAATGTGATGAGCATTCAGGCCTTTCAGGATCTTGACGGTCTGATCGACAAGGCGCTGGCCGATGATGCCGTCAAAGGCGTGGTTATCACATCCGGCAAGGAAGGTTCCTTTGCCGGCGGCATGGATCTGAACATCATCGCCAAGATGAAGGACGACGCAGGCGAAAACCCCGCGCAGGGGCTGTTTGACGGTCTGATGCAGATGCACGCCATCCTGCGCAAGATCGAGCGCGCAGGGATGGATCCGAAAACCAACAAGGGCGGCAAACCGATTGCCGCTGCCCTGCCCGGCACAGCACTTGGGATCGGCCTTGAACTGCCGCTGTCCTGCCACCGCATCTTTGCCGCCGACAACCCCAAGGCCAAAATCGGCCTGCCGGAAATCCAGGTCGGTATTTTCCCCGGCATGGGCGGCACCACGCGCCTTGTGCGCAAGATGGGCGCGATGGCCGCAAGCCCGCTGTTGCTGCAAGGCAAGCTGAACAACCCCAAAGCCGCCAAAATGGCCGGCGTGATTGACGAGGTGGTTCCAGCCGACGAATTGCTGGCCAAAGCCAGGGAATGGGTTTTGAGTGCCAAGGATGCCGATATCCTGAAACCGTGGGATGCCAAGGGCTATAAAATGCCCGGCGGCGCGCCTTACCACCCTGCCGGCTTCATGACCTTCGTTGGTGCTTCGGCCATGGTGAACGGCAACACTTGGGGCGTCTACCCCGCCGCCAAGGCGCTGCTGTCGGCTGTTTACGAAGGGGCGCTGGTGCCCTTTGACACCGCAATCAAAATCGAGGCGCGCTGGTTCACCAATGTGATGATGAACCCGTCCTCGTCCGCCATGATCCGCAGCCTGTTCATCAACAAGGAAGCGCTGGAAAAAGGCGCCAACCGCCCCGATGTGCCGCCGCAACAGGTGAAAAAGCTGGGCGTATTGGGTGCAGGCATGATGGGTGCCGGTATCACGCTGGTTTCCGCCATGGCCGGAATCAAAGTGGTGCTGATCGATCAGGATCAGGCCGCCGCCGACCGCGGCAAGGATTACACCGCCACCTATATGGACAAGGGAATCGCCCGCAAAAAGGCCACGCCGGAAAAGAAAGAAGCGGCGCTGAACCTGATCACCGCCACCACCGACTATGCGGCGCTGAAGGGCTGTGACCTGATTGTCGAGGCGGTGTTCGAAGACCCCAAGATCAAGGCCGAAGTCACCGCCAAGGTCGAAGCGGTGGTAGGCGAGGGTTGCATCTTTGCCACCAACACCTCGACCCTGCCAATCAGCGAGCTGGCCAAGGCCTCCAAACGGCCCGAGCAATACATCGGCATCCACTTCTTTTCGCCGGTTGAAAAGATGCTGCTGGTCGAGATCATCAAGGGCAAGGAAACCGGTGATGTGGCCGTGGCCAAGGCGCTGGATTTCGTGCGCCAGATCCGCAAAACCCCGATCGTGGTCAATGACGCGCGCTTCTTCTATGCCAACCGCTGCATCATCCCCTACATCAACGAGGGCATCCGCATGGTCAAAGAGGGCGTCGCGCCCGCGCTGGTGGAAAACGCCGCCAAACTGGTCGGGATGCCGCTGGGACCGCTGCAACTGGTCGATGAAACCTCGATTGATCTGGGCGTGAAAATCGCCAAAGCCACCCGCGCCGCGATGGGCGATGCCTATCCCGATGGCGCGGTGGACGAGGTGCTGTTCTGGATGGCCGACGAGGGCCGTTTGGGCCGCAAAACCAAGGCCGGTTTCTATGCCTATGACGAAAAGGGCAAGCGGCAGGGGCTGTGGGACGGTCTGGCGGCGAAGTACCCGCTGGCGGACGTGCAGCCGGACGTGCACGAGGTGCAACACCGTTTGCTGATGGCGCAAGTGCTGGAAGCCGTGCGCGCGCTGGATGAAGGCGTGCTTGAGGACATCCGCGAAGGCGACGTCGGCGCGATCCTCGGCTGGGGCTTTGCGCCTTGGTCGGGCGGGCCGTTCAGCTGGCTTGATATGATCGGCGAAGCCAAAGCCGTCGAGATTTGCGACCACCTGACCGAAACCTACGGCGAGCGGTTCAGCACACCCGACCTGCTGCGCGAAATGGCCGACAAGGGCGAGACCTTTTACGGGCGGTTTGGCAAGGATGCCAAGGCAGCCTGAAACGGGCCTGCATGAACAGAAAACAGCCCTTCCCCTATGGAAAAGGGGGAGGGGCACGTTCGGGCAAAGGGTTTTCAGAACACATAGCCGAACCGCGCAATATCCCCGGCACAGATTTCGGCCACCATGCGGGCGTCGGCATCACTGTAATAGCGTCGGTAATCCGCATCCCGGCTGGAGCTGTTCACCACAGGTATCCACCCCAGTGAAAACCCCAGATGCTGCTCTAACGGGGCCAGATCCTGCTGTAGATGTTCCAGCCGGATATACAGATCACAGCGCTCCATCCCCGCCTTGTCATACATGAATTGACGGTACGACCCCGTGCGCACCGTCCGTCGCGTATGTTCGTCATTCAGAAACCCGCTGAAATCCAGCCGCTGCGCCAGACCCACCGCCGGATGGTCAAATGTCTGGCCCCGCAGCCAATGGTAATAGCTGACCAGCCGGTCCCAAGGGTTACGCACCAGAGTGAAGGTAAAATACTCCTCGATCTGGTCCTGTGTCACCAGCCCGTAAATATCCGCCAGCCGCGAATGTTTCCACAACCGCCCGCTGGTTTGCACCCCTTTCAGACGGCGGCGGCGTTGCACCGCTTTGGGGGTGTCGCCGATCAGGATATCATTCTTTTTCACCCGCCCTTCCAACGCCAGTGACAGTGCGGTGCCGCCGGTTTTGGGGATGTGGACAAAGATATATTTGCGCCCGTGCGAAATGATCATGCGATATGGTTACCCGATCCGGCTATTTTGCACAGCGGGAAAATGGCCGGCCTGCGCGGAAATCCTTTGCAATTTGCGCCCGCAACCGCATTATTCGCGGATCATATCGTAACGGGAGGGAAAACGATGGGATGGCTGGCTGACGAAACCGGACTGGACAAATGCGCGGCGAATTTTGTGCCGCTGACCCCGCTGTCCCACCTGCGCCGCGCCGCGCGTGTTTACCCCAATCACGAGGCGCTGGTTTACGGCGATATCCGCCTGACCTACCGGCAGTACCATGACCGGATCAGCCGTGTTGCCTCGGCGCTGACCGACATGGGTCTGCAATCGGGCGATGTGGTGGCCACCCTGCTGCCCAACATCCCCGCACAGGCCGAAGCCCATTTCGCCATTCCAGCCACGGGGGCCATTCTGAACACCATCAACATTCGGCTGGATGTGGACACGGTGGCCTATATCTTTGACCACGGTGGGGCGAAATTCGTGCTGGCCGATACCGCCTTCCTGCCGCTGGCCGAAGCCGCAATCGCGGCAATGGAGGGCCAAGGCCCCGTCATCATCGAAGTCGCCGACCCGCAGGCCGGCCACCCCGCCAGCGGGCGCCATATGGAATACGAGGATATTCTGGCCAAGGGCGACCCCGCGTTTGACTGGGTGATGCCGCAGGACGAATGGGAAAGCATCGCGCTGAACTATACCTCGGGCACCACCGGTCGGCCCAAGGGCGTGGTCTATCACCACCGCGGCGCCTATTTGCAGACGATGGGCATGGTGATCAGTTGGCAAATGGTGCTGCACCCGCGCTATCTGGCCATCGTGCCGCTGTTCCATTGCAACGGTTGGTGCCACACTTGGATGATGCCGGTGATCGGCGGCACGGTTGTCTGCCTGCGCGATGTCACGCCCAAAGCGATCTATCACGCGGTCAGCGTTGAAAAGGTTACCCATTTCGGCGGCGCGCCGATCGTGCTGAACATGATCGTCAATGCACCCGACGAGGACCGCCTGCCATTCGATCACCGCGTCAGCGTGCTGACCGCCGGCGCGCCCCCCGCCCCCGCCATCCTGAAGAAAATCGAGACCTGCGGCTTTGACGTGATGCATGTTTACGGGCTGACCGAAACCTATGGCCACGTCACCGAATGTTACTGGAACGAGGTCGAATGGGGCACCCTGCCCGAGGACGACAAAATCGCCATCAAGGCGCGGCAGGGCGTGGCCAGCCCGATGATGGATGATGTCACGGTGATGGATGAAAACATGGGCCAGATCCCGATGGACGGGGCAACACAGGGCGAAATCATGCTGCGCGGCAATGCGGTGATGAAAGGGTATCTGAAGAATCCGCAAGCCACGGCCGAGGCGTTCGCCGGTGGCTATTTCCACTCGGGTGACATCGCGGTGCAGCACCCCGACACCTATTTCCTGATCTCGGATCGGGCCAAGGACATCATCATTTCCGGCGGCGAGAATATATCCTCGGTCGAGGTCGAGGGCACGATCATGCACCACGACGCGGTCAGCCTGTGTGCCGTGGTCGCCAAGCCCGACGACAAATGGGGCGAGGTGCCTTGCGCCTTTGTTGAATTGAAAGAGGGGGCAACAGCCACCGAGGATGAAATCATCAAATTCGTGCGCAGCCATCTGGCCGGTTTCAAAACCCCCAAACAGGTGGTGTTCATGGAGCTTCCCAAAACCGCCACGGGCAAGATCCAGAAATTCGAACTACGCGAAATGGCGAAGAAACTGTAAGGCGGGGTTCACCCCGCCCCCGCCTTTTCCATCGCAAAAAGCTTCGAGCCTTCCCCCACCCCACAACCCGCATTGGCAAACCGCCCCTCTTTGCGCTATCATTGCCGCAATTGATAACGAGGCACCCGAGCAGGCCCACCCATAGTATGACCGCATTGTCCAAATACGAGCGGCTGGAAACAACCGGCCTGTGGCGTGAAACCCCCGATGCCCAGCGGCGCGAGGTGGTGGTTTCCTTTGGCAATGCCACCATCGTTCTGTCCGATATGAACAACACCGCACTGGCGCATTGGTCGCTGCACGCGATCCACCGGCTGAACCCGAAACAGCGCCCCGCGGTCTATAGTCCGGACGAGGACGACATCACCGAAACGCTGGAAATCGAAGACGACACCATGATCGGCGCAATCGAGGAAATCTGCGCCGAGATCGAACGCCACCGCCCCCACCCCAGACGCCTGCGCTGGTGGCTGTTGGCGGGGTCTTTTGCCATGGTGGCCGCGCTGGCCTTCTTTTGGCTGCCCGGTGCCCTGCTGCGCCACACCCTGTCGGTCGTGCCCGAGGTCAAGCGCTATGAAATCGGCCAAACCCTTGCCACCAAGATCAAGCGCATCGCCGGCCAGCCCTGTAGCACCACCAATGGCAACCGTGCGCTGGCTATGCTTGAGGAACGGCTGTCGGGGGATCAAGAGGTCAAACTGCTGGTGCTGCCCGCAGGTATGCCCAAGGCAACCCATCTGCCGGGCGGGTTCATCCTGTTGAACCGCGCCTTGGTCGAGGATTACGAGGAACCGGATGTGCTCGCCGGATATTTTCTGGCCGAACAGTTGCGCAGCCAGTTGACCGACCCGATGGAACCCCTGCTGCGCAGCGCCGGTGTGCGGGCCACATTCGGCCTGCTGACCACAGGTGAAATACCGGACGCGGTGCTGGATGATTATGCCGAAGAATTGCTGACAGCCCCGCAAACCCCGCTGGATGCCCAGATACTGTTAGGCGAATTCCAGTCCGCCAGCCTGCGCTCCTCGCCCTATGCCTATGCCGAGGATCCCACGGGTGAAACCACGATAGAACTGATCGAGGCCGACCCCTTTATCACCACAGCGCCCACCCCCGTCCTGTCGGACGGTGAATGGGTCGCCTTGCAGAATATCTGTAGCGAATAGGCCTATAGCGTTTCGACTTGAGTTTGGAACATGCCCTGCCAACGAACGCCATTGCTGCGCAGTCGCTGCCTCGCTGGCAGGGCATGTTTCACAGATCCAATGAAAAGTCGAAACGCTTTATTTGGTGCCGAACATCCGGTCACCGGCATCACCCAGACCGGGCACGATATACCCCTGTTCGTTCAGCTTTTCATCCACCGCGGCGGTGACGATCGGCACATCGGGGTGCGCCTCTTTCATCCGCGCGATGCCTTCGGGGGCGGCCAGCAGACACAGGAAACGGATGTTGGTTGCGCCCGCCTCTTTCAACAGATCAATCGCCGCGACCGAGGAATTGCCGGTGGCCAGCATCGGGTCCACCGCGATCACCAGACGTTCATCCAGCTCGGTCGGCACCTTGAAATAATACTGCACCGGTTGCAGGGTTTCCTCGTCGCGATACAGACCGACAAAACCCACGCGGGCCGAGGGGATCAGGTCATGCACCCCGTCCAGCAGCCCGTTACCGGCGCGCAGGATCGAAATCAGCGCCAGTTTCTTGCCCGCCAGAACCGGCGCGTCCATTTCCTGAATCGGGGTTTCGATCCGCTTGGTGGTCATGTCCAATTCGCGGGTGACCTCATAGGCCAACAGCACACTGATCTCGCGCAGCAACTGGCGAAACACCGCAGTTGATGTGGTTTTCTCCCGCATTAACGACAGTTTATGCAAAACGAGGGGGTGGGATACGACGGTCAGATGTTCGCTCATGGGTTACTCCAATTTTTCCAGCAGCGTCTTGCGGGTGGTGTCATTGCAAAAGGCAGCCTTGGCGGCGGTTGTGTTGATCTCTTTGAACACATCTTCGCCCCAAGCGAAAGCCCGCGCAAGGTTGTTATATTCGTCATTCATCGTCGTGTGGAAAAAAGGCGGATCATCGGTGGACACCGTGACCTTCACACCAGCGTCCCGCAAGCGCGCAATCGGATGTTCCTCCCAACTGGAAAACAGCCCCAGTGCAATGTTGGAGCCGGGGCAGACCTCGAGCACCACATCACGTTCCACCAGTTCCGCAACCACCGACATATCCTCGATCGCGCGCACCCCGTGGCCGATGCGCGAAACCCCCAAATCGCGGATCGCGCTGCGCACCGATTGGGCACCGGCAAATTCGCCGGCATGGGCGGTCAGGTGCATTCCGGCCTCGCGGGCCATGTCATAGGCATAGGCGAAATCGGAAAACTTGCCCGCACCCTCGTCGCCGCCAATGCCGAAACCGACAACCCAGTCACCGAATGTTTCCACCGCACAACGGGCAACCTCTTTGGCCTTGCCCACCTCGAAATGCCGGATCGGTGTGACGATACCCTTCAGCACAATCCCGTGGGTTTTTTCGGCCATATCGCTGGCGTCCTGCATCGCGTGTACATATTCCTTCCACGCACCCAGATCGCCGCCGCCGCAAAAATCCGGCGAGACAAAGGTTTCGGTGTAGATCACCCCGTTGTCCGCGGATTTTTCCAGCATGGCCAGTGTCAGGCGGTGATAATCCTCGGGCGTTTGCAACACGGCGGTTGCGGCCTCGTATACCTTCAGGAAATGCAGGAAATTATCAAAGGCATAGTTTCCCTCGTCATCGAAAACCCCGCTCAGGTCCACATGTTTTTCCTGCGCCAGCCGCCGGATAAATTCCGGCGGGGCCGCGCCTTCCAGATGGGTGTGTAGTTCGATTTTCGGCAGTGCATTCAAATTCATAGAAAACTTTTCCCTGTTCCCTGCGCCGGCGGCACGCCCAGATGGGCGGCAACACTGGCCCCCACATCGACAAACCCGCGCAACCCGATTTCCTTTTCGCCCAACCCATAGCCGATCACCGGCACCCGCTCGCGGGTGTGATCGCCGCCAACCCATGTGGGATCATTGCCGTGGTCAGCGGTGAAAATCACCATGTCGTCCTTGCCCAGCTTTGCAAAGAATTCCGGCAGGCAGGAATCGAACCACTCCAGCGCGCGGGCATAGCCCGACACATCGCGCCGGTGCCCGAACAGGCTGTCGAATTCCACGAAATTGGCGAAGGTCAGTGAGCCATCCACGGCCTGATCCGCCAGATCCAGCAGATGCCCCATCAGATCCTTGTCCGCCCCTTTGCGCACCTCGTCAATCCCGCGCCGCGAGAAGATGTCGCCGATTTTGCCGATGGCATAGACATGCCGCCCTGCATCATGCACCCAGTCGCACAAGGTGGGCGATGGCGGTTCCATCGCGTAATCATGGCGGTTGGTGGTGCGGGTAAAACCCTGCTCCTTGGTGCCGATAAAGGGGCGCGCAATCACCCGCCCGACGTTCATACCGTGCAGCACGGGGGCCAGTTCCTCGCACATGTCATACAGCCGTTGCAGACCGAAGGTTTCCTCGTGCGCGGCGATCTGGAACACGCTGTCGGCCGAAGTATAGCAGATCGGCCAGCCCGTGCGCATGTGTTCCTCGCCCAACTCCTCGATAATTGCGGTGCCCGAGGCATGGCAGTTGCCCAAAATCCCATCGGTCCCCGCCGCCCTGGCTGCGGCCTGTGTCAGATCATCGGGAAAGGTCGGTTTTGTGTCGGGGAAATAGGTCCAGTCCCAGGGCACCGGCACACCCGCCAGCTCCCAATGGCCCGAGGGCGTGTCCTTGCCCATCGACACCTCGCTGGCCGCACCCCACAGGCCGACCGGTTTGGCCATCAGCCCCGGCGCCTCGTCACCCGAGGCCAGCTTGACCGCCGCCCCCAGCCCCAGACCCGCCAGATTGGGCATGTGCAACGGTCCGCTGCGCCCCTCTTCGGCTTTGCCATCAGCGCAGGCCTGCGCGATGTGGGCCAGCGTGTTGGCGCCGGTATCCGGCACATCGCCGTTGAAAAACTTGTCCGCGTCCTGTGCGCCACCACAGCCGACGCTGTCCATTACCACCAGAAATGCCCGTGCCATGTTACGCGATCCTTTCATGTACCAGGGGCAGCGGCGTGACTTCGCCCTCGCCCACCGTGATGGCGGCCCGCACCGCCTGCGCTGCCTGCTCAGAAGCTGCGGGGTTGGCCGCATGGATGATGGCAAGCGGGGTGTATTCATCCACCACCTCGCCCAGCCGCACCACGCGGGACAGGCCGACCGAGGGGTCGATCGCCGCCCCGTCCACCAGACGCCCGCCGCCCAGATGCACCACGGCCAGCCCCAAGGCCTCGCCGTTAATCTCCAGCACGCGGCCCTTTTGCACTGCGAACACATCGCGCACCACGGGGGCCGATGGCAGGCGGTCGCGCCAGTTGTCGGTGAAATCGGCTGGCCCGCCCTGCGCCGCCACCATCGCGCCGAATATTTCCGCCGCGCGCCCGTTCACCAGAACCTCGCGGATCATCGCATCCCCTGCTTCGCGATCCTTTGCCAGCCCGGCCAGCACCAGAACCTCGCCCCCCAGCGCCACCGTGACTTGCGCCATCGGCGTTTCCGCGTGGCCCACGGTCAGCAGGTCCATCGCCTCCATCACTTCCAGCGCATTGCCAAGGGACGCCGCCAGCGGCTGGTTCATGTCCGTGATCAGGGCACTTGTGTTGCACCCCGCCCCGTTCGCGGTTTTCACCAGAGACTGCGCCAAGGCACGCGCGTCATCGGCTGTTTTCATAAAGGCGCCGCTGCCGACCTTGACATCCAGCACCAGATTTTCCAGCCCCGCCGCCAGCTTTTTCGACAGGATCGAGGCCGTGATCAGATCAATGCTCTCGACCGTTCCGGTCACATCGCGCACCGCATAAAGCCGCTTGTCCGCAGGCGCGATCCGGCCCGAAGCACTGACTATCGCACAGCCCACATCGCCAACGATCTTGCGCATTTCCGCAACCGCAATATCGGTCCGGTAGCCCGGTATCGCCTCGAGTTTGTCCAGCGTGCCGCCGGTATGGCCCAGCCCCCGCCCCGAGATCATCGGCACATAGGCCCCGCAGGCCGCCAGTGCAGGGGCCAGCGGCAGGGATACCGTATCGCCCACCCCGCCAGTCGAATGTTTGTCCACCACGGGGCCGGGCATGTCCCATTGCAACACATCACCACTGTCACGCATGGCCAGTGTCAGCATCACCTTTTCAGGCTCGCTCAGCCCGTTCAGCAAAGCGCCCATCGCAAAGGCGCCTGCCTGTGCATCTGTCACATCACCCGTGGCCAACCCATTGGCAAACCATATGATTTCCTCATCGCTCAAATGCTTCTTGTCACGCAGATGCGTTAGAACCGTGCGGGCATCCATCAGTATTCCCCTTCCATATGTTTCTGCGTAAAGGCACCGGGCAGCAGTTCACCCAGCGTCATTTCAGACGTGTTTTGGGCAAGCGTGGTCATGGTTACCTTCACATCCGGCGCGCCGAATTCGGCCAGCTTCTGACGGCACCCGCCACAGGGTGACACCGGCAAGGGGCTGTCGGCAATCACCAATGCCTCGATCAGTTCGGCTTCCCCCGCCGCCACCATCGCCGCAATCGCACCTGCCTCAGCGCAGGTGCCTTCGGGGTAGGCCACGTTTTCGACGTTACAGCCCACATAGACCTTGCCCGATCCCGCGCGAACCGCCGCCCCCACTTTGAAATTGGAATAAGGGGCATAGGCGTTTTCACGCACCTTTGTGGCGGCTGTTAGCAATGACATGGGGTATCCTTTACGTTTAGCCGGATTTTGCGCCCGACAGCAGCGGGATGCAAGGGCAACCGGACAGGGCGACAAATTATCCCGCTAACGAAAGCCGGAACACACAGTTGCAACCATGTAAAACCGCTGGTATTTCAGGGGGAATAAAACTAGTTTAACGTTAAACTTGTTTTTCACCAGAAGGATTCGCACCGTGACAGACACCCAGAAAACCCGCTTGCGTCAGGATGCACTGGACTATCACGAGCACCCGAAACCCGGCAAACTGGAAATCCGCGCGACCAAACCGATGGCCAACGGACAGGATCTGGCGCTGGCCTATTCCCCCGGCGTGGCCGAGGCCTGTCTGGATATCAAGGACAATCCCGCCACCGCCAACCGCTTTACCGCCAAGGGCAATCTGGTGGCCGTGGTCACCAATGGCACCGCCGTTCTTGGGCTGGGCAACATCGGCGCGCTGGCCAGTAAGCCGGTGATGGAAGGCAAGGCCGTCCTGTTCAAGAAATTCGCCAATATCGACTGTTTCGATATCGAGGTAAACGAATCCGACCCCGAACGGCTGGCCGATATCGTCTGCGCGCTGGAGCCAACCTTCGGGGCGATCAACCTTGAAGACATCAAGGCGCCGGATTGCTTCATTGTCGAAAAAATCTGTCGCGAACGGATGAATATTCCGGTGTTTCACGATGACCAGCACGGCACCGCGATTGTGGTCGGGGCGGCGGCCACCAATGCGCTGCACGTAACCGGCAAACGGTTCGAGGATATCAAGGTGGTGTCCACCGGCGGCGGCGCTGCGGGAATTGCCTGTCTGAACATGCTGCTGAAGCTGGGCGTGAAGCGCGAAAACGTCTGGCTGTGCGACATTGCGGGGCTGGTCTACAAGGGCCGGACCGAGGAAATGACACCGCAAAAGGAAAGCTATGCGCAAGACAGCGGTCTGCGCACACTGGATCAGGTAATCGACGGCGCTGACCTGTTTCTTGGCCTGTCCGGCCCCGGGGTGTTGAAACCGGAAATGGTGGCGAAAATGGCGGATAAACCGATCGTTTTCGCCTTGGCCAACCCGACACCGGAAATCATGCCAAACGAGGTGCGCAGCGTTGCGCCGGATGCCATCATCGCCACCGGCCGGTCGGATTTTCCCAATCAGGTCAACAATGTGCTGTGTTTCCCCTTCATCTTTCGCGGCGCACTGGACGCGGGCGCAACCGAGATCAACGACGAAATGCAACTGGCCTGCATCAAGGGCATCGCCGCCCTTGCCCGTGCCACCACATCCGCCGAAGCCGCCGAGGCCTATAAGGGCGAACAGATGACATTCGGCCCAGATTATCTGATCCCCAAACCGTTTGACCCGCGCCTGATGGGCGTGGTCGCCAGCGCCGTGGTGCAGGCGGCAACCGAAACCGGCGTGGCAACCAAACCGGTTACGGATCTGGAGGCCTATAAGGAAAAACTGGACAGTTCGGTCTTTAAATCCGCGCTGATCATGCGCCCCGTGTTCGAGGCCGCCCGCACCGCCACCCGCCGCATTGTTTTTGCCGAGGGCGAGGACGAACGCGTGCTGCGCGCCGCCCGCGCCATGCTGGACGAAACCACCGACAAACCGATCCTGATCGGCCGCCCCGAGGTGATCGAATACCGCTGCAAAGAGGCCGGTTTGCAGATGGAGGCCGGCAAGGACTATGAGCTGGTCAACCCGCAGGACGACCCCCGCTATCGCGATTACTGGGGCAGCTATCACAAAATCATGGCGCGGCGCGGCATCACGCCCGATCTGGCCAAGGCGATCATGCGCACCAACCTGACAGCGATTGGCGCGATTATGGTGCATCGTGGTGATGCCGAAAGCCTGATTTGCGGCACCTTCGGGCAATATCTGTGGCACCTGAAATATGTGAACGAAATTCTGGGCACCGACGGGCTGCACCCGATCGGTGCACTGTCATTAATGATCCTCGAGGACGGGCCGCTGTTCATTGCCGACACCCATGTAAACCCCGAACCCACGCCACAGCAAATCGCCGAAACGGCGATTGCCGCCGCCCGCCATGTGCGCCGCTTTGGCATCGCGCCAAAAATCGCGCTGTGTTCCTATTCACAATTCGGCAATCTGAACTGCGATACCGGCACACGGATGCGCGGGGCGCTGGAAATACTGGACGCAACCCCGCGCGATTTCGAATACGAGGGCGAGATGCACATCGATGCCGCCCTTGACCCCGAATTGCGTGCCCGTATCTTCCCCGATGCCCGGTTTGAAGGCGCCGCGAATGTGCTGATCTTTGCCAATACCGATGCGGCTTCGGGCGTGCGCAACATCCTGAAGGTGCGTGGCATGGGGCTTGAGGTCGGGCCGACATTGATGGGCATGGGCAACCGCGCCCATATCGTCACCCCGTCCATCACCGCGCGGGGGCTTTTGAACATGTCGGCACTGGCGGGCACACCGGTGGCGCATTACGGATAGCCCGCGCTGCCCCGCACCCGATGCGGGGCCTGACGGTTATACGGAAGGCCCCGGATCAGGTCCGGGGCAGCGTTGCGCAACTATTCAAATTTGCAATTCGCGGGTAGGCATTTTCCAGAGATTTGCAAATATACCAAAAGGGACTTTGCGCAAGGGCCGCCAGCCTCTATCATACCGCCCATCATTGGGAGGAATGACATGACATACGCCGCGGTTTACAACAGCTGGAAATCCGACCCCGAAGCCTTCTGGATGAAAGCCGCCGAAGGCATCAGCTGGTATAAACCGCCCTCCAAGGCGCTGTTCGATGAAAAGGCCCCGGTTTACGAATGGTTTGCCGATGCGCAGGTCAACACCTGCTACAACGCCGTTGACCGCCACGTCGAGGCTGGCCATGGCGCGCGCACCGCCATCATCTATGACAGCCCCGTTACCAACACCAAACACAAGATTTCCTACGCCGAATTGCAAACCCGCGTGGCCAGCCTTGCCGGTGCGCTGCGGGCCAAGGGGGTGGAAAAGGGCGACCGCGTTCTGATCTATATGCCGATGGTCCCCGAAGCGATCGAGGCGATGCTGGCCTGCGGCCGACTGGGCGCGATCCATTCGGTAGTGTTCGGCGGTTTCGCCGCCAACGAGTTGGCCGTGCGGATTGACGATGCCAAGCCCAAGGCGATCATCGCCGCCTCTTGCGGGATCGAACCGAACCGCGTGATCCACTACAAACCGCTGCTGGACGAAGCGATCGAACTGGCCGCCCACAAACCCGATTTCTGCGTCATCTTCCAGCGCGAACAAGAGGTCGCCCAACTGATCGAGGGCCGTGACTATAGCTGGCATGGCTTCCAATATGGCGTGGAGCCTGCCGAATGTGTGCCGGTGGCAGGCAATCACCCCAGCTATATCCTCTATACATCCGGCACCACAGGCCAGCCCAAAGGCGTGATCCGCCACACCGCCGGTCAACTGGTGGCGCTGGACTGGACCATGAAGGCGATCTACGACATTGACGCGGGCGATGTGTTCTGGGCCGCAAGCGACGTTGGCTGGGTGGTTGGCCACAGCTATATCGCCTATGGGCAGTTGATCCACGGGGCCACCACCATTGTATTCGAGGGCAAGCCTGTGGGCACACCCGATGCGGGCACCTTCTGGCGGATCATTTCGGAATATGGTGTGAAGGCGCTGTTCACCGCCCCCACGGCATTCCGCGCCATCAAGCGCGAGGACCCCAATGGTGAATTGCTGAAAAAATACGACCTGTCGAAGTTTGAAACCCTGTTTCTGGCGGGCGAACGCGCCGATCCTGATACCATCACATGGGCACAAGACCAGTTGGGCGTGCCGGTGATCGACCACTGGTGGCAGACCGAAACCGGCTGGGCCATTGCCGCCAACCCGATGGGAATCGAGCCATTGCCGGTGAAACTGGGCAGCCCCTCGGTTGCGATGCCCGGCTATGATGTGCAAATTCTGGATGAATCCGGCAACGAAATGCCCGCTGGCGAAATGGGTGCGATTGCGATCAAACTTCCGCTGCCGCCGGGCACATTGCCAACCCTATGGAACGCCGAAGAGCGGTTCGTCTCGGCCTATCTGGAAACCTTCCCCGGTTATTACGAAACCGGCGATGCGGGCTACAAGGACGAGGACGGCTATCTTTACATCATGGCCCGCACCGATGACGTGATCAACGTTGCCGGCCACCGCCTGTCCACCGGCGCGATGGAAGAAGTGCTGGCCAGCCACCCCGATGTGGCCGAATGCGCGGTGATCGGCGTCGCGGACAAGCTGAAGGGGCAACTGCCGCTGGGGTTTCTGTGCCTGAACGCAGGCTGCGAGCGGGGGCATGAGGACATCGTCAAGGATGTGGTTAAACTTGTGCGTGAAAAGATCGGTCCTGTCGCGGCGTTCAAACTGGCCGTTGTGGTGGATCGCCTGCCCAAAACCCGTTCCGGCAAAATCCTGCGGGCAACGATGGTGAAAATCGCCAACGGACAGGTTTTCAAAGTGCCGGCAACGATTGATGATCCGGCCATTCTGGATGAAATTACGGATGCGCTGGGCAGTTTAGGTTATCCTGAACAAAGCTGATACCGGCAACGATTGGGATATAATAACCTGACATTAAGTCAGTTGCTTTAATTCCTTGTGTTTCTGTCCTAAACACAAGGAATGGTATTGTATTATGTTTCGACCCACTGCCCCGCCAAGACATGGTTCCCTGAAGGGAGAGCGCTTTAATGACCGCGCCCAACTCCCCGGTTTCACAGGTTTCCGAGAACGAGGATCAGGCACAGCTTACTTTGCTGTCGCATGACATCCGTTCGGCTATTTCCGATGTGATAGGGGGGTTAAGGCTGGTTGATCTGGACGCATTGGACCCCACCACCCGCCTGCAACTGGAACGCGTCCGCACCTCAAGCGAGGTTCTGGCGCGGCTGACCGAAGAGGCCCTTTCGCGAACCGCCGAAAGCACAGGCGCGACCGAAGCGATTTCCAGCAACCTGCAACTGCTGCGCCTGCTTCAGAATATCCGGCTGCGTTGGGCCGGTCGGGCACAGGAAAAGAACATCCCGTTTGAAATCACGGTTCAATCCAGCGTGCCGAACCTTGTCGCGCTGGACCGGATGGCAATGGAACGCATCCTGTCCAACCTTCTGAGCAACGCGATCAAATACACCGACAGCGGCAAAGTCGGCTTGAAGGTCAAGATGTGCAACCCGGATGAATTGTGTTTTATCGTCACCGATGAAGGGCCGGGGTTTTCGGATCAGGCACTGGAAAAACTGTTCCAGTATAATGGCCGGCCGGACAGCTCGAAAAAACCGGGCACAGGTCTTGGGCTACATATCGCCAAGGAAATTGCCGACCAGCTGGGCGGGGCCTTGCGTGTCGAGAACCGCAAGAACGGCGGCAGTTGCATTACACTTAGCCTGCCTTACGAGGCGTGGCATGACGAAACCGCAACGCATACAGGGGCCGCCCTGCCCGATCTGACAGACATCAAGGTTCTGCTGGCCGAAGACAACGAAACCAATCAGTTGATCCTTGCGCAAATGCTGGACGCAATGGGCGCGGAATATGAAATCGCCCGCGATGGCGTCGAGGCGCTGAACTGGCTGGAACGGGAAACCTTTGATCTGGCCCTGATCGACATAGATATGCCGCGCCTGTCCGGTATTGACGTGATGAACACGCTGCGGTCGGGCAACACCCCGCACAAGGACATGCCGATACTGGCCATCACCGCCTTTGTTCTGCGATCAAACCGCGAGGCAATCTACCGTGCGGGCGCCAACCGGATACTGGCCAAACCGATCATGAGCATCGAGGCATTCGGGCAATCCATCACCACCTTGCTGTTTCCGGATGATCAGCCGGCCCAAATCCAGTCCGATGATCAATCCACCGTCGAAATGGATACCACCCGCCTGCACCGCCTGCTTACGATTGCCGGCCCCGCTGGCGCACAGGAATTGCTAATGCGGCTGGCCAGTGATCTGGGCAACGTGCAACAAAAGATGGCACAGGCCTTGCAGAAAATGGATCAGGCGCAATTGCGTGCCCAGACCCATGTTTTGATTTCGCTTGCGGGGGCGGTCGGGGCTGAACATCTGCAAAATCTTGCGCAGGTGCTCAACTCGGCCGCGCACAAGCTTGATCAGGATGCGATTTCCGAATTAAGTGCAGAGGCGGATCGCGGCATTTCCCGACTGTTGCAAATTATTGATCAGGAACAAAACGCGCGGGCAGAGGTGACAGAATGACAAAATCATTACTTCTGATCGAAGACACCCCGTCGCTGCAAATGATCTATAAATCCGTGCTGGAAAGCGGTGGGCACAATGTAAAAACATCAGCCACAGCCGAGGACGGGTTGGCATTGTTCCGTAAAGAAAAGCCACAGGTCGTCTTGCTGGATCTGATGCTGCCCGATCGCGACGGGCTGGACCTGATGAAAGACTGTCTGGCCCTGAAACCGGATGCGAAGTTCATCGTCATCACCGCCAATGGCTCGATCAACCGTGCTGTTGATGCCATGCGTGCCGGTGCTTATGAATTTCTGGTCAAGCCGTTCAATGAACAACGCTTTTTGCATGCCGTGGAAACCGCCCTGACCGATACCGCGTCACCGACAGCCAAAAACGGCGCTTCGGTTGAACCGGTTGGCAGTTTCATCGGCTCCTCCACTGCGATGCAACAGGTCTATCGGAAAATCCGGTCCGTCAGCCGCTCCATGGCAACGGTTTTCATCACGGGTGAAAGCGGGACGGGCAAGGAAATCTGCGCGCAGGCGCTGCACGATCACTCCAACCGCGCCTCGGGGCCGTTTGTGCCGCTGAACTGCGGGGCAATCCCGTCCGACCTGCTGGAATCCGAGGTCTTCGGCCATTTGAAAGGCTCTTTCACCGGCGCGATTTCCGACAAACCCGGCGCGGCAGCCGTGGCGGATGGGGGCACGCTGTTTCTGGACGAAATCTGCGAGCTGGATATGAACCTGCAGGCCAAATTGCTGCGGTTCCTGCAAACATCCTCGATTCAGCCTGTCGGCGCCTCGCATCCGCAAAAGGTAAACGTGCGTATCATCTGTGCCTCGAACCGCGACCCGATGGAAGAGGTCCGGCAGGGCCGGTTCCGCGAAGATCTGTATTACCGGCTGTATGTGGTACCGATCCATTTGCCCCCGCTGCGTGACCGTGACAATGACGTGGTGGAAGTGGCCGAAACCGAATTGCGCAACTACGCCGAGATCGAGGGCAAACAGTTCCAGCGCCTGTCCCCCGAGGTCCAGTCGCTGTTTCGCGAATTGCCGTGGCCCGGCAATATCCGTCAGATGAAGAACGTTCTGCGCACGATTGTGGTGATGAATGACGGCCCGCAAGTGACCACGGATATGTTGCCCGACAACCTGCGGGATGAACTGGTTTACACCACCACAATCCCGATTCAGACATCCCCGCCCGAAGAAACTGCAACTATGGGGCTGGACGGGCTGATCGGCAAAACTCTGGCGGAAATCGAACGTCAGGTGATCGAGGAAACCATCGCCTATTTCGACGGCTCGATCCCCAAGGCGTCAAAGGTTCTGGATGTGTCCCCGTCAACGATCTATCGCAAGGTCGAGGCGTGGAAAGAAACAGATCAATAAGTCCTGACCCGAATGTGTTTTAGGTAAACTGTTCGCGGATCAGCCGCTCTTCCAGCCCGTGGCCCGGATCAAACAGTATCCTGTGCTTGATCGCCGACTCGCTGCGCACCTCGACCGACACCACATCACGCACCGGCTGGCTGTCCGCACCGGCCATCACCGGCCGCTTGTCGGCCTCGAGCACATCAAAGCGCACGGTCGATGATTTGGGCAGTAGCGCCCCGCGCCAGCGGCGTGGCCTGAACGGTGCCACCGCTGTCAATGCCAGCACATCCGAACCAATCGGCAAGATCGGTCCGTGCGCGGAATAGTTATAGGCTGTTGATCCGGCAGGGGTGCAAACCAGCGCCCCGTCGCAAACCAGTTCATCCAGACGCGGCTTGCCATCCACGGTGATGCGCAATTTCGCCGCCTGCTGTCCGGCCCGCAGCAAGGATACCTCGTTGATCGCCAAAGCCTCGTGAATGGAGCCATCCCGGCACACCGCCCGCATCGCCAGCGGGTTGATCACCGCTTCTTCGGCCTGTTTCAACCGTTCCTCAAGCCCGTCCGCCGAATAGGCATTCATCAAAAACCCGACGGTGCCGCGGTTCATGCCGTAAACCGGCCGCGCATAGGGCTGCATTTTATGCAGCGTCTGCAACATAAACCCGTCCCCGCCCAGCGCCACAATTACATCGGCACCTTTAGGTTCATGCACCCCGTATTTTGCCGTCAGATCGGCCAGTGCCTCTTGGGCGCTGTCCACATCACTGGCGACAAATGCAATTTTCATTCGCTGGCTCATCGGGTTTTTCCTTTATCTTGCGCCCACTTTGCCCGTGATTACGCAAAACACAAGCCCCCCACCGCCCTGCGTGACGGCAATTCATAATCATGCGTCGTTTTATTGGCTTATCACGGCGCAGTTTCTACGATATGAGGGCGGAAAGCCTTTTTTTTGCGCCAAGGAGTCCCCTTTCATGACCAATACCAAAGACGCCGGTTTCTTTACCGAAGCCCTAGCCACCCGCGACCCTGAAATCTTCAAATCCATCACCGACGAGTTGGGCCGCCAGCGCGCCGAGATCGAGTTGATCGCAAGCGAGAACATTGTTTCGGCGGCCGTGATGGAGGCCCAAGGCTCGGTCATGACCAACAAATACGCCGAGGGCTATCCGGGCCGGCGTTACTATGGCGGTTGCCAGTATGTCGATGTGGCCGAAACACTGGCGATCGAGCGGGCGAAAGAACTGTTCGGCTGCGAATTCGCCAATGTGCAGCCCAATTCCGGCTCGCAGGCCAATCAGGGCGTATTCACCGCGCTGATCAAACCGGGCGACACCATTCTGGGCATGAACCTTGCCTCGGGCGGGCACCTGACCCACGGCGCCGCCCCGAACCAGTCGGGCAAATGGTTCAACGCTGTGCAATACGGCGTGAAACGCGACGACAACCGCATTGATTACGATCAGGTCGAAGCCTTGGCCAAGGAACACCAGCCCAAACTGATCATCGCCGGTGGTTCCGCCATTCCGCGCCAGATCGATTTTGCGCGGTTCCGTGAAATCGCCGATATGGTCGGCGCCTGGCTGATGGTCGACATGGCCCATTTCGCGGGGCTGGTTGCGGCGGGTGAACACCCCTCGCCCTTCCCGCATGCGCATGTGGCCACCACCACCACCCACAAAACCCTGCGTGGCCCGCGTGGCGGCATGATCCTGACCAATGACGAAGACATCGCCAAAAAGATCAATTCCGCCATCTTCCCCGGCATTCAGGGTGGCCCCTTGATGCATGTGATCGCCGGCAAGGCTGTCGCCTTTGGCGAAGCATTGCGCCCCGAGTTCAAGGACTACCAAAAGGCCGTGCGCGCCAATGCGGTTGCACTGGCGGACCAGTTGATGAAGGGGGGCCTGGACATCGTCACCGGCGGCACCGACACCCATCTGATGCTGGTTGACCTGCGCCCCAAAGGGGTAAAAGGCAACGCCACCGAAAAGGCCCTTGGCCGCGCCCATATCACCTGCAACAAAAACGGCATCCCTTTTGACCCTGAAAAGCCGTTTGTCACATCCGGCATCCGTCTGGGCACACCGGCCGGCACCACCCGTGGCTTTGGCGAGGCCGAGTTCCGCCAGATTGCCGACTGGATTGTCGAGGTTGTCGACGGGCTGGCAGCCAATGGCGAAGAAGGCAACGGCGCGGTGGAAGCTGCGGTAAAGGCCAAAGTCGAGGCCCTTTGCGAAGGGTTCCCGATGTATCCGAACCTGTAGAACAAAAAAGGCCCCGGAATAAATCCGGGGCCTCTCAACTGTCTGGAAGGGCACTAGTCCTCTTTTACTTCGGTTACAAATTCTTCCAGCAGTTTTTCGTTTTTCGCGTCTTCCAGCTGTCTGATACGGTCATTGTTCATCCGCGCGTCAAACAGGTACTTCACGAAATTCACCAGACTGATCGTCAGCATCAGCACCCCGATGCCCCAAAAGCCCTTGGTCGCCAGCGGCACCTCGGTGGATTTGTAGAGCGAGATGATCAGCAGCACATAAGCAGCAATTACACCCCCGGCGTTCAGCAGAATGATCAGTTTGTTGTCAGTGTTTGTGTTGTTCAGCATTGTCTTGGTCCTTGAATTTACGTTGACGTGTTCGTGTTCGGTTTACTTGCCCTTGGACAGACGTTTCAGAACGTCCTCGGCGGTAACTTTGGTGGCGGGGCCAAATCCGGCGCTGGCCAGACGGTCGCCGATATCCTCGTTGCTTAGACCCTGATCTATTTCCTTCAGAATCTCGCTTTGCTCGAACGGATCATCGCGTGACAGCACCCGTTCAATCAGCTCCTCGGCCTCGCCAATCGGGCTTTGACCGGCCAGCGTGGTATTCAGACGTTTCTGGATATTCTGTTCCTGACGCACGGCCTTGGCGGCGATTGCGCCCTGTTTCAGGTCAATGATCCGCCGGTTGGTGGCCTCGACCGATTGACGCAGGCGCAGGATACGGGTGTCCAGACGGCTGGCGGTTTCGCGCCGCAGGGTCAGTTCGTTTTCCATACCGGCAATCGCCTGCGCGGCCTCGCCTGCCATATCGTCACGGCCTGCTTTCAGCGCTTCTTTGGCGCGTGCGGTCATGTCCTTGACGCGGGTTTCCAGCACTTCGATCTGGCGCCCCTCGGCGCGGCTGCGCTGGATCAGGCTGGCCAATGTCGCCTTGGCGGCCTGCAATCCGGCCTGTGCCTCGCGGATTTTCTGCTCAATCAGTTCAATCGAATAAATATCGCGAACCCGTTCTTCTGCCCGGGCATTCGCGCCGGTAATCAGGGTCTTCAGAGTTCCAAACATCTTAATCTCCTTTTCGTGAACAATGTTCATGAAGTGAGATATAGGGATTTATGAACGGCGTTCAAGTACTATTTTGAACAATGTTCAGGAAATTATTTGTTTCCAATCTGGCACAAAAGCTGTTTCAGCATTTCCTCGACCCGCCCGATCGGTACGCCCGAGATGCGTTTCTCCAATCCTAACAACACGATACCATGCACAGCCGAAAACATCGCGCGGGTCATCAGGTCCAGCTCGTCTTCGTCTTTTTCAGGAAATAATTCTGCCAACGGGGCGGCGATATAGGCAAAAAGGCGGCCCAGTTCCTGTAGATACCAGTCGGGAACGCGGCTATCGACCGACATTTCCAGATCGAACAGCGCCCGCCACAGATTCGTATTTTCAGCCGCAAAGTGCAAATAGGCCGTCGCCATGCGAATCATCCGCTCGTTCGGATCCAGCCCCTCGGCCCCCTCTTGCGAGGCCGCCACCGCAATCCCCATCCGCCGGAAGGTGCGCATGTTGATCGCCATCAACAACGCCTGCATATCGTCAAACACGTTATAGATAGCCCCCAGCGCGCAACCCGCCTCGCGCGCAAGATCGCGGGCTTTCATGGATGACACCCCACCGGCAATCACCTGCGCCTCGCCTGCGTCAATCAGACGTTCGCGCAGCTTTGCCTGTCGTTCCTGAACTTTACCGGCCACGGGATATTCCTTTCCTGAACTTCGTTCATGGAACTACCCCACCTGCGCCGTTTTGAAAAGCCGCTTATATATAGCCGCGCCAGACCAGCACGATGATAACCATTGTGGACACCACCAGAAACGTCATGGCAAGGCTGGCCAGAATACCCAGCGCCACGCCCTTGCGCCGGTCTGCCGGATCCACCTTTTGCAAAAACTCCAGACAATCGCGATGTGCTGTCTCTGCCCGCGCCATATCAATCATCTTCAATAGTCTGGGGTTTTCCGACAATTGCACCGCCTCGGCCAGATAGGCGGCCTCGCGTTTCAACCGCTTTGGCATCATCCGGCCTGTGTGGCGCAGCTTTGCCGCCAGATCGCGGCCACGGATGCTCAGCCGCTCTTTCATCAGCGCCGACACCTCTTGGGCCATATCGTGAATTGTCTCGGTCAAAATATATCCCACCCGTTAATCCGGGGTTGATAACAATGCAGGCACCGACACTCAACACCTCTGGTGCAATTCGTGGCACTTGGCTATGACGAGTCCCATGATAAACACGGTTTTAACAGGCACCCCGACGGACAAGCCCCCGCTGCTGATTGTGCACGGGCTGTATGGCTCGGCCCGAAACTGGGGCGCGATTGCACGGCGACTGTCGGATGATCGCCAGGTAATCAGTGTCGATATGCGCAACCACGGCGAAAGCGACTGGTTCGACAGCCACAGCTATCCTGACATGGCCGAAGATCTGGCCGAGGTGATCAAAGCCAATGGCGGGCAAGCCGACGTGATTGGCCATTCCATGGGCGGCAAGGCGGCGATGATGCTGGCGTTGACCCACCCTGCCCTTGTGCGCCGCCTGCTGGTCGCCGATATTGCGCCGGTGGTCTATGACCGCACACAGGTGCCCTATATTCACGCTATGCGCGGGCTGGATTTGACGCAGGTTGAAAAACGATCCGATGCGGACCGGTTACTGGCCAAAGACATCCCCGAGGACGGCGTTCGCGCCTTTCTGCTGCAATCGCTGGATATCAAAGGTAAACGCTGGCGGCTGAATCTGGATGGGCTGGAACGGGAAATGCCGTTGATTATGGGGTTTCCCGATGTAGACGGAACGTTTGACGGACCAACCCTGTTTTTGTCGGGCGGGGAGTCGGATTACGTCCAGCCCGAACACCGCGCCCGGATCAAAGCCCTGTTCCCCAAAGCCCGTTTTGCCCGCATTGCAGGCGTGGGCCATTGGCTCCATGCGGAAAAGCCGCGCGAATTCACCGAAACCGCGCGGACCTTTTTTGACGCTTAAAGCTAGTCACGCGCAGTGCGCATCCGGTCAATCAGATTGTCTTTGACGACAAACTGGTGATACAGCGCCGCCGCAACATGTAGCCCGATCAGCACAATCAATGCCACCTTCAGGATTAAATGGTTTTCTGCTGCCTGTTCGATCCCGCCGAACCATGCCAGACTACCGGACAGCGGCATCAGGATCATCAGCAGATACAGGCCCCAATGCATCAGATGTGCAATCATGGTTTGCGCCGGCTTTTCGCCTTCCGGTGCCGCAGGTGCACCACGCTTGAACCGTAGAACCAGACGCCACAGGACAAGCACCATCACCGCCATACCGCCAAACACATGCGCGGCAATCAGGGGTGAAAATTCAACTGTGCCGCCTTTGGCAAATACCTGCCAGGCCTCTTCGATGCTGTCGGCAAGGATATACTGTAGAGCAATCAATCCGAATACGATCCAGTGCAACCGGATTTGCAGGCGAGAATAGCCATTAGGTTTTGACATGGGACCTCCTTGTAAACAGATAGAGGCCTGTGCCTCTCTCATCAGTCAGAGAAATACAAGCCTCTTTTGACAGGTTGTGTTTTGCCTTAGCGCATTGCCGAAATTTTCTTGGCGACGATCCACGAAACAGGAAATGCCACAACAAAGCCGACGATGGCAGCATAGATAATCGGCATCGTTGTTCCATAACCAGCGGCCAATACGACAACAATCAAGATGCCGGCCAATGTTGCCGATATGAACGAATAAAGAAGCAGTGTCAGCCTAAGCATACGGAAATCCTCCTGAGAACTTGTTAGTGTGAATGATATTCCACTTCTGCAATACGAGTCTTTGATCTAGGTCATCTATTCCGGTTGGCAAATCTGCCCGCGTGTGATCGCAAGCAGGGTGCGATAAACCAGAGTGATGATCACAACCAGTAGCACAACCAGCAGGATTTTCCCTATTATTTCATGTGATTGCGACTTTTCCAGACCGGCATATTTAAAGGATGCGATGGTCAGCGAGGCAATCGGGAATGACAGCGCCCAGAAGGACATGGCAAAAGGCAGCTTCATGATTTTCGGCAGTTGCGTCAGCACGATCAACGCAAACACATAGCCCAGATTCAGCAGGATATGCGCGAATGTATCCACCTGCCCGCCATTCAGGTTCATATAGGAAATGAAGGAAATGGCAGGGGGCGCAATCATGATCACCAGCGTTGGCAGCAGTTTGCCAGGCAGAGGCGTGTGAAAGATCAGGCGGTTCATCACAAGGGTCAGCAGAATGATCCAGAACAGCAATCCGCCCGAAAAGAACAGCCAAGACAGATCATGGTACCCCAGTTGGGCACCCGCCACGGGAACGACGACATTGCCGACGGCGGGGATGAACCACGCAGGGTTGATGTGGCTGTATTCAAAGGGCTTGTGTCCAATCCATCGGGCAATGATGGCCAGCGTCAGCCCGCCTTGCAGTATGGCCCCCAGTATCCACAGGATGTTGGCGATGCCTTCTTGCTCGGGCAGGAAACAGACCGCCATCAGCAGCAGTGAAATCGAGGCCGCCGGATAGAAAGCAACCCGGATCGGATGGTGCCATTCGCCAATAAAGGCGGGCGTGCGCAAAACCATTTTTGCAAGGTAACCGATTGTAATGGCGATAAAGGCGGCAATAGATACCCAGACCATCACATGGCTGGCAGGGGCCAGCCACGGCAGCACACGGCTGGCGGCATGAAAGGCAAGCGTCAGGCCAAACAGGCCCATCGTGATCGCATAGAATGTGATCGGATAATGGGTCAGGCTGGAACCGGCTTGGGCGGGGGCTTCGGGGGTATCTGTCATGGCTTTCTTCCCGTTTTCTGGAATCATTCGAAACTGTTAACATGTTGTCAGAGTTTGCGCGAATGGACGGATTGCCGCGCGGGCGTTTCGCTGCATATGGGTATCCGGCGCGGAACTGCGCGATCCACAACCTGTTGTTGCCTAGCATGATTATAGCGGAAAAAATGTGCAAAGCCACAAGATATAGTTGATCTTGTCCCGCGCACAGTGTATCGGCTGACGCACAGGTGCAATAGACGCGGCACTGCATTAACTGACGGCGAGGCTCGGGTGCATATGGCGCGCGGGCCTCGTTTTCGTTTATAGCGTGTCGCGTCTGATCAGTATCAAGCATTCATCCGGCAGGGCGAGGCAGCGCCTGCAACGCAGGTGCGTTCGCCTTGCCGGATGAATTCGATTTGGCGCGACATGCTCCAGGGGGGGGCGATTTCAGGAGTTATGAAACAGGAAAAGACGCCAGGTGCTCAGACGCGGTCTTTGCATTGTGCCTTGCGACACGTCCTGACGTCTTCCTGAATTGGTTCACCCCGAAGGGTTATCCTCCTCATGTGCGCGGGTTCCCGAAGGAACCTTTGCTGCCATGTATGGTCCGAAGATCATCCATGGCCCGCTGTACCCGTGATCAACTGCCTGTTCGCATTTGTTTCGAAAAACCCATACGGACTTGCTGTTGCCCACAAACTTTTGCATTTCGGTTTTCCGTCCGAAGACTTCCTTCCAATCTGCTCCGGTCCCTGGGGGCCTTTGCGTATCGCTGGGGGTTCTAAGAACCCTTCGCTGTAAGGAAAGGTTTGCAAATGAAAGTGAGTCGTTCAAGGAAAATCGACGGGGGTGGCGAAATTTCTTGGGGATAAGTCTTTGTTTTTATTGTGGATAATCGGTGGATAAGTCAGGAATAGGCGCAGAGTCAGGGGGTTGGGAGAGGAAGTTAATGTATGGGGGGGGGGGGGGGGGGGGGGGGGGGGGGGGGGGGGGGGGGGGGGGTGGTCCAATGGGGCAAGCCATTCAGAGCGCGCGGTATTATCGAGGTCCCCGCTTGCGCGGGGATGACAGGGTTTGTGTTACATTGCAACTGTTGCGTTTAGATCGTGCCAACAAGGGTTCATTCCTTCGATCAGCTCAACCTTCCATGCGCGGCGCCATTTCTTCAAACGCTTTTCGCGCAGGATGGCCTCGGTCACATCCGTATGGGTTTCATACCAAACAAGGTGGGTGCAGTTGTATCGCCTTGTAAAACGGCTGGCGGTGCCTTGGCGATGCTCGAACAGGCGACGGGGCAGGTTGTTGGTGATGCCGATGTATAGGGTGCCGTTTGGGCGGTTGGTAAGGATGTAGACGTAATAAATGTGTTCGCGCATGAAGGAATGATGCGCAGGGGTGGTTAATATCGGGTTACTTTAAGGGGGGGAATTGTGGTGGGCGGTCCCCGCGTTCGCGGGGATGACAGGGTTTTGCGCACCGATAGAATAGTGCCACCCCGCAGGAACACGCTGTTGTCATCCCCGCGAACGCGGGGACCTCACCCAACAAACGCCGCTTTATCAATCATCCATCTTCAACGCCGAAATAAACGCGCTCTGCGGGATTTCCACCTTGCCGAACTGACGCATCTTCTTCTTGCCCTTCTTCTGCTTCTCTAGCAGCTTCTTCTTGCGCGTCGCATCGCCACCGTAACATTTCGCCGTCACGTCCTTGCGCATGGCTGACAGGGTTTCCCGCGCAATTACGCGCCCGCCAATTGCCGCCTGGATCGGGATTTTGAACATGTGGCGGGGGATCAGATCCTTGAGCTTTTCGACCATCGCGCGGCCACGGGCTTCGGCGCGGTCCTGATGCACCATGGTGGACAGGGCGTCCACAGGCTCCTCGTTCACAAGGATCGACATTTTCACCAGCCGGTCCTCGCGGTAATCCTCGATTGTATAGTCAAAGGACGCATAGCCTTTGGTGACCGATTTCAGGCGATCATAAAAATCGAACACCACTTCGTTCAGTGGCAGATCATAGACCACCATCGCGCGGCTGCCCGCATAGGTCAGGTCAATCTGGATGCCGCGCCGGTCCTGACACAGCTTTAGCACATCGCCAAGGTATTCGTCGGGCACCAGAATGGTCGCCTTGATGCGCGGTTCTTCCAGATGGTCCACCAGCGACATGTCGGGCATATCGGCGGGGTTGTGCAGTTCCATCATGCTGCCGTCGCGCAGGTAGACGTGGTAGATCACGCTGGGGGCGGTGGTGATCAGGTCGATGTTGTATTCGCGTTCCAGCCGGTCGCGGATCACTTCGAGGTGCAGCAGACCAAGGAAGCCGCAGCGAAAGCCGAAGCCCAGCGCGGCGCTGGTTTCCATTTCCGAACTGAACGACGCGTCATTCAGCGAGAGTTTGGAAATCGCCTCGCGCAGGTCCTCAAATTCGGCGTTATCGACAGGGAACAGCCCGCAGAACACCACGGGTTGGGCAGGCTTAAAACCGTCCAGTGCCTCCGCACAGCCCTTTTTCTCGTGGGTAATCGTATCGCCGACGCGGGTGTCGCGCACCTGTTTGATGCTGGCGGTCAGAAAGCCGATTTCGCCCGGCCCCAATTCGTCGATCGGTTCCATCTGCGGGCGGAACACGCCGATACGGTCCACCGGATAAACGGCGTTGGTGTGCATCATGCGGATGCGGTCGCCCTTTTTCAGCACGCCGTCGATGATGCGCACCAGGACGATCACGCCAAGGTAGGCGTCATACCAGCTGTCAACCAGCATGGCCTTGAGCGGCGCATCGCGCTCGCCCTTGGGGGCAGGCAGTTCGTTGACGATAGCTTCGAGCGTTTCGTGGATCCCCTCGCCGGTTTTGGCCGAGACCAGAATGGCACCGGTGGCGTCAATGCCGATCACATCCTCGATCTGTTCGGCCACGCGGTCGGGTTCGGACGCGGGCAGGTCGATCTTGTTCAGCACGGGGACGATTTCGTGATCCGCCTCGATCGCGTGATAGACATTGGCAAGCGTCTGCGCCTCGACCCCTTGCGAGGAATCCACCACCAGCAGCGAGCCTTCGACCGCGCGCATGCTGCGCGACACTTCGTAGGCGAAATCGACGTGGCCGGGGGTGTCGATCAGGTTCAGGACATAGGTTTCCCCATCATCCGCGGTGTAATCGATACGCACCGTGTTGGCCTTGATGGTGATGCCGCGTTCGCGTTCGATATCCATCGTATCCAGCAATTGTGCCTGCATGTCACGTTCCTTGACCGTGCCGGTTTCCTGAATCAGCCGGTCGGCAAGGGTGGATTTCCCGTGGTCGATATGCGCCACGATCGAGAAATTGCGGATTTTGCTAAGGTCAGTCATAGGAAAGGGATATGATAGAGCCGAAGGGATTGGTCAAGCAGGGTTCGGCATATCCGGCCACAACATATGCTTTCAGGCCCGCAGCGGGCATCATTGCACCAGCTGCGCCCAGTCCAGCCCGAACTTTTCCAGATATTTGCGCAGCCGGTCTGCGTCATTGCGGCTTTTCTTCTCTAGCCGCGACACAGCAAACAGCCGTCGCCCCGCCGCACTCAGGCTTTTGCTTTCACGGCAGATGCGGATCGCCGAGGCCAGTTGCGCCTGATCAAACAGGTCTATCTGCGCGGCACCCTCCCCCAACACCTCGGCCAGCAGAACTGCATCGGCGTCGGCATGGGCGTCCTTCCAGATACGCTGCAGGGTGGCGATTTCATCCTGAACCATCGGCAGAGTGACCCGTCCCCGCGGCGACAATGTGCACATCCGCTGAACCGAGGCCCCAAGGTCACGGAAATTTCCCGGCCACGGCGTGGATGGATCGGTGGCAAAGCGCAGATAGGCTGGCAAGGCATCGGCGTTGAAAGCAACCTGATTGCCCAGCATCTTTCCAACCTTCTCGAATTCATATTCCAGATTGGGAGCTATATCCTCGGGTCGTTCGCGCAAGG
This sequence comes from Profundibacter amoris, assembly GCF_003544895.1. GTDB lineage: Bacteria > Pseudomonadota > Alphaproteobacteria > Rhodobacterales > Rhodobacteraceae > Profundibacter > Profundibacter amoris. Next base: position 2,585,133 of record NZ_CP032125.1, read on the forward strand.
CCGGCAGGCGGAAGGTCCACAAGTTCAGCCGCGCATACAGGTCCGCGCGGAATTTCCCCTGCGCCACCAGTCCGGCCAGATCACGGCTGGCCCCTGCAATCAGATGGAACCGGCTTGTGACCTCGTAATCGGATCCCAGCGGGAAATACTTGCCGCTTTCCACCGCGTGCAGGATCATCGCCTGCTCGTCCAGCCCCAGTTCGTCAATCTCGTCCAGAAACAGCACCCCGCCGTCGGCCTCTTTCAGCAAACCGCCGCGTTCCGATTGTGCCCCCGCCATCGCCCCGCGCCTGTGACCAAACAGGGTGGACATGGCGCGTTCCCCTTGCAGGGTCGAACAATTCACATGCACCAGCCGCCCCTTGATCCGACGGCGTTGCAGTTTCAATTCATAGAGCCGCGCCGCCAGATCGGATTTCCCCGTGCCTGTTGGCCCCACCAGCAACAGTGGCGCATCCGAATTGGACACCACCACCTCCATCCGTTCGATCAGCGCGTTGAACACCGGATTTCGGGTTTCTATCCCGCCTTTCAGCAGGGTGTTATATTCGCCCGAAACCCGTTCAAACCGCTGCTGAAGCGCATTGTATTTCGACAGGTCCAGATCGATGACCTGAAGCGTACCAATATCCGGCGTGTTGTTGCGCGGCGGGCCGGTCTGCACCAGTTTGGCTGGCACATGACGGGATTCCGCCAGCAGGAACCAACAGATCTGCGCCACATGGGTGCCGGTGGTCAGATGCACATGGTATTGCTCGCGCTCGTCATCAAAGCCGTAGTTTTGCGCAAAATCGAACAGCGCGCCGTAGACCTGTTCAAAGTCCCACGGATTATCAATGTTGATTTCATTCAGCAGAACCTCGGTTCCGGGGCTGACCGACTGGATCGCCGCCTTGATTTTCCCTGCCAAAGACCGCCAGCGGGCATCGTGCAGCAATTCAAACCGTTCCACCGGAAAATCGGGGTGTTCACACAGTTGCACCGACGGGCGCCACTTGCGCCGTTTACCGGCATCCATCTGGGTGCCTAGAAAGCCTATGACGACATTTTTCTTCATAGTTTATCTTTTTGTATAATTTCGTATATTATTCAATAGTGTTTTTTGCAGGAAAAACACCGCCACTTATATTTTCCAATTAATATCAACATCTTACAGAGTTTTCATTTTTTCTCCCTCTTTGCGCCTACATCCCACAAAAAGACCCCACAAAAAAGAAGGAAGAAAACAATGGCGAACAAATCCGTGTTTGCATCGATCAAAGGCCGGTTGCTGCCAGCAACCGAGACGCTGAATAAACACGCAGCACCGGCCTACGCTCATTCTGATGCCCACGCCCTGGCCCAGGTCGCAATGACAGGGACATTCGGTGCAATGGTTTACACTGACCCGATGGAAGAACTGGAATATGTTCTGACACTGGCTGAATCGGTTGACCCGACATTTCTGACCAAAACCGCCATCTACACGCGGCAAAAGGGGCATATGAAAGATATGCCCGCGCTGTTGCTGGCAGTTCTGGCACGGCTGGACCCGATCCTGTTCACAACCGCTTTCGGGCGGGTGGTGGATAACGGCAAGATGCTGCGCACCTTTGTGCAGATCATGCGGTCGGGGCAGACGGGCCGCAAATCGCTGGGGTCCGCGCCGAAACGGATGGTTGCGAACTGGCTGAACGAGGCGTCCGACTGGGCGATCCTGAACGCCAATATCGGTAACGATCCGTCTTTGGCCGATGTCATCAAGATGGTGCACCCGAAACCCGCCAATGCGGCCCGCGAGGCCCTGTTTGCGTGGATCATCGGCAAGCCGTGCGATGTAGAACTGTTGCCGCTGAACGTGCAGGAATATCTGCGGTTCAAGGAAACGGGGAAAGGGCCACTGCCTGTGGTTCCGTTTCAAATGCTGACGCAGCTGGAATTGACGCCCAAACACTGGGCGAAGATTGCCAAGAACGCGTCATGGCAAATGACACGGATGAACCTGAACACGTTTCTGCGGCATGGGGTTCTGGATATGGCGAACATGCGCAAGCATGTAGCGGCCACCCTGCGCGACCCTGCGCGGATCAAAAAGGCACGGGTTTTCCCGTATCAGTTGATGACGGCCTATCAGGCCTTGTCCGCCGATATGCCTGCTGAAATCCGCGAGGCCCTGCATGACGCGATGGAATTGGCGGTGCAGAATGTGCCGACGTTCAAAGGGTCTGTTGTGGTCTGTCCGGATGTATCGGGTTCGATGCACTGGCCGGCCACGGGGTATCGCCCCGGGGCGACAACAATGACGCGCTATGTCGATGTTGCCGGTCTGGTTGCGGCGGCTGTGTTGCGGAAAAATCCGCGCGCCAGGGTTCTGCCGTTCGAGGTCAAGGTGCGGGAAACCGTGCTGGAGCCAAAGGACACGATCCTGACCAACGCACAGCGTTTGGCCGATCTGGGCGGCGGCGGGACAAACTGTTCCGCACCTCTGGAATGGCTGGTGGCCAAAGGGCTGTCGCCTGATCTGGTGGTCTTTGTGTCGGATAACGAGTCGTGGGCAGATACCCTGACTGGGCGCGGAACAGCGATGATGAAGCAATGGAACGTGCTGAAACAGCGCAATCCAAAGGCCAAACTGGTCTGCATCGACATCGCCCCATACGGGACGACGCAAGCCAAGGAGCAAAAGGATGTGCTGAATATCGGCGGCTTCTCGGACACTGTGTTCGACCAGATCGCGGCATTTGCTGCGGACAGGCTCGGGCCGTCCCATTGGGTCGGTGAAATTGAAAACGTAGAACTGTAACAAAAAAAGGAGAATAGCCCCGGCGAATGCCTAAGGAACTACATGCACAACTTCGGGTCATCCGTGGGGTTCGACTCCCCACCTTGCAGGCGCTCTCTGGCATGGGCGGGATCCCGGAAATGTTTCTTATTTCCTTGTCGCCGGGGCTTGTTGATACAAAATTTGGAGGAATGCCTGCGGGACTACATCTTTATCCCAGATCCCCTAACACGGGCCGTCTCGCATCTAACTTGTCCTCCTGACCCGACATATTCGGCTGTAGCTCAGTGGCAGAGCGCCTGATTGTTAATCAGGGTGTCGTTGGTTCGATCCCAACCAGCCGAGCCATAACAACGTAACAAATGAAAGGAATAGAAATCAGAGGGAATGCTTGCAGGATTACATTGGATTTGCCAATTCGAAACTGGCCCGCATCACGTTTGCGGAAATCTTGCTGTCACTTGTCCCTCGCCCTCAATACCTTGGCCAATGCAGGTGGAACTACATCGTGTCGCGGGTTCGAATCCCGCCGTGGGGCACAGCCCCCGCGTAGCTCAGCCCGGTAGAGCAGTTAACCCGTTTCACCCCACCCTTGTCGCCAGGGCTTTGATTTCTTTAAGGTATCAAAATGACAAACGTAACGAATGAACTCACCTCTGATCTGCTGAAAAGCTGGGGCCATGTTCCCGGCCCCGATTTTGGCAAGGCCCTGTCCGAGGGGCAGGCCGCCTTTGCTGCTGGCTATGATCTGGATCTGATCCGCAATAAGCTGGAGCGCCTGAAACCGCCCCCTGCCCCGCCAACCCTGCCGCTGCATGAAACAGGGGCCGTGCCGTTTCACGTCAACATTGACGCAAGCGATGCGGACGAGTTGGACAACATCGAAAAGGTGGGCGAAACCATGACGGCTGTCATGCGCACCCCGACCGTTATCGCGGGTTCGGTGATGCCCGATGCCTGTCCGGCGGGGCCTGTCGGGACGATCCCTGTGGGCGGTGTGGTCGCGACCCGAAACGCGATCCATCCGGGGATGCACTCGGCTGATATCTGTTGCTCGGTGATGCTGACCAATTTCGGTGATGCCGATCCCAAAGCCGTTCTGGACGCCGCCCATGCGGTGACCCATTTCGGTGCAGGCGGGCGCAAACAGGGGCAGCGGTTTACCGTCAGCCAGAAGATGATCGAGGCCTTTGCTGCCAACCCTTTTCTGGACGGCCCCAAAATGCAGCGCATGATTGTGGAGCATATGGGGACCCAAGGCGATGGCAACCATTTCCTGTTTGTCGGCACGTCGCGGGCAACCGGTGAGACCTGCATGGTCACGCATCATGGATCACGCGGGCCAGGCGCGGTGCTGTATAAGCTGGGTATGAATGTGGCGCAAAAGTTTCGCAAGAAACTGTCGCCCGATACGTTGAAGCAAAACGCATGGATCCCTGCCGACACACAAGAGGGCAAGGATTACTGGGAAGCGCTGCAACTGATCCGCAAATGGACCAAGGCCAACCATACCGGCCTGCATCAGGCCACGGTGGAATCCGTAGGGGCACAGATGAAGGAAAGGTTCTGGAATGAACACAACTTTGTCTTTCGGCGCGGCGATATCTACTACCACGGCAAGGGCGCAACCCCTGCCTGGGACGGATACGCGCCGGATGCCACGGGCCTGACCCTGATCCCGCTGAACATGGCCGAGCCTGTGCTGGTCGTGCGCGGCAAGGACAGGGATCACGCGCTGGGGTTCAGCCCGCACGGGGCCGGTCGCAACTTTTCCCGTTCCGAGCACAAGCGCCGGATGGGGGAAGTGACGCCCGAACAAATGCTGGCGGCTGAAACCGCCGGTCTGGATATCCGGTTCTTTGCGAACAAGATCGACGCATCCGAACTGCCGTCCAGCTATAAAAAGGCCGATACGGTGGTGGAACAGATCAAGAAATACGACCTGGCCGAAATCGTCGATTATATCGACCCGTTCGGTTGCATTATGGCGGGGGATATTCCACCGTTCTGGATGAACAAAAAGAACAGAAAGGGGCGGCGCTAACGCATCGGCCTTTTCGCCGTATCTTGGGGCGCCCTGTGAAACAGACCGTAATTTTCGACATCGACGGCACCCTTGCCGACATCCGCCACCGGCGCGGATTTCTGGACGGGGATCGTCCGGACTGGAACCGGTTCAACGCGGCAATGGGGGATGACACCCCGAATGTGCCGGTGGTGACCCTGTATAAATCCCTGTGGGAAACGGGGCAGTTTGATATGGTGCTGGCCTCGGGTCGCAATGAAAAGCACCGCGCGGTTACCAAACAATGGCTGATCTGGAATGAAATACCGTTTGGACGCATATTGATGCGGGCGGACAAGGACAACCGCGCAGATCACATCATCAAAAAGGAAATTCTGGATTTGCTGCTGGCCGAGGGACGCCAGATCGCGTTCACCGTGGATGATCGCCAACAGGTCGTCGATATGTGGCGGCGCAACGGGATCACCTGTTTGCAATGCGATGTGGGGGATTTCTGAAAATCGGTGACGGTCCGCAATCCGAATGCAGAACTGCGAACCGTCTTATTGTGCGGCGATTGCCACGGGGGCCTGCAACAGACCCGTTGCCATGGATGCCTCTTCGGCATCATTGCTTTGGGCCAGCAGCCAGCTTTGCACCTCGGCGGGGGAAAACCGTCGATCCCCCAGCGCCCGGCAGAACCGGTCCCCCAGATCGGGATGATCCGGAAAGAACCGCAGGAACAGACGCTGTGCGGTTGCCGCGCCAATCAGGCCCAGTTCCATATGCACGTCCGCCCGACCGGGACGGATCAGCGCCGGATCCAGCCGCTCGCGGTGGTTGGTGGTCATCACCAGTGCGCGCCCCTCCTGGGCGGCCACCCCGTCGATGGCGTTCAGCAGACCGGAAAAACTGATCCCGCTTCGCTTCTCGCCATTGTCGCGCTGCGTGAACTGTCAATGAGCGTTTAAAACTGACCCTGTTTTGGCATTTAAAAGTGACCCACCTTTGAGGGGCAAAGCCAATAGGCGAGATGCCCTCATATAGCGAGCTCGTCTATTGGCTTTGTTTGCGCTGCGGCTTATTGAACGCGGCTGTTTTTGCTTTGTGCGAAGCGGAACGAGTCATTGCCGGTCTCGATGATTGAGCAATGATGCGTGACCCTATCCTTTGAGCGTGACACGTAGGTTACCGTCGCCAGTGGTTGCTCGGACCAATGGCGCAATCACTGTCAACTCTTTGGATTGTCGATAATTACCCGACGCGGCACTCCGCCGTAAAACGATAATGCGCGCACAAATGCATCCAGCACCATCTCCTGAGATTCACCCGGATAAGCCACAATGAAAGGTTTGCGGCTATGACACAGGCGAAAATGCGCAACTTTGATCTTTTGCTCAACGCCGCCCAGAACAACGTGCTCCTCACTCCAGTCAAATTGCAACGCATCTCCTGCTTTAAAATGCAAGGGAATATAGGCATGCAGTATTTCTGATCCATCTGCCTTCAGCGCTTTGACAAATCGACAAACCGGAGAATATGAACCGGCATATCCCTCTTCAACCAACTGCTCATAAAGCTTAACAGCGGTACGCCGTTCTCGGCGGGCCCGTTTCTGATCTTGCTCAAAAAGGCTGCGTAGGCGGTCTTCAAAACCCTGTAACTTGTGCCGAACCGGTGGTTGACTGCGCTGATAACGCGGCGGCGTTGCATCGTTCAAATACTTCTTGATCGTATTACGGGATAAACCCGTGCTCCGGCTCACAGACCGGATGCTTCGTCCATCTCGCAAAACCAAACGACGGATCTTTGCTGCACTTTCCATTAATATCACCTGATCATTCTCCGCGCCCAAATACGCGGATGTTAACAAAACAGGTGGGTCAATTTTAAACGCCAATTACCCACCCAAGTGGGTCAATTTTGCATGCCTATTCACATATTACTTCATTGAGATAACCCAGAATAGACTCATCATTGTTTGTGAGCCACTGAGCCGGAGAATCGAAAAAACTAACGGTTGTCGCCGCTGGATCCGTGGAAACCGCGAGAGAATATTTGAACGGCAGGTCCTTCTTGAGAAGTTCCGGATTCAACTCAGCGAACAAAATGAATTTTATTACCTCACGAAGTGCCTCTGGGGCACTAAACGCGGAAGTAAGGCGCTTACACTGGACCAGTCCTGCAGGGTCCCCATGCCTTGTCAGCCAGACATCCCGACCTTGGTCAGCTCCGGCGACCATAAGCGTAGCGTTATCGTAGTATTCTTTAGAATGCCTCAGACTGCCGAAAATGTCCCACAGAAGAAGCTCGAAAGCGGCATCTGTGAGGTTGTTAAGCGGTGCTTGCTGAACACCAGCTTCAACATCTTGAATTTTGGATACCTCGACAAGTTCACGGCTAACCTCGTCTCTGCTAAAGAACATAACCAAGCTGATCTTCTCCCCCTAAACTATTCTAAAAATTTCTTTTTTTGGGTCGCTACTTTTAGCAAACGATAGCCGTGAGTGAGCAGTGTTGCAATCTGGGATTGAGCTAATTGGGGGTATCGGCGGCGTACCGGTTTGCCATGTGATTGCGATCGAACTTTCTGTGCCCATGGAAGCGAAGACCAAACTCACAATTTCTTCTTGCCACGTTGGCCGAAATTGAGACTCACACTCCAGTTTACAACTCAGTAAACCACGAACGAAATTCGCGATGGCAAATCTATGAGCTCGAAATGGCAATCCCTGGGGTCAAAATGGCAACACTATGGGTACGTTGTCACAGACCAGTTGCGCCTTAACCGCATTTGCTGTGCCCGCAACTGCCGCAGGTCATGCAGCCTTCAACCATCCGCAAATCATACTGCCCGCATTTCGGACAGGCCTGTCCGCGCGGTGCGTCCAGATTGACGACTTGCGCGTGCGGGTCCGATTTCAGGCCCATGCCTTCGCCCTCGATAAATCCGGTGTGGATCATGTGCCGTTCGATCACCCCGCCAATCGCAGCCAGAATGGACGGCACATATTTGCCCTCCATCCACGCCCCGCCACGCGGATCGAACACGGCCTTTAGCTCCTCAACCACAAAGGAAACATCCCCCCCGCGCCGGAACACCGCTGAAATCATCCGCGTCAGGGCCACCGTCCAGGCGAAATGCTCCATGTTTTTCGAGTTGATGAACACCTCGAACGGCCGTCTGTGCCCGTTCACCACCAGATCGTTCACGGTGATATAGATCGCGTGTTCGCTCTCGGGCCATTTCAGCTTGTAGGTATTGCCTTCCAGCTCTTTGGGCCGGTCCAGCGGTTCGGATAGATAGACCACATCGGCGCCGGTATCGGCCTCGGGTGTCTTGTCAGACGTTTCGCTGACCGTCAGAACCGAGCCGGTCACATCATTGGGCCGGTAGGTGGTGCACCCCTTACAGCCGCTGTCCCAGGCCTGCATATAGACGTCCTGAAAATCGGCAAAACTGATATCTTCGGGGCAGTTAATGGTTTTCGAGATCGAACTGTCCACCCATTTCTGCGCCGCCGCCTGCATTTTGACGTGATCCAGCGGGGCCAGTGTTTGAGCGTTGACGAAATAGTCGGGCAATTCCTTGTCCCCGAATTTCTCGCGCCACAGCTGCACGGCGTAATCGACCACTTCTTCCTCGGTGCGGGTGCCGTCGTTTTGCAGCACCTTGCGGGTGTAGGCATAGGCGAACACTGGCTCGATGCCGGAACTGACATTGCCGGCATAAAGGCTGATTGTACCGGTCGGGGCGATCGAGGTCAGCAGCGCGTTGCGGATACCGTATTTGCGGATTGCATCGCGCACATCGTCATCCATCATCTGCATGGTACCGCTGGCCAGATATTTATCTGCGTCAAACAGCGGGAAGGCGCCCTTCTCTTTAGCCAGATCAACCGAGGCCAGATAAGCGGCCCGCGCGATCTGTTTCATCCACTCTTCGGTCTGTTGCGCCGCCTGATCCGAGCCATACCGCAAGCCCACCATCAACAGCGCATCGGCAAGGCCGGTTACACCAAGGCCGATCCGCCGCTTGGCATGGGCCTCTTGCGCCTGCGCCTCTAGCGGAAAGCGGCTGGTATCGATCACATTGTCCATCATCCGCACCGCCGTGCGCACCAGATCGTCCAGCGCTGTTTCGTCCAGCCGTGCGTTTTCCTCGAACGGATCATTGACCAGCCGCGCAAGGTTCACCGACCCCAGCAGGCACGCGCCATAGGGCGGCAAAGGTTGTTCACCGCAAGGGTTGGTCGCGGCGATGGTTTCGCAATAGGACAGGTTGTTCATCGCGTTGATCCGGTCGATGAAAATCACCCCGGGTTCGGCGAAATCATAGGTGGACTGGATGATCTGGTTCCACAAATCCCGTGCCTTCAGTGTGTGATACACCGTGTCGTTGAATTTCAAATCCCACGGGCCATCATCCTTGACCGCTTGCATGAAATCATCCGTCACCAGCACCGACAGGTTGAACATGCGCAGGCGCGCGGGGTCGCGTTTGGCGGTGATGAAATCCTGAATATCGGGGTGGTCACAGCGCATGACCGCCATCATCGCCCCGCGTCGCGATCCGGCGGACATGATGGTACGGCACATCGCGTCCCACACATCCATGAAGGAAATCGGACCCGAGGCATCGGCCCCCACCCCCTTCACATCCGCGCCCTTGGGCCGGATGGTGGAAAAATCATAGCCGATGCCACCGCCCTGCTGCATGGTTAGCGCGGCCTCTTTCAACATGTCGAAAATGCCGCCCATATCGTCGGGGATCGTGCCCATGACGAAACAGTTGAACATTGTCACGGCGCGGCCCGTGCCCGCCCCTGCGGTGATCCGGCCAGCAGGCAGGAATTTGAAATCCTGCAAGGCGTCGTAGAATTCGCCCTCGCGCGCCTCGGGGGCGTCATCGCCTTTGGCCAAGGCGCGGGCAATCCTGCGCCATGTATCCTCGACCGATTCGTCCATTACTTTGCCATCGCGACCCTTCAGGCGATACTTCATATCCCAGATTTGTTCGGCGATTGGCGCAGAGAAACGGCTCATGTTCGGATGTCCTGTTGGTGGCAGCAAGGGAGGCGACAATAGGCCCAAGACGCGTGTGGGTCAATTGTAATTGCCGCGTTTTGCCCTATGATTGCCCGAGTCGCAACATAGCACATCTTGGGGGCACATGGTGGGCAAAACCATAAATCTGGTGAAACTCAGCGTCGGGATCGACTCGGTCGAGCACCTGCAAACCTATCGCGCCCGTATCCTGCGCGAGGGCGGACCAAAGCATCCGCGCCACATCACGCGCATGTGGCCGCGGCGCGAAAAGGAACTGCTGAACGGTGGCTCGATCTACTGGGTGATCAAGGGGGTGATCCAGTGCCGTCAACGGGTTATCCGGCTGGACGAGGTGATCGGCGAGGACGGTATCCGCCGGTGCGCCATCGTGATGGATCCGGAAATCATCCGCACCCAGTCCGCCGTGCGCCGCCCGTTTCAGGGCTGGCGTTATCTGGAACCGGCCGACAGCCCTGCTGATCTGGGTAAGGGAGCGGTTGCCGGGGATGATCTGCCGGTGGAGCTGATGTCGGCGCTGGCGGATATCGGGGTTAGGTAAAGCACTGCTTTTTTCACGTAAATGGCTGTAATTACTTGGTTAAAGCATATCCTCAATATATCCACTAAACCGGTTTAATGGATATGTCAGCCAACGACAAAACCTTCACTCAACCCACGCTCTGAAAACCCACTCGTTGTCTGGCTATTCTTCCCGCAGGCTTTTCACCAAACGTTCCAGCGCCTTTTCCAGCCGCGCCCGCGTGCAGGCGATATTCACCCGTGCAAACCCTTCACCCTGTTTGCCGAATGCCTGCCCGCGCGTCACCGCCCAGCCTGCCTTTTGCCGCAGGAACGTGGTTAACTCATCCGGCGACAGCCCAAGGGCGCGAAAATCCAGCCACGCCAGAAATGTGCCTTCCGGCTCAATCAATTCCACCCCGTCAATGCCCGCCAGCCGGTCCCGCATCAGTGCCAGATTGCCCGCGATATATTCCATCACGTCCTTCAACCACGGCCCGCCATCGCGATAAGCCGCCAGCATCGCGACCGAGGCAAAGCTGTTGTTCTTGTTCACCGTCAGGCGGCTGTTCTCCACCTGAAACGCCTTGCGCCTGTCCTCATCCGCAATTACCGCAAAGGCCGAGCAACAGGCGGCGATATTAAAGCTTTTGGCCGGTGACAAAGCGATGATCACATTTTGTGCGTAATCCGCCCCAAGACTGGCAAAGGGCGTGTAGTCATGTCCCGCAAAAGTCACATCGCCGTGAATTTCATCCGACACAACCAGTACCCCGTGCCGTGCGCAGATATCCCCCAGTTTCCGCAGCTCATCCCGCGTCCAGACCCGTCCAACGGGGTTGTGGGGATTACACAAATACAACATTTTGTTGCGTGGATCAGCGACTAAAGCCTCCAGATTTTCAAAATCCATACAATACCGGCCATCCCGCAGGATCAGCGGATTTTCCACCACAACCCGCCCGTTTTCCTGCACCACATCGTAGAAATCGAAGAACACGGGTGGCTGAACGATGATCCCGCCCCCCGCATCCGTGAACAGGGACGCGGCAATCGCAAGGATGTTCAGCACATTGGGCGCGCGCAGGATATGGGCCTGATCCAGCGCCCAGCCGTGGCGGTTTTTCTGCCAGTTACATAGTGCCGGATACAGCCCCCCGGGCACAGCCTCGTAACCGAAAACCCCGTGATCCAGCCGCGCCTGCATTGCATCGCGCACCACCTGCGGGGCTTTGAAATCCATGTCGGCCACACCGGCAGCAAACAGGCCCTCGCCACCCTCGCCCAGCACCATCGGATGGACCTTCAACGCCGGAACAGCGCGCCGGTCGATTTCCTCGTCAAAATCCGTCCGCTCGCGATTGTCCGTCATGGCCCATCCCTTTCTCAGGTCAGTTTTCCCAGAAATTCCGTTAACGTATCCCTGTCCGTATCCGACAATGCCGCCTTGCGCGAGCGAAACAATGTCGCTTGCGATTTATGTACCAGACCATCGGTCAGAATTTTCAGATGGTTGGCCCGCAGGGTTTCCCCCGAGGATGTAATATCCGCCACCGCCTCGGCGGTTTCGTTTTTCACCGTGCCTTCGGTTGCGCCCTGACTATCGACCAGTTGATAATCCGCCACCCCCTGATCGCGCAGGAATTCCCGCACCAGCCGGTGGTATTTCGTGGCAATCCGCATCCGGAACCCGTGCGTGGCGCGAAACGCTGCTGCGGCAGCATCCAGATCGTCCAGCGTATCCACATCTACCCAGCAGTTGGGCACCGCGATGATCAGATCGGCGTGGCCGAATCCCATCAGTTGCACTTCTTCAACCTGCGTATCCCAGGCCGCCAGTTTCTCGCGCACAAGGTCCGAGCCGGTGACCCCCAGATGGATCCGTCCTGCCGCCAGTTCACGCGGGATTTCGCCGGCAGACAATAGCACCAGTTCCACACCCGTTACCCCGTCCACGGCCGCCGCATATTCGCGGTCCGATCCGGTGCGGCGCAGGCCCACGCCGCGTTTGCCGAACCAGTCAAAGGTTTTCTCCATCAAGCGCCCTTTCGAGGGCACGCCCAGTTTCACAGTCATAGCGCGCCCCCCAGTTCCAGCACCAGTTCCGGGCGGATCACCCCGCCTACAGCCGGAATACTGCGCCCCTGCCCCAGCACGCTGGTCAGCGCATCGTAGCGCCCGCCGCTGGCCACCGCCGGCAGGTCGGGGCGCGCTTCGGCGTAAAATCCGAACACAAACCCGTCGTAATATTCCAGCGTGGTGCGCCCGTATGAGCCTTCGAAATCAAGGGCCTGCACATCGACCCCGCGCGCATCCAGCGCGGTCAGGCGGGCGTCCATCATATCCACCGCACCGGCAATGGCGGGCAGATCGACCGAAATATCCCGCAGCCGTTCCAGCACATTGTGGGATTTTTCCCGCAGGCTCAGGATATCGTCCAGTATGCCCGCCTCGGCCTCGGAAATCGGCGGGGTGGCGGCATCTTCGCGCAAGGCGTCAATCCGCGCCGTAATCTCGGATTTTGAGCGCAAACCGATAAACGGCCCCGCCCCTTCCAGTGCGTCCTCCGCCTGCAACAAGGCCACCCGTGTTGCGGGCGGTTTTGCCTTGCCGGTATAGCGATCCAGCAGCGCGCGAAACCGTCTGGGCCGCCAGATATGGCGCAGCAATGCAGCCTTGCGCCGTTCGGTCGTCGACAGCCCGCGCACGGCAGCCATCAGGATACCCATATCCCCCGTTGCCGCCCGCAGGCCAAGCGGGGCAAGGACTTGCTGAAACAGGGCGAAAACCTCGGCATCGGCGGCGGCGGGCTTTTCGCGCTCGAACACTTCGTAGCCCACCTGCATGAATTCGCTGGGGCGGGAAATATCCTCCTCTTGCCGCCGGAAAACCTCGCCTGCATAGGTATAGCGGGCCGGCTCGGCGCCGTGTTCCATGTGCATCTGCACCACCGGCACGGTGAAATCGGGGCGCAGCATCTGTTCCCCGCGCAGCGCGTCCGAGGTCACATAGGCGCGGGCGCGAATATCCTCGCCGTAAAGGTCCAGCAGAACACGGGCCGGTTGCAGAATGTCGGTTTCCACCCGCCGTGCGCCCTGTGCTTCAAAAAACTCTAGAATCCGCGCCGCCTGTGTGCGTGCTTTTGCCTTGGGTGTCATCTACCCGCCCTCGTGCAAGGCGATGATCTCGCGCACTTTGGCCAGCAGATCGCCGCGCGGTACCTCGTATTGCGAGGGCAGCGATTTCCATTCCTCCAACGTGGCGTTTTCGGCGATTTTCGCGCCCAGAACCAAATCCTTGATCTGCACCACGCCGCGTTCCTTTTCATCCCCGCCCTCGATCACGGCAACGGGGGAATTGCGCTTGTCCGCGTATTTCAACTGATTGCCGAAATTTTTCGGGTTTCCCAGATAGACCTCGGCACGGATACCGGCATTGCGCAGTTCGGCCACCATTGCCTGATAATCCGCCATCCGGTCGCGGTCCATCACGGTCACAACCACAGGGCCAAGCGATTTGCCCGCCGTCCGCCCCTTGGCACGCAGGGCCGCCAGCAGGCGGTCAACACCGATGGAGATGCCGGTTGCGGGCACGGCCTGACCGGTAAAGCGTTTGACCAGATCATCATAGCGCCCGCCGCCAGCAACCGAGCCGAATTGTTGCTTGCGCCCCTTTTCATCGGTGATTTCAAAGGTCAGTTCGGCCTCGTAAACCGGACCGGTATAATAGCCAAGGCCACGCACCACCGAGGGGTCGATCTCGATCCGGTCAGGGCCATAGCCCTGCGCTGCCAGCAGATCGGCGATCTGCTCCAGTTCCGCGATGCCTTCTTTGCCGGTAACACTATCCCCCACAGCAGCGCGCAGGTTGGCCAGAGTGCCCGCCGTATCGGCCGCTTTCGAGGTCAGAAACGCAATCACCGGCTCGGCCTGATCCACCGACAGGCCCACCCCGTCGATATAGGCGCCCGAGGCATCCAGCCGTCCCTTGCCCAGCAATTCGCGCACGCCCGCTTCGCCCACCTTGTCGAACTTGTCGATGGTGCGCAGAACGTCGTCACGCGCAGGGCCTTCTTCCAGCCCCATCACCTCGAGCACCCCGTTCAGAACCTTGCGGTTGTTCACCCGGATGATGTAGTCGCCACGCGGAATTCCCACGGTTTCCAGGGTGTCAGCCAGCATCGCGCAAATCTCGGCGTCCGCGGCCATGCTGGCCGACCCCACCGTATCCGCATCGCATTGATAAAACTGGCGAAACCGCCCAGGCCCCGGCTTTTCATTGCGCCAGACAGGCCCCATGGCAAAGCGCCGATAAGGTGTCGGCAGATCATTGCGATACTGCGCATAGACCCGCGCCAGCGGGGCGGTCAGATCATAGCGCAGCGCCAGCCAGTCCTTTTCGTCCTCCTGCCAGGCGAACACACCCTCGTTGGGGCGGTCCACATCGGGCAGGAACTTGCCCAGCGCCTCGACGGTTTCCACCGCCGAACTCTCCAGCGCCTCGAAGCCGTAGCGATGGTAAACAGCCGCGATCCGGTCGAGCATCTCTTTGCGTTCGGCCACGTCTTCGCCGAAATAGTCGCGAAAGCCTTTGGGCGGAAGCGCCTTTGGGCGGGGCTGTTTTTTCACTTTGGCCATGGGCTGTCCCTTTGGTTTGTCTTGCCCGATGGCTTTATCCAAAGGGGCGCGCAAGGGCAAGGCGCGCAAAAAATTGATCCAATTCTATGTAACTGCCGGATTGCCAGAGTTTATTAAGGGTTTGGGGTTATTGCGAAGGGAACATGATCACAACCGGGCCAATAATATGATGTCTCTATCGCTTAACAATTTCTCTATCCGCACACTGACAAGGGCCATTGTTGGCCTGATGATCATCGCGACAATCGTTTTCGCGATCATCGGGGTGATCTCGATGCGGTTTGTGGGGGACACGGAAACCTCGTGGCAGGAATATAAACAATCCAACGCTCCGCGTGCTACGGCCCTTACTTCGGTTGTCGGGTCAATGGGATATGGCGGTATGATCCACCAGTTCAAGAATATGGTCATACGGCAGGATCCGGCCCGTGCCGAAAAGGTGAAACGGCACGCAGCGATAGCCCTGGACGGGTTGCAGCGCCTTGATTTGCTACTGGATACTGCAGAATCCCGCATTGCGATTGAACAAATCAATTCCGTTATAAAGGAGTATGTGGCGAATACAGACAGGCTCGCAGGGCTGATAGAACAGGGCCATACCACCGAAGAAATTGATGCCGCGTTGATAATTGATGACAAACCGGCTGTTGAGGGGCTGGAATACCTGTTTACCCATTTAAGCGGCCCGGATCAAACCCCGCAGCTTAGCAAAAGCTATTATCTGGGGGAATTGCGGCGGGCGCTCGGGTTTAACGGTATGATCCACCAGTTCAAGAACTATGTTCTGCGCCATGACGCCCCCCGTGTCGAGCGGGTGAAAACAGCAATCAGTGATGCCAGAACGGCCTTGGCCGCCTATCGCGAGCTAGGCGTAAATCCTGCGGAAGAAGCCGCGATTACCGACATCGGGAATGTAATCTCTAAATACGAGAACGGGCTGAAGGTTGCCCGGAACCTGCTGGGCCAAGGGGCAAGCATTGCCGAACTGGATAGCCGTATCAAGGTCGATGACAGCCCCGCATTGAATGGCATGAACCAGATGGTCAAAGCCATCGCCGAAGAAACTGCACAAGCCAGCCGGATTGTATCGAAAGATCTTGGGTGGGTGAAAAAAGTGAATATTTTCATAAGCGTACTTATCGGTTTTTGCGCAATCACACTTTCTGTGGGCCTGTATTTCGCTTTGACCAATGGGATCGTTGAGCCAGCCGAAAAGATTTCAAATGCTTTGGAAGAACTGTCCAAGGGCAATACCCATGTGAATTTTGAAGATCTGGAAGCAGATACCGAAATCGGGAAAATAGCACGGGTTGCAACAGTTTTTCGGGACAATCTTATCCGCAACCAGCAAATGGCAGATGAGCAGGCGAAGCTGCTGGAGCAACAACAAAACATGGCCGAGGAACAAAGCCGGTTGCTTGAAGAACAGAAAGAAATGGCGGAAAAACAACGGCTGTCAGCCATTACGGCTGAGGAGCATCGTGCCGAAGCCGATAATTTCCAAGCGGAAATGCGCGTGGTTGTCGAAGCGGCGGCCATGGGGGATTTCACCAAAAGAATTGAAACCGAATATAGTGATGCCGATCTGTTAAATATTGCCAGATCCGTCAATACGCTGATCGGCACAATCGATAGCGGGATTGGTGAAGTAAACCGCGTGATCGGGTGTCTGGCCGAAAGCAATCTGGGCGAAAGGATGTCGGGTGATTTTGAAGGGGCATTTGCTCAATTGCAAACCAGTATGAATGAGGCATTGACCATACTCTCGGGTGCCATCGACAATGTCGCGGAAAGTGCCGGTCGCATCACCAGTGAAACTTCGCAAATTTCACAAGCATCGCAGCAATTGTCGAACCGGACGGAAACCCAGGCCATTACACTGGGGCAGACCTCGACGTCCCTGAACCAGTTGACCGCGTCTGTGAAAACAGTCGCCAAAGGGGCGCAAGAAGCCAACGAAGTGGTTTCCGAGGCCAAAAGGCAGGCGGACGAAAGCGGAGATGTGGTGACCGAAGCGATCAATGCGATGGGCGCGATCGAGGATTCGTCTTCAAAAATATCCAAAATCATTGGCGTCATTGATGATATCGCCTTCCAGACCAACCTGTTGGCCCTGAACGCAGGCGTCGAAGCCGCCCGGGCCGGAGAGGCAGGCCGCGGGTTTGCTGTTGTTGCCTCCGAAGTGCGCGGCCTTGCACAGAGATCTTCAGAGGCTGCCCGCGAAATTAGCGATTTGATCTCGAACAGTGCCAACGAGGTAAATCGCGGTGTCGCGCTTGTTAATCAGGCCGGTGATTCACTCAAAACGATTGCCCAATCGGTCGAGAGCATTGCCAGCCATGTTGAAAACGTGTCCACATCGGCCAGTGAACAGGCGGCCGAACTGTCTGAAATCAATACCGCCATCATCCAGTTGGACGAAGTCACACAACAGAATGTCGCCATGTTCGAGGAAACCACCGCCTCGACAGTTAGCCTTAGCCAGGAAGCTGACGGATTGTTCGGCACGGTTTCCTGTTTCAACACCGGGAATTCAAATACTGTTCCCTCCAAGCCTGATTTCACATCTTCCCAGGAGGGCATTACTCTGGCCTCATGATGTTTCTACGGGTTTGTATGATAAAACGGTGCTTGTTCCCGGTCTTTTGCGGTTGTAACAAACGGCATGCAAAATGATCCGATCAAAAATCTGGAAGAAAAAATTGCCCATTTGACACGGGCGGTTGATGACCTGTCGGATATTGTTGCCCGACAGGAAGGTGAAATAGCAACCTTGTCTCGCCGCATGTCAATGTTGATGGAGCGCGAGGCCGGACGCGAGGCCGACAATGGCGGCTCTGTTGTGCTATCCGATCAAAAGCCACCGCACTGGTAGGCGCCCCTGACTTACGGGTTAACGTCTGCGCAATGACGTGCCTGCAATTTGCCCGTTGTGCAGCAATACCTCTTCCCAGGATGCGTTGCTCCCGAACCGCTCGTAAAGCGTCACAAAAGCCATGCCTTTTTCCAAAGCGGCAACATGTTTTTCCGGGCAAGGCTCGCCTTTGGAAACCTTGCAGATCCGCCGCTTGATCCGCTCATAGGCCTTGTCGGCCTCGGTCACCGCAATATCCTTATTGCTGGGATCATAGCGCATCTGTTCGTGCAGCACCGGCGAGCCGATCAACACCAGCGAAGCTGTGAACTGGCGCGCGCAGCCATCTTTGAAACCGGTCAGATAATGGGTGCGTGGCAGGGTGCTGGACGGGTTGCTGTCATACAACCGATAGCCTTTGCCTTTTGCCGGAAACCGGTCCACCTCTTTGCCCATCGCCTGCCCCCGCAGCCCGCAAACCACCCCGATTTCGCCAAAGGGCAGCACCGTTCCCGGGGCGATCGCCGAATCCGGCCGGTCGCTGCGACGCGGGCCAAACAAACCCCGACGGGGCTTGCGCGGCGTATCGGATGCCTCGATATCAGGGTCGGCTACCACGGCATCCCCGGATGAAGAAGCGTCTTTCGGAACAGACAATTCCTCAGGCTCGGCCCCTGCCGCCACTTCTTGCTCAACCTCTGGCACGGATTCTTTGGTGCCATCCGGCTTGTTGCGTGCAAACAATCCTAACAGCCCACGACGCGGTTTTTGTGGTGCGGACTGTTCTACCGTTTCGGTCAGGCTTACATCACTTTCAGAGGCTTCCTTAACGTCCTGGGATGCTGGCGCCGGATCTGCAGGTGTTCCACTATCTGCATTGTCTGTGACCACACTCGCATCTTCGATCGCAGCTGTTTGCGGCCCGCCCAGACAGCCCGCCAGCACCAACAACGCAACCGAAAAACCGATAACCCGCATATCCTAACATTCCTCTACCGTGATGACTCCGCCAAGGCTTTTGATAGCGCCTTTGATCTGCGGGTTCACCGGATAGTCCTTTGCCAGGGAAAGCTCAACCTCTCCTGGCAGGGATGCGTCAATCAGGCAGAATACCACCGGACCGCCGCTGCGCGATGTGCCGTCTTTGGCTGCCCGCTCCAACACCGAGGATACGGATTTTACTGCCTCGGCGCGGTCGATAAACACGCGCAATCCCATTGATCCGGCTTCCGCAGCCACACCATCCACCGCCTGCACCCCGCGTGCCAGCAGTTTCAACTGATCGGATTCCATCGTCGCCTCGACGCTTAGAACCACGTTGCTGCCCGCGTTCAGCAAATCACCTGCGGCCTCCAGGGTGTCGGAAAACACCGTGACCTCGTATAATCCCGTCGGATCGGACAAGGACACAAAGGCATAACGGTTGCCCCGCGCCGATTTGCGTTCCTGTTTGCTGGCCACCGCGCCGCACATCTTGACCACGCAAGCGCCGCGTTCGGCTTTGCGTTCGACCTCGGTCAGGGTCATCACGTTTTTGCGTTTCAACGGCACCATGTAGTCGTCAAGCGGATGGCCGGACAGGTAAAAACCGACGGCCTTGTGTTCCTCGGCCAGCCGTTCATTGGGCAACCAGTCCTCGACAGTGGCAAGGCGCGGTTCGGGCAGATCATCCCCCGCTTCGCCAAATAGGGACACCTGATTTGAATTGCGCTGCTCATGGATCGCGGCGGAATAGGACACCAGCGCTTCTAGGCTGGCAAACACCCGCGCGCGGTTGCGGTCCAGCACGTCAAAGGCACCGGCACGGACCAGCATTTCCAGCGGGCGTTTGCCCACGCGTTTCATGTCAACGCGGCGGGCGAAATCGAACAGCGACACAAACGGAGTTTCACCGCGTGCCTCGACGATCAGGCGCATCGCCTCGACCCCGACGTTTTTCAACCCGCCAAGGCCATAGACCACCTTACCATCGGCCACGCTGAATGTAGCATCCGAAGTATTCACGCAGGGCAGCACAATTTCCAGCCCCAGCCCTTTGGTAATTTCCTCTTTGTAGATGCCCAGTTTGTCGGTCAGGTGGATGTCGCAATTCATCACGCCGGCCATGAATTCGACCGGGTAATTCGCCTTTAGCCAGCCGGTTTGATATGACACCACCGCATAAGCCGCCGCGTGGGATTTGTTGAAACCGTAGTTGGCGAATTTTTCCAACAGGTCAAACACCTCGCTGGCCTTCTTCTTGTCCACCCCGTTTTCCATCGCGCCTTTTTCGAATTTGGGGCGCTCCTTGGCCATCTCCTCGGCGATCTTTTTACCCATCGCGCGACGCAGCAAATCCGCACCACCAAGGCTGTAGCCGGCCATCACCTGAGCGATCTGCATCACCTGTTCCTGATAAACGATAATGCCCTGCGTTTCCTCCAGCAAATGATCGATCAGCGGATGAACGGATTCGCGTTCTTTCAACCCGTTCTTGACCTCGCAATAGGTCGGGATGTTTTCCATCGGGCCAGGACGATACAGCGCCACCAGCGCCACGATGTCCTCGATACAGGTGGGTTTCATGCGCTTTAGCGCGTCCATCATGCCGCTGGATTCCACCTGAAACACGGCGACCGTTTTGGCGCTGGCATAGAGCTTATAGGTCTTTTCATCATCCAGCGGGATCTGCCCGATGTCGATGTCCACACCGCGCAGTTTCAGCAGATCCAGCGCGTTCTGGATGACGGTCAGGGTTTTCAGGCCCAGAAAGTCGAATTTCACCAGACCGGCCTGTTCCACCCATTTCATGTTGAACTGGGTCGCGGGCATGTCGGAACGCGGGTCCTGATACAGCGGCACCAACTCGTCAATCGGCCGATCGCCGATCACCACGCCGGCCGCGTGGGTCGAGGCATTGCGAAGCAACCCCTCGACCTGCTGGCCGTAATTCAGCAGGCGTTCGATCACTTCTTCGGACTTGGCCTCTTCGCGCAGGCGGGGCTCTTCGGCCAGCGCCTTTTCGATCGACATCGGCTTGACGCCCTCGACCGGAATCAGTTTGGACAGGCGATCCACCTGCCCATAAGGCATCTGCAAAACGCGACCGATATCGCGCACGGCGGCCTTGGATAGCAGTGCGCCGAAAGTGATGATCTGCCCCACACGGTCACGGCCGTATTTTTCCTGCACATAGCGGATCACTTCTTCGCGGCGATCCATGCAAAAGTCGATGTCGAAGTCGGGCATCGACACACGTTCGGGATTCAGGAACCGTTCGAACAGCAGGTTATAGCGCAGCGGATCAAGGTCGGTGATGGTCAGCGCGTAGGCCACAAGGCTACCCGCCCCCGAGCCACGACCCGGCCCGACCGGAATATTGTGGTCCTTGGCCCATTTGATGAAATCAGCAACGATCAGGAAATATCCGGGGAATCCCATGCCTTCGATGATATCCAGCTCGAATTCCAGCCGTTTTTCGTATTCTTCCACCGACGCTGCATGCGGAATGACCTTTAGTCGCCCTTTCAACCCCTCGGCGGCCTGACGGCGCAATTCGGCGACCTCGTCATCGGCGAATTTCGGCAGGATCGGCGCGCGGCGATAGGTGGCAAAGGCACAGCGTTTGGCGATTTCGACAGTGTTGGCAACGGCTTCGGGCAGGTCGGCGAAAAGGGTGATCATTTCCTCTTGCGACTTGAAATAATGCTGTGGCGTCAGGCGGCGGCGTGGTTCCTGCTGATCCACATAGGCCCCATCGGCGATGCACAGCAGGGCGTCGTGGGCTTCAAACATATCGGGTTTGGGGAAATACACATCGTTGGTGGCAACCAGCGGCAGGTCCATCGCATAGGCCATTTCGACAAAGCCGCGCTCGGTGGCGCGCTCGGCTTCGGTGCATTGACCACCCTCGCCGGGGTGGCGCTGCAGTTCGACATAGAGCCGGTCGGGATAGATGCCGGCCAGCCGCTGCATCAGGGCCTGTGCTTTTGGCTCTTGCGCTGATTGCAGCAGTTTGCCGACGGGGCCTTCGGGGCCGCCGGACAGACAAATCAGGCCCTCCGAATATTGCGCCAGTTCCTCCACCGTGACCTGCGGCAGGACACCGTGTTTGTCCAGATAGAGGCAGGAGTTCAGCTTCATCAGGTTTTCATAACCGCGCTCGTTCTGGGACAGCAGCACGATGGCAGCGGGGTTGCGGGGCTTTTCGCCGGGTTGGGCGGGGTCATAGGCCACGTCGATCTGACAGCCGACAATCGGCTGCACGCCCGCGTCTTTGGCGGTGACGGAAAATTCCAGCGCGGCAAACATGTTGTTGGTGTCGGTCAGCGCCACGGCGGGCATCCTGGCCGTTTCACACATCGCGGGCAGCTTTTTGACATGCACGGCGCCTTCCAGCAGGGAATACTGGCTGTGCAAACGCAAATGGATGAATCGGGGGTCAGACATTGGGCGAACCTAGACCAGCATTAACAGAAAATCCAAGCGCATTCCCTAATAATTCGGAACATAATCTAAAATATCCCCGCGCCAATATGCTTCATACACCCCATCATAAAGATATCCCACTTCGCCCTTTCGGGGAATACGACGATTACCCAGTTGGCCATAACGACTGAATAGCCCACGCCAATCACGCAAAACCACAGTGCCATCGCTTTCCCGAACCGGGCGGTATTTGGCCTGCATTTCAACTATGTCGCCCGCGGAATCAAAGAGCAAATTGACGGAAACCCGGCCATCCGGGTGTTCCAAACTTACCTCAACTTTACCCGGATTTAGTACGGTCCATTGTAGTGCCAAATTTCCCAGAATGGCATCTGGTGCCCATGGCAATTCAGCAAGATAGCGCATCAGTTCGCTTCGGTTAAGTTCCTGACCCGTTTCATTCGCCAAAGGAATAGAACCAAGAAATCTGGCTTGCAACTGCCCTTCCCCATTCGAATAGGCATCAAGAATGCGTATCTTTGTAAAGGGGCCAACGAATTGCTGTGCCTCCCATGCAAACCCCGCTTGAGCAATTGATATGCTTTGCCGCGCTTTGAGCGGTTGCCACTCCCCCCCTCGTCGCATTCTTATCTCGGCGTGTTGCACCAGATAAACAGAACGTGCCAGCATATCCTGCCTGACACCGGCCCGCTGGGCAAACGCGCTGACAATGTCTGGTAGGCCAGTCGCGACACCGACAGCAGAAGGCGCAGAGTTGATCGTGGATATCAACGCTTTTGACACATGCCGAAAACGGCTCGAATATGTGACATGCAACCCTGCAAGGATGATTATCAACCCGAATGCCGTGATGCAGATGATTTGCCCCATACCGGTTTCCTTTAGCTATAGGCTATTCTTTAGGCTCTAAAAGTTCAATCCGGTTGCCGAACGGATCATTCACATAGCCACGGATGAACCCGGGCAGGTTGTCATGATGGGTGACGGCCACGCCCCTAGCCTCCAGATGCGCCAACAGGACTGTCACACCCTGCACCTGAAATGCCGGATGGGCCTTGCGGGCGGGGAGGAAATCCTGCTCGACCCCCAAATGCACCCGCACATCGCCGCTTTCAAACCAGACGCCACCACGCGCGGCCAGAATCGGTGGTTTAGGGGCTTCGGATAGCCCCAGCAGGCCGCCATAGAACGCCCGCGCAGCATCTTCACTGCCTTTGGGCATTGCAAGTTGAACGTGATGAATCGCAGAAATAAACATGGCAATTCCTATTATTTTCAAGAAGTTGCAGCATATGTATACTATTACAATGCATAATTGGTAACAAAAATATTGCTTTGCAGCGGCGCATCGGGTCTGTTTGACTCTGGTCAAACGGTCGCACCCATCTGCTTTACGTCGCATCGGGCGGGGGTGCACAGGGCCTGACGGGAAAGAACGCGGCACGGAAATTTTATGACTGATATCGTGTTTCTTCTGAACGGAGAAGCCCAACGCCTGACCAATGTGCCGCCAACGCACACATTGCTGGACTGGCTGCGCGAAACCAGACATCTGACAGGAACCAAAGAGGGCTGCAACGAGGGCGATTGCGGCGCTTGCACCGTGATGGTGACGGATGGCGATGGCGCGAAATCGCTGAACGCCTGTATCCTGCTGGTCGGGCAGTTGCACGGCAAGGCGGTGCGCACCATCGAGGGGATCAGCGCGCCGGACGGTACAAAGCATCCGGTGCAGGAGGCGATGGTAAAGCAACACGGCTCGCAATGCGGGTTCTGCACGCCGGGGATCGTGGTGTCGCTGGCGGTCGGGCATATGAACGGCGCGAAAAACCATGACGAGGTGCTGGCGGGCAACCTGTGCCGCTGCACGGGCTATGCGCCGATCATCCGCGCGGCCGAGGCTGTCGAGGGCATGGATGTGCCCGACTGGATGGCCGAGGATCTGGCCACGCTGGACGGGGTGGCGGGGTCAACCCCGCCCTACGCGCCGGTCACGGTTGATGCACTGGCAGACTGGTATCTGGCCAACCCCGAGGCCACGCTGGTGGGCGGGGCGACCGATGTGGGGCTATGGCTAACCAAACGCTTGATGGACCTGCCCAAAGTCGCCTTTCTGGGCGGCATTGACGAGATGAAGCAGATCGAGGTCGGTAAGGATATGATCCGCATCGGCGCGGGTGCGACAATCGCCGCGCTGGAACAGGTGATGGCAAAGTATCATCCGTCATTCGCAGCGATGTTGCGGCGCTATGCCTCGACACAAATCCGCAATGCCGCGACGATCGGCGGCAATATCGCCAATGGCTCGCCCATCGGCGATGGCCCGCCCGCGTTGATCGCGCTGGGGGCCACGTTGCATCTGCGCTGCGGAGACAAGCGGCGCGAGATGCCGCTTGAGGAGTTCTTTATCGCCTACGGCAAGCAGGACCGCAAAGCGGGCGAATTTGTCGAGGCGATCAGCGTGCCGCGTCAGGTGGACCGGCTGAAATGCTATAAGCTGTCCAAGCGCTTTGATCAGGATATTTCCGCCGTTTGCGGCTGTTTCAATATCGCGGTTGAAGGGGGCAAGGTCACGGCGGCCCGTATCGCCTTTGGCGGCATGGCGGGTACACCGCTGAGGGCCACGCATGTGGAACAGGCACTGATCGGGCAGGACTGGGCCAAAGAAACCGTTACCGCCGCACGGGATGCTTTTGCGCAGGATTACACCCCGCTAAGCGACATGCGCGCCAGTGCGCAATACCGGCTGGAAACGGCGCGAAACATGCTGCTGCGTTGTTATTTCGAGGATCAGGGCACGCCCGTCAATGTGCTGGAGGTGCAACCATGAGCGTTGGAAAATCCCTGCCCCATGATTCCGCCCCGCTGCATGTGACGGGGGCGGCCCGTTATATCGACGATATTCCCGTCACTGCCGATTGCCTGCATCTGGCCTTCGGCCTGTCCAATGTGGCCCATGGCGACATCACCGCGATGGAACTGGACGCGGTGCGCACAGCCGACGGTGTGGTTGCGGTGCTGACAGCGGATGATCTGCCACCCGATTGCGATGTCTCCCCCGCCGCCCATGACGAACCCTTGCTGGCGGACGGCATGGTGCATTATGTCGGCCAGCCGGTGTTTATCGTGGTGGCGACCAGCCATCTGGCGGCGCGCAAGGCCGCACGGCTGGGCAGGATCGAATATGCCGAAAAACCGGCCATCCTGACCATCGAGGATGCGCTGTTTGCCGACAGCCGGTTCGAGGACGGCCCCGTGGTCTGGAGCAGGGGCGATGCGGGCGGGGCGCTGAAAGGGGCGAAACACACCCTTCAGGGCAATATCACCATGGGCGGCCAAGAGCATTTCTATCTGGAAGGTCAGGCTGCATTGGTGATCCCGCTGGAAGGCGGCGATATGCTGGTGCATTCCAGCACCCAGCACCCGACCGAAATCCAGCACAAGGTATCGCACGCTCTGGGCCTGCCAATGAATGCGGTGCGGGTCGAGACCCGCCGCATGGGCGGCGGGTTCGGCGGCAAGGAAAGTCAGGGCAACGCGCTGGCGGTGGCCTGTGCCGTGGTGGCGCGGCAATTCGCACGGCCCTGCAAGATGCGTTATGACCGCGACGACGATATGGTCATCACCGGCAAGCGCCATGATTTCCGTGTGGATTATCAGGTGGGGTTTGACAACGAGGGCCGGATCAGCGGTATCGAATTCACCCAATATGCCCGCTGTGGCTGGTCACAGGATTTAAGCCTGCCGGTGGCGGACCGTGCCATGTTGCATGCCGACAACGCCTATCATCTGCCCGATATCCGCATCACCAGTCACCGGTTGCGCACCAACACGCAATCGGCCACGGCCTATCGCGGGTTTGGCGGTCCGCAGGGGATTTTCGGGATCGAGCGGGTGATGGACCATATTGCCGCGAAGTTGGGGCTTGATCCGCTAATGGTGCGCCAGAAGAACTTTTATGCCTCCGGCGGGGATATTTCGGAAAAGAAGAAAGGGGCGCAGGAAACGCCTTATGGTCAGCCGGTCGAGGATTTCATTCTGGATGGGCTAGTGGACAAACTGGCGGAAAGTTCCGGTTATCATGCGCGACGGGAAGCGATTGCAAAGTGGAACGCGGCAAATCCGGTGCTGAAGAAGGGCATTGCCATCACACCGGTGAAATTCGGGATCAGCTTTACCCTGACCCATCTGAACCAGGCCGGCGCGCTGGTGCATGTCTATCAGGACGGATCGATCCATCTGAACCACGGCGGCACCGAAATGGGGCAAGGGTTGTTCCAGAAGGTGGCGCAGGTGGCGGCGCAGGTGTTCGGGGTCGGGCTTGAAGCGGTCAAGATCACCGCCACGGACACCGCGAAGGTGCCCAATACCTCGGCCACGGCGGCCTCCAGCGGCAGCGATTTGAACGGCATGGCGGTGAAGGCGGCCTGCGAGGAATTGCGCGGGCGGATTGCCGCGTTTCTGGCCGATCAACAGGGCAAGAAGGTTTCGGATGTGGAATTTGCCGATGGCATGGTGAATGTCGGACGGCGGCAGTTCACTTTTGCCCGCGCGGCACAACTGGCATACGAGGGGCGGATCAGCCTGTCGGCCACCGGATTTTACAAGACGCCGAAAATCCGCTGGGACCGCGTGAAGGGACGCGGGCGGCCGTTTTTGTATTTCGCCTATGGTGCGGCGGTAACAGAAGTGGTGATCGACACGCTGACCGGTGAAAACCGGATACTGCGCACCGATATTCTGCATGACGCAGGCGCGTCGTTGAACCCCGATCTGGACATCGGACAGGTGGAAGGGGCCTATGTGCAGGGCGCCGGATGGCTGACGATGGAGGAACTGGTCTGGGACGACAAGGGCCATCTGAAGACCCACGCACCTTCGACCTATAAAATCCCCGCCTGTTCGGACCGGCCGGATGTGTTCAACGTGGCGCTGTGGGACGGGAAGAACCGCGAGGATACGATCTATCGCTCCAAAGCGGTAGGCGAGCCGCCGTTTGTGCTGGGGATTTCGGCGTTTTTAGCACTGTCGGATGCGGTGGCCGCCTGTGGTGATACCTATCCGGCGCTTGATGCCCCCGCCACGCCGGAACGTATACTGATGGCGGTAAACCGGATGAAAGGATCGGCATGAGTTTTCGCAGGGAGGAACTGGCAGAGGCGGTAAGGGCGCATGGCACGGTGGTGCGGGTGATTGTGACCGGCACCAAAGGCTCGGCACCACGCGGGGCGGGCACGGCGATGCTGGTCTGGGACGGCGGGCAATCGGGCACCATCGGCGGTGGCGCTCTGGAGTTCGAGGCCACCAAACGGGCGCGGGGGATGCTGGCGGATGGTGGCACCTCGATGCAGTTGACCGAGCCGCTGGGACCGGCGCTGGGGCAATGCTGTGGCGGCACGGTGGCGCTGGTGTTCGAGCGGTTCACAGCGGATAACCTGCCGGATCAGGGTGCACATGTTTTCGTGCGCCCGATTGGCGGAGAGAAGGGCGGTATGCCCCCTGCCCTGCAACGCAAGATCGACGCGGCAGGCAACACGCAGATCCCGCCGACGCTGGTCAATGGCTGGCTGGCGGAATCCCTGTGGCAGGCGGCAACACCGGTTTGGATATTCGGTGCGGGCCATGTTGGCCGCGCGCTGGCCAATGTGCTGGCGCCGCTGCCGGAATTCGCCATCACCCTGATCGACACCGAAGCCGCGCGGATGCCGGCGGAACTGCCCCCTGGCGTCACCCCTTTGATGGCCAGGGACATGGCCGCGCTGGTGAAACACGCCCCCAAAGACGCGCATCATTTCATCATGACGATGAGCCACGGTATTGATCTGGAAATCTGTCATGCCCTGCTGAACCACAGCTTTGCCTATGCCGGTCTGATCGGGTCGAAAACCAAATGGGTGCGATTCCATTCACGGCTGGAAAAACTGGGCCATACAGCCGATGAAATCACCCGCATCACCTGCCCGATTGGCGACCCTGCATTGGGCAAGGAACCACAGGCTATTGCAGTCAGCATAGCACACAAGTTATTGCAGGACCGTGCGCAAAGAGAATCCCGAACGGACATCGCGCGCACAACGGGGGAAGAATGACCGACAGATTGCTGACGATTGACGGGCTGACCAAGGCCTATCCGGGTGTGGTCGCCAATGATAACGTGTCCTTTGGCATTGACGCCGGCGAGGTGCACGCGTTGCTGGGGGAAAACGGCGCGGGCAAATCCACGCTGGTAAAAATGATCTACGGGCTGGTGCGCCCCGATGCGGGCGCAATGACTCTGATGGGCGACAGTTTTTCCCCGCCCGAACCCCGCGCCGCCCGTGCCGCCGGTGTGGCGATGGTGTTCCAGCATTTTTCCCTGTTCGAAGCGCTGTCTGTGGCCGAAAATATATCGCTGGGCATGGAAAACCCGCCCAAACACGGCGAATTGTCGGCGCGGATCACCAAGGTCAGCCATGATTACGGATTGCCGCTGGACCCGGATCGTCTGGTCGGGGAACTGTCGGCGGGCGAACGTCAGCGGGTCGAGATTATCCGCTGTTTGCTGCAAGACCCCAAGCTGCTGATCATGGACGAGCCGACCAGCGTTCTGACCCCGCAAGAGGTGGACGTGCTGTTCCAGACCCTGCGCAAACTGTCGTCCGAAGGCACGGCGATCCTGTATATTTCCCACAAGCTGGATGAAATCCGCGACATCTGCGACAGCGCCACGATTTTGCGGCACGGGGTGGTGGTCGATACCTGCAACCCGCGCGAAAAATCGGCGCGGGAGCTGGCGGAAATGATGGTGGGCAGTGCGCTGCACCAACCGCTGCGGGACGCGGGTGAATTTGGCGAAGTGGTGCTGGAGGTGAAAGACCTGTACGTTCCGGCCACCACGCAATTCGGCACATCTTTGAAATCGGTCGGCATGCAGGTGCGGGCTGGTGAAATTCTGGGCATCGGCGGGGTTGCGGGCAACGGGCAGGATGAACTGCTGGCCGCGCTGTCCGGCGAAACGCCCAGCGCCGAGCAGACTGTAAGATTTGACGGGCAACCAATCGGCCATCTTGGACCCAACGCACGGCGCGCGCTGGGTATTCTGGCCGCACCCGAGGAACGGCTGGGCCACGCCGCCGCCCCCGATATGAGCCTGACCGAGAACGCGCTGCTGACCGCCGCGATCCGCGAAAATCTGGTGAACAACGGCTTTGTGAACTGGGCCAAGACCCGCACATTCGCCAAAAAGGTGATCGCCGAATTTGACGTGCGCACCCCGGGGGCACGCACCGCCGCGCGGGCCTTGTCCGGCGGCAACCTGCAGAAATTCGTGATCGGCCGCGAGGTGTTGCAAAACCCGCGCGTGCTGGTTGTGAACCAGCCGACATGGGGGGTGGATGCCTCGGCCGCCGCCGCCATCCGGCAGGCCTTGATGGACCTTGCGGGCAAGGGCGCGGCGGTTGTGGTGATCAGCCAGGATCTGGATGAATTGATGGAAGTGTCCGATAATTTCTGCGCCCTGAACGAAGGCCACTTGACCCGACCGCGCCCCACCAAGGGGCTGACGGTCGAGGAAATCGGCCTGATGCTGGGCGGAATGGAAGAAGAACAGGAGGTGGCGCATGCTTAGGCTGGAAAAACGCCCTATGCCGTCAAAGGCATGGACAATCGCAACGCCTGTTCTGGCGGTGATTGCAACGATGGTGGCGGGTGGCATCCTGTTTGCCATTCTTGGCAAGGATCCGGTCGAAGCGATCAGGATCATCTTTTGGGATCCGCTGTTTTCCGATCAATTTGCGTCCTATTCCCGTCCGCAACTGCTGGTCAAGGCAGGGCCGCTGATCCTGATTGCGATCGGGCTTAGTTTCGGCTTTCGCGCCGGCATCTGGAACATCGGCGCCGAGGGGCAGTATATCATCGGCGCCATCACCGGTGCTGCTGTGGGGCTGGCGTTCTACCCTGCGGGCGGGTGGTATATCTTTCCGCTGATGGTGATTGCCGGGGCCTTTGGTGGCTGGCTGTGGGCGATGATTCCCGCCATTTTACGCACCAAATTCAACACCAATGAAATTCTGGTGTCGCTGCTGCTGGTCTATGTGGCCGAACATATCATGTCGGCAATGTCCTTCGGCCTGTTGCGCAATCCCGAAGGGCATGGCTTTCCGGGGTCACGCAATTTCAGGGATTACGATATTGCCGCAAACCCAGAACTGATCACCGGCACCGGTATGCACTGGGGCGTTGTTGCTGCCTTTGTCGCGGTGATTTTCGCCTATGTGATGATGACGCGGCACATCATGGGCTACCAGATCACCCTTGCCGGCCAATCGCCGCGCGCCGCCCGTTTTGGCGGGGTCAACCCCAACCGGCTGGTGGTGCTATGCTTTGGCATTTCCGGTGTATTGGCAGGCCTTGCCGGTATGTTCGAGGTCACCGGCCCCGCCGGCCAGATCAGCACCGATTTCAATCAGGGCTACGGATTTACCGCCATTATCGTGGCCTTCCTTGGCCGGTTGCATCCGGTCGGTATTCTGCTGGCCGGCCTGTTGATGGCGCTGACCTATATCGGCGGCGATCTGGCGCAATTGATGTTGAGCCTGCCCAAACCGGCCATTCAGGCGTTTCAGGGGATGTTGCTGTTTTTCCTGCTGGCATTCGACATGCTAACGAATTTCCGCATCCGCCTTAGCAGAACGGAGACCGCGTAATGGACCTGTCAACAATCAACCCCGTGCTGCTGGTTGCCTCGCTTATGGTGGCGGCAACGCCGATCATGCTGGCCGCCATCGGCGAACTGGTGGTGGAAAAGGCGGGTGTGCTGAATTTGGGCGTCGAGGGCATGATGATCATCGGTGCGATCTGCGGCTTTGCCATTGCGGTGGAAACCGGCAGCCCGCTGCTGGGTTTTGTCGCGGCCGCTGTGGCGGGGGCGATCCTGTCGCTGCTGTTTGCGTTTCTGACGCAAATCCTGCTGGCCAATCAGGTGGCCTCGGGTCTTGCATTAACCTTGTTCGGCCTTGGCCTGTCGGCGCTGATCGGCCAAAGCTATGCGGGGATCAAACCGCCCCCGACCCCGAAAATCGACATCCCCTTGCTGTCGGATATTCCGGTGCTGGGGCCAATCCTGTTTGGCCATGACCTGATGGTCTATTTCGCTATCCTTTTGATTGCCATCGTGTGGGCGGTGCTGAAATACACGCGCCTTGGCCTGATCCTGCGGGCGGTGGGTGAAAACCACGATGCCGCCCACGCGCTGGGCTACAAGGTGGTGCGCATCCGCATCCTTGCCATCATGTTCGGCGGGGCCTGCGCGGGGCTTGGCGGCGCCTATCTGTCGCTGATCCGCGTGCCCCAATGGACCGAGGGCATGACAGCCGGTGCCGGCTGGATCGCGCTGGCCATTGTGGTGTTTGCCAGCTGGAAACCGTGGCGCGTGATGCTGGGGGCCTATCTGTTTGGCGGTGTCACCGTGTTGCAATTCAACCTGCAAGCGGCGGGCGTCAACATTCCGGTGCAATACCTGTCGATGTCACCTTACCTGATCACTATCCTTGTGCTGGTCATCATGTCCTCCAGCAAAGCCCGAAGCGCCATGAATGCCCCCGCCGCCCTTGGCCGCATTTTTCACGCAACCCATTAAGGAACGCCATGACCCGTCGCGATGTGATCGAGATACTGGACGGCCACCACGGTCAGGTGGGGCGCACCGTTGCCTTCATCCTGCACGCGCTGATCCTGCTGTCGGCGCTGGCAATTTCGCTGGAAACTGTGGATAGTTTTCCGCCGGTAATCCATAATGCGCTGTTCTATTTCGAAATCTTCATCCTGACGGTGTTCGTCACCGAATATGTCCTGCGCGTCATCTGTTCGGCACAGCCCTTGCGTTATATCTTCAGCTTCTGGGGCATCATCGACCTGCTGGCCTGCCTGCCCGCCTTGCTGCTGATACAAGAGGAGTGGCAGGCCATCCGCACCCTGCGCCTGATCCGGCTGGTGCGGCTGTTCAAACTGTTCCGCACCTCGCTGGCGTTTGACCGGCTGACCCGCGCCTTTTCCGATGTCAAAGGCGAGTTGGTGATTTTCGCCATTATCGCCGGTCTGGTGCTCTATGTCAGCGCGGTTGGCATCTATCTGTTCGAACACGAGACCCAGCCAGACGCATTTTCCTCGATCCCGATAAGCCTGTGGTGGGCCGTCGCATCATTAACCACGGTTGGCTATGGCGATCTGGTGCCAATCACCACCGGCGGGCGGATATTCACAACATTTGTGCTGTTTATCGGCCTTGGCGTGGTCGCGGTGCCTGCCGCGATTGTCACCGCTGCACTTTTAGAGACACAAACCGCGCCAAAACGGGTAAAGAAGAAAAAGAAGAAGAAACACACCGATTCTGCTCAGGATACACAACAGGGAGACTAACATGGTATCATTCAAATCCATTCTGACGGGGGCTGTACTGGCTCTTGGCCTTTCGACGGCGGCTTTTGCCGAAGAAAAACTGAAAGTCGGCTTTATCTACGTCGGCCCGACCGGCGATTTCGGCTGGACTTACCAGCATGACCAGGGCCGCCAGGCGATCGAAAAGGAATTGGGCGACGCTGTCGAAACCACCTATGTCGAAAGCGTTCCAGAAGGGGCCGATGCCGAACGCGTTCTGACGCAAATGGCGCTGTCGGGCACCAAGCTGATCTACGCCACATCCTTTGGTTATATGGACGCGGTGCAGAATGTGGCCGCCAAATTCCCCGATGTGCGGTTTGAACATGCCACTGGTTACAAACAGGCCGATAACGTCGCCACATACTCGGCCCGTTTCTATGAAGGGCGCGCCGTGATCGGTACCATCGCCGGACGCATGACCAAAACCAACAAGATCGGCTATATCGCATCCTTCCCGATCCCCGAAGTTATCCGTGGCATCAACTCGGCCTATATCCACGCCAAAAAGGTGAACCCGGATGTCGAGTTCAAGGTGGTTTGGGTCTACACATGGTTTGACCCCGCCAAAGAGGCTGACGCGGCCACCGCGCTGATCGAACAGGGTGTTGATGTAATCATGCAGCATACCGATTCCCCTGCCGCCATGACCATTGCCGAAGAAAAAGGCATCTATGCATTCGGTCAGGCCTCGGACATGTCGAAATTCGGCCCCACAGCACAGCTGACAGCCATCATTGACGACTGGGACCCCTACTATGTTGCCCGCACCAAAGCCGTCATCGACGGCACATGGACATCCGGCAACACCTGGGACGGCATGAAAGAAGGCATGGTTGTTCTGGCACCGTTCTCGGATTCGCTTCCTGATGACGTCAAGGCCGAGGCACAGGCACTGGCCGACAGCATCGCCGCTGGCACCTACCATCCGTTCACCGGCCCGCTGAACAAGCAGGACGGCAGCGCATGGCTGGCAGACGGTGAAGTTGCCGATGACGGCACTTTGGCCGGCATGGGTTTCTACGTTGAAGGGATTGAGGGCGAAATTCCCAACTAGGCGCCAATCGCCCTGCCCTTGTGGCAGGGAAAATATTGCAAAGGTCCAGCCCCGGCTGGGCCTTTTCCTTTTGGTCAGACCATGGCACAACTTGGCTATGGAAAACCAGTTGATCAGCCCAAACGGCACCCCGTCATCCAGATACTGCTTTGGCACCATGCAATTTGGCGGCCGCGCCGATGCCGCGCAAAGCCGTGCCATGTATGACGCCAGCCGCGCCGCCGGTATCACCTTCTTTGACACCGCCTTTGCCTATACAGACGGCGCATCGGAAACCCTGCTAGGGGAATTCGCAGCCCCCGAACGCGATGCATTGGTTATCGCAACCAAATGCGATTTTTCCGGCCCCAGCACAGCGGAGAACATCAACCGCAGTCTGGACACCAGCCGCACACGTTTGGGCATGGATTTCATCGACGTTTTCTATCTGCATCGCTGGGACGGGGAAACCCCGCTGGAACGCTCGTTCGATGCCCTCGCCACCCTGCAACAACACGGCAAAATAGGCGCAATCGGTGTGTCCAACTTTTCCGCATGGCAGGTGATGAAGGCCCAGGCTGTCGCCAAAACATTCGGTACCCGCATCGACATTCTGCAACCGATGTACAATCTGGTGAAACGGCAGGTCGAAGTCGAAATCCTGCCCATGGCCGTGTCCGAAGGGTTCATGGTTGCCCCCTATTCGCCGCTTGGTGGCGGGTTGCTGACCGGCAAGTATACGACAGGAACCAAGGGGCGCCTGTCCGAAGACAAAGGCTATGCCGTGCGCTATGGCCCCGACTGGATGCATAAGGCGGCCAAACAGCTTGCCACCATTGCCCGGCGCGAGGGGATCCATCCGGCAACATTGGCCGTGGCGTGGGTGGCCCAAAACCCGGCCATCACCGCTCCGATCATCAGCGCCCGCACCATAGAGCAATTGCAGCCCTCGCTGGCGGCACTGACCTACCGGATGCCCGCTGAATTATACACCGAGATCACCGCCCTTTCGCCCACACCACCTCCTGCAACAGACAGGCTCGACGACGTATGAAAACCGACATTCTGATCATCGGCGGCGGTATCGCCGGTCTTTCCGCGGCGGCTGCCTTGGCACCGCAGGCAACAGTCACTTTGCTGGAAGCCGAAGACGCGCTTGGCTATCATGCCTCGGGCCGCTCGGCCGCGATGTTCCTGAAGGATTACGGCAACGACGTGGTGCGCGCCCTGAACTACGCCAGTGCGGACCATCACGAGGCCGCCGGTATCCTGTCCCGGCGCGGCATGATGATGGTCGCCCGCCCGCATGAACGCGATGATTTCGTGGCCGAGGCCACCCATTTCAACATGCAGGAAATCGGCATGGATCAGGCCCGCGCCCATGTGCCGATCCTGAACCCAAAAACCAGCGCCTATGCCGCCTACCGCGCCGATGCGCATGATCTGGACGCCGACCGCCTGTTGCAAAGCTATACCGCGCAGGCGCGGCGTGATGACGTTAACATCGTGCAAAAAGCACAGGCCACAGCTATCAGCAAAACAGCGAATGTCTGGCAGGTGCAGGCCGGTGCGGAAACCTACCACGCCAGCATCCTGATCAACGCCGCTGGCGCATGGGTTGACGAAATCGCCCGCCTTTCCGGTATCGCGCCGCTGGGGTTTCAACCCTACCGCCGTTCAATGGCCCGCATCCCGGCCCCCGGCGGACATGATGTTTCAACGTGGCCGTTTCTGGACGGGGTAAATGAACGCTGGTACGCAAAACCGGACGCGGGCAAGTGGATCGTTTCACCCTCCGACGAAGACCCCGTGGACCCGCATGACGCATGGGCCGACGATATGGTTCTGGCCGAAGGGCTGGCCCGTTACGAGGAAATGGTCACCCAACCCGTCACGCGACTTGAAACATCCTGGGCGGGCTTGCGCACCTTTTCCCCCGACCGTGCATTGGTGATCGGGGCGGATGTGTCTGATCCGACATTTTACTGGCTGGGCGGTCAGGGCGGATATGGCTTTCAAACCGCCCCCGCCGCCAGCCGCCTGATTGCCGATCTGGTCACAGGGCAGGCACCGGAAATCGGCGCCGATATCGCCCGCGCCCTATCGCCGTCACGGTTTTCCTAGGTCTTGCGCATCGGGCCGTGACCGGCAACCGCGCCCAGAATACCGCCATACAGCAGATGCGCCACCAGCGAGGCAATCACCGCCATCATGCCACCAACGTTGCTCATCAACACGCCCGCACCGGCAATCGGCATCACCACCACAACGGCCAGTAACCACAGTGCAACGCCGTAAACCAGCCCGCGCACAAACGGTGTGCCACCTATCAGGTGATAGAACACCAGCACATACAGCAGCGGAAAAACAACAACCCCCAGCAATACATGAACCATCATCCCTGCAGTCCAGCTGCCAAACAATCCACCCAGCAATGCGGCTGCATCAATCGACATTCCACCCACCATAGGCACCAGATATTGCATCACTAAAGAGGCCGCGAAACAGCCAATCAATCCGCCCAGAAAGGCC
Source organism: Profundibacter amoris (assembly GCF_003544895.1). GTDB lineage: Bacteria > Pseudomonadota > Alphaproteobacteria > Rhodobacterales > Rhodobacteraceae > Profundibacter > Profundibacter amoris. Next base: position 2,621,367 of record NZ_CP032125.1, read on the forward strand.
CTGACATTTGTCGGTTTCATATCGAAATTCCCTGTTTTATTGCTATTCCCACTAGGGTGCACAGCCATAGGCTGTAAAACAACACATTCTTTTTACGACATTTAGTTGTGTGACCTTACGTCAAGCAGCCCACCGCAAACCCTTGATTTCACCCAAAAAGTGCGGATGGGGTTTTAGCAGACAAACCATGGCTTACCCGTGCCAATTCACCACAGCCCCACTTGATCAATGTCAAAGACCACCCTTTTGATCCGGTCCAAACCCAGCAAACCAAAAACAAGGAACAGGACAATGGACTGGAAAGAAAACAGCCGCGATATGCGGGCGAAAATTCGCGAAATGAACAAACTGATCCCCGAAACCGCTGCCGGTTTTTCCACCCTTAGCAAAGCCGTCAAGGACAACGGCACACTGGATGTGAAAACCAAGGAATTTCTTGCACTGGCAATTTCGATTTCCGAACGCTGCGATCCCTGTATCGGCTTTCACGTCGAGGCCTTGATCCGCGCCGGCGGCACCCGCGAGGAGCTGGCCGATGTGCTGGCAATGAACATCCAGATGGGGGGCGGTCCGGCCCTGATGTATGCCGCCAAGGCACTGGAAGTATGGGACCAGATGGCGAAAAAACAGGAAACCTGATTTTTCGCGACGGAAAATCGGCGGGGGTGCGTATAACCTTAACTAATTCAATAATCCGAATGTGAAAAGGACAACAAAATGAAACGCATCCCCCTACTGATTGCCGCTATCGCCCTTGGTTCTGTGGCTTACGCCCAGCAAACCGTGCCCGGTGGCCATTTCATCGAAAACTGGGATTTCAACGAGGACGGTCAGGTCACCAAAGAAGAGGCCGTAGAACGGCGCGGCGACATTTTCACTACATTCGACGAAAACGATGACGGCATCCTGTCGGCCAGCGATTACGCCGCGTTTGACGAAGCCCGCGCCGCCGATCACGAATCCATGCAGCAAGGTGGCGGCATGGGTCAAGGCAAGGGAATGGGTCAGGGCCGTGGTATGGGCAAAGGCGGTGGTGAATACGGTCGTGGCGAAGGTATGACCATGCAATTCAACGATGTGAACGGCGACGGTCAGGTCAGCCGGGAAGAATTCATGGGCCGCACCGATGACTGGTACGCGATGATGGACAAAAACGGCGACGGCACCATCACCGCCGATGATTTCGGTCGCGGCAACAACTGATAACATGTTCAGGCTGGTCCTGCCCTTGATTGGTCAGGACCGGTCTTTACCGTAAAGGGCGCGATTACGAACCAGCATTACAAGACCGTAAACAGCAAATAATACCCCCATAGTGGTCGATAACGTGCTCCGCCCAATACCATAGTAAAACCCCGACCCAATAAAAATCGCCCCCATTGCCAGAACAAACAAAGGCGCAATCAACGCGTTCTTTGGCGCGGCATTGTAAATTTCGGCGCTTTTTGTTGTGATCTGGTTCAGACTTGTCACCTTGTCCTCATGTACGCCTTTACAGGCCAGCCCGTGTCCAAGATCAGCAGCACAGTCATGGCACAGCCCCTTGCCGCAGGCCTTGCACAAACCAACAGCATTTTGATCGTCATGGTTATAGCATTGCATAGCGGTTCTCCGGCTCACAGGTTGTTTGGCAACGTTTATGGCATTAAAAACCGGTTGCGGCCAGTCACGATGCCCAACGCGCAGGACAGGATATGCCGGCCATGCGCATCAAGCCTCAGCCATCCACTCTTATGCTTTCGTTTTTCGGATCATACGGGCTGTCCTCGACCACCACCGCATCCCACAACTCGCGGAACATGCGCACCTTCAGTTTTGTGCCAACCTTGGTCAGTTCCGGCGGCACATAGCCCATGCCGATGGATTTTCCAAAAGCCACCGAATAGCCACCAGATGTCAGACGCCCGACGCGTTTGCCATCATGGATCAATGCCTCGCGGCCCCACGGGTCGGCATCCTGCGGCCCGTCGATCAACAGGGTGACACATTTGCTGCGGACACCTGTGGCCAACATCGCGTCTTTGCCCTGATAGTCCTTGTCCATATTCACGAAACGCGGCAAATCGGCCTCGAGTGGCGTTGCATCGCGGCCCAGTTCGGTGCCGAACGCACGATAGGATTTTTCCTGCCGCAACCAGTTCTGCGCCCGCGCCCCGACCAGTTTCAACCCGTATTCCTCGCCTGCTTTCATGATCAGATCGAACAGATAGTTCTGCATCTCGATCGGGTGGTGCAGCTCCCAGCCCAGCTCACCGGTATAGGCCACGCGGATCGCGTTGACCGGACACATGCCCAGTTCGATCTGTTTGGCCGACAGCCAGGGAAAGCGTTTGTTGGACAGGGCGGTATCCGGCTCGGCATCGCTGATGATTTTCTTAAGCACATCGCGCGATTTGGGACCGGCGATGGCGAACACACCATATTGCGTGGTGACGTTCTGGATTTCGATATAGCCGAATTCACCGGCCTTGTCGGCGGCACATTTGCGCAGGTAATCGGCGTCATATTCGGTCCACGCACCGGCCGAGACCAGATAGTATTCGTCCTCGCCCTCGCGCACGATGGTGTATTCGGTGCGGGTGGTGCCCGCCGGTGTCAGCGCATAGGTCAGGTTGATGCGGCCCACGCGGGGCAGCTTGTTACAGGTGAACCAGTCCAAAAAGGCCGTCGCCCCCGGCCCTTTGACGCGGTGTTTTGTAAAGGCGGTGGCGTCGATCAGACCGACGTTTTCGCGGATCGCCCTGGCCTCGTCCACCGCATATTGCCACCAGCCGCCACGCCTGAACGAGCGCGCGTCATGGTCGCTAAACCCTTCGGGCGCGAAATAGTTCGGGCGCTCCCAGCCATTCACGCAACCGAACTGCGCGCCAGCCGCTTTCATCCGGTCATAGCAAGGCGCGGTGCGCAAGGGGCGACAGGCGGGGCGTTCTTCGTCGGGGTGGTGCAGGATGTAGACGTGTTCGTAACATTCTTCGTTTTTGCGGGCACCGTATTCGGTGGTCATCCAGTCGCCGTAACGCTTGGGGTCCAGCGACGCCATGTCGATCTCGGCCTCTCCATCCACCATCATCTGCGCCAGATAATACCCCGTGCCACCGGCGGCGGTGATGCCGAAGGAAAACCCTTCGGCCAGCCACATGTTGCGCAGGCCCGGGGCCGGACCGACCAGCGGATTGCCGTCGGGGGTGTAGCAGATCGGACCGTTGAAATCATCCTTCAGGCCCGAGTTTTCACAGGACGGAATCCGGTGGATCATCGCCAGATACTGTTCCTCGATCCGGTCCAGATCCAGCGGGAACAAATCGGCGCGGAAACTGTCGGGCACGCCATATTCAAACCGCGCGGGCGCGCCTTTTTCATAGATGCCCAGAATCCAGCCGCCGCGTTCCTCGCGCACATAACTTTGCGCATCGGCATCGCGGATAACGGGGTGTTCGGGGTGGTCCTTGCGGAATTCGACCAATGCGGGATCCTGCTCCATCACGATGAACTGGTGTTCCACCACAATGGCCGGAATCTTGATGCCCAGCAGTTTCGCGGTGCGCTGCGCGTGGTTGCCCGTGGCCGTCACCACATGTTCCGCCGTGATCACCACCTGTTCGTCAGAGGGCACCAGATTGCCGCCCTTTTCCACCATCTTGGTGCAGGTCACTTCCCAGGCTTCACCGTTCCAGTGATAGGCATCCACCTGCATCTTGCGGATAATTTCAACGCCCCGCTGGCGCGCGCCCTTGGCCATCGCCATGGTCACATCGGCGGGGTTAATATAGCCGTCGGTATTGTGATACAGCGCACCCTTCAGATCGTCGGTGCGGATCAGTGGCCAGCGTTCTTTGATCTGTTCGGGCGTCAGCCATTCAAACGGCACATCGCAGGTTTCGGCAGTGGACGCATAAAGCATATATTCATTCATGCGTTCCTGTGTCTGCGCCATCCGCAGGTTGCCCACCACAGCAAAACCGGCATTCAGACCGGTTTCTTCCTCGAGCGATTTATAAAACTCGACCGAGTATTTATGGATATGGGTGGTGGCATAGGACATGTTGAACAGCGGCAGCAGGCCGGCGGCGTGCCATGTAGACCCGCTTGTCAGCTCGTCACGCTCCAGCAGGACCACATCGTCCCAACCCGCCTTGGCCAGATGATAGGCAATCGCGGTGCCAACAGCCCCGCCCCCGACAACCAATGCTTTGACTTGCGTTTTCATAGCCGACTCTCCACCGAATTCTTGTTGCACTGAACATGCCGCATCGCGCGTGCGCGGGTCAAACGGCAGCCGACCCTTACCAGCCAAAAACGACATCGAAAAACGTCATTTCCACCTTTATTCCTGCCGCAGCGTGCCTATATTCAATGCAACACCAGAATTTTGGAGCATACGCCGATGAGCAACGACCCATATAGCGCACTCGGCCTCAAGAAATCCGCGACAGACGCAGAGATCAAAAAGGCCTATCGCAAGATCGCGCGCACACACCACCCGGACCTGAATCCGGGCGACAGCACCGCCGAAGCCAAATTCAAGGCCGCCTCGATGGCCTATGACCTGTTGAAAGACCCCGAACAACGCCGCCGTTTCGATGCGGGCGAAATTGATGCAACAGGGGCCGAAAAACAGCCTGAACGCAAATTCTATCGCGATTACGCCGAACAGCCGGGGCATGGCTATGGCAACACCCACGGCTACGAGGATTTCGGCGATATGTCCGATATCTTTGCCGACATCCTTCGCCAACGGCAGGCCCAAGGTGGGGCTGGCGGGGCCGGTGCAGGCTTTGGCGGCCGAGGGTTTGACGCCCGTGGTGCCGATGCCCGCTACATGCTCGAGGTCGATTTCATGGATGCCGTAAAGGGCGGCAAGAAACGCATCACCCTGCCATCGGGTGATAACCTCGAGGTCAAAATCCCCGAAGGCACCCGCGACGGGCAAACCATCCGCCTGCGCGGCAAAGGGGGCGAAGGATACGGCAAAGGGCCGCGTGGCGACGCCTATGTCACCATCAACGTGCGCCCGCACAAGGTCTTCAAACGCGAAGGCGACGATATCCACATCACCCTGCCGATCACCATTGACGAGGCCGTTCTGGGTGGCAAGGTGCCCACCCCGACCATCCACGGCACCGTAAACCTGACCATCCCCAAAGGCGCCAGTTCCGGCCAAACCCTGCGCCTGCGCGGCAAAGGGGTTAAACGTGGCAGCAAGAAGGGCGATCAAAAGGTCGAGCTGCAAATCAAGATGCCGCCCAACGTCGATGCCGATCTGGAAAAGTTCATGCAGGACTGGCGCAAGGACCACGCCTATGATCCGCGGAAAGGAATGACATCATGACCCGTTTTTATTCCGAAGAACAGGTGATCACCACCATCACCCGCCTGACCCCGTCGCGCCTGACCACCTATGTGCAGCATGAATTCCTGAGCCCCGCGCAATCGGAAAGCGGACCGGTTTACACAGCCGCCGATCTGGCGCGGATCGAACTGATCTGCGATCTGGACGAACAGTTTGATCTGCAAGGGGATGCGCTCGGGGTGGTTCTATCATTGATTGACCAGCTGCACGGGGTACGCTCGGAACTGCGGCGTGTGATGACCGCAATCGAGGCCCAGCCCGAGGATTTGCGCGGCCGGATCATTGCCGCCCTGAAGGAAATATAGCCGGGGAATCGCGAAATTGCGTCCCCGTTTTCTAGCGGGGACGCATTCATAACCATGAATGCGTGAACTCGCCGGCAACCTTTTCTATTTCAGGTTTCTTGATCTGGCAGCAATCCGCTCATGCAGTTTGTTGCAAATACGCTGTGAATTCACTCGCCTCGTGATTGTTTACCCTCCGACATTTCCCACGTGGGTCAGGTGCTTGTTTCGCCCAATTCAGCCGCTGAAATGTTCATAACCAGTTCATCCGGCATAGACCTTGCCACAGACGGATCAAGACCGGGAATATCAATATTGTGGGTCCGGTCCACCAGAACTGCCAGCGCAAAACTGCCGTCCGGGAAATGGCACCCCATCAATAGGCGTTGAAAACTGGCAGGTATCAGATTTTCACCTGTTTCGTCTGCCAAATCAGAATGGATATGATCAAGCCGGACACACCCACGTGCCTGTACATCCTGAAACGGCTGCGCCATCAGGGTCGCATAACCTGCACCCCCGGGCAAATCCGCAACTCCACGGCCGACACTGCTTCTTTCCCAACTCCAGCCATACCATGTTGCATAGGATGATTTGCTTCCAATTTCGACGCAAATCCAGTCATCGTCATGCTTGCGGAAAACCATTAAATATGGGCGGATCGGCTCGAACTCGGGGCTTTCTATGTCCCCTTTTGCCTTGGCCCAGCATTGAAATCCACTTTGAAGTAATGGCGAACCATTCTGCCACAACTTATCCAAAGAATGCTGTTGTAGATAATACCGAGGCTCGCCGCTGTCACCATCAAAGGCCATTTGCAACAGGCCATCGCCCTGCCCTGTATGGTTATCCAGCCAGGCTTCGCTGCGCGTCAATAATTCATTGGCCTCTTTCAGTGAACGCTTCCCGGCATCGGTTAGAAAATACTGGCGTTCTTCTAGCCGGAACAACGCTTCACCTTTGCGTTCTTCCAGCAAACTGATGTGGCGCCGTACAGTTTGCCGGGTGCTGCCCAGTTCGCGCACTGCTTTTGACAGATTCAGGGTGCGGGCTAGCACTGTATATGATCGCAGTAATTCAAACAGAATTGCCTGACTTGAGGATCGACCCATTACCTAGTTTTCACACCCTTTTTCTTTATTCGTAATACAAAACACCGTTTTGCAAAGCGCAGTAAGGTGATAATCGCTTAAGTAGAAGCTTCGCAAGACGTACAAATAGAGATGGTAAACTTATCACCCATCACCGGTAAAAACGAGATATGATTTGAATGATAAGTAACGAATTGATAGAAACGCAAAATCCGTATTTCCCCCTTAGCGAGAAACAACACGGAAGAATCAATATGCCACATCCAGTCGATATCCATGTCGGGCAACGCATCAAGGAAATCCGCACAGTGCGCGGCCTGACCCAGTCAAACGTTGCCGAACAGCTGGGTATATCATTCCAGCAGCTGCAAAAATATGAAACCGGCGCCAACCGCGTTTCTGCCAGCCGCATGTTCGAGCTGTCCAAATTGCTCAAGGTTTCCCCATCGTTTTTCTTTGAGGGCCTTGAGGGGGAAAGCTATGAAAGCATGCCGGCAATGGATATGGAAACGGCAAGGATCGCCGCGATCCTGTCCAGCATCACCAACCAGAAGCTAAAGCGGCGCATCCACACTTTGATCAGCGAAATCGCCCGCAGTGACACCTCCGGCGCAACCGATGACGCGGCCTGACCTTGTGACCTAGCGACTTGATTATTGCCAGTACCAAATAATGATTGGCGCTGGCAATCATGCCTGAACACCGCGTTTGCAAACGCGCATTGGCACAGCGCCCCAAAACGAAAATATTTCCGCAAACGGCCGTGTTTCTATTGATTGACCCTCGTCAAATTTCTTGACAGGCACCAATAAACTTATTTGTATACGAATTAATTTCTATTGCACCCGCGCCAGAATTCACCGGCGAAAATCCGTGTGCATGTGATACTATTAACGACAGAAGGCTGATAAACGGCCCGTCGAACCAACACTTAGGGAGAATAATAAATGGCGAAGAAAACATTTCCAACCCGCCGCAAGATCCTGACGGGTATGGCGGCTGTAGGGGCGGCCTCGGCGCTGCCCGATGTCACGCGGTTTGCCCACGCGGGTAGCCACAGCGCGCCGATCAAGATCGGCTTTCAGGTGCATCGCACCGGCATTGGTGCCGCCTATGGCCGCTGGTATGAACGCACGACGATGGCCGCAACCAAGGTAATCAATGACGCCGGCGGCATCAATGGTCGCCCCGTTGAAATCGTGGCCGAGGACGACGGCACCGACCCCAAACGCGGTGCCGAGGTGCTGGAAAAATTCGCCAACCAGCATGGCTGCGACATTGCCTATGGCACGCTGTTTTCCCATGTGGTGATCGGATCAGCCCCGCGTGCGGCAGAACTGAAGATGCCTTATTTCGTTGTGTCCGAGGGGCATCATGTGGCCAGCGGCATGTTGAATCGCTACACACTGCAACCGGGCATCACCGATGTGAAAAGCCAGGTACAGGCGATGGCGCCGTTTGTCGCCAGCAATCTGGGGAAAAAGGTGACGATGATCTTCCCCGATTTCGCCTTTGGTCATAACCACCGCGATTTCTTTAGCGCGGCGATCGAGGCACAGGGCGGCGAAGTGGTGGCCAAGCTGGCGATCCCGCCGACCGAAACATCCTTTACCAAATATTTCCCGCAGATCCCGCGCGAAACCGAGGTGATCTATCACGTCATGGTCGGCCCGTCGGTTCTGACTTTCGTCAAGGAAATGGGCGAATTTTTCGGCCCCTCCGCACCGCAAATCTTTGGCTTTATCGATTCGCTCGAGGCGGTTGATTTTGCAACACCGGGTCTGGAATTCCTTGAAGGCACCCATTTCTGGGAAGGCATGCCGCGTTATGCGCAGGCCGATCAGACCGACTACGACAAATTCTACCGCGCTCAGGTCGGTGTGGACAACAATGGTGCATCACTGGATGATCCCAAGGATATTTCCACCTATTCCCATATGTTTGCTTGCTGGGAAACCCTCTATGTGATCAAGCAGGGCATGGAAGCGGCAGGTTACACGGGGCCGCAGGACCGCACCAAGCTGATCGAGGCGGTCGAGGCAATCACCGATATGCCCGAAAGCAACGAGCACCCGCAAGGGGCCAAACTGTTCAACGGCAAAACCCATCAGGTGTTCGGCCCGCAGCATATTTCCAAGGTCGAAGGCGGCAAGCTGGTGGTGCAACACACCACATCGCTTGAGGACGGCTTTTATCCGGACGAGGTGGATTACACCACGCAATCGTTTTAACCTGCGCTGCCCCGGATACGATCCGGGGCCTCACTCTCCAAACAACAATCAGTGATCACTAAATGGAATTCGGCCCCCACCTTATGCTTGCCATGCTCGAAGGTCTGGTGCAGGCCTCTGTCCTGACCCTGACGGCTTTGGGCCTGTCGCTGGTGTTCGGCGTGATGCGCGTGGTCAACGTGGCACATGGCGAATTCTTCATGCTGGGCGCGGTTCTGGCGTGGTGGGTGACCACCATGCTGGGGGGCAATCCGGCGATTGGGTTTGTGGTCGCACTGGTGGTTGCGCCGCTGCTGGTTGGCCTGATGGCCGCCGCTGCCGACTGGCTGGTGCTGCGGCGGGTCGAATATGACCCCGAGCGCACCATCGTTGCCACCATTGGCCTGCTATATATCATCCAGCAAGTCACCCTGATGACCTATGGCCCCGACGCCCATCCGGTCACACCGCCGTTCAACACCCGCCTTGCCCTGCCGTGGTATGAGTTCACCGATCAGGGGTTTCAGGTTTACTGGCCGTGGGGGTTAAGCATCACCAGCTACAAACTGTTCGTGATCGCGGCGGCGATTGTCACCTGTCTGGGCCTGTGGCTGTTGATGGCGCGCAGCAAAATCGGCCTTATCCTGCGGGCAACCCAGCTGGACAGCGAAACCGCGCAGGCCTTCGGCATTCCGGTTGAACGCGTCTTTGCGCTGGTGTTCGGCATGGGCGCGGCACTGGCCGCTTTGGGCGCTGTGCTGGTGGTGCCGATCCAGCAGGCGCATTACCTGATGGGGGGCGATCCGCTGTTGCTGTCGTTCATCGTGGTGATTATCGGCGGGCTGGGATCCTTTCGCGGCACCGTGGTTGCCGCCGTGCTGATCGGCATGAGTGATGGCGTAATCTCGGTCTTTTTCACCCCGACACTGGCAAAAATGCTGGCGACCCTGCTGGTAGCAATGGTGCTGGTTTACCGCCCGCAGGGCCTGTTCGGGGCCAAACCGGCATGACCCGCGCCCTGACCCTGCACCTTGGCCTGATTGCCCTGCTGTTCGCGCTGCAATTCGCCTTGCCGGCCTATCATCACGGCAATCTGGCGCGGATCATGGTGATGGCCACCTTTGCGATGGGCTATAACATCATGTTCGGCTACACGGGGCTGCTCAGCCTTGGCCACGCGATGTTCTTTGCCGCCGGCATGTATGGCATGGGGCTGGCGGTAACGCAGTTGGGTATGCCGGTCGGGCCGGCGTTCCTGATGGGCATTGCCGCCGCTTTCGCCCTGTCGCTGATCGTCGGCCTGCTGGCGCTGCGCACCATCGGGGTGGCGTTTATGATCGTCACGTTGATGTTCTCGCAAACCCTGTTTTTGACCATACTCTATTTCGGCGTGATCACCCGCGGCGACGAAGGGTTCGGTATCAAACAGGCCAGCCGCCAGATCATGGGGCTGGATTTAAGCGATCCGACAATCCGCTATTTCGCCGCCTGGCTGTTGTTTTCAATTGTGCTGATGGGCACGCTCTGGCTGGTGCGCAGCCCCTTGGGCCGCGTGCTGATTGCCATTCGCGAAAACGAGGAACGGGCGAAAATGCTGGGCTATGACACATGGCGCGCCAAACTGTCCGCTGTGCTGATGTCGGGCACGGTTTCGGGCGCGGCGGGGGCGGCCTATGGCGTGTTGTTCGGCTATGTCGGCGCCAGTTTCGCACAAGTGCCCTATTCGATCTTTCCGCTGCTCTGGGTATTGCTGGGCGGGGCGGGCACCGTCATTGGCCCCCTGATTGGCGCGTTGTTCATGTTTTATCTGATTGACCTGTCCAGCGGCGTAACCGACGCCTATATGCTGGTGGTTGGCGTCGCGCTGGTGTTGCTGACCCTGTTCGCGCCCAAGGGGATGATGGGCATGGTCAGGGAAAGGTGGTTGAAATGGCTGCCGTGACCCTGCTGTCCACCCGCGATTTATGCCGCCATTTCGGCGGATTGCGTGCCGTGCGGGATGTGGATTTTGACCTGCCACAGGGTGAAATCCGCGCGTTGATCGGCCCGAACGGGGCAGGGAAAACCACCTTTGTGTCCATGCTGTGCGGGCGGATACCGGCCAGCAGCGGCACAATCACCTTTCAGGGGCAGGACGTGACCCACCTGCCCGCGCACAAGCGCATTTCGCTGGGCATGGCCTATACGTTCCAGATCACCTCGATATTCGGCAACCTGACGGTTTATGAAAACGTCGCCCTTGCGGTGCAACACCGGCTGGGCCGCGACCACGCGGCGCTGAAACGCGAAACCTTGGGTGCGCTGGCCCGTGTGGGGCTTAAGGCGCGCGCAGAACAAGTGGCAGGGGATCTGGCCTATGGCCACCAGCGCCTGCTGGAAATCGCCATGGGGCTGGGGCAGGAGCCGAAATTGCTGATCCTAGATGAACCCACGCAAGGGCTGTCGGACGGCGAGATCGAGGAGTTCATCGCCCTGATCCGCGAGGTTTCCGCCAACACCACCGTGCTGTTGATCGAACACAATATCCCCGTGGTGATGGCGCTGGCCGACACCATCACCGTGCTGAATTTCGGCCGGATCATCGCCGAAGGCACCCCCGCCGAAATCCGTGCCAACATGCATGTGCAAGAGGCCTATCTGGGGGGATGATGCTGGAATTGCACGACATAAACGCCGCTTACGGCAAGGTGCAGGTGCTGCACGGGCTGTCGCTGAATGTGGCCGCAGGGGAAATCCTGTGTCTGCTGGGGCGAAATGGCGCGGGGAAATCCACCACCATGAAAGCGATCATGGGGCTGGTGCCAATCAGCGCCGGATCAATGCAGCTTGAGGGGCACGAGATCACCGGCCTGCCTGCCTACCGCGTGCCCAGACTGGGGATCGGATACATCCCGCAGGGGCGGCGGCTGTTTGCGGAAATGACGGTGGCCGAGAACCTGCAAATCGGCCTGATGACCCGCAGTAAAGGGGCCGGGGTGCGCGAACGGGTGCTGGATATGTTCCCGCGTCTGCGCGAACGCCTGCACCAGCGGGCCGAAACCCTGTCAGGCGGCGAGCAACAGATGCTGGCCACCGCCCGCGCCCTGTGTCTGGAACCCAAAGTGCTGTTGCTGGACGAGCCGACCGAGGGGTTGCAGCCCTCGATGATTTCCCTGATCCGCGATGTGGTGGTGACGCTGAAAGAGGCGGGCGTGGCGATCATACTGGTGGAACAGCGGGTGGATGCGGTGCTGGAAGTGGCGGACCGGATCGTGTTCGTCGAAAACGGCCGCGATGCAATGACAGTGACGCCGGATGATGTACGCGCCGACAAAGGGCTGTTGCAGCGCTTCGTCGGGGTTTAACCCCGCCCATGCCGCTTTCGGCAAAGGAATGTCGTAGACGGGAAAGATGCGTCATATGGCTGTCATCAATCTGGGTTAAATCAACGCGAATCCAGCACAAAGGCCAATCCCATGCCCACTCGTTTCTTCACCGCCCCCGGCCAGTTTTATCGTGGCAACCTGCACACCCATTCCACCCGTTCCGACGGGGCGCTTGAACCGGATCAGGTTTGCCAGCGCTATCAGGACGCCGGTTACGATTTCATCAGCCTGACGGATCATTTCCTTGGCCAATACGGTTACCCGATCACCGACACTTCGGAATTTCGCAACAACGGGTTCACCACCCTGCATGGTGTGGAACTGCATTGCAGCGCAATGGACAATGGCGACATGTGGCATGTGGTGGCCGTTGGCCTGCCCGAGGATTTCACCCCGCCGGATGTGCCGCATTTCCGCTATTTCGACAGCAGCGAAACCATCACCGACCTGACCAACCGCGCAGCGGATGCCGGTGCCTTCATCGCCATCGCCCACCCGCACTGGTCCGGCCTGACCGAGGCCGACGCCCGCCGTATCCCTGCCGCCCATGCAGTGGAAATCTACAACCACGGCTGTGCCATCGAAAATGATCGCGGCGACGGGTTGCTGTCCTGGGACCACATGCTGAACGAAGGCCGCAGGCTGACCTGCATTGCCACCGATGACGCCCATTTCCATACGCCGGATTACTTTGGCGGCTGGGTGATGGTGAAGGCGGCTGAAAACACTCCCGAGGCCCTGTTGGCCGCGCTGAGAGCCGGCACGTTCTATTCCTCGACCGGCCCCGAAATCCACGACATCCGCCTGACACGACTGACGGTCGAGGTGGATTGCTCGAAAGTGCAGACCATTACCGTTGTCGGCAAGGGTATCGCCGCCTCGACCCTTCGCGGCAAGGACATGACCACAGGCTCGATCGCGCTGGACCGTTTCGCCGTCAGCCCGTGGATACGGGTGATGGTGATTGATGATGCCGGAAAAAGAGCATGGAGCAACCCGATCTGGCTTGACCATTAACCTGTTTTCCGGCCCCATGGGCACATGACAAAAAACATCCTGTTCATCATGTTCGACCAGTTGCGGTTCGATTACCTGTCCTGCGCGGGCCATCCACATCTGCACACGCCAAACATCGATCGCATCGCGGAACGCGGCGTGCGCTTCACCCGTGCCTATGTGCAATCCCCCGTTTGCGGCGCTTCGAGGATGAGCACCTATACCGGCCGCTATGCATCAACCCACGGGGCGCAGTATAACGGCTTCCCTCTGCGGGTCGGGGAAATGACACTGGGCGATCATTTGCGCCCGTTGGGCATGGATTGCTGGCTGATTGGCAAAACCCATATGCGGGTTGATGCGGAGGGGATGGAGCGCCTTGGCCTGTCGCCCGACAGCGTGATCGGCGCGCGGCAGGCGGAATGCGGGTTTGATGTCTGGTGCCGTGATGACGGGCTGTGGGCCGAGGGGCCGGACGGGTTTTACGACGAAAACCGCTCGCCCTATAACGAATACCTGAAATCGCGTGGTTACCCCGGCGAAAACCCTTGGGCCGATTTCGCCAATGCCGCAGTCGAGGGCGGCGACATCGCCTCGGGCTGGTTCATGACCAACGCCAACAAGCCTGCCAATATTGCCGAAGAAGACAGCGAAACCCCGTGGCTGACCGGTGAAGCAATCAAGTTCATCGAACAGGCCAAGGGGCCGTGGTGCGCCCACCTGTCCTATATCAAACCGCACTGGCCCTATATCGTCCCCGCCCCCTATCACGACATGTTCGGGCCAAACCATGTGCCCGCCGCTGTGCGCCATGACAGCGAGCGCGACAATCCGCACCCCGTCTATGCGGCCTTCATGAACAACCGCATCGGTCGTGCCTTTTCCCGCGAGGAAGTGCGCCAAAAGGTGATCCCGGCCTATATGGGCCTGATCAAGCAATGCGACGACCAGATGGGCCGCCTGTTCGATTTTCTGGAACGCAACGGGCGGATGCAGGATACGATGATCGTCATCACCTCGGATCATGGTGATTATCTGGGCGATCACTGGCTGGGGGAAAAGGACCTGTTCCACGAACCATCGGTCAAGGTGCCGCTGATCATCTATGAACCCTCGCCCGATGCCGATGCCACCCGTGGCACCACCTGTGATGCGCTGGTGGAATCCATCGACCTGCCAGCCACGTTCATCGAGGTGGCCGGCGGCAAGGTGCCGGACCACATTGTCGAGGGGCGATCACTGCTGCCTTTCCTGCATGGCAAAACCCCAGAAAACTGGCGCGATTACGCGATCAGCGAATATGATTACTCGACCAGCCCGATGGCCGCCGAACTGGACGTTGCCCCCCGCGATGCCCGCCTGTTCATGGTCACCGATCAGCGCTGGAAATTCATCCATGCCGAGGGCGGCTTTCGTCCGATGCTGTTTGATCTGGTGAGCGACCCAAATGAATTTGACGATCTGGGCGACAGCGCCGATCATGCCGACATCATCGCCCTGATGTATGACCGGTTGGGAAAATGGGGCCGCCGCATGTCGCAGCGGGTGACGGTTTCTGATGAGCAGATCAACGCCGCGCGCACCGGCGGCAAACAGGTGGGCATATTGATCGGCGTTTTCGAGCCGGACGAGGTGCCGCCCGCTGCATCCAGCAAATACCGCGGCCCCGTGCCGACCAAGGAAAAGGATTAACCCATGCTGACCCGACTGGCCAAAATCACCGGCACCGCCAATGTGCTGCACGGCGATGATATGCAGGGCTATGCCCGTGACTGGATGGGCAAATACACCGGCCAGCCGCTGGCCGTGGTGCGCCCCGCAGATACCAATCAAGTCAGTGATGTGATGCAATTGGCCAGTGAAACCAAAACCCCCGTGGTGCCCATTTCCGGCAACACCGGCCTTGTCGGCGGCACCTATACGGATGGCGGCATCCTGTTGTCGCTGGAGCGTCTGAACACCATCCGCGAGATCCGCCCCGAGGCCCGCATCGCCATTGTCGAGGCCGGCGTGATCATCGCCAACCTGCATGACGCAGTGGACGAACACGGGCTGATCTTCCCCTTGCTGTTCGGGGCGCGGGGTTCGGCCATGATCGGCGGAGCGCTATCGACCAACGCGGGCGGCTCGAACGTGCTGCGCTATGGCAATACGCGCGCACTGTGTCTGGGGCTTGAGGTGGTTTTGCCCAGCGGCGAAGTGATGAACCTGATGAGCGAACTGCACAAGGACAACGCAGGCTATGACCTGCGCGATCTGTTCATCGGCGCCGAGGGGACGCTGGGCGTGATCACCGCCGCCGTCCTCAAACTGTTCCCCAAACCCGCCGCCTATGCCACCGCGATGGTTGCTGTGCCAAATCTGGCCGGGGCGCTGACCCTGCTGAACCGGCTACAGATGGCATCCGGCGGCGCGGTCGAGGCGTTTGAATATATGCCCGGCAATTACGTTGAAATGTATCAGGCCAGCCACCCCGAAACCCGCCCGCCGTTTGACACCCCGCATGATGTGAACATCCTGATCGAACTGGGCGCCACCGCCCCGCGCGACGTGACACCGGATGAAAACGGAGAAATCCCGCTGACCGCCCTGCTGGAACAGGTGTTGGTTGACATGATGGAACAGGGGCTGGTGCTGGACGCGGTGGTGGCGCAAAACGACACCCAACGCGCCGGAATGTGGACCCGCCGCGAGGCCGCCGCCGAAGTGGTGCTGTCACAAACCCCGCGTATCGACAGCGACATTTGCGTGGCACTGGACAAGGTTGCGCCCTTCCTTGAGCAAATGGACGCACACCTGCAACGGCTGGACAAATCCGCCCGCAACATCTGCGTGGCGCATCTGGGGGATGGCAATATCCATTATTCGGTGCTGCCGTCCTCGGAGTCGCCGGAACTGGCCGACCGGATCACCGAAACAATCGAGGACGTGGTGCAGGGCCTTGGCGGCAGTTTTTCGGCGGAACACGGGGTGGGCCTGTCCAAGAAACCGTCCATGGCGCGGCGCAAGGACAAGGCGGCGCTGGGGGTGATGCGGCAGATCAAAACGGCGCTGGACCCGCTGGGAATTATGAACCCGGGGAAGGTGTTGCCGTGAGATAACATTGGCGGCGTTCAACACAGTGGCAAACAAACCGCCACCTTGGACGGCAAAGCCGGACAGCGCCCGCTCATCAGGCTTACGCGGCCCCACAGGGGCCACGGTCCATCTTCACTCCCCAGAGGAGGGCGCTTTTGCAACCTATCTCCCTGCTATAACGTCAGACCGGTTTCACAGCATTTGCCTTTCTCATCCTTAGCAAGTGCCCACCCAGGGTCGGGCGCTGTCCTCGTTCCCGATTTCACACGCGGGCTGAGATAGGCAACAAACCCCAAAACAAAAAGCCCCGCCAAACGGCAGGGCCTTTTCAATTCATCAAAACCGATCATGGCTTAGGCCGTGGCCTGTGCCTCGGCGATGTCTTTCTTGATCTTCAGCGCCTTGTCCGACAGCTCGACGTCTTTGGCTTTGGCCATGAAGGCGTCCAGACCGCCGCGGTGGTCGACTGTGCGCAGGGCAGCGGCCGAAATCCGCAGTTTGAAAGAGCGACCCAGAACGTCGGACATCAGTGTCACGTCGTTCAGGTTGGGCAGAAACCGGCGACGGGTTCTGTTTTTCGCGTGGCTGACATTGTTGCCAGACATTGGGCCTTTACCGGTCAGTTCGCAACGACGTGCCATTGTTTTCTTCCTTGTCTCAGCGCCAGCCCGAACAATCATTTGCGGTGGGCGGCTCGATAATACAATAGGGCACCGTCATGAGTGAATCATAGCAGTGCCCTGAATTCCGTTTGCGCGGTTTAGGCCCAATCGGTGGGGGCGTCAAGTGATTCACGCGCGCGGATCGGGGAATTATGTATCCAGCCCCAGAAATCCACCCGATTGACGATGCCACAGACCGGCATAGATGCCGTTTTTCGCCAATAACGCCTCGTGCGGGCCATCCTCGACCACGCGGCCCTGATCCAGCACGATGATCCGGTCCATCTGCGCGATGGTTGATAGGCGGTGCGCAATGGCGATCACGGTTTTGCCTTCCATCACACCGTAAAGGGTTTGCTGGATCGCCGCTTCGACTTCGCTGTCCAGCGCCGATGTGGCCTCGTCCAGCACCAGAACGGGCGCGTTTTTCAGGATCACGCGGGCGATGGCGATGCGCTGGCGCTGACCGCCCGACAGTTTCACCCCGCGTTCGCCCACCTGCGCGTCATAGCCGGTGCGCCCGTGCGGGTCGGACAGGTCAAGGATAAACTCATGCGCCTCGGCCCGTTTGGCGGCGGCGATCATCTGGTCCTCGCTTGCGTCGGGGCGACCATACAGGATGTTGTCGCGCACCGAGCGGTGCAACAGCGACGAATCCTGCGTCACCATACCAATGGCCCCGCGCAGGCTGTCCTGCGTCACATGGGCCACATTCTGCCCGTCGATCAGGATTTCCCCCTGCTCGACATCGCGAAACCGCAGCAACAGGTTCACAAGGCTGGATTTCCCCGCGCCCGAGCGCCCGATCAGCCCTACCTTTTGCGCGGGGGGGATGTTCAGCGACACATGATCCAGCCCGCCACTGTCGCGGCCGTAATGGTGCGAGACATCGCGAAATTCAATCCTGCCATCGGAGACCTTCAGCGCAGGGGCTGCCGGTGCATCCACCACGTCATGCGGCACGGCCACAGATTGCAATCCTTCACGGATCACCCCCATCTGTTCGAACATGCGGATGGTCAGCCACATGATCCAGCCGCTCATCCCGTTCAGCCGCACCGTTAACGCCGAAGCCGCCGCGACCTGCCCGACCGATACCTCGCCCCGTGTCCACAGCCAGACAGCCATGCCCAGAACCCCGACAATCAGCGCACCGTTCAGCATATTCAATCCGAACGACATTTTCGTCATCAGACGCACGAATTGCAAAAACCGTATCCGGAAGCGTTTGATCGCGGACAGCGCATAGGTTTCCTCGTTCCCGCCGTGGGCGAACAGTTTCACGCTTTCGATGTTGGAATAGCTGTCTACGATCCGTCCGGTCACCAGCGAACGTGTGTCCGACAGTTTTTCGCTGGCCAAAGCCACCTTGCGCGCCACCGAGCGCACATAAAGCCCATAGGCCACCACCCAGATCGCCAGTGGCATCGCCAGCCGCACATCCATTTGCGACAGGATCAGCAGGGCCGCCGCCACATAGGTCAGCGCATACCAGATGCCCTCGAAAAACATATAGGTCAGGTCTTCGACCGCGACGCGCAATTGCATCACACGGTTGGCCAGCCGTCCGGCAAAGTCGCTTTGGAAGAACCCCAGCGACTGCCCCAACAGGTGCTTGTGCGAACGCCACATCACCTGTGCCTGCATGTTTCCGGCAAAAGCCTGTTCCAGAAACAGCCGGTTCAGGGCAATCGAAAGCGGGCGCAGGAACAGGATGAACAGGGCGGCAAACAACAGTTCAAACCCGTGCGCGGACCAGAATGTTTGCGCCTCGCTGGCGTTCATCAGATCGATCACCCGTCCGGTATAGAAAATCAGCCCGGTTTCGACCATCGCCACCAGCACACCGGTCAGCGCCATCCAGATCATCAGCTTTCTGAACGGGCCGTATTGGCTGCGCAAATAGGGCCACAAGGCCTTGGGCGGCGTCTTTTCATCAAACGGTGCAAAGGGGTCGACAAGGTTTTCAAAGAAACGGAACATGACAGAGGCTCTTGAAATATAGGAAAAACAGGTTTGGATGATCGGGCGGCGAAGGCCAGCCCAACAGGACCGGCGGTTTACGCTCGCGGTAGGGTCCTGAAATAGATCATCGGCATATCCTCGTCATGGTTGTCCGGTGACGCTATCTGATTTGGGCGACTTTGGGAAGGGGGGGTGGTTTTTTGCCTGCAAATGATCCCCGCAGTTGACCCGCACGCACCTGCAACTTAGGGTTTGGCAAGCGTCTATTTGATCAGAAAGTTTTCCATGCGATTTATTGCAATAGCCCTTTTCGCCCTCGCCCTTCAGTTCTGGTTCCCTGCGTCAGCGCAGGCGCGGGGGTTACCGATCGTCTATGGCACGCAGGATTCGCTTGATTTGGTTGCGCAAACCGGACTCGAAGGCCCAGATGGCAAGCCCCTGTCGCTGTGCCATTATTCCAGCAAATATCATGTGTTCTATGTCGGGTTCTGGATGAAATCGCATGGTTATGCTCTGGCGGCCAACGGTTGCGATGGCGACACTTATTATGACATTTCAAAAGCCGATTTCAAAGATGCCCAAAACAGCGGATTGATCCCGGCGGATTTGCCCGCAAAACCCAAAATGACCTTGAACCAGATCGCCAGCGGGTTTGGCGGCTTGGCTTTGGTTGGCCTTGTGATTCTGTTCCTGCTGACAAAGACCGTGGGCAGCGCGCGGCGCAAATCCGCCCGCAAATCCCAAATGGGGCAGATGGCGGCTGTGGCGACACAGATCGTAGATGCGATGTGCCATGCCGCCATTTCGGATGGCGAACTGGATGACAGCGAGGTGGCAACAATTGCCGGGATCACAAAACAGATGATCGGTGAAGAACTGGATGAAGATCGCATTCGTCTGATCATCTCGAAAGCCTCGGCAAAACCCACGGACAATGAATTCAAGGCCTTTGGCGCCGGATTGGGCCCCGTGGAAAAGGAACTGGTGCTAAAGGCTGTGTTTGCCGTGATCGCGGCGGACGGGCAGATCGTGGATTCCGAGCACGAGTTCTTTATCAAAACCACGCAGGCACTGGCCGTGGACGCCGATACGGTTCGGCGGATCGTCGCGGATGTGCGCGACGCACGCTAGGGTCAGACCCTAGCCTCTACAACCCCTGCAACAATTCCCGTGCGGCATTGCTGGCGGTGATTTCGCCCTTGGCCACAGCCTGCCCCAGCTGCTCCAGCCGCGCGCGCACGGCCCCGTTGTTCAATTGTGCAAGCAACCCCAACCGCACCTCGTCCTCGAACCAGTGGCGGGCCTGACGGGCGCGCATGGCGTCCCAGTGGCCGTTTTCCTTGCGCCACTGTGTCAGGGTCTGCATTTCCTCCCACGCGGTTTCCAACCCGTCGCCCGACAGAGCCGACACCAGCATTGCCTTGGGAAAACCGTCAGGATCCTGCGCCCGTTTGCGTAGCAGACGCAGGGCACCGGCGTAATCGGCACAGGTGCGGGTGGCGGCGGGCAGCAGATCGCCGTCGGCCTTGTTGATCAGGATCATATCGGCAATTTCCATGATGCCGCGTTTTACACCCTGCAATTCATCGCCGCCCGCAGGGGCCAGCAGCAGAATGAACAGGTCCGACATATCGGCCACCATGGTTTCAGACTGCCCCACGCCAACGGTTTCGATCAGCACGATGTCGAAACCGGCGGCCTCGCACAGCATCACCGCCTCGCGGGTGCGCCGCGCCACCCCTCCCAGCGCAGTCTGGCTGGGCGAGGGGCGGATAAAGGCGTTCGGATCGCGTGACAGGCGTTCCATGCGGGTTTTGTCCCCCAGAATGGAGCCGCCGGAACGTGTCGAGGACGGATCAACCGCCAGCACCGCCACCCGTTTACCCTGCCCTGTCAGCATTACGCCAAAGGCCTCGATAAAGGTGGATTTGCCCACACCGGGCGTGCCGGACAACCCGATGCGCAGGGCCTGCCGCCCTGCGCCCTTGACCGCCTCGAGCAATTCGACTGCCTGTTCGCGGTGATCGTCGCGCGCACTTTCGATCAGGGTGATGGCACGGGCCAGGGCGCGGCGCTCGCCTTTGATCACGCGGCTTGCAAGGTCTGAAATATCCATAGGCGGCTGCCCTTTTTCTGCCCGTTATCCGATAACAGCGGCCCGATATTGGTTAGCCCGCCGTGTTGGTCGCATCATAAGCCCAAGGCACATGAATAGAAAAGAAGGAACATCGATATGGCACGTTTGAATATGCTGAAAATGGTCGGGCTGATGGTTTTGCTGGCGATTGCGCTCGCACTGCCGAAGGTCCTGCCGCAAGCGGAACGGTCGGTCGAAGGGGCGGCGCAAACACCACATATCACCATCAGCGTTTGATCCGGCGGGGCGTTTGCAGGGCCTCTGGAAACCTGCCCGCAGGCAAAAATGACAGGTGCAAGTGGATGGGGCTATGCCTTGCAGCAATCTTCAACCGGTTTGCATATGGTATTTTCGGCCCTCATCCCCGATAACACCCCCATGATAACCCGCCTGCCCATAGAAGACGCCCTGCCTGCCCTGATCCCCGCCCTGCGCGATCATGGCCGCGCCGTTTTGCAAGCGCCGCCGGGGGCCGGCAAAACCACGCGGGTGCCTTTGGCGATGCTGGAGGCCGATCTGTGCAAGGGCCGTATCCTAATGCTGGAGCCCCGCCGACTGGCCGCCCGCGCGGCGGCGGAACGGATGGCACAGACATTAGGTGAAAAGGTCGGCGCGACGGTTGGCTATCGCATACGGGGCGAGGCGAAGGTGTCCAGAACCACCCGCATCGAGGTCGTCACCGAAGGCATCCTGACCCGCATGATCCAGTCAGACCCGTCACTGGACGGCATCGGCGCTGTGATCTTTGACGAATTCCACGAACGATCCCTGAACGCCGATCTGGGGCTGGCCCTGACATGGGAGGTGCGCGGCGCCCTGCGCGAGGATCTGCTGCTACTGGTGATGTCTGCCACGCTGGACGCCGAACCCGTCGCCGCCCTGCTGGACGACGCACCGGTGATCACCTCGCAGGGGCGTTCCTACCCCGTTGAAACCCGCTGGCTGGACCGCCCTCTGCCCAAAGGCCAACGCCTGCCCGAAGCCGCCGCCACGCTGGTCAAACAGGCCGTTGCCGAAACCACGGGCAGCGTTCTGGTGTTCCTGCCCGGCGAAGGTGAAATCCGGCGTCTGGCGGGGATGCTGTCGGACCTGCCCGCAGAATGTCACGTCCACCCCTTGTTTGGCGCAATGGATTTCAAGGCCCAGCGCGCCGCAATCGCCCCCGCCAAATCGGGCCGCAAGATCGTGCTGGCCACCGCGATTGCCGAAACCTCGCTGACCATCGACGGTATCCGCGTGGTGGTCGATTGCGGGCAGGCGCGGCGCGCGCGGTTCGATCCGGCCTCGGGCATGTCTCGGCTGGTGACCGAACGGGTGACCAAAGCCGAAGCCACCCAGCGCCGTGGCCGTGCGGGGCGTGTGGCCGAAGGGATGTGTTACCGGCTGTGGACCAAGGGCGAAGAGGGCGGCATGGCCCCCTTCCCCCCCGCCGAAATCGAGGCGGCCGATCTGACCGGTCTGGTGCTGGAACTGGCGCTGTGGGGCGCGGGCAGCACCGAGGATCTGGCCCTGCTGACCCCGCCCAACCCCGGCGCCTATGCCGGGGCCAAAGCGTTGTTAACGCAACTGGGCGCGCTGGACGCGGGCGGGCGGATCACCGATCATGGCCGCGCTTTGGCCGCCCTGCCCCTGCATCCGCGTCTGGCGCATATGGTGGCCGTGGCGGGGGATCAGGCAGCATTGCTGGCGGCTCTGCTGGCCGAACGTGACCCGTTGCGCGGGGCACCGGTTGATCTGGCTTTGCGGATCGAGGCGCTGACTGATCTGAAGCGTTTTAGTGCAGAACGGCCATATCCGGCCAATGCCGGAACTATCCAGCGCATCCGTGCCGAAGCAAAACGCCTGCGCCGTGGCAAAACCGCGGGCCGCCTGTCGCCGGGGGAAATGGCGGCGCTGGCCTATCCCGACCGCATCGGTCTGCGCCGCAAGGGGGACACGCCGCGCTGGGTGCTGTCCGGCGGCAAAGGCGCGATGATGCGCGCGGACGACCCGATGGCGGGCGCGCGTCTGCTTGTGGCCACCGATCTGGACGGCGACGCGCGCGAGGCCCGCATAAGGCAGGCGGTGGAAATCTCCGAAGCCGGCCTGCGCGGCCTTTATGGCGAGCGCATCACATGGCGCGACCATTGCGAATGGAGCAAACGGGACCGCCGCGTGGTGGCCCGCCAGCAAGAGGTGTTCGGCGCGCTAGTGCTGTCCGACCGCATCTGGCGCGATGCGCCGGACGAGGTTCTGGCCCGCGCCATGCTGGGCGGGGTGCGCGATCTGGGCCTGCCGTGGAATGACGCCGCCCGCCGGTTTCAGGCGCGGGTGCTGCTGGTGGACGACATGCCGGATTTCACCGATGACGCGCTGATGGCGGCGATTGACGACTGGCTGCTGCCTTACCTGACCGGCATCAGAACCGCCAATGATCTGAAAGGGCTGAACCTGCTGGAACCTCTGCGCAGCATCCTGACATGGGAGCAGATGCAGCGGCTGGACCGCGAGGCACCGGCGCATTTCACCACTCCGCTGGGCAACAGGATCCCGATTGACTATTCCGGCGAGGCCCCCGAAATCTCGCTGCGATTGCAGGAAATGTTCGGTGTCACCACCCACCCCAAAGTCGGCCACACACCCCTGCGCGTCACCCTGCTGTCGCCCGCCCGCAGGCCGGTGCAAACCACCATGGACATACCCGGTTTCTGGGCCAGTTCCTATGCGGATGTGCGCAAGGACATGCGTGCGCGTTACCCGAAACACCCCTGGCCCGAGGACCCGACCAGCACCGATCCGACATTGCGGGCAAAACCGAGGGGAAAATAGGTGCCTCTACCCTGTCATCCCCACCAGTGCATCGCGCATCTGGAAATAGCCGATCATCGCCTCGAACATCATCCGCCAGACGATTTCCATGCACAGGAACATCACCGCCATCGCCAGATAGATCCGCCACCGGTATTTGCGCGGGATGGCCGCCTTGGCCTGATCCGCAGCCCCGCCAATGGCCGGAAACAAAGCCGCCAGTTTGCGCACCAGCAGCACAGCGGCCAGCGGGATCCCCACCGCGCCAAGGTAATAACAGACCAGCAGAACGCGGGGCGTGATAAAGGTTTCAAAGCTGAGGAAATCATACATGCGCCCATTAAACCCGCCGGGACGGCGATTTCAAGCAATCAGCAAGCCTTCGCCCCCTTTGGTCGCAACTTGATCTATCTCAAAGACTCGCGCCCCCTGTCCCCTATCCTGACCCGCACCCGACAGAAGCGAGCAAGGAAACAGGATGCGGACCCTACCGGACAAGATTACCGAACTCACCCTGCCCTCGGGCAAAAAGGTCAAGGTGGACGGCAACGGCTATCTGACCGATCAACACGACTGGACACCGGAATTCACCGAATACCGCGCCGAACAAGAGGGCATCACCCTGACACCGCTGCATCACGAGATCATCAAATTCATCCGAGACTGGGAAGAAGAGCACGGCATCATGCCCGACGTGCGTTTCGTGTTCAAATATCTTTCCAAACGCAACGGGGTAAACAAGGCCGGCGCCAAGGCGGTTCTGTATGAACTGTTTCCCTATGGCTATACCGGCCAGGCCATCAAGATGGCCGGCATGAAACAACCACGGGCATGGTCAACGGGTTAAAGATTATAATCCCCGCGCAAGCGGGAACCTCTCTAAACTTGTCGTGTGCTTTTGGCGGTCCCCGCTTGCGCGGGGATGACATTTAAGCCTTGCTGCTTACCCAAGCCTGAATCTGCGGCGACTGCATCGCGCCCGACTGACGCGCCACTTCGCGCCCGCCCTTGAACAGTGCCATCGTCGGAATGCCGCGGATGTTGTAGCGTTGCGAGGCATTGGGGTGTTCCTCGGTGTTGATCTTGGCAAAGCGCACGTTCGGCTGCATCTTTTCCGCCGCCATCTGGAACTGCGGCGCCATCATCCGGCACGGCCCGCACCACGGCGCCCAGAAATCCACCACCAGCGGCACATCATCATTCTTGGCCGCCTTGTTCAGCGTTGCCAGATCAATCTCGGCCACCTTGCCGGTGATCAGCCATGCGCCGCATTTGCCGCATTTCGGTCTGTCGCCGATCTTGTCTGCCGGAAAACGGCTGATAGCGCCGCACTCCAGACAGGTGCATTTCAACATTTTGCTCATTCTTCAATCTCCTGATCCGTATCTTGCTTGCCCTGCACATAATCGCACGGCGTAAAATTCCCACCCGCTTGCCCGCTACAGCGCCAATTCGCCGCGCATCAGAACCACGCCCTGACCGCCGACCCTGACACCGGCCGGAGCCTCGCGCGGGCCAAGCACCTCGACCTGTGCCGATCCGGGGCGGCCCATCCAGTGGCCCTGCTCGGCCACAAAGCGCGGGCTTTCGATCAACCCGTAATGCCACAGATAGGCAGCCATACAGCCGGTGGCCGATCCGGTAAAGGCATCCTCGGGCGGCATCGGTGGAGGCAGCAACAGGCGTGAAAACGTATCCCCCGCCTCTGTCTCGCCCTCGCGCACCACCAGAAACGGCTCCATTGCCTTGTCAGCGCCCAATCCGCGCGCGGAATGATAGGCCTCCAGCCGGTCCAGATCCAGTCTGGCGCGGCGCAACGCAGCCTTATCCCGCAACACGGCAATGCAAAACGGTGTGCCGGTAGATACTGTTTGCGGCACACCGATGATGTCCTTTGCCGACAGCCCGTAAAGGGCTGCAATCTCTGCCGGATCATGGGTCTGCCCGAACACCGGCGCGGGCTGGGTCATGGTGATCATCCCGTCCGCAACCGTAATCGGCAACACCCCCGCCCCGACCTCGAGCGTGAATTCCGCCCGCCCGTCCACCAGCGGCACCAGACCACGGTCCAGCAGCGAGGTAACGGTGGCAATCGTCGGATGCCCCGCCATCAGGATTTCCTGATGCGCCACATAGTAACGCACCCCGAAACCGGCCACAATTGATCCGACCAGATAGGCACATTCCGACAGCGAGGTTTCCCTGACCAGCGCCAAACGCTGCTCAAGGCTCAGATCATCGGCCCCGTGCACCACCACACAGGCGTTGCCACCAAAAGGGCGACTGGTAAAGGCATCCACCCAATCGAACGTGTATGTCATTAGTGAACCGTCACAGGCGCCAGATCATTCTGCCGCGCCAGAAAAAATGCCATATTGCGGTCGCGCACAAGCGCAAGCTGCTCGCCATCTTCGGTGCATACGGCATAGAGTTGCTTGATGTCGCCCGCCTCGGCCCGCACCTCTTTTGGCAGGTCCGAAACATCGACCGATTTGATATAGACAATGTTGCCCTTGGTTCCAAAGTCAAACGGAGTATCCATCGCGCGCTCCTTATGTCCTGTTAATCGGAATGGTCTGCACAATCGTGTCCGGTTCGGTCCGTTTCAGGTCGATGTGCAACAGCCCGTTTTCAACCGCGGCCTTGTCTACCTCGACCCCTTCGGCCAGAACAAAACTTTTCTGGAACTGCCGTGCCGCAATGCCGCGATGCAGGAACACGCGCTCCTCCTCCGCGTCCCCTTGCCGTCCGCGCACCACCAGTTGCCGGTCCTCGACCGTGATCGACAGATCATCCTCGGCAAAGCCGGCAACGGCCAGCGTAATCCGGTAACTGTTTTCCGAGGTCTGTTCGATATTATACGGCGGATAGCCGTCATTGCCCGATTTCGCGGTGCGTTCCACCAGCCGTTCCAACTGGTCAAATCCCAACAGGAAGGGGTGCGTCGTCAGTGTCAGTTTCGTCATCTATTTGTCCTTTATCAAGCGACCATTCCATTCAGGCCCCGACATGCGGCAACCCGTACGGGTATAATATGGGCAGTCATACCGCCCCCTGCAAGGGATCAAACCCTTCCCGCAATGCAAAAAAGCGGGTATTCATAACGCTTAAGTAACCGACTCACAGGTAAATCCACCCGCATGACCCCCCCCGTTGAAATGTCCCACGAAGAGGTTCTGCGCGTCGAGCTTGAAGTGCTGCGTCAGGAACACCGCGATCTGGACGAAGCGATTCAAGCCCTCGTCGAATTGCGCGGCACCGATCAACTGACCATCCGCCGCCTGAAAGCCCGGAAATTGCGCCTGAAAGACCAGATCGCAAGGATCGAGGACGAGCTGACACCGGACATCATTGCGTAATATTCGCGGGCGGGTATAGTGCGCGCTCATTCAGCAGGGGATGCACAATGGCACAGGCGAAAATCGGCATAATCATGGGCAGTCAGTCGGATTGGCCGACAATGAAACCGGCCGCGGAAATTCTGGACGAACTGGGGCTGGATTACGAGGCCAGGATCGTATCGGCCCACCGCACCCCCGACCGGCTGTGGGACTATGGTAAAACGGCCGCCGACCGTGGCTTGCAGGTGATCATTGCCGGTGCTGGCGGGGCGGCGCATCTGCCGGGCATGATGGCCAGCAAAACCCGCCTTCCGGTGATCGGCGTGCCGGTGCAGACCCGCGCCCTGTCCGGCGTCGACAGCCTCTATTCCATCGTGCAAATGCCCAAGGGCTTTCCCGTCGCCACCATGGCGATCGGTGCCGCCGGTGCCGCCAACGCGGGGCTTATGGCCGCCGGCATCCTTGCGCTGAACGACGCGGGTCTTGCCACCCGCCTTGACGCATGGCGCGCGGCCCTTTCGGCCTCGATCGCGGACGAGCCAACAGATGAGTGATCCCCTTCCCACCGGCGCCACCATCGGCATCCTTGGCGGCGGTCAACTGGGCCGGATGCTATCGGTCGCGGCGGCGCGGCTTGGATTTATCACCCATATTTTCGAACCCGGTGCCAACCCGCCCGCAGGCCACGTTGCCGACCGCGTCACCACCGCGGCCTATGACGATCTGGCGGCACTTACCACCTTCGCCCATTCGGTCGATGTTATCACCTATGAATTCGAAAACATCCCGACAGCGGCGCTGGACACGCTCGAGGCCCTGCGCCCGATCCACCCGAACCGCCGCGCGCTGGCCACATCACAGGACCGGCTGACGGAAAAGGAATTCCTGCGCTCCCTCGGCCTGAACACCGCCCCCTTTGCCCCGGTCGATACAGCGAAAGACCTGCAAGCGGCGTTGGCCACAACCGGCACCCCCGCCATCCTGAAAACCCGCCGCTTCGGTTATGACGGCAAGGGGCAGGCGCGGATCATGTCACCTGCGGATGCACCACAGGCCATCAGCGACATGGCCGGCGCCCCTGCCCTGCTGGAAGGGTTTGTCGATTTCACCCACGAGGTTTCCGTTATCGCCGCCCGCGGCCGGCAAGGCGACATTGCCTGCTTTGATCCGGGCGAAAACGTGCATAAAGACGGCATTCTGGCCACCACCACCGTGCCCGCCCGCCTGACCAATGCACAGGCCACCGACGCAGTCCTGCTGGCGGCGCGCATCCTGAACGAGCTGGATTACGTCGGCGTCATGGGGGTGGAACTGTTCGTCACGCCACTAGGGCTGATCGTCAATGAAATCGCCCCGCGGGTGCATAATTCCGGCCACTGGACGCAACAGGGCTGCGCGGTTGACCAGTTCGAACAACATATCCGCGCCATTGCGGGCTGGCCGCTGGGCGATGGCAAACGCCACTGCGATGTGACCATGGAAAACCTGATTGGCAACGACATGGACCGCCTGCCCGAAATTGCCAAAGAAGGCAACGCCGCCATTCACCTTTATGGCAAGTCCGAAACCAAACCCGGCCGCAAAATGGGCCACGTCAACCGGATCACCACGTCCTGACTTCTTCTTTTTCCAAATATCCGCGCCGCAGGCATTAATAACTCTTTGGCGCTACGGAAAACTCAGCCGCACCGCATCCGTGTAACTCAGATTACGATCAAACGCACCTTTTTCCAGAAACAGTTTCACCTGCGCAATCACCAGCGGGCTGTTCATCATGAACGTGTGTGTCACCGGCAAAACGATATGGTCGCGCATACCCGACAGACGGGTCGCCGCCACCGAAACCTTGCCATCATCTGCCCCCGGTATCATCGCTGAATAGATCGGGTTCAGCGACCGGTTGCCAGCAATAATCCCCAGTTCCACCCCCGCCGCGCCCAGCCGGTTCGGAACCGCATCCTTGTCCGTGCCCAGTTCCATTCCGGCAGGACCATTGATCATCTGGAACAGCTCCCAGTCTCCCAGAATATCCACCAGTTCCGAGCCCTGATTGGGCGGCGCCAACATCACCACCCGACCAATCCGGTCCGTGCGGTTGTTGGCCAGATACATGCGAACCAGAATACCCCCCATCGAATGGGTGAAAAAATGCACCTTTTGGTCGCCACAGCTTGCCACCGCCTCGGGCAACCCATGCAGCACCAGCTTCTCCAGCGGTTCGCGGGTCGAGGGGTAGGACACATTCACCACTTGATAACCGGAATAGGCCAGTGCCTCTTCCATCACCAGAAGCGAGGCGTCCGAACGTGCCAGCCCGTGCACCAGCACCACGCAATCGGCGCGGGCAAGGGCCGGAAACAGCATGAATATCAACAATAAAACCTGTTTCATATCAGCCCATATAGGCACTGCGGCAAGACAAGAAAAGGCCAGAACACCCTTACCTTCTATCTACGCATGGAAACAACAACACCGCCCAGCACCAACAGGCTGGCAATGACAAACCGCAGGCTCGCCGCTTCGTTCAAAAATGCCATGCCGCCTCCCATCGCGATCACCGGCACACTCAGCTGAGCCACCGCGGCCCGTGTCGCCCCTAGTTGTGGCAGTATCCGGTACCATAGCGCATAACCCAGTCCCGAAGTCAGGCCGCCTGACAAAATTGCCAACACAACGCCCTGCCCGGTGATATGATCCGGAAGGATGATAAAAATGATCAGCCCCAAAGGCACGGCAAGCATAAAATTAACCGCCGTCGCACCCAAAGCATCCTGCGCACCACGCCCCAGCAAGGAATAGATTCCCCACCCTATCGCCGCGAGGGCCATCAGCATCCAGCCCGCAACCGGCAGACCCATTGCGTCCCCGGGCCACAACAACCAGACCAACCCGACAAAGGCCATTGCAGCACCCAGCCACCGTGTAAAAGGCACCTTTTCACGCGATACCACCGCGCCGGCAAACATGGTCACCTGCACACCGCCAAACAGTAACAATGCCCTGACACCCGCCGGCAGGTTGACGTAGGCAAAAGAAAACCCCAGCACATAGATTGCCAGTGACAACGGGCCGATGATCAGATTCAATCCGGTTGGCAGGTTTAGTATATCCCTGCGCCTCCTTACCCAGACCAGTACAGCCAAAACGACAGCCCCTGATACCAGACGAATAACCGCAAAGGCTGCAGGGCCGGTTTCAGGATCCACCAATGCCAAGCGGTTCAACACCGAATTCGCAGCAAAGGCAATCATTGTCAGAAGGGTCAGCAAGATCAGGCGCATGGTGTTAGCCTAGGCAATTACCAAAGACGGGCCAATGACACTTCATTCAGGATAACAACACTGTGACGCCAAATGAAAAAGGGCCGCCCGACAGACAGCCCTTTCTAATGTTTTTTGACGTCAGCGCAGCGGCTCTCGGCATTTGGCCCATGGGCCAAACACCTGTCGCCTGTCCGGTCAAAATCCCAGCGGGATTTAGACCGTTTACATCATGCCGCCCATGCCGCCCATGCCGCCCATGTCGGGCATGCCGCCGCCGGCAGCACCTTTTGGCTCGGGCTTGTCGGCGATCATGGCTTCGGTGGTGATCAGCAGACCGGCAATCGAGGCCGCGTCTTCCAGAGCGGTGCGAACCACTTTGGCCGGATCAATCACGCCAAACTTGAACATGTCGCCATATTCTTCGGTCTGGGCGTTGAAGCCGAAAGTCACGTCGTCGCTTTCGCGAACCTTGCCAGCCACAACAGCGCCATCAACACCGGCGTTTTCTGCGATCTGGCGCAGAGGGGCCTCGATCGCTTTGCGCACGATTGTGATACCGGCTGTCTGGTCGGAATTGTCACCTTCCATGCCAACCAGCCCTTTGGCCGCCTGAACCAGTGCAACACCACCACCAACGATAACGCCTTCTTGCACGGCCGCACGGGTCGCATTCAGGGCGTCGTCAACGCGGTCTTTGCGCTCTTTCACTTCGATTTCGGTCATGCCGCCAACGCGGATAACGGCAACACCGCCGGCCAGTTTGGCCACACGTTCCTGCAGTTTTTCACGGTCGTAATCCGAAGTGGTTTCTTCGATCTGGGTGCGGATCTGGGCAACGCGTGCTTCGATCTCGGCCTTGTCGCCATTGCCGTCAACGATGGTTGTTTCGTCTTTGGTGATCTGGATTTTCTTGGCGGAACCCAGCATGTCGATAGTGACATTTTCCAGCTTCATGCCCAGATCTTCGGAAATCACCTGACCACCGGTCAGAATACCGATGTCCTGCAACATTGCCTTGCGACGATCGCCAAAACCGGGGGCTTTGACAGCCGCGATTTTCAGACCACCACGCAGTTTGTTCACAACCAGAGTTGCCAGCGCTTCGCCTTCAACATCTTCGGCGATGATCAACAGAGGCTTGCCGGACTGGATAACAGTTTCCAGCAGCGGAACCATGGGCTGAAGCGACGAAAGTTTCTTTTCGTGCAGCAGAACCAGACAGTCCTCAAGCTCGGCAACCATTTTGTCAGGGTTGGTGACAAAATAGGGCGACAGGTAACCGCGATCAAACTGCATACCTTCGACAACTTCGGTTTCTGTTTCCAGACCCTTGTTTTCTTCGACAGTGATAACACCCTCGTTGCCGACGCGCTGCATGGCGTCTGCAATTTGCTGGCCGATATCGGATTCGCCGTTGGCGGAAATTGTGCCGACCTGTGCCACTTCTGCACTGTCTTTCACTTCGCGCGATGCGGCTTTGATAGACTCGACCACTTTTGTGGTGGCCAGATCGATGCCGCGTTTCAGGTCCATCGGGTTCATGCCGGCAGCAACCGATTTCATGCCTTCGCGCACGATGGCCTGGGCCAGAATGGTTGCTGTCGTGGTGCCGTCGCCGGCTTCGTCATTGGTGCGGCTGGCGACTTCTTTCACCATCTGCGCACCCATGTTTTCGAACTTGTCTTCCAGTTCGATTTCCTTGGCAACCGTTACACCGTCTTTGGTGATGCGCGGTGCGCCAAAGGATTTGTCGATTACAACATTGCGGCCTTTGGGGCCCAATGTAACCTTGACCGCGTCGGCCAGGATGTTCACGCCAACCAGCATACGGTTGCGGGCATCGGTATCGAATTTGACTTCTTTAGCCATTTTCTAGCTCCTTAAAATTCTGTTATCGGGAATCTGCGGTATCGTTCAGGACAAAAGGCCCATGATATCGCTTTCCTTCATGATCAGCAGCTCTTCGCCGTCGATCAGGACTTCGGTGCCGGACCATTTGCCGAACAGAACCTTGTCACCAGCCTTAACAGCCATCGGGATCAGTTCGCCGCTGTCTTTGCGGGCGCCTTCGCCACAGGCGATCACTTCGCCCTCGGCAGGTTTTTCTTTTGCGCTGTCAGGGATAATCAGGCCGCCAGCAGTTTTTTCGTCGCCTTCAATGCGACGAACCAATACGCGGTCGTGAAGTGGTGTAAATGCCATCTCGGAACGCTCCTTGTTCGAGTTTCAGTTCAAGTGTTATCACTCTACTTGATCGAGTGCTAACAAAGGATTTAGGAGCGCGGGCGATAGGAGTCAACAGGGGGGCTGCGAATAATCCGACACTATCCGTCAAGTTTTTCAAAAAACTGCGACAAAGCGGCATTAACCGCCTCAGGCGCATCAATGGTCGAGACATGCCCGCCCTTCGGCACCATCACAAATTCCGACCCCTTGATCGCCGCGTGCATCCGTTCGGATTTGGCCGGAACGGTGGCTGTGTCCTCGTCCCCTACCACAATCAGGGTCGGGGTGGTGATCTCGCCCAGACGCTCGTAAACGCCTTCGCGTTCGATCACACCGCTGACGGCCTTGGCCATGCCCTTGCGGTTTGGCACCTTACCCAGAAACGCCGCCCAACGGTCACGCAGGGCCTTGCGCGCGGGATCGTTCAGAAAGGTCTGGCTGAACATGATCGGCATCACCGATTTCACCACCGGCTTGCTGCCGAACCAGCGCAGCACAAAATTCAGGAATTTGTATTTGCCACGGTTTTCCTGTGGCTCGGGGTCGGCGCTGCTGTCCAGCACCGCGATTGAACGCACCAGTTCGGGATAGTTCAACGCCATCCGCAACGCCACAAATCCGCCCATCGACAGGCCGACGAAATGGCATCCCTTGACCCCCAGCGATTTGATCAGCGCAGCGGCGTCATCAGTCAGGGTGTCCATGTCGTATTCCCCGGGCGGGCAATCGCTCTGGCCCTGCCCGCGGTGGTCATAGGCAATGCAGCGGTATTCGTCCTTGAAATGGGCGATCTGGTCCTCGAACATTTCGGTGGAAAACAGCAACCCGTGCGAAAACACGATCGCCACATCCCCGCTGCCGGTATCGGTGTAATGCAACCTTGTTCCGTTTACCTCTGCATATGGCATAACTTCCCCTCGCTCTAGCAATGTCAGGGCAACCTTATCACAACACACGGGGTTTTCCATCTATGCCCCATTGATTTTCCGCGCCGTAACAATACCTTTAGCTGACATCACCAACGGAGCCATAAATGCGCCTGATCCTGTCTTTAATCCTGTCCCTGCTGGCGCTGCCCGCTACAGCCCAATGCGTGGGTGAAAACCTGCTGGAAACCATGGGCACCCAGGACCGCGCCACACTTGATGCCGCTATCGCCGCCAACCCCTACCCCGAAGGCAACCTCTGGCTGGCGACAAAGGGCAACAGCAGGATCCACATTCTGGGCACCATGCACCTGAGTGACGACCGTCTTGACCCCTATCTGAAACCTTTCTGGGAAATTGCCGACAACGCCGACCTGATCCTGCTGGAAGGCACCCGCGAAACGCTGGAACAGCAAAAACAGCGCATGATAAAAGACCCATCCGTGATGTTCATCACCGATGGTCCCACCCTGCCCGAGCGCCTGCCCGAGGACGAATGGCAAGCCCTGGTCAAAGAACTGTCCACCCGCGGCATCCCCGGTTTTATGGCCTCGAAAATGCAGCCGTGGTATGTGTCATTGATGCTGTCGATCCCGCCATGCGCCCTGGCAGGTATGGCGGAACAAAACGGCGTGGATCACCGCATTATGGATTATGCCGACCGCCACAACATCCCCAGCCGCGCGCTGGAACCCTATGACATCGTGTTCTCTTTGTTTGGCGATGATAGTCCCGAACAGGAACTGGACAACATCCGCCTTGCACTGGCTGGCGCCAAAAACGGGGAGGCCATGATCTCGACCCTGATCGAAGCCTACCTGTCCGGCCAGCACCGCGCCATCTGGGAGCTGAACCGGTATCAGATGCGGCAGGACTCCGGCCTGTCCGAAGCCGAGGCCGACAGGCTGGTTGCGGAAATGGAAGGCCCGATGCTGAATGACCGCAACGCCAACTGGATGGATGTGATCCTGCCGGCTGCCGCCGAAACAGACAACATCATCGTTGCCGTCGGCGCCGCGCATTTGTCAGGCGAAAAGGGGCTGCTCTATCTGCTGGAACAATCAGGTTACACCCTGACCCGTGTTGACGGGTTTTAGCGGCGCAACCCGCCCGTAATTCGCCAGCGCCTGCACCCCTTTTGGGGTCAGCATATAGATGCCCTTTTCCACCCGCTCGAACCAGCCGTAATGATCATCGGCCATGATACGCGTGGCCTTGGGCACGCCTGCCCCCCTGGCCACCACAGCCCCTTTGCTGGCCCCCTCGTTCTCCAGAAACGTGGCACAGCGCAGCGCGTCCTGCCGGTAGGACGTTATAATCCCCACCCGCGTCGCTCCGCCTGCATTGGGGTCGCCCACCCGCCGCGCAAATTCGCGCAGCAGACGTGTTTTGCGCGCGGGCACCTTGCGGGGGCGATAGGGGGAGGGGTCGGCCAGCACCTCGACATAGCCATCGCGCAGGCGCACCGTCATCAATCCCAGCCCCAGACGGCGGCAGAGCGACAGGTTTTCCTTCATCCCCTTCAACCCGTACGGCACCGCCAGATAAACCGCATCACTCACCCCCTGCCGCGCGATCCCCTGATGCAGCAGGGCCAGTGAAAACCCCAGTTTCAGCTCGACTAGAACCGGATCCTCCTGCCCGCGCACGGCCATCACATCCACCGCGCCGACTTCGCCCTTCACCTCGTATCCCTGCCCTTCCAGATAGGTTTTGACAGGGGGGTAAAGATCGGTCTCGCGGGGTTTGGCCATTGTCGTCCTGTTCCTGTTGTTGACCACAGGTTAGCGGCCCACCCAACGGGTGACAACCACCCCCATCCCCCCTATAAGAACGCCAAACCGACTCCCCTGCTTATATGGATGCAATACATGATCAAAATCTTCGGCCACACCGCCCCCGACACCGATGCCACCTGTTCCGCCCTGATCTGGGCCTGGTATCTGAACGAAATCGCCAAGAAACCCGCCAAGGCCTGTGTGCTGGGCGAACCCAATACCGAAGCCGCCTTTGTGCTGGAACGCTGGGGCTTTGAAACGCCCGAGCTCCTGACCGACCTTGAGGATGGCGAAAAAGTGGTGATCGTTGACACCAACAACCCCGCCGAACTGCCGGCCAACATCGGCAATGCCGATATACGCCAGATCATCGACCACCACCTGTTGTGTGGCGGGCTGACCACCAAAGGGCCGATCAACGTCACAATCCGCCCTGTCGCCGCCACCGCCACCGTGATGTACGGCATCATGCGCGAACCCGCGCTGGAGCAGATGCCCGACAATATCAAAGGGCTGGTGCTGTCCTGCATCCTGTCAGACACGCTGGAATTCCGCTCGCCCACCACCACCCCGCGCGATGTGTCACTGGCGCACCATCTGGCCAAGGATCTGGGACTGGACACCAAAGAATACGCCGCCGAAATGTTCGCCGCCAAATCCGACATCTCGCATTTCTCGGATGCCGAACTGCTGCGGCTGGACTCCAAGGTGTTCGAAGTGGACAACACCAAATTCCGCGTCTCGGTGCTGGAAACCACTTCACCGCAAACCGTGATGTCGCGCAAGGCCAGCCTGATGGACAGCATGGCCGCTGTTGCCAAGGAAGATGGCGTCGATCAGGTGCTTTTGTTCATCGTCGACATCCTGAACGAAGCCTCGACCCTGCTGATCCCCAATGACGCGGTGAAATCGGTTGCCGAAAAATCATTTGGCGTCACAGTCGATGGCGACACCGTTCTGCTGCCCGGCGTTGTCAGCCGCAAAAAGCAGATCATTCCGAACCTCAAGGCATAAGACCAAGAAACAAAGCAAAGGGCGCGACCAGCGTCCTTTTCCGTTTATCTAAAAGGACGCCGCATGACCCGGATCATCACCGCGCTTAGCGAAATATCCAGCCAATATGACGCCCTGTTCGTCGATCTGTGGGGCTGTTTGCATGATGGCGTCAACGCCTTCCCCGATGCTGTTGCCGCCCTGCAAGCCTATCGCAAAACGGGTGGCAAGGTGGTGTTGCTGACCAACGCGCCGCGCTCGCGCACCTCGGTGCAGCAACAGATCGAGGGCATGGGCGTGCCGGATGATTGCTGGGATACCATCGCCAGTTCCGGCGACAGTGCCCGCGCGGCGATGTTCCGCGGCGTGGTCGGGGAAAAGGTCTGGTACATCGGCCCCGATTCCGACCTGTCGTTCTTTGATCCGATCCACATCGTCGAAAACCCCGTCAACATCCAGCGCGTGCCGCTGGAACAGGCCGAGGGCATCGTCTGTGTCGGCCCGTTCGATCCGCACGCCGACCCTTCGGTGATGCGCCCCGAATTCCTGCTGGCCAAACAGAAGGGCCTGAAACTGCTTTGTGCCAACCCCGACATTGTGGTCGATCGTGGTGGCGTGCGCGAATACTGCGCCGGTGCCTTGGCCGCGCTTTATACGGAAATGGGCGGGGAAAGCCTCTATACCGGCAAACCGCATCCGCCGATCTATGATCTGGCCCGCAACCGCCTGAACGAACTGGGCAGCACGATCCCCGACAGTAAAATCCTTTGCATCGGTGATGGCATTGGCACCGATATCAAGGGCGCAATGGGCGAAGACCTTGACGCGCTGTTCATTTCCGGCGGGCTGGCCGCCAGCGAAACCGGTACCGGCCCCGCCCCCGATGGCCAACCCGAACCGGACGCCCTGACCGCCTTTCTGGACAAGGCAATGACCACCACCCGCTATGCAATGGGCTATTTGCGTTAGGATCCCCCATGACCAACAGTGAAATCGGCACCATCTTTCTGGAAGACCTTGAAACGGGGATGTCCCGTTCGATCACCAAGGTGATTGACGAGCACGCAATCAACCTGTTTGCCGAGGTCAGCGAAGATCGCAACCCGCTGCATCTGGACGAGGACGCCGGCGCCGCCTCGATATTCAAAACCCGCATCGCCCACGGGATGCTGTCGGCCGGTCTGTTTTCCGCCCTGATTGGCGAACGCCTGCCCGGCCACGGCTCGATCTACATGTCGCAAAACCTGCGCTTTACCGCCCCCGTGCGCATTGGTGAAACCGTCACCGCCACCGTCACGGTCACCAATATCATCCCCGAAAAACGCCGCGTCGCGCTAGAATGTGTGGCTAAGGTGGGCGATACGGTGGTGATCACCGGCGATGCCCTTGTGCTTGCCCCCAGCCGCGCCAAAGGTTAGCCAAAACATGCAAATCATCCGCGATTACCAGTTTGTCGACCCACACGACCGTGGCGCCAGCGCCGCGATCGGCAATTTTGACGGGGTGCATCTGGGCCATCAGGCGGTGATCGACATCGCCCGCAAAAAGGCCGTGGAACTGGACGCGCCCTTGGGTGTTCTGACCTTCGAGCCACACCCGCGGCAGTATTTCGCCCCCGACGCCCCCGCGTTCCGGTTGATGAGCGCCGAAACCCGTGCCAACCGGTTGCAAAAGCTGGGTGTCGAAAAACTGTATGAGCTCAGCTTCAACGACACCCTGTCGCAGCTAACGGCCGAAGAATTTGCACGCGATGTGATCCGGGACGGGCTTGGCCTGAAACACGTTGTGATCGGGGCCGATTTCCATTTTGGCAAAGGACGCAGCGGCAATGCCGAAATTCTGGCCGGGTTCGGCAAGGAAATGGGCTTTGGCGTGACCATCGCCAATCTGGTCAAGGTGGCGGACGGGCAGGAAATATCCTCGACCGCGATCCGGCAGGCCCTGTCCGAAGGCCGCCCCGACGATGCCGCCAAAATGCTGGGCCACTGGCACCGGATTGACGGCGAGGTGATCCGCGGCGACCAGCGCGGCCGTTTGCTGGGCTTTCCCACGGCCAACATGTCGATCACCGGCCTGCACCCGCCCAAATTCGGCGTTTACGTTGTGAAAATCGACGTTCTGACCGGCCCGTTCGCGGGTAGCTATAATGGCGCCGCCAGCATGGGCACCCGCCCGATGTTCGGTGAAAACCTGCCCAATCTGGAGACCTATATCTTTGATTTCAAGGGCGATATTTACGGCGCCCATGTTTCGGTCGCCCTGGTCGAATACCTGCGCCCCGAGGCAAAATTCGACTCTGTCGATGCGCTGATCGCCCAGATGAACGCCGACTGCGATCAGGCACGCCAAATCCTTGCCAATGTCTGACGATCCAATCAAACGCGACGGTTTGCGCGACCGGTTCTGGGAAAAGGTACCGCTGAAAAACCTTGCCCCCAAGGAATGGGAAGCGCTGTGCGACGGCTGCGGCAAATGCTGTCTGAACAAACTGGAAGACCCCGACACCGGCGAGGTCGCCTTCACCCGCGTGGCGTGTCGTCTGCTGGACAATGAAACATGCCGCTGCGGCCAATATGACATCCGCCTGCAATTCGTGCCCGAATGCGTGCATTTGACGCCGCAAAACATCAGCAAAGTGGCCTACTGGATGCCCTCAACCTGCGCCTACCGGCTGGTTTACGAGGGCAAACCGCTATACGACTGGCACCCGCTGATATCGGGCACCGCGCAAACGGTGCATGACGCAGGCCAATCCGTGCGCGGCTGGACCGTGCCGGAATTCGAAGTGCCCGAAGAAGAATGGGAAGACCATATAATCGAGGATCTTTAGTATGTTTTTTGCTTCTGACAACACCGGCCCCGTCCACCCCGCAATCATGGATGCGCTGACCCTTGCCAACGCGGGCTATGCCATGCCCTACGGCGCGGACGCGATGATGGACAAGGTGCGCGAACAAATCCGCGAGGTGTTCGAGGCGCCCGAGGCCGCCGTCTATCTGGTCTCGACCGGCACCGCCGCCAATTCGCTGATCCTTGCCACGCTGGCACAGCCCTGGGACACCATCTTCTGCTCGCCCGTCGCCCATATCCACGAGGACGAATGCAACGCGCCCGAGTTTTTCACCGGCGGGGCGAAACTGACACTGGTCAATGCCCCCAATGCCAAAATCAACCCCGACAAGCTGCGCCGTAAAATCGAGGCTGAAGAAACCCGCGGCGTCCACGGTCCGCAACGCGGCCCGCTGTCGATCACGCAAGTGACCGAACGCGGCACGGTTTACACGGTCGAGGAAATCACCACCCTGTGCGGGATCGCCAAATCTTACGGTATGCCCACCCATCTGGACGGTGCACGTTTTGCCAATGCGCTGGTGACGCTGGGCTGCACGCCGGCGGAAATGACGTGGAAGGCGGGCATTGATGCGGTCAGCTTTGGCGGCACCAAAAACGGCTGTATGGGGGTCGAGGCGGTGATCTTCTTTGACCCAAAACACGCGTGGGAGTTTGAATTGCGCCGCAAGCGGGGGGCGCATCTGCCCTCGAAAAACCGCTATCTGGCGGCGCAGATGTCGGCCTATCTGACCAGCAACCTGTGGCTGGAAACCGCCCGCGCCGCCAATGCCGCCACCGCGCGGCTGGCCGAAGGTGTGAAGCAAACCGAGGGCGCGGCGTTTCTGTATGAACCACAGGCCAACATCATCTTTGCCGGCTGGCCCCGCGCCGCGCACCAGCGGCTGCATGACGCGGGCGCGCAATATCACATCATGGAAGGGCAGCTCGAGGGCGACAACCCCGACGAGATCCTGACCGCGCGTCTGGTCTGTGACTGGTCTGCCAGTGATGAAAACATCGACCAGTTTCTGGCGCTGCTTAAAGGTTAAGAAAACCGCCGATCGCCTGCGCAACCTCTTTGGCATGGGTGATCGGCACCATATGCCCCGCCCCTTTGATGCTGACCCGCGTCGCATCGGGCAACCGTTCGGCCAAAGCCCCGTTGATAGCATTTATAATTGCAGGTGACTGGTCCCCCTCGATCAAAAGCACCGGACAGGTAATCGCCTCGATTTTCCCGTCCGCAACCACACCCGCATTGTCATGATACAAGGCCCCCTCAGTGGCCGGAATCAATCCGATCCGGTCCACAAAGGACTGGCGCAACGCGGCGGGCAAATCCTGCCACGCCGCCCCCGTGCCCCACAGGTCGGTGAACATCCTTGCCGCATCTTCATTCCGCCCCGCTTCGATTGCTTCGGCAAAGGGCGCAACGGCTTCCTCAAACACGGCATAGGCATCCAAGCCCTTGGCCGCCGCAAAGAACACCGGCTCGATCAAAACCAGCGCGCGCACCAGTTCCGGTCGCTCAACAGCCAGCCGCAGCGCAACGGTCGCCCCCAGCGAGTGACCGATCAGGTGCACCGGTTCCTCCAGCGCGCCTACAGCCGCGTCCCTGCAAACTGCATGATAATCCCCCTGCCTGTCCCAATCCCGACTGCGCCCGTGGCCGGGGAAATCAATCCCCGACATTGACAGATCATCCGCCAGATGCCCCGCCACCCCGCGCCATGCGTCCGAACTGGCCAACGAACAATGCAGCAGCAGCGCCCTCTGGTCCCCCCTGCCCCAATGCTGCATGTAAACCATATTTCCTCCGTTACATAAAAACAGCAGGGCATGTAAGAAACCCTGCTTTTCGCCCGTTGGCTGCTGCTCTTTTCCTTCCCCGAATCCTAGTCAGGTGTTAAGCGGTGTCAACGATACGATTCTGTTACATCGCGATGCATACGGGAGGCCCACTGTTATGCCGATCACACCCAAACCCATGCTGATTTCCGGCAATGCCAACAGGCCCCTCGCACAAGAGATCGCCCGATACGCTGCGATGAACAGCGGGATGGACATCAGACTGCTGGATTCGCGGGTCGAGAAATTCAACGACAAGGAAATCTTTGTCGAGGTTTACGAAAATGTGCGCGGCGAGGATATGTTCATCATCCAGCCCACATCAAACCCCGCCAATGACAACCTGATGGAGCTGCTGATCATCGCTGACGCGCTGCGCCGGTCCTCGGCGGCACGGATCACCGCCGTGATGCCCTACTTTGGCTATGCCCGTCAGGACCGCAGAACCAAGGCCCGCACGCCGATTTCCGCCAAACTGGTGGCAAACCTGATTGTCGAAGCCGGTATTCACCGCGTTTTAACGATGGACCTGCACGCCACACAGATTCAGGGCTTTTTTGATATTCCGGTAGATAACCTTTATGCCTCGCCGGTGTTCGCACTGGATATCATGCACCATTTCGGCGAGCGGATGGACAAGGTGACGATCATCTCGCCCGATGTCGGCGGGGTGGCCCGTGCCCGTGATCTGGCGCAACGGATCGGCAGCGGATTGTCGATTGTGGACAAACGCCGCTCGAAACCCGGCGAGATTGCCGAGATGAAAGTGATCGGTGATGTCGAGGGCAAGATCTGTATCATCGTTGACGACATTTGCGACACCGCCGGCACCCTGTGCAAAGCTGCCGAAGTCCTGATCGAACATGGTGCCGCCGAAGTGCACTCCTATATCACCCATGGTGTGTTGTCCGGCCCTGCGGTTGAACGGATCGAGAATTCAGTGATGAAGCACCTTGTCATCACCGATTCAATCGAGGCCACCCAACCCGTCAAGGATGCGCGGAAAATCCGTATCGTGCCTTCGGCCCCGCTGTTTTCACAGGCCATTCTGAATACCTGGGAAGGCACCTCGGTGTCCTCGCTGTTTGATGTGAATACACTAAAGCCGCTGTATAAAGGCAGCAAATGGGGCCAAAAGATCTAGCCGTTACTCCAGCACCCAGTCATCGTCATCCTTGACCTCGCCAAAAGCGATCCAGTCGGCCCGCACCCGTGCGATCCGCGTGTCACCCCATGTGCGAAACACCAGCGCAAAGCCTTCGGGGTTGACCATCTCGGCAAAAATATCGGCGCGCTGGTTGGTGGCTTTGTCGAAATCCCACAGGGATAGACCGACCTGCACCATCGGCATGCTGGAAAAAGGCTCGTCAAACTCTATCACTTTGCGAAATTCGCGCGGGCCTTCCCCCGTCCACATCACGCCGTCATGCTGATAATCCGAAAACAGCATAACAGAGCCACTTTCGACTCCCAGCAACCTGCTGCGCAATTTTCTCATGGGACCCTCGTAAAAATGGATTGCTGTTAGAACACTTAAGAACGAATTAAACCTAACATTATATTAACCAAAAGAAAAAGGCCCCGAATATTTCGGAGCCTTTAAAAATATTATTCTGAAAGGACAGGCGCCTATTCCATGTCCTCAAGCAGTTGCGCAAAATCGGCGACCAGTTTCTCGGCAGCACTTTTGTCCTCGTCGCTGGCTTTTTCGGCCTGTTCGCGGGCAAATGTGTATGCGCTTTCCAGATCGGCCTTTTTGACCTCGTTACCGGCATGTGCCTGTTCGGCCAGAACCGAAACACCTTCGGAAGTGATTTCAACGAAACCGCCGGTTACGACGAAATCCGCTTCACCTTCTGGCCCGTTCACCTTGACCACGCCGGGGCGCAGGGTGGTGATAACCGGGGCGTGGTCGGGCAACACTGTCATGTCACCCTCGGCCGCCGGAAGCATAACCTCGGTCGCCTGAAGCGACGCAAGGCTGCGTTCAGGCGAAACCAGATCGAATTGCATAGTGTCAGCCATTGGCCAAACTCCTTAAGCTGCGTCCGCGGCCATTTTCTCGGCTTTGGCAACCACGTCGTCGATGCCGCCAACCATGTAGAAGGCGCCTTCGGGCAGGTGGTCATATTCGCCAGCCACAACAGCCTTGAACGATGCAATCGTATCTTCCAGCGGAACCTGGATACCGTCAGAACCGGTGAATACTTTGGCAACGTCGAACGGCTGTGACAGGAAGCGCTGGATTTTACGCGCACGGGCCACGGCCAGCTTGTCCTCTTCCGACAATTCGTCCATGCCCAGAATGGCGATGATATCCTGAAGCGACTTATAACGCTGCAGAACCTGCTGAACGTCGGTGGCTACCTTGTAGTGCTCTTCGCCAACCAGGGCCGGGTCAAGCAGACGCGAGGTGGAACCCAGCGGATCCACAGCAGGGTAGATGCCCAGCTCGGAAATCGCACGGTCCAGAACGGTTGTCGCGTCAAGGTGGGCGAACGATGTGGCCGGTGCAGGGTCGGTAAGGTCATCCGCAGGCACGTAAATCGCCTGAACCGAAGTGATTGATCCGGCTTTGGTCGACGTAATCCGTTCCTGCATGGTCCCCATGTCGGTGGCCAGTGTCGGCTGATAGCCCACAGCAGACGGGATACGACCCAGCAGCGCCGAAACCTCGGAACCCGCTTGCGTAAAGCGGAAGATATTGTCAACAAAGAACAACACGTCAGCGCCGGTTTCATCGCGGAACTGCTCGGCCAGTGTCAGACCGGACAGGGCAACCCGCATACGCGCACCGGGAGGCTCGTTCATCTGGCCGTAAACCAGCGCGATTTTGCTTTCTTCCAGATTGTCGGGAACGATAACGCCCGATTCAATCATCTCGTGGTAAAGGTCGTTGCCTTCACGGGTCCGCTCGCCAACACCGGCGAACACGGACACACCCGAGTGCACTTTGGCGATGTTGTTGATCAGTTCCATAATCAGAACGGTTTTGCCAACGCCGGCACCGCCGAACAGACCAATCTTGCCGCCCTTGGTGTAGGGGGCCAGCAGGTCGATCACTTTGATGCCTGTGATCAGGATTTCAGCCTCGGTGGACTGGTCGGCAAAATCCGGTGCTTCCTGGTGGATCGCACGGGTTGCTTTGGTTTTCACCGGACCTTTTTCGTCCACTGGTTCGCCGATCACGTTCAGGATGCGGCCCAGTGTTTCTTTGCCAACCGGCATCGAAATGGGTTCGCCCAGATCGGTTACGGGTTCGCCGCGCACCAGACCTTCGGTCCCGTCCATCGCAATACAGCGCACGGTGTTTTCACCCAGGTGCTGTGCAACTTCCAGAATCAGCTTCTTACCGTTGTTTGATGTTTCTACCGCGTTCAGAATGTTGGGCAGATCACCCGTAAAATGAACGTCGACGACGGCGCCAATCACCTGTGTGATCTTACCGGTTGCTTTCGCTTTTGCCATGTCGTTTCTCCGCGTTTCTAGAGTGCTTCCGCACCCGAAATAATTTCGATAAGCTCGTTGGTGATGATCGCCTGACGCGAGCGGTTGAATTCGATCGTCAGCTTGTCGATCATTTCGCCCGCATTGCGCGTTGCGTTATC
Organism: Profundibacter amoris; assembly: GCF_003544895.1. Lineage (GTDB taxonomy): Bacteria > Pseudomonadota > Alphaproteobacteria > Rhodobacterales > Rhodobacteraceae > Profundibacter > Profundibacter amoris. Next base: position 2,666,107 of record NZ_CP032125.1, read on the forward strand.
CATTGCCGACATCCGCGCGCCTTGCTCGGACGCGCCATTTTCCAGCAGAGCCGAAAAAATCTGTGTCGCCACACCACGGGGCAGAAGATCCTTCAGGATCTCGTCCTCGCCGGGCTCGTAATCGTAAACCGTGCCTGCTTCGTCGTCGGCGGCTGCCTCGAACGTTGCGGGAATGATTTGCTGTTCGGTGGGGTCTTGAACCGCGACGTTTACGAATGTGTTGTAGAAAATCGTTGCTACATCGAATTCGCCATCGTCGAACCGGCCCAGAACATCGCGGGCAATTTCATGCGCGTTGGCATAGCCAATCCGCTTGATCCCGGTCAGGTCCACGTGATTGACCATCACGTCACCATATTCACGTTTCAGCTGATCGCGGCCTTTTTTGCCAACCGTGATCATTTTTACCGTTTTGCCCGCAACCGTCAGCTCTTGAGCCTTGGCGCGCGCCATGCGGACGATGGACGAGTTAAACCCGCCACAAAGCCCGCGTTCACCGGTCATCACGATCAACAGATGCACCTGATCCGACCCGCTGCCAGCCAGCAGTTTGGGGGCGGAGTCAGAACCACCAACAGAGGCCGCCAAACCGCCCAGAACAGCATTCATGCGTGCTGTATAGGGGCGGCCATCTTCGGCAGCTTCCTGCGCGCGGCGAAGTTTCGCCGCGGCAACCATTTGCATGGCTTTGGTGATCTTGCGCGTGTTCTTGACGCTTTCGATCCGGTTTTTTAGGTCCTTAAGATTTGGCATGTACCAATTCCTATCCCTTAAGCCACTAGGTTATGCGAAATCCGCTGCGAAGGCATCAAGCGCCGCTTTGATCTTGTCTTCGATCTCACCTTTGATCTTGGGATCTTTGTCGGTGATTTCCGCCAGCAGATCGGCGTTTTTCTGACGCAAGTGGGCCAGCAGACCTTCTTCAAAGCGACCGACCTGTTTCACGTCGATACCATCCAGATAGCCTTTGGTGCCTGCATAGATGACGCAAACGATTTCGGCGTTGGTCAGCGGCGAATACTGCGGCTGTTTCATCAGCTCGGTCAGACGCGCACCACGGTTAAGCATGGCCTGTGTTGCCGCATCCAGATCGGAACCGAACTGGGCAAAGGCAGCCATTTCGCGGTACTGGGCCAATTCCAGCTTGACCGGACCGGCGACAGATTTCATCGCGTTTGTCTGGGCCGAGGACCCAACCCGCGAAACCGACAGACCTGTGTTCACAGCAGGGCGGATGCCCTGATAGAACAGTTCGGTTTCAAGGAAGATCTGGCCATCGGTGATCGAAATCACGTTGGTCGGAATAAACGCCGAAACGTCGCCGCCCTGTGTTTCAATGATCGGCAGCGCGGTCAGCGAACCCGAACCGAAATCCTCGTTCAGCTTCGAGGAACGTTCCAGCAGTCTCGAGTGCAGATAGAAAACGTCGCCGGGATAGGCTTCGCGTCCAGGCGGACGGCGCAGCAGCAACGACATCTGGCGATAAGACACGGCCTGTTTGGACAAATCATCATAGATGATCAGCGCGTGACGGCCGTTGTCGCGGAAATGCTCGGCCATCGCGGTGGCGGCATAGGGGGCCAGAAACTGCATTGGCGCAGGATCAGAGGCGGTTGCGGCAACCACGGTTGTGTAGTCGATCGCGCCGGTCTCTTCCAGCTTCTTCACCAGCTGTGCAACGGTCGAACGCTTCTGGCCGATCGCGACATAGATGCAATACAGCTTGTCGTATTCGCTTTCGGCAGCATCGTTATAGGATTTCTGGTTCAGGATCGTATCCAGCGCCACAGCGGTTTTACCTGTCTGGCGGTCACCGATGATCAGCTCGCGCTGGCCACGGCCAATCGGGATCATCGCGTCAACCGATTTCAGGCCGGTTGCCATCGGCTCGTGAACCGATTTCCGCGGGATGATGCCCGGTGCCTTTTGGTCGGCAATCGCGCGTTTCTTGGTTTTGACAGGGCCTTTGCCGTCGATCGGGTTGCCCAGACCGTCCACAACGCGCCCCAGCAGTTCGTCCCCGACAGGAACATCCACAATCGCCTTGGTCCGCTTGACTGTGTCACCTTCTTTGATGTCACGGTCCGACCCGAAGATAACAACACCCACGTTGTCGGCCTCAAGGTTCAGCGCCATCCCGCGGATACCACCGGGGAATTCGACCATTTCACCCGCCTGGATGTTGTCCAGACCGTAAACCCGCGCAATACCGTCCCCGACGGACAGCACACGGCCGACTTCGGCCACATCGGCCTCTTTCCCAAAGTTCTTGATCTGGTCCTTAAGGATCGCAGAAATTTCGGCTGCTTGGATGCCCATTATCCGACCTCTTTCATTGCATTCTGGAGGTTACCGAGCTTGGATTTGATCGAGGTGTCGATCATCTTCGAGCCCACTTTAACGATTAAACCGCCGATGAGGGATTCATCGACGGAAGGATTGATAATAACAGTCTTGCCCACGCTGGCTTTCAGCGTTTTGGCAAGCTTGTCACTCTGTGCTTTGGTCAGTTTCTTGGCAGAAACGACCTCGGCTGTCACTTCGCCCTTTTCCTCGGCAATCAGCTTGCGCAGGTTTTCTACCAGTTGCGGCAGAACGAAAAGGCGGCGGTTGCCGGCCATCAGGCCCAGCGTGTTTTTCACGATGGGCGAGAGTTTCATTTTGGTTGCGATCGCCGTAATGGCCTTACCCTGCTCTTGGCGGGTATAGATCGGGGAATTGATCAACGCCTTCAGGTCGTCGCTTTCGGCAAGGGCCGCTGCAAGGGTATTCACATCCCCTTCAAGCGCCTTCAGTTTCTTGCCGTCCTTGGCCAGATCAAAAACTGCCGTCGCATAACGCGCGGCGATGCCGGATGAGATAGAAGCTGGTTCAGACACGTCCGCCCTTCCACTGTCAAAACGTCCCCTTATTATTTGTGATTGTTTTCACAAGGGACAGCCAAGGCACATACGCATGCATGCACCGAATTTCGTGCAGGGTGTAGCAGAGGAGTTTTGTTGTCGCAACAGGCGATGCGTGCAAAAGGCAAACTCAATCCCCAGTAATATTAGGGATTTAGCCGATATGCGTCACAATGTGGCGAAAAAACATGCTGGATAAGCGGGGATTCAAAGGCGGAGCAGGCGAATCTTTGACGGGTTTGGGCGCCACAAGCAAGGAAATCCTGCATTACCCACACCCGAACCTGCGCATCCGCCACAAGGCAGGCGATCCGGCGGAAGGGGTGGCGGCCTATCTGCACACCGATCAGCTTGGCTCGGTGCGGATGGTGACGGATGATGATCCCGATGCGGATGGCAGCATGGTGGCCAGGGAAACCACCTACCGCCCCTTCGGCGAAGCGGTGGATTTTGCAGTCAGCCTGACCCCGCCCGAGACCAAGGGGTTTATCCCGCTCTCGGGGCTTGATTTCATCAAACCCCTGCCACGGCGACGGGAGAACGCTTCGACGCCGACGCCGGCCTGCAATACCTGAACGCGCGGTATTATGACCCGAGGCTGGGGATGTTCATCCAGTCGGACTGGTTCGAGGTGACCAAACCGGGGGTCGGGACGAACAGGTATGCGTATAGTTTCAATGATCCGGTGAATTTGAGTGATCCGGGGGGGGGAACTGCGGACCTTGCGCTTTGGCACTACCTCTTATTGCTGACTATATCGGTCTAACAGGGCTATTTGGGTTAACTGTAGGAGAAACTGCTGCGGTTGTTACAGGTGCTGCAGTGGCAACGGGAGTTGCAGTTAACTCCAAAGGCAAGCTCGGTCAGGGTAGCCAAGCCTCCAATCCCTTAAATGATACCGCAACAGGAAATACAACCGGAAATATTGGGCCAGTTGGGAATGGAGTTTCGGGGCATTGGGGAGTCAATTCGGAACAGGAAACCGGAGATATTGAGGTAATTCCAGCGGAAGAGACCAACAATAAAGGGACAGCATCCAAACCTTCGTATCAGGGAAAACCAGAAACCGTTCAAGCTGGAAGTTTTCAAGATCGGCTCTATGGACCAGACGGAAAACCTGCTGTAGATGTGGATTGGGATAGTGACCACGAAGGCTATGGGCGTCCCCATTCGCATGATTGGAAAGATGGAAAACGTACTACTGGTCGTGAATCTACCGACAAAGAGACATCTTGGACAGGAGCAGATCGCGATCCAGAAACTGGGCGTCTGAACGAATAATGCAACAAGAAACCGAGCTGAAATATCATGATTTCGAGGTTGTAGAGATAGCCTATACTTCAGATGTTCTGAAATTATTTGTGCGCCCCAATAGGGCTGCTTCAATAATAGAAGTTATCACCCTGTCTGGAGTGAGTGCTATTAGATTGGGTATTATGGGGGGGCAGATTGTCATTTCCAGAATTGAAAAAGAGCCAATAACCTTAAATAATATTAGCTTTGTCAATTCTTTCTTCGGATCAGATGAACAAGTGTTAATTAGCGAAAATGCTACCAAAAGTATTTTTGTTTCAATTGATACTCATGTTGGTATGAGTTTACTTAGTGTTTGTGAGGAGATGTCCTTTGGTAAATTATAGCATATATTTCAGTCTGTTAAAGAATCACACACTAGCCGTCAATCCTCAAAACCCTCCCATCCCCCAAACCTTGCCCCACATGCACCACCCCGATCCGGCGCGCGTCTGTGCCCTCGCGTAACCCCACCGCATAGTTGACACCCGAGGGCGGGGACAGCCATGTCGGCGGCAGCTCGGCCACCCCCAACAACGCCACCACCCCCGCCGGTGCCACATCCGGCGCGATGCCGTGGCGGCCGGAATGGACGGTGGCGATGGCCTGCAACTCTGCCAGCCGCTCTTGCCCCGCCCCCGTGACACGCAGGAAATCCCCCACACGCAGCAATCGCCGCCCCGATCTGCGCCCTGACATCTTGCCATACACAAAACAGACGCAACCCAGACGCCGTTCAGACCGCCCTCAGACCGGTTTCGCCTCGGGTGCGCGCACCCCTTCCAGTATCCGCAAGGGCCGCCGGACCGCCTCGCTCAGCCCCGGGCGTTTGGGGGCCGGGATCTGTTTGCTGACCTCGACCAGCAGCACCCCGCCGGCCACCATGGTCGGGATCCGCCGCCCTGCCTTTTCCCAGAAATTCCCCGTCCGCAGCCAGAACCGTTTTTGCGACGGCGGGGTATAGAGCGCGCCGACGTGGCGTTCGGGGATCAACCCGTGGCTTTTCAACTGTGCCTCGAGCTGGCCCAGACTGTAGGGATGGCCATAGCCGAACGGCGTGCGGTCACTGCGCGCCCACAGGCCAACACGGTTGGGCACGATGAACAACCCGCGCCCCCCCGGTCCCAGCACGCGGTAACATTCCTGTAGCAAATCCCACGGGTGTTCGCTGGTTTCCAGCCCGTGCATCACCACCAGTTTGTCCACCGATCCGGTTTCCAGCGGCCACATGGTTTCCTCGCACAGAACGGCGACGTTTTTCATCCCCGCCGGCCAGGCCATCACCCCCTGTGGTCCCGGCATCAATCCGGTCACGCGGCGGGCGTCCTTCAGGAACGGGCGCAGCAGCGGCACGGCAAAGCCGAAGCCGACAACGGTTTGCCCCTTGGCCTCGGGCCACAGTTCGACCACGCGCTCGCGTACGGCCCGCTGCGCCGCGCGGCCCAGCGCCGAGCGATAATAGAATGCCTTCAGGTCAAGCACATCAAGGTGCATATGCGGGAGCCCGTGTTACTGTTGCTGGCCGGATCATAGCCGGTTTACACGAAAATGCCACGGCTTATGCGATCAATGCGGCCTCGGCCTTCAGCAGTTTCATCAACACTTTCAGGGAACGCTCGTAAACCTCGTCTTCGGCCAGCTTGCCGTTGGTGAACTGGTCCGGCGCCCCCGCCACCATTACTTCCGGTCCCATCAGCAGCCGTGGCCGGAACGGCGTCATCGCCAGCCGCAACGCATATTGCGCCCGCGCCCCGCCTGCCCGTCCGGCAGCGGCGGATACCAGCGCCACCGGCTTGCCCTTCCACGGAGCACCCTCGGTGCGGCTGACCCAGTCCAGCGCGTTTTTCAGCACGCCCGAGAAGGATTGATTGTATTCCGGCGTTGAAATCACCACCGCATCCGCCGCCGCGATCTGGTCGGCCAGCACCTGCACCTTGGCGGGGATGCCGTCGCGATCCTCGACATCGCCATTATACAGCGGCAGGTCGATATCGGCCTCGGTGAATGTGGCCCCTTCCATCAGCCGCCCGGCCTCGCGGATCAGGTGGCGGTTGAACGACCCTTGTCGCAAGGATCCCGATATTCCCAATAGGTTAAACTGTGTCATGTCGCGTTGTTCCTTATCCTGTGGCGTTCAGGATGTGGCAAAACAGGGATGCACACAAGGGCGGCTGTTGCACAACAGATGTGCATTTTCTGCTAGGCCGGCTTCTGCGCCACGATCACCAGATTATTCGCTGGCATCTAGTGAACCGCCACTAGGGACAGGCCGGCGGAACAGAGTTCGGCCTCGATCCACTCCAGATCCTTATAGCCAATCAACGGGTTCTGCGCATTCAGGCTGGCATGGAATTTGGCGTCCCCTTCGCTGCGAAAGGTGCCATCGGTGCGAAACGGCCCGTAGATAAAGAAATGCCCGCCCGCCGCCAGCGCCCCCGCCGCGCCACGGATCACCGCCTCCGCGTCATCCTGCGGGATCAGGTGGAACAGGTTGACCAGATAAACCAGCCGTAAATCAGGGAAATCCGGCCACGGTTTGCTGGCGTCCAGCAACACAGGGTCACGCAGGTTATCCGCCCCCCTATGCGCCCGCCATGCGGTGATACTGTCCATCCGTTCGCCCGAGGCATCACTGGGTTGCCACACCACATCCGGATACATCCCTGCCAGCGCCGCGATGTGCTGCCCCGTGCCACTGGCCAGTTCCAGCACCATGCCGCGATCGGGCACATAATCCGCCAGCCGTTCGAATATCGGCGCGGCGTTGCGTTCGGCCGAAGGGGCAGACAGTCGCCCGTCGGGCAAAGCATGGCTGGTCGGGGCTGTATCGGGTAATTTCAGCGGGGGCTGTGTCATTTTGCACCTGTCCTGTTCACAAGCCAATATTGCGCCTGCCTGCGCAATCGGCAAGAGTGGTGCGAACACTTTACCAGAAGGACTCGCCATGTCTCTGCAAATCGCCACCATCCCCTGCCGCGAGGACAACTATGCCTTTTTGCTGCACGACAAGGACAGCGGAGAAACCGCGCTGGTCGATGCCCCCGAAGCCGCGCCCGTCATCGAGGTGCTGGAAAGCCGTGGCTGGACCCTGACGCATATCCTGATCACCCATCACCACTATGACCACATCGACGGGGTGGAAGAGCTGCGTGCGAAATACGGCGCCAAGGTGGTAGGCGCCAAAGCCGATGCCGCCCGCCTGCCCGCGCTTGATATTGCGGTAAGCGAAGGCGACATCATCAAAATCGGTGAAAACGAGGGCAAAGTTCTGAACGTCTCCGGCCATTGCGACAACCACCTTGCCTTTCACTTCCCGCGCAGTTTTGCCGTGTTCACCGCCGACAGCCTGATGGCGCTGGGATGTGGCCGCCTGTTCGAAGGCACGCCGGAACAGATGTGGCGCAGCCTGTCGAAAATCGCCGCCCTGCCGGAAATGACCATCGTCTATTCCGGTCACGAATACACCGCCGCCAACGCGACATTCGCCTATACGATCGAGCCGGGCAATGCGGCGCTAAAGGATCGCATCCTGCAAATCATCGAGGCCCGCGCGCAAAAGATGCCAACCGTGCCGTCGCTTTTGACCGACGAACTGGCCACAAACCCCTTTTTGCGCCCCCAAAGCCCCGAAATCCGGCAACGTCTGGGAATGGAATCAGCGACCGATACCGAGGTTTTTGCCGAAATCCGCCGCCGAAAAGACAATTTTAAAGGCACAGAAATGCCCGATATCACAGAAGAACCATGCAATTGTGCCTATGAGTGATCAAAAAGCACTTGAAGTTGCGGCCAATCACACCGAACTTTAAGGATATCAGGTCATAGGTGGATCATCCGCCTGAACTGCAAAGGAACCAAGCGCGTGCCGTCATTTTCAAATACCCTCGAACAGGCAATCCATTCCGCACTGGCCCTGGCCAATGCCCGCCGCCATGAACTGGCGACGCTGGAACACCTGTTGCTGTCCCTGATTGATGAACCGGACGCGGCCAAGGTGATGCAGGCCTGCAATGTCGATCTCGAGGCATTGCGCAAATCCCTGATCGAATTCATTGACGATGATCTGGCCACGCTGGAAACCACCATCGAAGGGTCCGAAGCGGTGCCAACGGCGGCCTTCCAGCGGGTGATCCAGCGCGCGGCGATCCATGTGCAATCCTCGGGCCGGACCGAAGTGACGGGGGCCAACGTGCTGGTCGCCATCTTTGCCGAGCGCGAATCCAACGCGGCGTTTTTCCTGCAGGAACAAGACATGACCCGCTATGACGCGGTGAATTTCATCGCCCACGGCGTAGCCAAGAACGAGGATTTCAGCGAATCCCGCCCGCTGACCGGTGCGGATGAATTTGGCGAAGAAGCCTTTGAAATCGATGGTGAAGGCGAAAAAGAAACCGCGCTGTCGAAATACTGCGTCGATCTGAACGATAAATCTGCCAAGGGCGATATTGATCCGCTGATCGGCCGCAATCACGAGGTCGAGCGCTGCATTCAGGTGCTGTGCCGCCGTCGCAAGAACAACCCGCTTCTGGTGGGCGATCCGGGCGTTGGCAAAACCGCAATTGCCGAAGGTCTGGCGCGCAAAATCGTGCATGGCGAAACACCCGAGGTTCTGGCCCACACCACGATTTATTCGCTTGATATGGGCGCACTGCTGGCCGGCACCCGTTACCGTGGCGATTTCGAAGAACGGCTAAAGGCGGTAATGAACGAACTTGAAGAACACGAAAATGCGGTGCTGTTCATCGACGAAATCCACACCATCATTGGCGCGGGTGCCACATCGGGCGGGGCGATGGATGCCTCCAACCTGCTGAAACCGGCCCTGCAGGGCGGAAAACTGCGCTGCATGGGATCGACCACCTACAAGGAATTCCGCCAGCATTTCGAAAAGGACCGCGCCCTGTCGCGCCGGTTCCAGAAGATTGACGTGAACGAACCATCTGTCGAGGATACGATCAAAATCCTGAAAGGCGTGAAAAGCTATTTCGAGGAACACCACGGCATCCGTTACACAATGGATGCGATCAAAACCGCGGTAGAGCTGTCGGCCCGCTATATGACCGACCGCAAGCTGCCAGACAAAGCCATCGACGTAATCGACGAGGCCGGTGCGGCGCAACATCTGGTGATCGAAAGCAAACGACGCAAGACGATCGGCGTAAAGGAAATCGAGGCGGTTGTTTCGAAACTGGCGCGGATTCCGGCGAAAAATGTGTCCAAGGACGATACCGAAGTGCTGCGCGATCTGGAAACATCCCTGAAACGTGTGGTGTTCGGACAGGATCCGGCGATCGAGGCGCTGGCCTCGGCCATCAAACTGGCCCGTGCCGGCCTGCGTGAACCGGAAAAACCCATCGGCAACTATCTGTTTGCCGGCCCGACGGGCGTGGGCAAAACCGAGGTTGCAAAACAACTTGCCGATGTGCTGGGCGTTGAAATGCTGCGTTTTGATATGTCGGAATATATGGAAAAACACGCGGTTTCACGCCTGATCGGCGCCCCTCCGGGCTATGTTGGGTTCGATCAGGGCGGGATGCTAACCGATGGTGTGGACCAACACCCCCATTGCGTGCTGCTGCTGGATGAAATGGAAAAGGCGCATCCGGATGTCTACAATATTCTGTTGCAGGTGATGGACCACGGCAAACTGACCGACCATAACGGGCGCACCGTGGATTTTCGCAATGTGATCCTGATCATGACAACCAACGCCGGTGCCTCCGAAATGGCGAAAGAGGCGATCGGCTTTGGCCGTGATCGTCGCGAGGGTGAAGATACCGCCGCGATCGAGCGCACCTTTACGCCGGAATTCCGCAACCGTCTGGACGCGGTTGTCAGCTTTGCCCCGCTGGGCAAGGATGTGATTGCGCAAGTGGTTGAGAAATTCGTGCTGCAACTGGAAGCGCAACTGATGGACCGCAATGTGTCGATCGAACTGACCAAAGCCGCCGCCGACTGGCTGGGCGACAAGGGCTATGACAACAAAATGGGCGCCCGCCCGCTGGCCCGTGTCATTCAGGAATACGTCAAAAAACCACTGGCCGAAGAACTGCTGTTCGGCAAGCTGGCCAAAGGCGGTCTGGTCAAGGTTGGCGTCAAGGGCGGCAAGCTGAATATCGAAATCCTGCCGATCCAGAAACCCCGCCTATCGGGCAACAAACCGCCATTGCTGACCGCCGAATAGGGCTGCCTATAGCGTTTCCAGTTTACTTTGAAGCAGGAGTATCGCTTTTTGCGTTCAAGCCAAAGGCTTGAGGCAGCGAAAAGCGATTCATCATAAACCGGAAATGCTTTAGCGCTCGGTCAGTTTCAACTCGATCCGCCGGTTTTGCGCGCGGGCTTCGGGTGTATTGGCCGGATTGATCGGTTGATATTCCCCGAACCCGTTCGCGGCCAGACGGTTCGGCGGGAAACCCAACTGGTCCACCATATAGCGCACCACGGACAGGGCGCGGCCCTGGCTAAGCTCCCAGTTATCATGATAGCGTCCCGTCCCTGACAGCGGCACATTATCGGTGTGCCCGTCCACGCGAACGATCCAGTTTATTTCCGGTGGTATCTTATCAGCAACCTGACGCAGAATACCTGCGATTTTCGCAATCTGCGCCTTGCCCTCATCCGACAAAACGGCCGAGGCCGGTTCAAACAGAACCTCGGACGAGAACACAAAGCGGTCCCCGACCACCCGCACGCCCTCTTGCGTGGCCAGCAGATCCCGCAACCGGCCAAAGAATTCCGATTTGTAATGCTCCAGATCCTGTGCTTCGGCTGCCAGTCGGGCGCGTTCTTCTTCCAGCCGTTTACGCTCGGCCTCTTCCAACTCGCGGCGGCGCTTTTCTTCTGATGCGACACGGGCCAAAGCGGTGTTCAACTGTGTCCCCAGCGTCTGGATCTGGATGTTTGCCTGCACATCCTTGGCGCTTGATTGGTCCAGCAGGGATTGCAGCGACGTCAATTGCTTGCGCAATTCGGCAACCTGCGCATTCAGCAAGGCCAGTTTGCGCTGCGCTTCGGCGGATTGTTCTTTCTGGTCCGCCAATGCGTTTTGCGCCGACAGCAGCAAAATTGCCCGCTCCTCGGCCACCGACATCTGTTCTTTGGCCTGTTCTTCCGCTGCCAGCTTCTCGGCCAGCGCCTTGGACAGTTTCGCCTGAATTTCCTCTTGTGTGCCTTCAACTTCGCTTGCGGCCAGAACCGCAGCGGCCAGTTTGGCGTTCAGATCCCCCTTGGCCGCTTCGGCGGCTGCCAGCAGGGTCAGGGTTTCCTCGGCGCGCTTGCGCTCTTCTTCCAGCGCCAGTGTCATTGCTGTCAATTCGGTATCGGCATTCTTCAACCGCTCGCGCAGGGATTCGGCGGCGGCAGCATCGGCCAGCTTTGCTTTCTCGGCTTCGCTCAGTTGTGCTTCCAGCTCGCTCTGGCGGGCAGCCTGCGCTTCCAGTTGCGCCTGTGTCCGGGCAAGGGTGGCGTCCTGCCCTTCGTTTTTCGTGCGCAGATCGGCAATCAGGGCTTCCAGCGCCTCTTTGCGGGCCGCCGCCAAACGCGCCACTTCGGCTTGGGAATCTATTTCATCACGCGCAGTGGCCAGGGCCAGCTTCAAGGCCTCCCGATCCGAAATCAGTCTGGTTTGCTCTTCCTTGGCGGCATCCAGTTCGGCGGTCAGCGCCGCGCCCTCGTTGCGGGCGGCATCGCGTTCGGCCAACAGGGTTGCGACCTGCGCTTCGAAACTGGTGATCGAGGCGCGCTGCTGTTCCAGTTCCGCCGCCTGCGCATCCCGTTGCGAGGTCAGGGTGGCGATCAGCGCCAGTTGGGTATCGGAGTCCTTTCGGGCCTGTTCCAGCGTGCTGTCCAGCCGCGCCACATCCTGTTCAAGTGCCGTTGCCCGCTGGCGTTCCAACCCCAGTGAATCGGCCAGACTGACGATTTGTGCGTTCAGATCATCCAGCTCGGTGGCTTGCCCGCTGATGGTTTCGCGCAGGAAAAACTGGATCACCATAAAAATGGTCAGCACGAACATCAGCACCAGCAACAGCGCCGTCATCGCATCCACGAACCCCGGCCAGATCGAGGCCTGAAACCGTTGCCCTGATCGACGGCTGAGCGCCATTAGCCCTGCCTCCGGCCTTTGGGGGTGATGTCGCGCAGGGCCTGCGTAAGCGCGGCCATTTCACCGCGCAATTCGGCGGTGACCTCTTGACGGCCGGCTGACATTTCCTCGAGCACGCGCAGCAACTGCACATCAATCGAGCGCAAGCGCATCCGGCTTTCGGCATCGACACCGCTTGCACCTTCTTCGGCCTGTGTGGCCAGCAATTGCACCAGCGCATCCTGCCCTTCGGACACCTTCAACAATGCGTCCGAAACATTGGCATCCTTGGCCATACGATCGGTCAATCGTTCAACCGACCCCGCCAATGCACCCAGTTTTTCATCCACCATGGCGCGGCCGGCATCGCTTTGCATGAACAATTCGCGCATGGTTTCCATTTGTTCAGACATATGGTCCAGCACACCGGCAACGACGCTTTGCTCGCCGCCTTCGCCATCGGAAAACCCGACGCGGGTGATGGTGGACAGCCATTCTTCCAGATCGCGGTAAAACCGGTTCTGGCCGTGGCTGGCAAACAGTTCCAGCAACCCCACCAGCAATGACCCCGCCAAACCCAGCAAGGATGACGAGAACGCCGTGCCCATGCCGCCCAGTTGTTTTTCCAGCCCGTTCATCAAACGGGTAAATCCGCTGGCGGCATCACCGGTGTTGTCGGTGGCCAATGAGCGGATGGTATCGACCAGCGCCGGAACCGTTGTCGCCAGCCCGTAAAACGTGCCCAGCAGCCCCAGAAAGATCAGCAGGTTAACGATATAGCGGGTAATGTCGCGGGCTTCGTCAATGCGTGTGGCAACGGAATCAAGGATAGAACGCGACGAAGACGCCCCGATCTGCATCCGCGCGCCCCGTGTCCGCAGCAAGGCCGCGAGCGGTGCCAACAGGCGCGGTGCATTGGGCATTTCGCTGTCGTCCTGGTTCAGCGCGAACCCTTCGATCCACTTCACCGAGGACACAAGTTGCAACACCTGCCAGAAACAGGCCAACACCCCGATGGCAAAGACAAACAGGATAAGCCCGTTCAAAACGGGGTTGGCCGCATAGAATGCTTCGACCCGCGAAAATGTCATATAGGCGCCGGCACTCACCGCACCGACAACCGCAAGCATCGTCAGAAACTGGCTTACCGGCTGGGTGAAATGTACTTTGGCCTGTTGATCTGGCTGGTCCATCTGGACATTCCCTGACCTGATTGTTGTTTTCATGCACGATAGTGCGATGAGGCCAAGTTGCCAACCTGCAATTTAACGCTGTTCTGTCAGGGCTTTTACACGCAGGGACAACCAGTCCAGATCATCGTCGGAAATACCCAGTTCGTGCAGGTGATCGGCGGTGTTGTGCAGGTATTCGTCATTCGGCCCGCGCCCGCCAATAGCCGTGGCAATGATCCCCGCCTGTTCTGTCAGCGCCAAGCCGCCGCAATACTGCACATGATCCGCGTCCACCACATAGGTCACGGCCTGCACAAGCCGTCCGTCGCGCAGGGTGACGGGCAACACGGCCTCGACATAGGCCGAGGATATCAGCTCGCGTTCGCGCAGATAGTCCAGCACGCTTTCGGCCTTGTCCGCCGCCACCTTCAGCGCCAACCCGTCGCAACAGGCCCCCTCGGCAGCATCCAGCGCCAGCACCAGACCCGGATGCGCATCGGTGCCGCGATGGTGGATCGAGCGCATACAGAACGAGCGGTGAAACCCGTTTAACGTCGCGATCTGCCGGTCGATATATTCAAACCCCGGATTCCACATCAAAGATCCGTATCCGAACACCCACATCGGGGAATCTGCCATGCGTCTGGTCCTTTTTGCCTCAGCCTTTATAAACACCGATAGCGGACAGGAAAGAAAGGCCGAAATATGCGCAAACTGATCAGCCTGATTGTGGTGATGGCGGGGCTTTGGGGCGGTTACTGGTTTGTTGGCTCCAGCCAGCTGGAAAAGGGGTTCAAGGATTATCTGGCAAAGGAACTGGGGCCGGATGACCCCATCCGCCTGTCCTATTCCGACCTGACCGTGCAGGGGTTTCCCAACCGCTTTGACACCCGCATCACCGATGTTGATCTGACAAATACCATCAACGGCATCCGCTGGCAGGCGCCGTTTTTCCAGATTTACGCGCTCAGCTACAAACCCTACCACATCATCGCCGCCTTGGCGCCACAACAGGTTGTGACCCTGCCCAAACAGGAATTCACCATCAAAAGCGAGATGATAAGGGGCAGTGTCGTGTTCCTGCCAAAGCCCCTGTTCAGCGGCGATGTGATTATTGACCGCAGCAGTTTCGAGATGGTGAATGTGACCGCAGCCTCTGACAAAGGCTGGGAAACGACGATCAGCAAGGGGAATCTGGCCCTGCGCCAAACCCCGACCAAACCGCTGTTCTATGATCTGGCCATTTCGGCGCAGGGTATTGATTTGCCGGATCAATTGCGCGCCCTGATCGACCCCGCGCACCAGCAATCGGCGCTGTTTGACAGTTTCAAACTGGACAGCACGCTGGGCCTGTCCAACCCGCTGGATCTGACCGCCGATCGTGGCGAACACCCCAAGGTGACCGAAATCGAGGTAAAGGATCTGACCATCCACTGGGACGATATCCGCTTTCTGGCCAAGGGCACGTTGCAGATCGGCACAGATGGCTATCCGGTGGGCAAGCTGGATCTGACCGCAGTCAACTGGCAGAAAATGTATGAACTGGCGGACCAGAGCGGCGCGGTCGATCCTGATTTTGCCCCGACCATCCAGAACGGTTTAAAGGTGCTGGCGGGCATGTCCGAGGGCGAGGATGTGATCGAGATTGCATTGAACTTTGCAGATGGGCAGATGTCTCTGGGGCCATTCCCGATCGGACCTGCACCGCGTTTGTATTAGGTTAGCGGCGGGGTTAGCCCTGCCCTACTGGTTTGGTTTGGGACCACGGTTTTGTCTGCTAGCCCCGAGGGACCGCTCCCGTCTACATCATAGGCGATGGCGTAGAAACCGGCGGCTTGGGCTTCGGCGCTCATTTCCGCAATTTGCTCACTTGTTTTCGATATTTTAGCCCCACCAATTTGTGTGTCAACTGCATCAGAAAGCTCAATACCAGCCCCATAACCACGGTTATAGGAATCCATAGAAAGGATGGCCAAAAATAAGTCTTTTGAAATGGTCATTGCAATTTCCTCGCGGTAAAGTCGTTGTCTGTCAATATAGCGGTCGTGCCATTTGGATTTGGAATTCTCATGGGAAACGTCGAACAATCTCCAACCGAACAGCGGTATTCTTTGCGTTTTTCTTTGGGCCAAGTAAAATAATCCAACACCCCCTCAACCACACCCTCGGTGACCGGATCATCCGTCACCTCCAGCGTGATCTCGCGCAGGGCGAACCCCGCCCCGAACACCGCCGCCAAATCCGCCGGATCAACCCGCATAACGCTCGCCGGATCAGACAGATCGCCAAACGTCACCAGCAGCGGGTAGTATTTGAGCGGCACGGGACGGGCCGGCTGGCCCACCTGTTTCTGAATGCGCCCCAGAAAGGCTCCGCGCGATTCCGTATCATATAAATCCCAGAAACTGCGCTCGGCCAGCTCGCTTTTTGGCAGCAGAGCAAACAAATACCGCCCCTCGCCCAGATCAGCCACCACCGCCTCGCCGGTCAGATAATAGCTGCGTTCCGTGCCCGCAAGAGGCAGGCCGCCGGGGAAATAATCCACCCCCATGTGGGTAATGCTGCTGGCCTCAAGAAGGCCGTCTGGCGTGTCGATCCGCAGGGTGAGTTTCTGGTTCCAGTCGTAGCTATGCTGTTTGTAATTGATCAGGCTATACACCTGATACATCGGGTAAAAGATGTAATATCCGCCAAGTAACAGCAGCGGGATCAGCAGGAGCAGGGCGAGGCGTTTCATATATGATTACCGTTTAATTAGTACATCTATTGTCTCCGGTGACAGAGTGCATGGTTTCGCGCACCGATTGCAATAGGGCAAGGGCCAGAATCGCAGCACTCACGGATTGACCGGCGGCCCGATAATTAGCGGCAATAAGATCCACTACGGTATCGCGCCGTGTCGAAATGGAAATGGTCCTGATGGTAGCGGTTGGCGTTTGGTCCCAGAACGGTGCCGAACGGGCCACAGGCGGCGCGGTGCATACGTTTCAGGACAGGCCCTTGGCGGCGGTCGCGCCAGCCTTTCAACACGGTCAGCGAAGTGCCGTTTTTCAGGTTGATTGCGGCGATGTCCACCGCGTGGCCATAGGCGTGTTCGGAAATCTTGGCGCCGCTCTGGCTGTTGCGGGTGCGGCAGGCATAGCTGGCGACGATCCGCAGCGATTTAATGCCCCCGCCCATGCGTCCGACCGCCGGTTTCGCACCACTATGCACCCAGCGTTTCAGCGCCTTGGCGGTGGTGCAGTCGATGGTTGCGGGGGTGGTAAGGGCCACCCCATCCACAGCTGTCACCCTGACAGGGTTGCGGATGCCACAAGCGCCGCGTCCGCGCACCGGCGCAATGGCCTGTCCGCGTATGGCACGATCCCCGCAAACCGACCCACGGCGCGGACCGCGCACTTCGCGGCCAACGCGGGCCGGTGTGACCATTTCGGGTGCCGTATTGGCCTGCGCGATAATCCTGCGCATGTTGCGGGGGCGCGGCAGCGGGCGCAGCGATCTGGCAAGGCCCGGCGGGCCGATAAAGACCGCCGCATCGGGGCGCAAATCGGGGGCGATCATCGGCTGGGTGGTGCGCGGTGCATAGGGGCGCGGCACGGGGCGGATGCGGGCATTATAGAAGACCGGATCCGTGGTCTGGCGCGGGACATAGCCCTGCGGGACGGGCCGTGCCATAGGGCGCAAGGAATAGGACGGGGCATTGGCCAGTGCCATTTGCCCTGACAAAACAAACGCCAGAAGGAAACCAAACAGCCGCAACATCAGGATTTCACCCGTCCGAAATCTGGGGCATCGGTATCCTGCCCTGCCTCGATAATTCCGCGGCGGATGGCCCGGGTGCGGGTGAAATAATCAAACAGGTGATCCCCGTCGCCGGTGCGGATGGCCCGTTGCAGGGCAAAGAGTTCTTCGGTGAAGCGGCCCAGAATTTCCAGCGTGGCGTCCTTGTTGTTCAGGAACACATCGCGCCACATGGTCGGGTCAGACGCCGCAATCCGCGTGAAATCGCGAAAACCGGCGGCAGAGTAATTCACCACTTCGGTATCGGTCACCCGCCCCAGATCATCGGCCACACCAACCATTGTATAGGCGATCAGATGCGGCGCATGGCTGGTGACGGCCAGCACCAGATCGTGGTGGTCGGCCTCCATTTCGTCTGTTCTGGCTCCCATGCCCTGCCATAGGCTTTCCAGCCGGTCGATTGCTGCACGATCACTACCATCAACCGGCACGATCAGGCACCAGCGGTTATCAAACAATTCGGCAAAACCCGAACGCGGCCCCGATTTTTCGGTCCCCGCCAGCGGGTGTGCCGGAATGAAATGCACACCATCAGGGATATGCGGCCCCACCGCCTCGATCACCGCCCGCTTGACCGAGCCAACGTCAGAGACCGTTGCCCCCTTGTCCAGGTGCGGGGCGATTTCGGCGGCGACTCCCCCCATCGCACCAACCGGCACGCACAGCACCACCAGATCAGCGCCCTTCACGGCCTCGGCCGCACTGTCGCAAACACGATCCACCAGTCCGATTTCAGCCGCCACCTTGCGGGTTTCTTCGGAGCGGGCATAGCCCGTGATCTCGCCTGCCAACCCGTCGCGGCGCATGGCGTGGGCCATGGACCCCGCGATCAACCCCAGCCCGATCAGGGCGACACGTTCATAAACCTGCGCCATTACCGCGCCTCCTTGAAACCTGCAACTGCATGGGCAACACGGCGGCACGAGGATTCGTCCCCGACCGTGATGCGCAGGCAGTTGGGCAATTTATACCCCTTGACCAGACGCACAATTATCCCCTGCGATTTCAGATAGGCATCACAGGCCACGGCCTCTTCCTCGCTGGCGAAACGGGCCAGAATGAAGTTGGCGGTCGAGGTATCGGATGGCACGCCCAGTTCGGCCAGGGCTTCGGCGAGCCAGGCCCGCAAACGGGTGTTTTCGACGCGGCATTTGGTGACGTAGTCCTGATCCTTTACCGCCGCAATCGCCGCCGCCATCTGCGCCTGAGACAGGTTGAACGGTCCGCGCACGCGGTTCAGGATGTCGATCAGCGGTTTCGGGCCATAGCCCCAGCCAATCCGCAGCCCCCCCAGCCCGTAGATTTTGGAAAAGGTGCGGGTCATCACCACATTGTCGCGGGCATCCACCAACCCTGCGCCACCGTCAAATCCTTCGACATATTCGGCATAGGCCCCGTCCAGCACCAACAATGCCTTGGGCGGCAGGCCATCGGCAAGGCGGGCAATTTCATTGCCGCCGATCATGGTGCCGGTCGGGTTGTTCGGGTTGGCGACAAACACCAGACGGGTTTTGTCGGTGCAGGCCGCCAGCAGGGCGTCCACATCGGTGACCCGCTCGCGCTCTTTGGCCTCGACGGGGGTCGCCCCTGCCGCCAATGCGGAAATGCGATACATGGAAAACCCGTGTTCGGTGAACAGCACCTCGTCGCCGACACCGGCAAAGGCCTGGCACAGAAAGGCGATGATTTCATCCGAGCCGGCGCCACAGATGATCCGCTCGGGGTCCAGATTATGAACCTCGGCAATCGCCTGACGTAATTCGGCGTGGTCGGTTGACGGGTAGCGGTGCAGTTCATGGGCAGCGCGCACAAACGCCTCTTGCGCGGCCTCGGAGGGGCCAAAGGGGTTTTCATTCGAGGACAGTTTCACCACATCCGACAGGCCATCCACGGTGGCTTTGCCGCTTTGATAAAGGTCAATCTGCATGATCCCGGGCTGCGGGGTTATCCTGGCCGTCATAGCTACAACACTCCTGTTACGAAGCGTTTTAGCCGAGCGGATGCAGCAATGCCAGACGCATTAGCGGCGCATTTTGCAACCGTTGCGCTTATGCGGCGTAGCGCGCGGCGGCCTGATCATAGGTGTTGGCCAGAATGTTCACGGAATCGATGATGTAATGCACAGTTTGATCCGTCATCAGGTAACCGAAATTCAGGCGCACCCAGCCGGGTTTATGCACCTCGTTTCCGGCCAGAATTTCATGCCGCAACCGGTCGGAATAGTCGTGGTCGATGTTCAGCAGGCGATGGCCGTAAGGACCGGCGCAGGCACAGCCGCCGCGGGCCTGAATGCCGTAAATATCGCTTAACAGACGGGTGAACACCTGTTCCGACACCGGTTTTCCGGCACTGTCGCGCACCAGAAAGGAAAAAATCGGCAGGCGATGGGCGGTCGGATGCCCCAGCAGGGTCAGACGCGGGTTGTTGGCCCAGCCACGGCGGGCCATTTGCACGAATTCGGCCTCGCGGGCGGCGATGCGTTCTTCTCCGATCGCTTCCTTGATCAGGAACACCAGTGCCGCGCGGATGTCGCCAATGACGTTGGGTGTGCCCGCTTCTTCGCGCTCGGACAGGTTGCCGGTGTAATCGTGGTTCCACGGCGAGACAAAACAGACGGTGCCCCCACCGGGCGCAGTGGGCACCTTGCGGTGCACCACGGATTTGCGCAGGATCAACACGCCCGAGGCCGCAGGGCCACCGGGGAATTTATGGGCCGAGACCACCACAGCGTCCTTTTCAACATCCGTACCGCTGCACATATCTATCGGCAGATACGGCCCGCCACCGGCGTAATCCCAGACTGACAGGGCGCCGTGTTTCTTTAGCAATCGCGCAACCGGATCGGGGTCGGTGATAATGCCGGTGACGTTGGAGGCGACCGAGAAACTGCCGATCATCAGGTCCGCGCCAGCGTGATCCTGCAAGGCCATTTCCAGCACATCCAGATCCGGCCCGCCATTGGCGCTTTCGGGAATTTCTACGACCTCGGCCTTGCTCTCGCGCCACGGCAACATGTTCGAGTGATGCTCGTAGGGGCCGATAAATATCACCGGATTCCTCGCCTCGTTCACCCCCAGCAGGGCCACCAGCCGATTCAACCCTGCCGTCGCGCCTGATCCTGTAAAGATCACCGCGCAATCCTCGCCCGCCTTGGTGACGCGGGCAATTTCACCACGGGCCTGTTCACGCAGGCGGGTCATGTAGCCACCGCAATAGGAGGCCTCGGTGTGGCTGTTGGCGTAATAGGGCAGCACCTGTTCGGAAATGAACCCCTCGACCTGCCGCAAGGCACGGCCCGAGGCGACGTAATCGGCATAGACCAGCGGCACGGGATCATCAGCGCCGGGGATCATCGCGCCTTCGCCGATCAATCCGGCACGCAGGTCGGCAATCGGATTATCGCTGGACAGCATGGATTTGAAAGCATTCAGGGGCATGGGATATTCCTGTTGTTTTCGCAGTAATACACCCTTTAATCTACAATTATGCTCTTACTTCACTTGATATATCCACATTTTTGTTGTCAATTGACCACATGAAGCAAGGAATCGTAGATCATATCGACAGGCAGCTACTAAAAGAGCTGCAGGAAAACGCAGACCTGTCGCAACGCCAGTTGGCCGACCGGATCGGCATATCGCAAAACGCATGCTGGCGGCGGTTGCAGGCACTGACAGCGGCGGGAGTGTTGCGCGGGGCCACCGCACGGCTGGATCGGCAGCAGTTGGGGCTGGGGCTGGTGGTGTTCGTGATGCTGCGAACGCGGCACCATTCGGCGGATTGGATAGCGCAGTTTCGCCGCCATGTGCTGACCATCCCCGAAGTGGTGGATTTTCACCGGATCGGCGGCGATTACGACTACCAGCTAAAGGTGGTGACCGAAGACATGGCCAGCTACGATGGCGTTTACCAGCGATTGATTGAAAAGGTGGAGCTGGATTCCGTCACATCCTATTTCGCGATGGAAGCCATTGCCGAAGGGCGCCCGTTGCCTTTGTGACCGAAAAATGCCCGTGTTTTCCGATGTCATTCAATGCTGTCGCGACATATCCATTAAACCGGTTTAGTGGATATGTTAGGCAACAAATTTACCGCTACTAATCATAGCCTTACAGCAATTCAGGCATAAAAAAAGGGCCGCGCAAATTGCACAGCCCTTTCGGAATTTCGCAAATATCGGCCAAGATCAGTTCTTGGCGTAGAATTCCACCACCAGGTTCGGTTCCATCATCACCGGATAAGGCACATCGCCCAATGTCGGTGTGCGCAGGAACGTCGCGGTCATTTTCGAGTGGTCCACTTCGATGTACTCGGGCACATCACGCTCGGCCAGCTGGGTGGCCTCGAGAAGAACAGCCATCTGTTTGGAACGATCACGCACTTCGATCACGTCGCCTTCTTTAACGCGGTAGGACGGGATGTTCACTTTTTTGCCGTTCACACGGACGTGGCCGTGATTCACAAACTGGCGGGCGGCAAATACGGTTGCCACGAATTTGGCACGGTAAACAACAGCGTCCAGACGACGCTCCAGCAGACCGATCAGGTTTTCACCTGTATCGCCTTTGACGCGCTCGGCTTCACCATAAATGCGGCGGAACTGTTTTTCGGTCAGGTCGCCGTAGTACCCCTTCAGCTTTTGCTTGGCGCGCAGCTGGATGCCGAAATCCGACAGTTTCTGCTTGCGGCGCTGACCGTGCTGGCCGGGGCCATATTCGCGACGGTTAACAGGGGATTTGGGGCGGCCCCAAATGTTTTCGCCCATGCGGCGGTCTAGTTTGTGCTTGGCAGCTGTGCGTTTGGTCACGGCTGATCTCCTTCGGTATATATGCGCCATAAGCGCGAGAAGGGCGTTGTCCTTTCCCTCCCCTTGAACCGGTTCGGGCGACAGGCATCCTTTTGCAAGGGCCACCAACACCAAATGATTGCCCCAGCCGGTGAGGGCCGGGAACTTGGCGCTTCTAGGGGGCACCCGCATCAGAGTCAACATAGTTTGGCGAATATCAACGCTAATAGTGGCGCTTCGGATTTGCCGCACCCGAAATTGGCCGATTTTCTATGCAACAGCCCTCGAATATGACAATAAAGGCTTGCATATGGCTAAACATATTCCTAAATACGAATATGTTCTTAACCGGCACCAATGTGCCTGCTCAACCGAAAGGAATGAAATATGACTTCTGAACGCGCTGTGCTGGCCTTTGCCGGCATTATGGTCATCCTGTCTGTGATCCTGACAAACTATGTTCACCCGGGCTTTATGTGGCTGACAATTTTTGTCGGGGCAAACCTGTTTCAATCTGCTTTCACCGGCTTTTGTCCGGCTGGCAAGATTTTCCAGAAACTGGGCTTCAAATCTTCCGAAGGCAGCTGCTGCTAATGATTGTCGGCGCACCCCCAATTTTCGGGGCGCGCCGCTAGCGCTTGCGAAACAGCGCTACAGATGATCGCGTCTGTTGCAACCTGGCCTCGGCCTGCTTGCCATACCCGCAGGTTTCAAAAATCTCGAACCCGTCGATCCTGCCTTTCAGCGAAGCGAATTTGGCCGCGAACCCGTTGGCCTTGTAAACCTCGGCATTGATTCCCAAAGCGAACAATGCCCCCGAACGGGCCAGCCGCAACAATTCGTCTATCGCCTCCGATCCAACATGGCCGTGGGTAAAGGTGCCAACCGAAATCACCCCGCCATAGGACGAATCCGGAATATCGACCTGTCCGGTCAGGTCCCCCTGTATGATATTGCGATAACATCCTTTGGAGTCAGCGACGACCAGCATTTCATGTGATATGTCCAGCGCGTCTATGGGGGCCAAGCCATGCGCTGTGAGGGCTTCACCAACCAGGCCCGTGCCCGCCCCGACATCCAGTACAGGCATGTCCACGTCGCACCGCTTTGCGAACTGTTCGGCAATCAGTTGCGGATTTCGGTAATCATTGGCTTTGGCAAAGTCCTGATCGTAGGTTTTCGCCCACTCGCGATATAACGCGACCGAATCCTCGGGCGTTTTCAGCGCATAGGCTGCATCTCGATCCGGTTTTGAATCTGCCATATTCCCTCGTAACCCTATACCGCATCATCCTCCAGATGCAGTTTCATATCCATCAACACATGCTGGAGTGCCAGTGTTTCGCGCAACAGGCGCTTGGCCTCGTTAATAGTGATCACGCCATCCTCGATGGCCTGTCCGTATTCCGTCATCAACATGGCAAATCTTTGCGACAGGGCAACCACATCCGCATTTACCCCGCCCCCTTCCGGCATGTTGCGCTTTTCCAAATGGAAAGAAATCGTCACACCGGCCAGATCCGCCAGTGCTGAGGTCACATGCGGGTAATCTGCTTCCTGCTCAAGCGCAGCAGCAGCATCAAGCGGCATAAAGCGATCGGCATGTTCAACCGCGTCCGAATAGTACCGCCCAAGCGTCGCCTTTGACTTGCCCGTCAGCCGGCAGGCATTCTCGATACCTACATCCTTGACCAGGGCTTCGGTGTGCTTCTTTAGGTACTTCTTAACATCAACCATTTAAGACTCCTTGCAGGATTCCCGATTTAGGGGGAATTGCCCATTTCTTTTCCCATTAATCATTTCCGACAGGTTTGTCATATAGAAATCCAGTCCCGTGTTTTGGGATTGCAGTGAGTGGCCGGCGTTCCCGACGTTGGTATTGGGTGGGGTCTTCGTGCTTCTGTTGTGTGGGAGCAGCAGGGCCGGTGCAAACCGGCAGCGGCGCGGAAACCCTTTCTGTTTGTATCAGGTGCAGAGGTCCGGTTCATCCCCAGGCGTGAGCCAGTACCGGACCTCTTATTTCCCCGATTACCCTTGATATATTGGCTTTGGTCCGTTTGTTTCAACGGCATTCCCTTTCAGATACACTGTAAAACAAACCCGTCTTGCACATCTTTGACGGTTGCGGCAAAACTGCGTGCATGGCTAAACTATATTTTCACTATTCGACAATGAACGCCGGCAAATCGACGATTTTGCTGCAAGCCTCATACAACTATCGCGAACGCGGAATGCAGACCTATCTTATCACGGCCCGCCTGGATAATCGGGCCGGTGAAGCCAAGATCGCATCGCGAATCGGTATTGATGACGAGGCCGATACATTTGAAACCGGCGAAGATCTGTATGCCAAGATCCAGACGCGGCTGGACCAAGGCCCCTGCGCCTGCATCTTTATCGACGAATCACAATTCCTGACCAAGGAACAGGTCTGGCAACTGGCCCGTGCAGTAGATGATCTGAATGTGCCGGTGATGTGTTACGGCCTGCGGGTCGATTTTCAGGGCGAGCTGTTCCCCGGATCGGCCGCCCTGCTGGCACTGGCCGACGAAATGCGCGAGGCCCGCACGATCTGCCATTGCGGCAAGAAAGCAACGATGGTTGTGCGCATGGACGGGGACGGCAATGTGATCATCGACGGGGATCAGGTGCAGATCGGCGGCAACGAAAGCTATTTGTCGCTGTGTCGCAAACACTGGCGGGAAGCGACAGGAAATTAGCAATTTCCGGCAGTTGCCCCTTGGCAATTCGGGCAAAGGTGGGTTTACTGCAAATCTGGAACGAAAACCACAGGGGCGATTGCAACAACCTATTCCTGCCTAACCCTTGTGAAATACGCGGACAAAACCACGAAAACCTATCTACGGGAGAGAGACATGAAATTCACCAAAGGCTTCAAAGCTGCGATTCTGGGCGCCGCCCTTGTTGCAGGGGTCGCCACAACGGCCGCCGCACAAGAGCTGAAATTCTTTACCATCGGCACAGGCGGCACCGCCTATACCTATTATCCGGTTGGCGGCGTTATCGCGAATGCGATTTCCAAGCCCCCCGGATCGCGCCCCTGCGAAGAAGGCGGCAGCTGCGGTGTGGACGGTCTGATCGCATCGGCTGTTTCGTCGCGCGGTTCTGTCGACAACGTAAACGCCATCATTTCCGGCCTGCGCAACTCGGGTTTTGCCCAGTCGGACGTGGCTTACTGGGCCTATACCGGCACCGGCACCATGGAAGGCAAAGCACCCGCAGAAGACCTGCGCACCATTGCCGCCCTGTTTGAAGAGCACATCCATCTGGTGGCGCTGGCTGACAGCGGCATCAATTCGGTTGCCGATCTGAAAGGCAAACGCGTGTCTTTGGACGAGCCTGGCTCGGGCACATATGTTGATGCCAACATGATCCTCGAGGCTGCCGGTGTTTCTTCTGACGACATCACGGCCGAAGCCCTGAAGGGCGGCGCTGCCGCCGAAGCCCTGCGCAACGGCAAGATCGACGCTTTCTTTGTGGTTGCCGGTTACCCGACCGGATCGCTGGTGGAACTGGCCTCGGCCGCTGACATCAAACTGGTGCCGATCGACGGTCCTGCTGCCGATGCACTGACCGAAAAATACGGCTTCTTCGCCAAATCCGATATTCCCGAAGGTGCTTATGAAGGCATTGCAACCACGCCCACCGTGGCCGTTGGCGCGCAGTGGTTCACATCCGCCAAGGAAGATGACGAGCTGATCTACCAGATCACCAAGGCACTGTGGAACGAAAAGTCCCGCAAATTGCTGGACGTGGGCCACGCCAAGGGCAAAAGCATCACGCTGGAAACCGCTCTGAACGGTATCGGTGTGCCGCTGCACCCGGGTGCCGAGCGTTTCTACAAAGAAGTCGGGCTAATCAAATAAGCCTGCTTTGACCAGATACTGGCCCGGGTGTATTTCTGCGCCCGGGCCTTTTGCATATGACGGAACCCCATGCGATGCCCACAGAACCCATCCCCGAACTGACCCCTGAACAACTTGCCGAGATCGAGCGCGAGTACGATCCAGAATTGGCCTTTCGCCAGACCGGCAAAGCCCTGACCATGTTCATCACCACCGCGCTGGTGGCGATGTCGGTCTATCATTTCTATGCCTCGGGCTTTGGCCTGATCCGCGAATTGCTGCACCGCGGCATTCACCTGTCCTTTGTGCTGGGGCTGGTGTTTTTGCTGTTCTCGTGGCGGCGTTCGGATGCCGGTGTGCTGGCTCCGCCCACATGGTATCGCTTCAGCGGTGTTTCCATCCTTGATATGGTCTTTTCCTTTCTGGCCGTTGGCGCGTCGCTTTACCTGCCGCTGCTGCCGCCGGAAATCGTTGCCGAACGCGTCGGCAACCCGTCCCAGGGCGATGTGTTCATGGGCACCGCCCTGCTGGTGCTGGTGCTCGAGGCTGCACGCCGCTCGATCGGGCCGACCCTGCCGATCATCGCCATGATCTTTATCGCCTTCGCCATCTTTGGCCCCTACGCGCCGGCGCATTGAAACACGGCGGTACCAGCTGGCTGGGCCTGATCAACCACCTTTATATGACCAATCAGGGCATCTACGGCATCGCCATTGGCGTGATGGCGCAATATGTGTTCCTGTTCATCCTGTTCGGTGTGCTGGCCACAAGGATCGGCCTTGGGCAATTGTTTATCGACATCGCCATGGTCATCGCCGGCCGCTATTCCGGCGGCCCTGCCAAGGTGGCGATTTTCTCGTCCGCCTTCATGGGCACGATTTCCGGCTCCTCTATCGCCAACACCGTGACCACCGGCGCGCTGACCATTCCGGCGATGAAAAAGGTCGGCTACCCCGCTCATTTCGCCGGCGCGGTCGAGGCCACGTCCTCGACCGGTGGCCAGATCACCCCGCCCATTCTGGGAGCGGCAGCGTTTATCATGGTGGAATACCTTGAAATCCCGCTGCGCGATGTTCTGGCCGCGGCGCTGTTTCCGGCATTGCTGCACTATTTCGGTATCTTCACCATGGTACATCTTGAGGCCAAAAAGCTGGGCCTACGCGGTTTGAAAGCCGAAGAGCTGCCCAAATTGGGCATTGTGCTGAAACAGCACTGGCTGTCGATCATCCCGCTGGGCATTCTGGTTTACCTGATCCTGTCAGGGCGCACCCCCGATTTTGCCGCCGTCTACGGCATCATCGCCTGCGTGGTTGTCGGTTTCCTCAATCCGGTCAACCGCCTGTCGATTGCGGATCTGTGGGATTCGCTGGCCGCCGGGGCCAAGAACACCCTTGCTGTCGGAGCCGCTGCGGCCTGTGTTGGTATCATCGTTGGCGTCGTCACTCTGACAGGTGTCGGTTTCCGTCTGGGTTATGTTGTGGTGCAAACCGCGACCGACATCGGCGCATCTATCAGCGCGATCTACCCGTTCAGCTATTTCGAGGTTGGACAATGGGCGCTGTTTGTTTCGCTGATCCTGATTGCGATTGCCTGTATCATCATGGGGGCCGGCATTCCGACCACCGCGACCTATATCATTCTGGTCGCCGTTGCCGCGCCTGCCTTGGCCGTATTGCAGGTGCAGCCGCTGGTGTCGCACTTCTTTGTCTTTTATTACGGCGTTCTGGCCGACATCACCCCGCCCGTGGCGCTGGCCGCCTATGCGGCGGCGGGGATTGCCGGATCGAACCCGTTCAAGACAGGCAACACCGCGTTCCGGCTGGGTATTGCCAAGGCGCTGGTGCCTTTTGTGTTCGTCTACTCGCCAGCCTTGCTGCTGGTGGCGGACGGGTTCACCTGGTATTCCTTTGCCATCACCCTGCTGGGCGCGATGATGGGGATCGGCAGCATGGGCACCGCCTTTGCCGGCTACTTCATCGCACCGCTGACAATGGTTGAACGCTGGTGGATTGCCCTCGTATCCTTCCTGTTCATCGCGCCGGGTCTGACGACCATGGCCGTTGGCCTGGTGCTGTTGCTGCCCATCGCCTTGCTGCAAATCAAGCGCCGCAATGCGCTGGCAATGGCCTAAAACAAGAACGGCGCAGCGGGGAAACCTGCTGCGCCGTTGTTCAATTTCTTAAAAGAATAGCTTGCTTACAACAGGGCAGCGCGAAGAATTCCAAAGCACCCGATCAGCAACAGCGCCCAGTTACTAGCTGTAATATGCAGATGCCATTTCCCAAGTATCGCCAGTATAATCCACATAATGGCCAGGACAAGTAAGGTTCCAAAAATTCCACCCAACAAAAAGAAATTCAACATACCGTCCATGCCGTAACCTAAAAGATATTTGGACAGCGCATTGCTTAAACCGTAAAAACCGGCCAGCCACAGGGTTGTTATTTTTGATGACATATCAAATTTCATTTACGACCTGCTAAACCTTGTTTGGTGTTTCTCTGCCTGCGAAAAACGCGCGCAGGTTTTCAACCGCCATCATCCCCATATTCGTGCGCACCTCTTGGGCATTGGTGCCCAGATGCGGCAACAGAACCACGTTATCCAGCGCCTTCAGGGCATCGGGCACATGCGGTTCCTGTTCGTAAACATCCAGCCCCGCACCAGCAATCTGCCCACTCTGCAAGGCCGCAATCAGCGCCGCCTCGTCAATCACATCCCCGCGCGAGATATTGACCAGACAGGCATGCGGCTGCATCGCCTTTAGCGCGGCCCCGTCAATCAGATGATGCGATTCAGCACTACCCGGCACCGCCAGCACAACCACATCCGCCGCCGCCATCACATCGGCCAGTGATCCCAGCTGTTTTGCAGGCACCCCCGCATCCGCCACCGTCGAGCGGTTGTGAAACACCACATCCATGCCAAACCCGTGATGGCACCGCCGCGCAATCGCCTTGCCAATCCGGCCCATGCCGATAATCCCGACCGTCTTGCCGCCAATGTGCATCCCCAGCATCTGCACCGGATGCCAGCCGTTCCAGTTACCCGAGCGCACCAGCCGTTCCCCCTCGCCCGCCCGCCGCGCCGTCATCAGGATCAGCGTCATGGCAATGTCGGCAGTGGCATCGGTCACAGCCCCCGGTGTGTTGGTCACGGTAATGCCCCTGGCCGTGGCCGCGGCCACGTCGATGTGGTTATACCCCACCCCGAAATTCGCCAGTATCTTGCAGCGCGGTTCATCCACCCGCCCGATGGCATCCGCCGTTAAAGCATCGCCCAGCGTCGGCAAAACCGCATCATAGCCCATCAGGGCAGCCGAGGCTTCGTCCTCGCTCATCGGCTGTGTCGTTGGGCGCAGGGTGACGTCGTATTCCGCCCGCAAAACCTGCATCACCGGTTCCGTCAGGGCGCGCGAGACCAGCAAGCGTTTCATCAATGCATCCTTCCGCCGTTGGGCACCACCTGATCCGGTGCCAGCAGCACAATCGCCCCATCGGCATCCGGCACACCCAGCACCAGAACCTCGGACATGAATTTACCGATCTGGCGCGGCGGGAAATTCACCACCGCCACCACTTGCCGCCCGATCAGGGTCTGCGGCGTGTAATGGTCGGTGATCTGGGCCGAGGTCTTGCGCTCGCCGATCTCGCCGCCGAAATCCACCCACAGCTTGATCGCCGGTTTGCGTGCCTCGGGGTAGGGTTCGGCCCGCAGCACGGTGCCGACACGGATATCCACCTTCAGAAAATCGTCAAAATCCAGATCATTGCTCATTTCGACAGCTCCTTTGAACGGTCACTGGAGGCCGCCACCGCCCGCTTCATCAAAGGGGTCAATCCGGTTTCAGGGTCCATCAGAACCTCCAGCGCTGCGGCTGTGGTGCCTTGCGGGCTGGTCACATTCACCCGCAGCTGGGCGGGATCCTCGTCCGCGGCTTCGGCCAGTTGCCCCGCCCCCGAAACCGTGGCCTTGGCCAGTTGCATCGCCATATCGGCGGGCAATCCCTGCTCCACACCGGCGGCCGCCAATGCCTCGATCATCAGGAACACATAGGCAGGGCCGGAGCCGGAAACCCCCGTCACCGCATCAATCTGCGCCTCGTTTTCCAGTCGCACGGTTTGACCCACGGCCTGCAACAGGGAATCCGCCAGCGCCAGTTCCCCGTCGCCGGTATTGCCATTGCCAACCAGCGCCGTGATGCCGCGCGAAATGGCGGCGGGTGTGTTCGGCATGGCACGGATAATCGGGGTATCCGCCCCCAGCGCCTGTTCGTAGAACGCCAGTGATTTACCCGCCGCAACCGAGATAAACAACGTCCTGCCATTGCCCAGCGGGGTCAACACCGGCAGGGCTTGCTCCATCATCTGCGGCTTGACCGCAATCAGGACAATCGCCGGCGCATCGGGTAAATCCGTGTTCAGATGCAGCCCTTCGGCTACCAGCCCCTGCACCCAGTCATTGGGGCGCGGGTCCAGAATCCAGACCGAGGCAGCGGGCAACCCCTGCCCCAGCCAGCCCTGCAACATGGCCGATCCCATCTTGCCACAGCCCAGCAACACCAGCCCGCGTTTCTTTACGTCATTCATATCCATTTTGTTCGTCCCTGTTATCCGTCGTTGGAAAACAGGTTAGGCCCGACCGTAAGCCTCTGCAATGGCAACCTGCATCGCATCTTCAACCGATTGATCGCCCCAGACGACCAGTTGAAACGCCGGATAGAACCGTTCCGCCGACAAGACAGCCGCATTGATCAGGGTCGAAATCTGCTCGGCCCCCGCCATCTGCCCGCCTGACAGCACCAGCCCGTAACGATATACCATCAGCCGCTGTTCGCGCCAATAGGTAAAGGCGCCCGACCAGCAGCGGTCATTCACCGCGTTCAGCGCCTCGTAAAGCTGCGGCAGCTTTTCGTCTGGCGGCTCCATCTCGAACGTGCAGATCAGGCGCAGGGCCTCGTCCGTATCCGACCACGCCAGCGTGATGGAATAGGTGCGCCATTGCCCCTCGACCGCCATAGCGATCTGGTCATCGGCTACGCGGTCGAAATCCCATGCGTGATGCTGGGCCAGTGTTTCAACGATGTCGATCGGATGCAGATCATCTGCATCCATAAACTGCTCGGATAGCGACATGTGCCTGACCTCTACTGCTTCAATTCCTGCGGGTGGCAGCCCACAACAATTAGGCCTCGATACCAGAACCGGTGGATGTTACCGCCTGTTCTTACTAGATATGGTGGTGCATAGGGGCGGCCCTGTAAAGATTTTTCTTCAGGTTATCCCCAGATAAATTCTGGATACGCTTGTTGAAAACTGCCCGGCCGCCCCACATCTGTTCAGAACCGACCCGAACCGGAAAGCGCGCCAATGCCCCCCGAACACGATGCCGAAATCCATAAAAACGGCTGCTATCACAACGCTCCGCCTTTTGCCGAGCTGCGCAATCCGATGGGCCGGGCCGCGCAGATCAGGCAATTCCTGTTCAAACGCACCCCGAATGCTGTGCCCGCTGGCAACATCCCGATTGTCCCTCTGAACCGGCAGGACCTCGAGTCCCGGCGCGAAAACGGCGAAATCCACCTCTACCGGCTGGGCCATTCAACCGTGCTGCTGAAACTGGGGGGCGATTACTGGCTGACCGATCCGGTCTTTTCCAACCGCGCCTCGCCCAGCCGGCTTGCCGGCCCCAAACGGTTTCACAACACGCCGATTACCATCGCCGACCTACCCGATATCACAGGCGTGATCATCTCGCATAACCACTATGACCATCTGGATAAATCCGCGATCAAACAGTTGAATGGCAAGGTCGGGCATTTCATCACCACTCGTGGCACCGGCAAATACCTGAAACGCTGGGGCGTGGCCGAAACCCGCATCACCGAACTGGGCTGGTGGCAATCACACAACCACGGCGACACCACCCTGACCGCCACCCCGTCGCAACATTTCTCGGGGCGCGGGCTGTTTGACAACAACAAATCGCTTTGGGCCTCTTTCGTGCTGCAACACAACGGTAGAAAAATCTTCTTTGGCTCGGATTCAGGCTATTTTGACGGGTTCAAACAAATCGGCCAGCATTTCGGTGGCTTCGACATCACCCTGATGGAAACCGGCGCCTATAGCGCACTGTGGCCCTATGTGCATATGACGCCTGATCAAACCTATCAGGCCCACAAGGATCTGCGCGGCAAAACCCTGATGCCGATCCACAATTCCACCTTCAAACTGGCATTCCACCCCTGGAAGGAACCGCTGGAGCAGATCACCGAACTGGCCGAACAGGAAAACACCCCCCTGCTCACCCCGCAAATCGGCGAGCGCATCACACTGGGCCAAACCGCATCCCCCCCCCCCCGCTGGTGGCAATCTGTTTAGGCTTCTCTTTTATAAAAATATCCCCGCCGGAGGCATCCGCCACCAAACCAGCCACCACACCGGCAACTCGAAAAACAGCCCCATCCACGACCGCCTCCCCCTTCAGGGGGACCAGAGGGGGTTTTACCGATATCAGAGCGTGGGCGTCAGCCCACTCCGCCAGATCAGGCTTTCTTGGTGCGGGCCGCCGGCTTTTTCTTCTTCGGGGCAGCTTTGGCTTCCAGTGCGTCCAGCCGGGCCTTAAGGGCCTCATTTTCTTCCCGCGCCTTTTGCGCCATCGCCCGTACCGCATCGAATTCCTCGCGCGAAACGAAATCGCGATCCGCCATCCAGCGATCAACCCAGCTTTTCATTGCTGTGTTTGCTTCGTCTTTTGCCCCCTGCGCCACACCCATGGCATTGGTGAACAAATGGGAAATATCATCAAGTACTTTGTTACGAGTTTGCATGGAGGCCTCCAAATTTTGCTGTTAACGCATATATGAGGTGACAATCGGCAAATCACAAGGTTGACTTGACCACAAAACAACAGGCAGGAAACAAACATGCAATTCGTGATCCCCTTCCCCGGCATCGGCAACGAAATCTTTTCCATCGACATCGGTGGTTTCGATTTTGCCCTGCGCTGGTATGCGCTGGCCTATATCGTCGGCATCATCATCGGTTATCGCATCGTGCTGCGCGCCGTGCGCACCCCGCGCCTGTGGCGTGATGAAACACCGCCGACCACACCGGAATTGCTCGAAGCCTTCCTGACATGGGCAATCCTTGGCATCATCCTTGGCGGCCGCCTTGGCTTTGTGCTGTTTTACCAGCCCGCCTATTACCTGCAAAACCCCGCCGAAATCCTGCAAGTATGGAATGGCGGCATGTCGTTCCACGGTGGTTTTCTGGGCGTCGTGATCGCCGGTCTGATCTTTTGCAAAAAACACGGCATCAAAATGCTGTCCTTTGGCGATCTGATGGCAATGGCCGCACCGGTTGGCCTGCTGCTGGGGCGGCTGGCCAACTTCAACAGCGCCGAATTGTGGGGCCGTCCCTCGACCCTGCCATGGGCCGTGATTTTTCCCGGAATTGCCGCGCAGAATTGCCCTGATGTGATCGGTGCCTGCGCCCGTCACCCATCGCAACTCTACGAGGCTGCGATGGAAGGCCTGATCCTTGGTGCAGTGGTGCTGTTCCTTGCTTGGCGTCGGGACTGGCTAAAGAAACCGGGCCAATTGATGGGTCTGTTCATCGCCGGTTACGGTGTGTCGCGATTTATCGTTGAATTCTTCCGGCAGGCTGATGCACAATTCATCACCGCGACCAACCCGATGGGTTATGTCATGCAGTTCGGGGACTTCGGCCTGACCAAGGGCCAGCAATTATCCCTGCCCATGATCGCCATCGGCCTGATATTCATCCTGCTTGCAAGGAAACGTACATGACGACGCCACTGGCCAAGATCCTGATTGACCGCATCACCAACACCGGCCCCATCAGCATTGCCGACTATATGGCCGAATGCCTGCTGCATCCAAAACACGGCTATTACACCACCCGTGATCCGTTCGGCGCGGATGGCGATTTCACCACGGCACCGGAAATCAGCCAGATGTTCGGCGAACTGCTGGGCCTGTGTCTGGCGCAATCGTGGTTGGAGCAGGGATCGCCCAAGGAATTCGTGCTGGCCGAACTTGGCCCCGGTCGCGGCACATTGATGGCCGATGTTCTGCGCGCCACCCAAGGCGTGTCCGGCTTTCATGCAGCGGCCAAAATCACGCTGGTCGAGGCCTCGCCCGCCCTGATCGACATCCAGCGCGAAACGCTGGACGGCTATGACGTGAACTGGGTGCAGACCAGCGGCAACCTGCCCGATGGGCCGCTTTACCTGCTGGCCAATGAATTCTTTGACGCCCTGCCGATCCGCCAGTTCATCTTTGCCGGTGATGCAGGCTGGCGCGAACGCCGCGTCGGGGTCGAGGATGGCGCGCTGGTGTTCGGCGCGGGTGACGCCACCGATGTCCCTGCCCTGACCCACCGCGTCAAGGATTGCCGCGAAGGCGATCTGGTTGAGGTCTGCGCCGCCGCCGGTGCCATTTCCGAAGACATCGCCAAACAGATTGCCCGTTTCGGCGGGGCCGCGCTATTCATCGACTATGGTGACTGGCGGTCCTTGGGCGACACATTGCAAGCCCTGCGCGGCCATGAATTTGACAGCGTCCTTGCCCACCCCGGCGAGGCCGACATCACCGCGCATGTGGATTTCGAGGCCCTTGCCGTGGCCGCCGTTTCCCACACGCCGGTCAGCAAACTGATCCCGCAGGGCGAATTGCTGGCCCGCCTTGGCATTGCCCAGCGCGCCGAAGTTCTGGCGCAGGGGTTAAGCGGCGATCAGCTTGAAACCCACATGAGCGCCCTGAAACGCTTGACCGACCCCACCGAAATGGGGACCTTATTCAAGGCAATCGCCCTCTACCCCAATGGCCACCCACCCCCAGCCGGATTCACCGCATGACCCTTGAAATCCTGACCGCCGACAGCCTGTCCAATTTTCGCCACGGGTTCTTTACCCGCCGTGGCGGCGCGTCCAGCGGCATCTATCAGGGGCTGAACTGCGGCTTTGGCTCGACCGACCAGACCGAGGCCGTCACCCTGAACCGCGCCCGCGTTTCCGAGGCAATGGAGGTGGAACCCGACGATCTGGCCACCGTATTTCAATACCATTCCGCCGAGGTGCTGACCCTGACCAAAGCACCACAGGGTGAACGGCCCAAGGCCGACGCGATGGTCACCGCCACCCCCGGTCTGGCGCTGGGAATCCTGACCGCCGATTGCGCGCCTGTGTTGTTTGCCGACTCCGAAGCAGGGGTCGTCGGCGCCGCCCATGCCGGTTGGAAAGGGGCGCTGGGGGGCGTGCTGGAAAACACGCTGGCAGCGATGGAGGCCCTTGGTGCCGATCGCGGCAACACAGTGGCCATCATCGGTCCCTGCATCAGTCAGGCCGCCTACGAAGTCGGCCCCGAATTCATGGACAGCTTCATGGCGCATGATCCCGAATATGCCCGTTTCTTTGCCGGCGGTAACGAGGATCGCGTGCAATTCGATCTGCCCCTGTTTGCCCTGCACCGCCTGCGCGAAGCCGGTATTGGCGATGCCGAATGGACCCGTTATTGCACTTATTCCGATGCAGAGCGTTTCTATTCCTACCGCCGCAGCGTGCATCAAAAAGAGGCCGATTACGGCCGCCTGATTTCGGTGATCCGTATCTAGCCCGATTTGTCAAAATCTGCCGTGAACATGTCCATTTTCGCCCAATTTCGGCCTAAATCCACGATTTCCAACATATACAGCAGCAAGGCATCGGCATATAGCCTTTTGTTTTCACTTATCTTTTCTGACTCCGATGCAGACTTCTATCGAAACTGTTAAAATTCAAACCATTCCCGATATTTCCAGCAATCAGTCATTCTGCTGCCCCAATGCCCCTTCATAGTGTCTTTAACGGTTCAACAGCGAACCACCTATCAAACGGTTAACAATTGAAAGTGTGCGACATGAAAAAGCAGAAAAGCCTGATTGGCAACATCATCGCCGAAACAGCCAAGAACGAAATCGCCCTGCCCTGGGCCCGTGGTGCACGTCGTGCCGAATGGATCGCCAAACGGGCACTGCAATCCATGTCGCCTAAATCTGCCAACGCATAAGGCAAGACCTGTCGAGAACAAAAACGGCCACCCGTCACGGGTGGCCTTTTTGTTTGTCTTACCGGTTCGTTCAGGCGGATTTGTTCAGACGTTTTTCCAGCACTTCAAACGGCACACCCGGCTGATCCTTGGCGCATCGGATCACCAGTGATGTTTTCACACTGGCCACATTATCGGCCGACGTCAGGTCTTCGGTTAAAAACCGCTGAAAAGTGGACAGATCGGGGGCCACGCATTTCAGGATAAAATCCACCTCGCCGTTCAGCATGTGGCATTCGCGCACCAGCGGCCAGTCCTGACATTTCGCTTCGAACGCCGACAGGTCCACCTCGGCCTGGCTTTGCAAACCAACCATCGCGAACACCTGCACTTCGAACCCCAATTGGCGGGCGTCCACGTCGGCATGATAACCGCGAATATATCCGTTTTCTTCCAAAGTGCGCACGCGGCGCAGGCAGGGCGGGGCGGAAATGCCGACCCGTTTGGCCAATTCCACATTGGTCATCCGCCCGTCGGCCTGAAGTTCGGCCAAAATCATCCGGTCAATCGGATCCAGTTTCGAATTTGCCATTGTATTCCTCTATCGGTATTTTCGCGGATTGTATGCGCGCTAACATTCAGGCGCAACAATATTTCACAAATGCGTAATTTTCTTGCCAAACCGGCAATCCCCGCGTCAATTGCTCGCGATGGGGGACACGGGGGGTTTTCCTGCCTGCCGCCTGCGCCTATATCTGGCCCAACCATAGTTTTACAAGGGGGCAACCATGTCCGAGACACGCCATACCAAAGTTCTGATCATCGGCTCCGGCCCGACCGGATACACCGCCGGTATCTACGCCAGCCGCGCCATGCTGGAACCCATTCTGGTACAGGGGATCGAGCCGGGCGGGCAGTTGACCACCACTACCGAGGTCGAGAACTTCCCGGGTTTCACCGAGGTTCAGGGCCCAGAGCTGATGATGAAGATGCAGGAACACGCCGCTGCAATGGGCACCGAGATCATCTCCGACATCATCACCGATCTGGACATCTCCAAACGCCCCTTCACCGCCAAAGGCGACAGCGGCACCACTTACACCGCCGATGCCGTTATTCTGGCCACCGGCGCGCGGGCCAAATGGCTGGGCCTGCCGACCGAAGAAGAATTCAAGGGCTTTGGCGTATCCGCCTGCGCCACCTGCGACGGTTTCTTTTATCGTGGCATGGAGATTGTCGTGGTCGGCGGTGGCAACACGGCCGTAGAAGAAGCGCTGTTCCTGACAAAATTCGCTTCCAAAGTGACCCTGATCCACCGCCGCGACGAATTGCGCGCCGAAAAGATCCTGATCAACCGGCTGATGAAGAATGACAAGATCGTGCCGCTGTGGGATCACGAACTGGTCGAGGTCGTGGGCGATGAAGACCCCAAAGGCGTCACAGGCGTGCGCGCCAAACACGTCAAAACCGGCGAGATCACCGAGATTCCGGCCAAGGGCGTGTTCATCGCCATCGGCCACGCGCCTGCCAACGAACTGGTCAAGGACACGCTGGAAACCCATATGGGCGGCTATGTTGTGACCAAACCCGACAGCACGGCCACCTCGGTTCCCGGTGTCTTCGCGGCGGGTGATCTGACCGATTACAAATTCCGTCAGGCGGTCACATCGGCCGGCATGGGTTGTATGGCAGCACTTGAGGCCGAGCATTTCTTGGCCGAACAGGAAAACTGACCACCATCACCGAACATTCCTTCCCGTAGATTTTGCGGGAAGGGAAATGATGTTCTTCTGCCACACGAAATTCAAAACTTTTTGCCCTCTTTCACGAAACCTTCAAGCCTTTGCTTGTATTTCGTCACAATCCCGCGCTATTTGCGCGAAAATCATTCCTGATGTAACACCGCCGTAACCAGATCGAGAGTTTTCATATGTCCATGCCCATCCTCGCCCCCATCCCCGAGCTTTATGTTTCCTATGAAAGCGCACAGAAGCTGAAGGTCGAAGCCGGCGATCTGCCGTCCTGGGATCTGACCCCGCGCCAGATTTGCGACATTGAATTGCTGATGAACGGCGGCTTCAACCCGCTAAAGGGGTTCTTGGGCCAAGAGGATTACGAAGGCGTTGTTGAAAACATGCGTCTGGCCGATGGCACCTTATGGCCCATGCCGATCACGCTGGATGTGGACGAAAAGTTCGCCGAAGGGATCAAGGAAGGGCAGGACATTGCCCTGCGCGACGCCGAAGGTGTTATTCTGGCGATCATGTCGGTAACCGACAAATGGCAGCCCAACAAATCGAATGAGGCCGAAAAAGTATTCGGCGCCGATGATCTGGCCCACCCTGCCGTGAATTACCTGCACAACACCGCCGGTAAAATATATCTGGGCGGCCCCGTCACCGGCATCCAGCCCCCCGTGCATTACGATTTCAAGGCCCGCCGCGACACCCCGAACGAATTGCGCGCCTATTTCCGCAAGCTGGGCTGGCGCAAGGTGGTGGCGTTTCAAACAAGGAACCCGCTGCACCGCGCCCATCAGGAACTGACCTTCCGCGCCGCCCGCGAGGCACAGGCCAATCTGCTGATCCATCCGATCGTCGGCATGACCAAACCGGGCGACATCGACCATTTCACCCGCGTGCGCTGTTACGAGGCGGTGCTGGATCAATACCAGCAATCCACCACCACAATGAGCCTGCTGAACCTTGCCATGCGCATGGCCGGCCCGCGCGAGGCCGTGTGGCACGGTTTGATCCGCAAAAACCACGGCTGCACCCATTTTATCGTTGGTCGCGATCACGCCGGCCCCGGCAAGAATTCCGCTGGGCAGGATTTCTACGGCCCCTATGACGCGCAGGAATTGTTCCGCCAGAATCAGGACGAAATGGGCATCGAAATGGTGCCGTTCAAACATATGGTCTATGTGCAGGAACGCGCCCAATATGA
The DNA here is from genome assembly GCF_003544895.1 of Profundibacter amoris. GTDB lineage: Bacteria > Pseudomonadota > Alphaproteobacteria > Rhodobacterales > Rhodobacteraceae > Profundibacter > Profundibacter amoris. The sequence continues at coordinate 2,705,005 of NZ_CP032125.1, forward strand.
GCCGGCTGACGAGATCAAGGATGATGTCACCATCCTGAACATTTCCGGCACCGAACTGCGCCGCCGCCTGTCCGAAGGTCTGGAAATTCCGGAATGGTTTTCCTTTCCGGCGGTGGTCGAGGAACTGCGCAAAACCAAGCCCGCCCGCCACAAACAGGGCTTTACCGTGTTTTTCACCGGCTTTTCCGGTTCCGGCAAATCCACCATCGCCAACGCGCTGATGGTGAAACTGATGGAAATGGGCGGCCGCCCCGTCACATTGCTGGATGGCGATGTTGTGCGCAAAAACCTGTCGTCCGAACTTGGTTTTTCCAAGGAACACCGCGACCTGAACATCCGCCGCATCGGCTATGTCGCCTCTGAAATCACCAAGAACGGCGGCATCGCCATCTGCGCCCCGATCGCCCCCTACACCGCAACCCGCCGTGCGGTGCGTGAGGACGTCGAGCAATTCGGCGCCTTTATCGAGATTCATGTTTCTACCAGCATCGAAGAATGCGAACGCCGCGACCGCAAGGGTTTGTACAAACTGGCCCGCGAAGGCAAGATCAAGGAATTTACCGGTATTTCCGACCCCTACGAAGTGCCGGAAAACCCCGAATTGCGGGTTGAAACCGAAAACGTCGAGGTCTATAATTGCGCCCATCAGGTGCTGCTGAAACTCGAAAGCATGGGGCTGATCAAAAGCTGATCGCGCGCCGATATTTTCCCTGCAACACTGCGTAACGTCACCGGGGCAATGCTCTGGTGACACCCGCAATCCTGTGCTAGTCATTCCTTCTGTAACCGCCCGCAAATGGTCAGGAAATCCGGATGAAAACGCCCGACACCACCCCGCAAACAACGCCCTATGACCTGTTCATCATCGGCGGCGGCATCAACGGTTGCGGCATTGCCCGCGATGCAGCCGGACGCGGGATGTCAGTGGCCCTGGCGGAAATGAACGATCTGGCGTCGGCCACCTCTTCGGCCTCGACCAAACTGTTTCACGGCGGCTTGCGCTATCTTGAATATTTCGAATTCCGGCTGGTGCGCGAAGCCCTGAAAGAACGCGAAACCCTGCTGCGGGCCATGCCGCATATCTCGTGGCCGATGCGTTTCGTGCTGCCCTATCACAAGGACATGCGCTTCGAAAACGACACGCCCACCTCAAAACTGCTATCCTTTGTGATGCCGTGGATGAAGGGCCGCCGCCCGGCGTGGCTGATCCGGTTGGGGCTGTTCATGTATGACCATATGGGCCATCGCAAAATCCTGCCCGGCACCCGCACGCTGGACCTGACCATTGACCCGGCAGGCGCGCCGCTGAACCCGAAATTCCGCAAGGCTTACGAATACTCCGATTGCTGGGTCGAGGATTCCCGCCTTGTCACCCTGAACGCTGTCGATGCCGCCAACCGCGGCGCGCAGATCATGACCCGCGCCAAGGTGATCAAGGCCGAGCGGGTGAATGATCTGTGGCAGATCACCACCGAAAACACCCGAACCGGCGAAACCGAAATCCACAGCGCCCGCGCCCTGATCAACGCCGGTGGGCCGTGGGTCAAGGACCTGCTGACCGGCCCGCTAAACCTCCAAACCCGCCAAAGCATCCGCCTTGTGCGCGGCAGCCATATCATTGTGCCACGCCTGTTTGACCATGATCGCGCCTATTTCTTTCAGGGCACGGACGGGCGCATCATATTCGCCATCCCTTATGAAACCGATTTCACCCTGATTGGCACCACGGACGCACCGCATAATCATGCCGACGATCCTGCCGTTTGCACCCCACAGGAGCAGGAATACCTCTGCGCCTTTGCCTCGAACTATTTCAAACAGCCCGTGACAACCGATCAAATCGTCTGGACCTATTCCGGCGTGCGCCCGCTTTATGACGATGGTGCCTCCTCGGCCACCGCCGCCACACGCGATTACGTGATCACGCTGGCAGATGAATCCCCCGTGGCCCCGCTGCTGAACATCTTTGGCGGCAAGATCACCACCTACCGCAAACTGGCCGAAACCTCGCTTGGCAAACTCGCCCCCTTCTTCCCCGACATGCCCGGAAAATGGACCGAAGGCGTCCCCCTGCCCGGCGGTGATTTTCCGGTGGATGGCGTGGACAACCTGCTGGCCGACATCCGCAAACGCTATCCGTTTCTGGATAAAAAATGGGCCAAACGCCTGCTGCGCGCCTATGGCACGGATGTGTTTGATATGATGGGCGATGCCTCCTCGCCAAACAGCCTTGGCCAGCACTTTGGCTGGAACCTCTATGCCCGCGAGGTTGACTGGCTGCGGAATCGTGAATTCGCAATATCTGCCGATGACATCCTGTGGCGCCGCTCCAAAATCGGCTTGCGCCTGAATGAACAGGAAACCAAAACCCTGTCGGATTACCTTTCTGCCTGACTTCTTCTTGCCTGAAATACCTGTGCCGCAGGCAGACCCGAGGCCCCCCTGTGGGGCCGAGATATTATGCGGCCCCGCACGGGGCCTCCGCTAAACTGGAAACTGGTGGAGCCGATCGGGATCGAACCGACGACCTCGTCATTGCGAACGACGCGCTCTCCCAACTGAGCTACGGCCCCATACTGCGCAAAATTCACCCATCCATGAGCCGTGTCAAGACCACGCCAGCGCATAGTGCGCCAATTCGTCATGGCGCGCCCCCTGCGGGTGCAACGTGGATTGAAACAGCACAAAAGATGTTACCGGAAACGCAGGCGGGCGGAACCCTTCGTGCATCGCCAGATATTCCCCCAAATGCGCCAGTTCGCGCGCATCCACCGCACGATGGAACCGCGCCAATGTGACATGCGGGTGAAACCTCTCCTTGGGGGCCGGCAAGCCCGTGCGCCGGATTGCCGACACCACCTTGCGCTGTAATTCCGCCAACGCCGGATTTTCCGCAACCCCCGCATACAACAACGTCGGGCTGCTATTGCCAAAGGTGCCCAGCCCCGACAGTTGCACCTCGAACGCCGGTGCCTTGATCAGCGACAACTCGTCGTGCAGGGCTTCGACCTGTTCTTGCGGGTGATCCCCGGCAAAGGCCAATGTCAGATGTAATGTTTCGCGCTTTGATGGCGCACCGGCGGGCAGGCCCGCCTGCAATGCTGTCAGTTGATCCAGCAACGGGTCGGGCAAATCGAGGGCAATGAATATACGCATTGCCCCCGCTATAGATCGTTTCGGATCGCCTGCCTAGCCCTCGTCGCTATAGCTGTCCAGCGGCGGGCAGGTGCAGACCAGATGGCGGTCGCCATAGACGTTGTCGACCCGCCCGACCGGCGGCCAGTATTTGTCAACGCGGAAAGACCCCGGCGGAAAACAGCCCTGTTCGCGGCTATAGGACCGGTCCCAATCCGCCACCAGATCGTTCACCGTGTGCGGCGCGTGTTTCAGCGGGTTGTTCTCGGCGTCCATCTCGCCGCGCTCGATTGCCGCGATCTCCTCGCGGATCGACAGCATCGCCTTGACGAACCGGTCCAGTTCGGCCTTGGTTTCGCTTTCGGTCGGCTCTACCATCAGGGTGCCCGCCACCGGCCAGCTCATTGTCGGGGCATGGAAACCGGAATCAATCAGCCGTTTGGCAATGTCGTCCACTGTGATATGGGCGCTTTCGTCAAACGGGCGGGTGTCCAGAATACATTCATGCGCCACGCGCCCGCCCTTACCCTTGAACAGCACGTCAAACGCGCCTTCCAGACGTTTGGCGATGTAATTGGCGTTCAGGATCGCAACCTTGGTCGCTTGCGTCAGGCCGGCACCTCCCATCATCATCACATAGGCCCAGCTGATCACCAGAACCGAGGCCGAACCGAAATCCGCCCCCGAAACAGCCCCTTCGCCGCCCACCGGATGGCCGGGCAGATACGGGGACAGATGTGCCTTGACGCCGATCGGACCCATGCCGGGGCCGCCGCCGCCATGCGGGATGGCAAATGTCTTGTGCAGGTTCAGGTGGCTGACATCGCCGCCCACATCGCCCGGTTTGGCCAGACCCACCATCGCATTCAGATTCGCCCCGTCGATATAGACCTGCCCGCCGAATTCATGGGTGATGTCGCAAATCTCGCGCACGGTTTCCTCGAACACGCCATGGGTGGAGGGGTATGTGATCATACAGGCGGCCAGATTTTCACCCGCCGCTTCGGCCTTGGCGCGGAAATCCTCAACGTCGATATCGCCGTTTTCAGCCGATTTCACCACCACCACCTTCATCCCCGCCATATGCGCACTGGCTGGATTGGTGCCATGGGCCGAGACCGGAATCAGACAGATATTGCGGTGCTCTTCGCCATTGGCGCGGTGATAACCGTTGATGGTCAGCAGGCCGGCATATTCGCCCTGCGCACCGGAATTGGGCTGCATCGACATCGCGTCATAGCCGGTGATCAGGCACAGCTTGTCCGACAGATCCTCAACCAGTTCGGTATAGCCCGCCACCTGATCGGCCGGCGCCAGTGGATGGATATTGGCAAATTCCGGCCATGACAGCGGCATCATTTCCGCCGCCGCATTCAGTTTCATCGTGCAGGACCCCAGCGGGATCATCGCCCGGTCCAGCGCCAGATCACGGTCCGCCAAACGGCGCATATAGCGCATCATTTCGGTTTCGGCGCGGTTCATGTGGAACACGGGGTGGGTCAGGTAATCCGAGGTCCGCAACAGGTTTTCAGGTATGCGGTATTCCGGCGACAGGTCCTCGTCCGTGCGTTCAATGCCAAAGGCACGCCACAGCCGTTTCAACGTATCCGAACGGGTGGTTTCATCCAGCGAAATCCCCAATTTCGTCTTGCCGATTTTGCGCAGGTTGATCCGCTGATCCGCTGCCGCCTTGAAAATCGCCCCTTGCAGCGGGCCGACCTCGATGGTGATGGTGTCAAAGAAATTCGCAGGCTCGATCACAAAGCCCGCATCCTCGAGCCCGCGCACCAGACGCACGGTTTTGCGATGGATCCGCTGGGCAATCGCCCGCAAACCCTTTGGTCCGTGGAACACCGCATAAAGCGACGCCATAACGGCCAGCAAAGCCTGCGCGGTGCAGACGTTCGAGGTGGCCTTTTCGCGCCGGATATGTTGTTCGCGGGTTTGTAGCGACAGACGGTAGGCAGGTTTGCCGTGGCTGTCGATAGACACGCCGATAATCCGGCCCGGCATCGCGCGCTTCATCTTGTCCCTGCAGGCCATATAGGCGGCGTGCGGGCCACCATAGCCCAAGGGAATCCCGAACCGCTGGGTTGATCCCACAGCAATATCGGCCCCCATCGCGCCGGGTTCCTTAAGCAGGGTCAGGGCCATCGGGTCGGCAATGACGATGCCAATCGCCTTGGCTTCGTGCAGTGCCTCCATTTCGGCGGTGAAATCGCGCAGATGGCCATAGGTGCCGGGATACTGGAACACCGCGCCAAATACCTGCGAGGCATCCAGATCGTCAGGATTGCCCACAATCACCTCGATATCCAGTGGTTCGGCGCGGGTTTTGATCACCGCGATGTTTTGCGGATGGCAGTTTTCATCGACGAAAAACGCCTTGGCCTTTGATTTGGCCACCCGCTGCGCCATGGTCATGGCTTCGGCCGCGGCCGTGGATTCGTCCAGCAGGGACGCATTGGCAACCTCAAGGCCGGTCAGATCGGACACCATGGTCTGGAAGTTCAGCAATGCCTCTAGCCGCCCCTGCGAAATTTCCGGCTGATAGGGGGTATAGGCGGTATACCACGCCGGATTTTCCAGAATATTGCGCTGGATCGCCGGCGGGGTGATCGCGCCGTAATATCCCTGACCGATCATCGTGGTGAACACTTTGTTTTTCTTGGCGACCTGCCGCGCATACCACAGCCATTCGCGCTCGGATTTGGGTTTACCGAATTCCAGCGGCTCTTTGGTGCGGATGGATGCCGGCACGGTCTGGTCGATCAGCTCGTCCAGCGTCTCGACCCCCAGCACCTGCAACATTTCGGCCATTTCCTCGGGCGAGGGGCCAATGTGGCGGCGGTTGGCAAAATCATAGGGCAGGTAATCGGTGGGGGTGAAAGGCATGGGTGTTCTCCAATAGCAAACAGGCATTCATCGCCCCTGACGGGCGCTCTTCATTCAGCGAAGAAACCCGGTCAGGGTTGATGAGCGTCGGGTTCAGCGTGATCAGCCGATAAAGGCCTTGTAGGCCGCTTCGTCCATCATATCGTCCAGTTGTGACAGATCGGCGGCTTTCATCTTGAAAAACCACGCATCCCCCTGTGGATCCTCGTTCACCTTGCCGGGATCGTCTACAAGGGCTTCGTTCACCTCGACAATCTCGCCGTCGATCGGGGCCAGAATATCCGACGCGGCCTTGACCGATTCAATCACCACGACCTCGTCGTCCTTGACCACTTCGGTTTCGGTATCGGGCAGCTCGACAAACACCACATCGCCCAGCTGTTCGGCGGCGTGTTCGGTGATGCCTACGACCACAACGTCGCCTTCAACGCGCAGCCATTCGTGTTCTTCGGTAAATTTCATTGCTATTTCTCCTGTTGATTAGCGTTTGTAGGTCGAGGGGCGGAACGGCATATCCGCAATGGTGGCGGGCAGGCGCTTGCCCCGCACCTCGGCGAAAATACGGGTGCCGGTTTCGGCAAATTCTGTGGCCACATAGCCCATCGACATGGGCCGTGCGATGGTCGGGCCAAAGGCACCGGATGTGACCTCGCCCATCGGCTCGCTCGCATCCTCGCTGGCGAACAGCAGGGTATGCGCGCGCATCGGGGCGCGGCCTTCGGGCAGGATGCCGACACGGCGGCGGGTGGTGCCGTTTTCCAGTTCGTTCAGGATACGGTCCGCACCCGGAAAGCCCCCTTCGCGCGCGCCGCCTTTGCGGCGCACCTTTTGCATGGCCCATTCCAGTGCAGCCTCGACAGGTGACGTTGTTTCGTCGATGTCGTTTCCATAAAGGCAAAGCCCCGCTTCCAGCCGCAGACTGTCGCGCGCACCAAGGCCGATCGGCTCGACCCCTTCCGCCGCCAGCAGGGCGCGGGCAAAGGCGACAGCCCTATCATCGACCACGGAAATCTCGAGCCCGTCCTCGCCGGTATAACCCGAACGCGACACCCACAGGTCGCCGAATTCGGACGGCACCATCGCCACATCCATGAATTTCATATCGGCCACGGGGGCAATACCGTTCAATGCGGCCTCGGCCAGCGGCCCTTGCAATGCCAACAGGGCGCGGTCGCCGATCACCTCGATGTCGCAACTGTCCGACAGGTTGGCCCGCATATGCGCGATGTCGGCCTCCTTGCAGGCCGCGTTCACCACAACGAACAGGTGATCGCCCCGGTTGGCGACCATCAGGTCATCCATGATCCCGCCCGCGTCATTGGTGAACATCGCATAACGCTGCCGCCCCTCTTTCAGCGCCAGCAGCGACACCGGCACAAGGGTTTCGAACGCCAGTGCGGCATCGGCCACATCGCCGGATTTGGGCCGCACCAGCACCTGCCCCATATGGCTGACGTCGAACAGGCCGGCGTTTTCGCGGGTGTGGATGTGTTCCTTCATCACGCCCGCCGGATATTGCACGGGCATTTCATAGCCCGCAAAGGGCACCATTTTCGCGCCCAGTTCCAGATGCAGATCATAAAGACCGGTTCGTTTCAGATCAGACATGCGTCGCCCCCAATATATCGCCAACCGGATGGTAAATTCGTCCGGCATCAATTCAGGCGGACCAATGGCCGCCGGTTGATGCCCCCTCTGTCCCTTGCGCCTGAGATCGCTATCCCTTCGGCGGGCACCATTTGGTGCCACTCTCCAGAGTCTTCACTGCCAATCGTCGGTCCATGGGGCCTGAGAGTTTAGCGGGGCGCATGCTCCTTCGGCACTGGCGGTATTTGCCAGATTCTCCCGACGTTGACGGGGGCACGTTAGACCAGCATTCGCCCCATCGCAAGGGGTTGTATTCGGGAGTATACAAATGCAAAACATTCCCCATGATAGACCCTTTTTTCTTTGGCTACGGCTCGCTGGTGAACCGGAAAACGCATGATTATGAACAGGCCCATCCGGCACAGATTACCGGCTGGCGGCGGGCGTGGCGGCGCAGCCCCCTGCGCGATCTGTGTTACCTGACGGCGGTGCCGGATGCGGATTGCACCATCGACGGGCTAATTGCCGCAGTCCCTAATAGTGACTGGCAGGCGCTGGACATCCGCGAACGCGCCTATTTGCGGCAGGACGCCACCCGTCAGGTGCGCCACGAGGTAAACCACGACCCCGAGGTGGCGATTTACGCTATCGCACCTGACGCCCACCACCCCCCGACCCCCGAAAATCCGATTCTGCTGTCCTATCTGGATGTCGTCGTTCAGGGCTATCTGACCGAATTCGGGGAAGAAGGCGTTGCACGGTTTTTCGACACCACCGACGGCTGGCATGCGCCGGTTCTGAATGACCGTGCCAAACCGGTCTATCCAAGGGCCCAAAGCCTGAGCAATGCCGAAACGACCTTGGTGGATGCCTGGCTAACCCGTTACACGCAAACATAAAAGGGGCGCGCCGGAAAAAACCGGACGCGCCCCCTTTTGCTCACCGTTGCTTGACCCTAGTTGCCTGCGGCCTCGTTATGGGATTTCCCCAGACCGTCAAACAACCCGCTCAGCTTGTCAAAGAAACCCTTGCCGAAACCGCCGTCACCGGTGGCCTTGCGGATTTCCTTCATTTCGTCCTTCAGCGGCTCGAAGGCATCCTTTCCACCGTATTGCAGGGCCTCGCCCTTGGCGATTTCCAGATCAAGCGCATCCAGCAGACCCGCAAGGGTTTTGTTTTCCTCGTCGCTGCGATCTTCCTTTTCGCTCAGCGCCTTGGCATGGTCGATCAGAACAGCGGCGCGCAACAGCGGCAGCGGGCTGACCACTTCTTCGACAACCAATGTGCCCAGACCCTGCGCCAGAACAGCCTTGGCGTCATCCACCTTGCCGTCCTTGACCAGTGCCGCCGCCGATTTCAGCGCCAGCGGATAGGTTGCCAGCGGGATGCTGGTGGTGCGCACCACCACTTCACTGGCCAGATTATTGATGATCGGGCGGGCCAGTTGCAACTGGTCGTCCTTCATCAGGCGCAATGCCTCTTTGCGCGCCTTGGTGATCACCGCCGGGCTGGCAGTAATATCCACCACGGTCGAGCTGACATCCACAGGCGCAAGCGCCAGTTCGGGATGCTGTGTCAGCACCACTTCCAGCTTGCCGATGGCCCGTTCCAGCGCGGCGGCAGCTTCGTCGTTTTTGCCGTCTTCCAGTGCTTTCAGGGCATTGCCGGTTTCGGTCAGGGCCGCGACGGCCTCGTCAATCGCGGGGCTTGCCTGTTCGCGGGCCTGCGTTTCGGCAGCCGCGTTTTCGGTCGCTTTGGCATCATTGTCCGTATCCTGTGCAGCCAGCGGGGTTGCCGCCAGGGATGCCAGCGCCAGTGCCATTACATTATTTTTCCAGTTCAACATTTTTCGTTCCTTTCAAGGGTTTGCATCTATCAATGCGTTGCACCCCCGATCTGGACGATCAGCCGACGGGAAACCCCCGAATAGTGAACAGCGTGACCGCAATCCAGTATCAAGAGCTTTGTGACACTGAAATAGGTCGCGGCCTGCATGGTTCAAGTGTGCTGAACATTAAAAATATTTAACCATAGCCCCCCGATTGGCAAACCGCGCAAACCCGTGTAAAAGGCCCTGAATTCCCCTGATTTATGGCACCCATACGATGACGCAACCGCACCGTTCCGAACTTCTTATGCCCGCAGGCAATCTGCGTAAACTGAAGATGGCAATCCTTTACGGGGCCGATGCCGTTTATCTGGGCACACCGGATATGTCCCTGCGAACCAAGTCGCAGTTTTCGCTGGAAGACGTGATCGAAGGGGTGGAATTCTGCCATGCCCACGGCAAACGCGCCTATCTGACGCTGAATCTGTTTTCCCATAACAAGGACATCCCCAAACTGCGCGAATATGTGGAAACTGTTCGAAAAGTGAAACCCGACGGCTTGATCATCGCCGACCCCGGCGTGTTCCAGTTCGTCAAAACCCACGCACCGGAACTGCCGTTGCACATCTCGACCCAAAGCAATGTGTCGTCATGGCTGTCAGTGAAATTCTGGCAGGATCTGGGGGCCGAACTGGTGGTTCTGGCCCGCGAAGTTTCATTCAGCGAACTGTGCGAAATCCGCAAAGAATGCCCTGATATCAAGCTGGAAGCCTTTGTTCACGGCGCCATGTGCATGACCTATTCGGGCCGCTGCCTGCTGTCCAATTTCATGTCCGAACGCGGTGCCAATCAGGGCAATTGCGCCAACTCGTGTCGCTGGAACTACAAATTCCACCTGCGCCTGAAAGACGGCACCGTGCAGGAATTGAACGTCACCGACGAAAACGCCGATATGTTCGAATTCCTGTTGGAAGAAGGCTGTCGCCCCGGCGATCTGCTGCCGATCGAGGAGGACTCGCGCGGTTCCTACATCCTGAATTCCAAAGACCTGTGTATCATGCCCAAACTGGACGAATATCTGCGCATCGGCGTGGACAGCCTGAAGGTCGAGGGGCGCGGCAAGTCGGAATATTACGCCGCCATCGTCGCGCGGGCCTACCGCATGGCGATTGACGATTATTACGCAGACCCCGAAAACTGGAACCCCCTGCCCTACATGCGTGAACTGGAATCGGTCGGCAACCGCGGCTACACGCTGGCCTTCCACGATGGCCGCCTGACCAATTACGCCCACGACTATGAACACACCGCCGCCATGGCCCAGTGGGAATACGCCGGCGTGGTGTCGGAGGTGACCGAAGACGCCTTTCTGGTCGAGGTAAAAAACAAGCTGGAAGCTGGCGAAGTGCTGGAATTCGTATCCCCCATTGCACGCGAAACCGTGCTGCTGCGGATGTATGATTTCGAGGACGCGGCGACTGGCGAGAAGAAAGACGTGATCCACGGCGGTACCCGCACCACCGTCCGCATCCCGTTTTCCCTGTTTGACCACGAAGACCCCGAGGTGCTGCGCGCCCGTTTCCCGCAGTATAGCGTGATGCGCAAGGAACGCGCCCTGACCGAGGAACAATGGGCCCGCATCCGGCTGGACAAGCTGACCCAGGGGCTGGAAATCAACGGCAAGGAAAACGAAAAGGCCTATTCCAAACGCCGCGATGAACTGGTCGAGAAGATTGGCGAAAACACCAATGACCGCCGTTTCAAAACCAACCGCGTCGGGGTCGAGGGGTGCTGTGGCAAGGGCTGTAATGGTTGCATGATGTTCTGGCAGGACGACCAGTATGCCCGTGCCCGCGAAGTGCTGATGAAACGCAAACAGGGCGAACAACTGACCCGCGCCGAAGCGGCCGAGTTTGTGTTGCCGGTGGAATAGGGCCAAACTCCCCAATTGACCCCCCCCGTCACATTGCCTATTTGGTACCAACCCAAGCGAAACCCGATCCGAGGCCATGATGACCGATAAACCCGCCAAACCACGCAGCTTTCAGGAAATCATCCTGCGCTTGCAGTCCTATTGGGCCTCCAAGGGCTGTGCCATGTTGCAGCCCTATGACATGGAAGTGGGCGCGGGCACCTTCCACCCCGCCACCACCCTGCGCAGTCTGGGAACCAAGCCTTGGGCCGCTGCCTATGTGCAGCCCTCGCGCCGCCCCACCGACGGGCGTTACGGCGAAAACCCCAACCGTTTGCAGCATTACTACCAGTATCAGGTGCTGATCAAACCCTCGCCGCCCGACCTTCAGGCGCTGTATCTGGGCAGCCTTCAGGCCATCGGCATCGACATGGAGCTGCACGACATCCGCTTTGTCGAGGACGACTGGGAATCCCCCACGCTGGGCGCATGGGGTCTGGGCTGGGAGGTCTGGTGCGACGGCATGGAAGTATCGCAATTCACCTATTTCCAGCAGGTCGGCGGGCATGATTGCCATCCGGTTTCCGGCGAGCTGACCTACGGGCTGGAACGTCTGGCGATGTATGTTCTGGGCGTCGATCATGTGATGGACATGCCCTATAACGACCCAAACGCGCCAATCCCGCTGACCTATGGCGATGTGTTCAAACAGACCGAACAGGAATATTCCCGCTGGAATTTCGATGTGGCCAATACCGATGTGTTGCTGAAACAGTTTGAAGAGGCGGAAAGCGCCTGTGCCGACATCCTCGACCGCCCCTATGACGATCCCAAGACCGGCAAGCGCATCGTGATGGTGCATCCGGCCTATGATCAGGCGATCAAGGCCAGCCACCTGTTCAACCTGCTGGACGCCCGCGGGGTAATTTCGGTGACGGAACGTCAGGCCTATATCGGCCGTGTGCGGGCGCTGACCAAAAAATGCGCCGATGCTTTTGTTGAAACCGAAGCAGGCGGGTGGGCGCAATGACCGGACGTATCGTAGGGCTTGGGATCATGTTCATCGCTTTGACCGCCGGTGCGGTGCTTTATTACCTTCAGGTCTACGCCTTTTATGACGAGGTCGCGGCCAAGGATGTGACGGTCGAACTGACCTCGGTGGTAACAAACGAACCGGAAGAAATCATCGCCGACGATTTTGAAGGCATCGACAGTGGCTCCTCGCCGATCCGGTTTCGCGGCTGTTTCACCACGCCGATGTCGCAATCCATGCTGACCGAAACCTATGTCGCCTATGAACACGCCGAGCCGCTGATCGGTCCGGGCTGGTTCAGCTGCTATAACGCCAAAACCATCGGTGCCGATCTGGAAGCCGGCATCGCCCTGCCGTTTCTGGGGCAGAAAAACATCTCGGACGGGGTTGACCGTGTGGTCGCCATCTATCCCGACGGGCGCGCCTATATCTGGCACCAACTTAACGAAAAATTTGCGGAATAACCCATGCCTGATCTGTTGATCGAACTGTTTAGCGAAGAAATCCCCGCCCGTATGCAAGCGCGCGCGGCGGCGGATCTGAAACGTCTGGTCACCGACGGGCTGGTCGATGCGGGGCTGACCTATGCCTCTGCCGGTGCCTTTTCCACCCCCCGCCGTCTGGCGCTGTCGGTCGAGGGTGTGCTGACCGAAAGCCCCACCATCCGCGAGGAACGCAAAGGCCCGCGCGTGGATGCGCCGGACAAGGCGATCGAAGGGTTCCTGCGCGGCGCCGGTGTGTCGCGCGATGATCTGGAAGTGCGCGATGACAAAAAGGGGCAGGTTTACTTTGCCATCATCGAAAAACCGGGCCGCCCTGCCGCCGAGATCATCGCGCATGTGCTGGAAACAACCATCCGCAATTTCCCTTGGCCAAAATCCATGCGCTGGGGTGCTGGCAGCTTACGTTGGGTGCGCCCGCTGCATTCGATCCTTTGTATTTTAAGCGACGAGGCCGGCGCAACCGTGGTGCCGCTGGACATCGACGGCATCACCGCAGGCGACAGCACCAAAGGCCACCGTTTCATGGCCCCTGCCCGTTTTAGCGTGGCGTCCTTTGACGACTATTCCACCAAACTGGCCAAGGCGCATGTTGTCCTTAACCCGCAGGAACGCGCCGACCACATCTGGAACGATGCCACCAATCAGGCCTTTGCCCAAGGGCTGGAAGTGGTCGAGGACAAGGGCCTGCTGAATGAAGTCGCGGGACTGGTCGAATGGCCCGTGGTGCTGACGGGCGACATTGCCGAGGATTTCATGGGCCTGCCGCCTGAAGTGCTGCAAACCTCGATGCGCGAACACCAGAAATTCTTCAGCGTGCGCAACCCGAAAACCGACCGGATCGAGAAATTCGTCACCGTGGCCAACCGCGAAACCACCGATCACGGCAAAACCATCCTAGCGGGCAACCAGAAGGTGCTGTTTGCGCGCCTGTCCGACGCGAAGTTCTTTTGGGAAAACGACCTGCGCACGCCGCTTTCCGACATGACCGCAAAACTGGCCAATGTCACCTTCCACAACAAGCTGGGCACACAGGCCGAACGGGTGAAACGCATCGCCGCGCTGGCCGAGGAAATCGCGCCGATGGTCGGGGCCGACCCTGCATTGGCCAAACAGGCCGCCGAGGTTTGCAAAGCCGATCTGTCCAGCGAAATGGTCTATGAATTCCCCGAATTGCAGGGGCTGATGGGGCGCTATTACGCGCAGGCAGCAAACCTGCCGCAAGAGGTGGCCAACGCCTGTGAGGCACATTACTCGCCGCTTGGCCCCTCGGACGATGTGCCGGGTGAACCCGTTTCCGTCGCCGTGGCGCTGGCCGACAAGATCGACACATTGACGGGGTTCTGGGCTATTGATGAAAAACCGACGGGGAGCAAAGACCCCTTCGCCCTGCGCCGCGCCGCGCTGGGGGTTATTCGGTTGGTGTTGGAGAACAACGTTCGCATAAGCATTGACCGTTTCGTCGACACCCAGCTTCTACGCCACGAAATCGCAGCAAGCAACAATGACATATCCATGACCCTGTTGCAGGAAATGTTGCATGAAATTGCCGAGCATGGCGTCTTCGGCGCCGCCGCCCATGCCGTTCTGGATCGGTTTGACGGTGACGCCCCCGAGGATGTGACAAAAGTAAAGGACCAGGTGCCCGATGTATCGGCTGACCTGTTGTCCTTCTTCCACGACCGCCTCAAGGTCTATCTAAAGGACAAAGGCATCACCCACGACGTGATCGACGCCTGTCTTGCCATGCCGAACAACGACGACCTGACCCTGCTGGTCAAACGGGCCGAGGCGCTGCAAGCCTTCCTGAATACCGACGACGGCGAAAACCTGTTACAAGGCTATAAACGCGCCTCCAACATCCTGTCGGCCGAGGAAAAGAAAGACGGCGTGGAATATTCATACGGCGCCGACATCAAATTCGCCGAAACCAATGAGGAACGCGCGCTGTTCAAGGCACTGGACGCCGCTGAAACCGCCATCACGCCCGCCCTGGAGCAAGAGGATTTCGCCACCGCCATGTCCGAAATGGCCAAACTGCGCAGCCCCATTGACGCGTTTTTCGAGGCCGTTCAGGTCAACACCGACAACGCCACCATCCGCCGCAACCGCCTGAATCTGCTGTCGCAAATCCGCAAGATCTGCACCTCGGTCGCCGACCTGTCCAAAATCGAAGGGTAATTGCCCCTTCCAAATGGCACAAATATCCGCGCCGCAGGCATAGAATCTCTTTTGTCTCGACTTCCACAAACGCTATGCTACCCATAGCGCAAGGAAAGGCGACACCGTGCAACAGCAATCCAACATCCCCGGGTTCACCGAAATCACCCAGACCGCCCCGATCGCCAACAACACCCACGGCGGACGGGCGAAATGCCTGCAACGGCTGATCCGGCTGGATATGCCGGTGCCCAAAACCCTTGCCCTGTCCTTTGATGCCGTACACGCCATCGCCGCCGGCGACCCCGCCAACACAGACGCGATGATCAACAGTTTCGGCGATGCGCTGGTCTCGGTGCGGCCCAGTTCGGAAGACCCGGATTGGGGTGGCCCCGGTGCAATCCTGAATATCGGCATGAACACTCAGCGTCATAAGGAACTAACACAAGAGCTGGGTGATGCGGCCGCCAACGCGCTTTACCTGCGCTTCATTCAGGCCTTTGCCGTCCACGTCGCCCGACTGGACCCCGATATGTTCGAGTTGCCGGACAACCCGACCAGTGAGGCGCTGCAAGATATGCTGCACGCCTATCAGGACGAAACCGACGCCGAATTCCCGCAAGACCCTGCCAAACAGCTGTCCGACGTGTTGCGTTCCATGGCCCGCGCTTGGGAAGGCACCACCGCCCGCCTGTTGCGCCAAGCCAAAGGCGCACCTGCAGACGCGGGGCTGGGACTGATCGTGCAGCAAATGGCATTAGGCGTGGGCAAGGGCGAATGTGGCTCGGGTGTGATCCAGTTTGCCGACGACATCACCGGATTGCCACGGATCAAGGGCCGCTACCTTAGCCAGAGTCAGGGGCGCGATGCCCTTACACAGGAAAAGGGCGCGCTCTATCTGACCCATGATGATCGCGGCCCATCGCTCGAGGATCTGTGCCCCGACTGTTTTGCCAAACTGAAACAATACGGCGAGATTTCCCGCCAGCGTCTGCGCGAGGAAATGCAGATCGAATTCACCATCTCGAACAATTGCCTGCATATTCTGGACGCGGTGCGCATCCCCCGCCGTGCGCGTGCGGCGGTGCGGATTGCCGTAGCGCTCGCCAAGGACGGGATCATCAGCCGCGAAGAGGCATTGATGCGGATCGAACCGCGCGCCCTTAGCGAATTGCTGCACCACCAGATTGATCCCGAAGGCCCGCGCGATGTGTTCCAGCAGGGCATCGCCGCCAGCCCCGGTGCCGCCAGCGGGCGCATCGTGTTTTCCGCTAATGCCGCACAGGCCAGTCAGGCCCGGGGCGAAGATTGCATCCTTGTGCGCCGCGAAACCACCCCCGAAGACGTGCGCGGCATGAACGCCGCTGTCGGGGTGCTGACGGCCAAAGGCGGCATGACCAGCCACGCCGCCGTGATCGCCCGCGGTCTTGGCCTGCCCTGCGTGGTGGGTGCCATGGGGATGGAGGTTGACCGCCGCGACAAGATCATCACCGCCGAAGACGGGCGTGTGTTCAAGGAAGGCGATGTGATCACCATCGACGGCACCGCCGGTCAGGCGCTGGCAGGCACGGCCAGAATGCTGGAACCCGCGCTGGACGGCGCGTTTCGCCAGTTGATGGAATGGGCCGATCAGGCCTGCGACATGGGCATCCGCGCCAACGCCGACACCCCCGCCGACGCCCGCATCGCCCGCAAGTTCAATGCGCAGGGCATTGGCCTGTGCCGCACCGAACACATGTTCTTTGAACAGGAACGCCTGACGGTGATGCGCGAGATGATCTTTGCCGATACCTCCGAAGACCGGGCCGAGGCCCTGGGCCAGTTGCTGCCCATGCAGCGCGAGGATTTTGTCGAACTGTTCGGCATCATGCAGGGCAAACCCGTCTGCATCCGCCTGCTGGACCCGCCCCTGCACGAATTCCTGCCCGCCCACCGCGAAGGCCAGCGCGAACTGGCCGAGGCACTGGACCTGCCCGTGTCCGACGTGACCCGCCGCGTGGATGCGCTGCGCGAATACAACCCGATGCTGGGCATGCGCGGCGTGCGGCTGGGCATCACCGTGCCGGAAATCTACGACATGCAAGCCCGCGCGATTTTCGAGGCCACGGTGATTGCCAGCAAAAACGGCGCCCCCGTGGTGCCCGAAATCATGATCCCGCTGGTCAGCGCCACCCACGAGGTCGATCTGGTCAAAACCCGCGTCGATGCAGTGGCGGCTGCCGTTCGGGTCGAACAGGGCCACGATTTCGACTATCGCCTTGGCGTGATGGTCGAAACCCCGCGGGCCGCTTTGCGGGCGGGGGATATTGCCCAGAATGCCGCTTTCCTCAGCTTTGGCACCAATGATTTGACGCAAATGACCTATGGCATGTCACGCGACGATGCCGGCCGGTTCATGTCGAATTATGTGCAACAGGGTGTCTTTCCCGAAGACCCGTTCCATATGCTGGATACCGAAGGCGTTGGCGAATTGCTGACCATCGGCGCCGAACGGGGACGTGCCGCCCGCAAAGACGTGGTGCTGTCGATTTGCGGCGAACATGGCGGCAACCCCGAATCTATTGCATTTTGTCGCAGTGCCGGATTCGACTATGTTTCCTGCTCGCCATATCGGGTGCCTGTCGCCCGTCTGGCCGCGGCGCAACTGGCAGTTGAGATTCCGGATCGCTAGCTATCACGCTGATAATAATACATATTTTAAATTCCCCTCGCAGAGTTTCGTGACAGACCTCAAAAAACAATCGCAACCACAACCCAGCATTGTTGCCGAATTACCACAAGGTATGGACTCATGTGCCCCGTTGGAGTATGACCGCTGTCGATCGCGGCCTGGGGGCTGGATCCGACACGAACAGTATTGATTTGGGAATGTTATGCGGTCTTATAGTAAATTTTTCCGGACTGCGGTCTGGCTATTCGCCTTTGCTTTGGTAAATGCGGCAGGATCGGCCTACGCCGACATGCGTCTAAGCACATCCACTGACCCGGGCACTGAACAAAAGCCGGATTTGAACAACCAGCTAACCAGCCTGCTGGGACAGGAACATCAGGCCCTTCGCCAGATCAACATCGACCGCATGCGCGTCATCACAGCGGCGCCCAAAACCAGCCTGCGGCCGGTGAAACGCGGCGAAACCCCCGACATCCCGAAAATCAGCTATACCCGCGAATGGCTGAACAGCCAGCCGGTTGCCAGCGGTGGCGCCGAATGGGAATGCCTGACACAGGCGCTGTATTTCGAGGCCCGTGGCGAAAGCGTCTCTGGCCAGTTCGCCGTTGCCGAAGTCATCTTGAACCGCGTTGATTCCAGCCGCTTCCCGAACACCGTCTGTGCTGTGGTCAATCAGGGTACAGGCAAACGCAACCAGTGCCAGTTTTCCTATACCTGCGATGGCAAGGCCGAAGTGGTGAACGAACCCGCCGCCTATACCAATGTCGGCAAGATCGCCCGTGCCCTGCTGGATGGTGCCCCGCGCAACCTGACTGTGGGCGCAACATATTACCACAATCAGTCCGTCCGCCCACGCTGGGCGCGGGTATTTACCCGCACGGCCAGTATCGACGGACACTTCTTTTACCGCTAGACAGGCAACGAAAACCGTTACTGTTCTAGGATTTGCAGATGAGCAATGAAACAGGTCTTGCCTTTGGTGCGCTGGAAATGCGTGCCCACGCGATGGCCGACCCCGACATCCCCGACCGCATTTCCCTGCGCGATCACCTGACCGAAGTCGAAATCGGCGCCTTTCAGGTGGAACGCGGCACCACCCAGCGGCTGCGTTTCGACGTGGTGGTCGAGGTTTCCCCCGCGCCCGAGCCGCTGGACGACGATGTGGATCGCATCCTGTCCTATGACACCCTGACCGAAGCCATCGCCCATGAACTGGCCGCCGAGCGTCTGAACCTGCTGGAAACGCTGGCCGAACGGGTGGCCGAACGCATCCTGCACGAACCGCAAGCGATGCGGGTTTTTGTGCGGATCGAAAAGCTGGATCGCGGCCCCGGCGCCTTGGGCGTTGAAATCATGCGCAAGCGGGCCGGTGATATTGACCTTGCCGATGATACCCCGCTGCACCCGCTAATTGCCTATCTGGACAACTCCGCCCTGCACAGCAACAAACTGTGCGACTGGATTGATACGTTCACCGCACAGGACGCCCCCGCGATCATCTGCGTTGGCCTGCCCGATGATGCGCCTCTGCAAACCGGCCACGGCCCGACCCAGCGGCGGATTGATCTGCTGGAGATCGAGCAAAATGCATGGCTGCTGGCCAGCAAGGATGATCGCTGCGTGGTGATCGACAGCCGCACCGAACTGGACTGGGCGATGAAACAGGGCAACCTTAGCGTCTGGGCGCCGTCAAAGATCGTGCTTGATGCGGTGGATGGTCCGCCTGCTGTTGCCGATGGTCTGGCGCTGGCGCATTGGCTGGCCGAACAGATGGACGCGGCACGGCTGGTGGTGGTTGGCAAAGGCGGGTTTGATCCGGCAAAGCCCGAAGACTTCGCATGACCGGCTATTTCCGCCCGATCCCTATGCAGGACACCACCCGATCCGCTGACGCCCGCGCGATTGCCGGTGGCTGTTGTTGGTTCGACCGCGCCGAACGCATCACGCGGGGTGGCACGCGCGAACTGGTGGGGATTGCCGATATTCCGGCCGATGTGCTGGAGCGGATCACCACCCCCCGCGCCCCGATGGCAGGGCTGACGTTCGATGCCCCGCGCATCATGGGCATCCTGAATGTCACCCCCGACAGTTTCTCGGACGGGGCCGATTTCATCGCACCCGACGCCGCCGTGGCCCATGCCCGCGACATGGTCGCGACAGGCGCGGATATGATCGACATCGGCGGCGAATCCACCCGCCCCGGCGCGGATTTCGTGCCGGTTAACGAAGAAATCAACCGCACCGCCCCCGTGATCAAAGCCATCCGTGCCGAGATGACCACGCCAATTTCCATCGATACCCGCAAGGCCCCTGTGGCACAGGCCGCGTTGGAGGCCGGTGCCAACCTGATCAACGATGTGGCCGCCTTTACCCATGATCCGGTACTGGCCGAAGTGGCAGCACAAACCGGTGCGCCCGTCTGTCTGATGCACGCGCAGGGTGACCCCGAAACCATGCAAAATGATCCGCTCTATGACGACGTGTTGCTGGATGTTTACGACTTCCTGTCCGAGCGGATCAATGCCGCTGTAACCGCAGGCATCCCGCGCAACCGCATCATGGTGGACCCCGGCATCGGTTTTGGCAAAACCATGCAACACAACCTGACCCTGCTGCGCGACATCAGCCTGTTTCACACCTTAGGCTGTCCGATCCTGCTGGGGGCCTCACGCAAAAAATTCATTGGTGTCATATCCGGCGCCCGATCGGCAAAAGACCGCGTATACGGGTCGGTTTCCGTGGCGTTAGACGCTGTGGCGCAGGGTGTTCAGGTGGTCAGGGTCCATGATATAGAGGCCACAAAGCAGGCAATCAGCCTGCAAACAGCAATACGGGGGCAACAGGAATGAGCGGCAGGCTTTTTGGAACCGACGGGGTGCGCGGGCGCGCCAACAGCTATCCGATGACTGCGGATATCGCGCTGAAACTGGGGGCTGCGGCGGGGCGGTATTTTCGCACCGACGGACAGAACCGGCACCGTGTGGTGATCGGCAAGGACACCCGCCTGTCCGGCTATATGCTGGAAAATGCGCTGACCGCAGGGCTGACCAGCACGGGGATGAACGTGCTGCTGCTGGGACCGGTGCCCACCCCCGCCGTCGGCTTTCTGACCCGCAGCATGCGCGCCGATCTGGGCATCATGATTTCCGCCAGCCACAATCCGCATCAGGACAACGGCATCAAGTTTTTCGGCCCCGACGGCTTCAAACTGTCGGACGAGGCGCAGGATGAAATCGAACGCATACTGGCGGGCACAATCGAACCGGTCCAGCCGCAGAACATCGGCCGTGCCAAACGGATCGACGATGCGCGCGGGCGCTATGTGGAATATGCCAAAACCACCTTTCCGGTGCTGGGCGGACTGTCGGGCCTGAAGGTGGTTGTGGACTGTGCCAATGGTGCCGCCTACCGCGCCGCCCCCGAGGTTTTGTGGGAACTGGGCGCCGAAGTGATCCCCGTGGGGGTGTCGCCAGACGGGTTCAATATCAATCGGGAATGCGGCTCGACCTACACGCAAACCGCCGCCGAAGCGGTGGTGCAACATGGCGCGGATATGGGCATCTGTCTGGATGGTGATGCCGACCGGGTGATGATCATTGATGAAAACGGACAGGTGGCCGATGGTGACCAGATCATGGCGCTGATGGCCAGCCGCTGGGCCGCCAATGATACGCTGAAGGGCGGCACTCTGGTGGCCACGGTAATGTCCAATCTGGGGCTGGATCGCTATTTGCAAGGCCAGGGCCTGACCCTGCACCGCACCGCCGTCGGCGATCGTTATGTGGTCGAGGCGATGCGGGCGAACGGCTGGAATCTGGGCGGCGAGCAATCGGGCCATATCGTGATGACCGATTATGCCACCACCGGCGACGGGCTGATTGCCGGTTTGCAGTTTCTGGCGGCGATGGTGGACACCGGCAAACCGGCCAGCGAGTTGACGCAAAGCTTTGAAACGGTGCCGCAAAAGCTGACCAATGTGCGCTATGCCGCCGGTCAGGAACCTTTGAATGCCGCGACCGTCAAGGCGGCGATTGCTGCGGGTGAGGAAAAGCTGAAGGCCAATGGTCGTCTGTTGATCCGCAAATCCGGCACCGAACCCCTGATCCGTGTGATGGGCGAATGCGAAGATCAGGCGCTGCTGGATGCGGTGATCGGCGACATCGTTACGGCTGTCGAACAGGCAGTTTAGCCCGTTTCCAGCGTTGGCTAATCGCCAACCCAAGCAGGATCAAGGCAAGTGCAATATAGGTGCGCGCGGGCAGGGTTTCGGACAGGAACAACGCGCCGAAAATCACCGACCAGACCGGCACCTGATAGTTAACCAGTGACATGAACGATGGCCCCGCGCTGCGGATGATTGAAACCAGTAGCAGGTTGGCCATCGCCGTTGGCACAACGCCCAGAAACACCACCGCCAGCAACGGGACCGCAGGCCATTCCTGCGGGACACCCTCAAGAAGAATTGCGGCTGGCACGATGATCAGCGCTGCCAATGTTGTGGCGGTTGCGGCAAAGGCGAACGGGTCAACCTTGGGCGCCAGTTTGGTGATGATGCTGCCAAAGGCATAACAGGCCGCCGCCCCGAAACAGGCCAGCCGCGCCAATGGCTCCAGCCCCGCCCCGCTGCTTTTGAACGCATCCAGCCCGATCAGAACCACCACACCGGAAAACCCGATCAGAAATCCGAAAACCTTGCGACCGGTCATCTGTTCGCCCTTGATCAGAAAATGCGCCAGCGGCAACACCAGCAGGGGTACGGCGGCCATGGTGACCCCGGCAAAACCCGACGTCACATAGCCCTGCCCCCAGCTAAGCAAAAAGAACGGCAGCGCCATCGAGCAGATGCCGAACCCAAGTGCTGCCAGCCAGACCTTGCGCCCCTCGGACCCGCGCATCGTGGGCAGTTTCACCCCCATCACACGGACCAGCAACAGCAGGATAATCGCCCCCAGCGCAATCCGTCCGGCGGCCACCGTGATTGGACCAAACCCGCGTATGGCCACGGTGACCGCCATAAAGGATGATCCCCAGATTATGCCCAGCGCGCCAAGGCGCAGCCAGTTGATCAGCCCTGCTTCCATCTTTGATCTATCCCTGAAACAAAAAAGGCGCCCCAAGGTCGGGACGCCTTTGGTAAGATGTGGAAAAGACGCTTAGTTCTTGGCTTTGTCAACCATTTTACCGGCCGAAATCCATGGCATCATATCACGCAGTTTTTCACCGATCTGTTCGATCTGGTGTTCGTCATTCAGACGGCGCGTTGCCTTGAATGACGGCTGGCCAACAGAATTTTCCAGCATGAAGTCACGCACGAATTTGCCATTCTGGATATCGGTCAGAACCGCCTTCATCCGTGCCTTTGTTTCGTCATAGGGCAGGATGCGCGGACCGGAAACATATTCGCCGTATTCCGCCGTGTTGCTGATGGAATAGTTCATGTTGGCGATGCCGCCTTCATAGATCAGATCGACGATCAGTTTCACTTCGTGCAGGCATTCGAAATAGGCCATTTCCGGTGCGTAACCGGCCTCGACCAGTGTTTCGAACCCCATGCGGATCAGTTCAACCAGACCACCGCACAGAACCGCCTGTTCCCCGAACAGATCGGTTTCGCATTCCTCGCGGAAGTTGGTTTCAATGATGCCGGACCGTCCGCCGCCGATGGCCGAGCAATAGGACAGGCCGATTTCCAGCGCCTTGCCGGAAGCATCCTGATCAACAGCCACCAGACAGGGCACACCGCCGCCTTTGGTGTATTCGCCGCGCACGGTATGGCCGGGGCCTTTGGGGGCCATCATGATCACGTCAAATGTCGGCTTTGGTTCGATCAGACCAAAGTGCACGTTCAGACCGTGGGCAAAAGCAATCGCCGCGCCATCTTTCAGATTGTCACGCACGTATTTGTTATATGTATCAGCCTGCAATTCGTCGGGCATGGTGAACATGATCAGGTCACACCATGCGGCGGCCTCGCTAATGCCCATAACCTTCAGGCCTTCGCCTTCGGCTTTGGCGGCACTGGCCGACCCTTCGCGCAGGGCGACAACGACGTTTTTCGCGCCGGAATCACGCAGGTTCAGGGCATGGGCGTGCCCCTGCGAGCCATAGCCCAGAATCGCCACTTTCATGTCCTTGATCAGGTTCACATCGCAATCGCGGTCATAATAAACGCGCATAAGTATCATCCTTTTGTTTGCATCGGGTTGGATTAAGGGTGTGATACGCGGGTTTTGGTGAATAAGGTGGTTTATTGTGATCTGTTTTCCTGATAATGGAGAATAATCATTCTCTTTTCAGGATATTATAGAAAATATCATGCTTGATGACACTGACCGCCGCATCCTGCGCCACATGCAGGCCGATCCCGAGCTGCCCACCGCCGAACTGGCGACCAAGGCGGGGGTCAGTGCGGCTGTCTGCTGGCGGCGGCTGGAAAAACTGCGCGCCGGCGGGGTGCTGTTGGGGCAAGAGGCGGTGATCAACTGGCGCGCGCTAGGCTATGCGGTCGAGGTGTCCTTGCGTTTTACTCTGGACAAGACCCGCCGCGAAGCCTTTGACGAATTCCTGACCGAGGCCCGCAAGGTGCCCGAAGTGATCGAGATCCAGACATTCCTTGGCCGTGTCGATGTGCGCCTGAACGTGCTGGCCCGCGACATGGCGCATTATCAGGACCTGTACCGCACCCGCATCCTGACCCTGCCGCATATCGCCGATATCGAGGCGTTGATGCAGATCGCCACAATCAAATCGGGCGAGGTGCTGCCGGTATGATACGGGTTCAATTCTTTTGCCCGGCGGCACAGCTGGGCAGCGCCCGACCCTCCCCACGGGAGGGCGCTTTTGCAACGTCACACCAAATAAAATTACCGGTTATTAACGGCACCGTTCCGCCTCGCAAACCTATTGCACGCCCACCCAGGGTCGGGCGCTGCCCTCGTTTCTTTATCTGCGACGGAGTATCTTGATGTCTTTTTCTCTCGACGAAACCGATCGCAACCTGCTGCGCGCTCTTGCCAAAGACGCCACCACCAGCGCCGGTGCTTTGGGCCGGCGGTTCGGCCTAAGCCAGCCCGCTACATGGCGGCGCATCAAGCGGTTGCAGGACGCCGGTATCATAAAGGGCCGCCGCGTGGTGCTGGATGCTGCGGCCGTGGGCTTTGGTGTAACGGTGTTTCTGGGGGTGAAACTGGCCACCAAGGGCCGCGTGTCACTAGAGGATTTCGAACGCGCCGTCACGGCCATCCCCGAGGTCCAGCGGGTGCAGCATGTGCTGGGCATGTATGACTACCGCCTGCGGGTGGTGGCCCGCGACATTACCGATTTTGAGCGCGTCTTGCGCCGCCGGATCATGACATTGCCCGGCGTTGGCGATGTCGAGGCGAATGTGTTATTAAGCGAAGAACGCAGGCCGGGACCATTGGGGTAGAGCCATGCTGTCCCGCACTTGATGCGGGGCCTCTTGGTCATTGCAGAAGGTCCCGCATCAGGTGCGGGACTGCGGCGCAAAGGGCAGATAGGTTTTGCCAAGCCTTCCCTGGCGCGGTAACAAGATCATAAACAACCAAAGGAAACCCCATGACAGCCCTTCTGCCCGATGTAGACCCCGATGGCATGCTTGAATTCTCGGTGGTCTTCACCGACCGCTCGCTAAACCACATGTCAGCGACCTTTCAACAGGTGATGCGCGATATTTCCACCACGCTTGGGGATGTTTACAACGCCGATCATGTGGTCGTCGTGCCCGGTGGCGGCACCTATGCGATGGAATCTGTGGCGCGGCAGTTGGCAACCGGCAAAAAGGCCCTTGTGGTGCGCAACGGGTTCTTTTCCTTCCGCTGGTCGCAGATTTTCGAGATGGGCCAGATACCGGCCAGCGAAACCGTGATGACGGCACGGCGGGTCGGCAATGCAACAGACGCCCCCTTTGCCCCTGCCCCGATTGACGAGGTGGTGGCCAAGATCAGGGAAGAGCGCCCCGATGTGGTCTTTGCCCCGCATGTGGAAACCGCCTCGGGCATCATCCTGCCGGATGATTACCTGAAGGCCGTCAGTGCAGCCGTGCATGAATACGGCGGCTTGTTCGTGCTGGATTGCATCGCCTCGGGTTGTGCCTGGGTGGATATGAAGAAAACCGGTGTCGATGTGCTGATCTCTGCGCCGCAAAAGGGCTGGTCGGCGCAGCCGTCCGCCGGTCTGGTGATGCTGAATGACACAGCCCACGCGCGGGTCAAGGAAACCCAGTCCACCAGTTTCGCGCTGGATCTGGGCAAATGGCTGACCATCATGGAGGCCTATACAGGTGGCGGCCACGCCTATCACGCCACCATGCCCACGGATGCGCTAAAGGCGTTCCGCGACACCATGCTGGAAACCCGCGACTACGGCTTTGACAAGCTGCGCGATGCGCAATGGGAGCAGGGCAACCGCGTGCGGGCACTTCTGGCCGACCGCGGCATCAAATCGGTCGCGGCCGAAGGGTTTGGCGCACCGGGGGTGGTGGTCAGCTATACCGATGATCCCGAGGTGCAGACCGGCAAGAAATTCGCCGCCCTGGGCGTGCAGATTGCCGCAGGCGTGCCGCTGATGTGCGACGAGGGGCCGGATTACAAATCCTTCCGGCTGGGCCTGTTCGGGCTGGACAAACTGTATGATGTCGATGCCAGCGTGGCGCGATTGACGGCGGCGCTGGATCAGGTTCTGTAAACCGGCAGGAAAGGGCCACCATTAGCGCTCACCCAAGCTGCCGATGTAAAAATGGCAGGGCTTCTTGCACAATTCTGCGCCCTTCGGCAATCGCTTCGGCTGCGCGATTGAATTCTATCGTGCCAAATGGGCCAAGTTGCGGGTCCAGTATGATATGCGGTGGCTCGCCAGCCAGCCGGCTTCGCATAATCTGGCCCGTCATAATGTCAATCGAGGACGACAGCACCGCCATATAACTCAGGGGCTTTGCATCCGCATTCAGGAAACCGGGGGTCATGGCCCTGATCCGTTCTTTGACTGCGGGCGGAACGGTTTCAAGCATCCGATCCATAAGCGCCGAATAGGATCCATCCGGGTGATCGGGTTTGGTTTTCTTGTTGTTGCCTTCATGAATGTATTTCAGAATGTTCGCGTCGGGGTTAACGGCTATGATAAAATCTGCCCCCAGCGCACGGCATGCCGATACCGGAACCGGATTGGTCAACCCGCCATCAACCAACCATTGGCCGTTCAGGTTATACGGCCGCAAGAAACCGGGGATCGAAACCGAGGCCCGGACCGCATCGAAAACCGACCCGTCTCTTAGCCATACTTCCCGCCCGGTCGTCAGATTACTGGCGATGGCCATATAGGGTTTTTCCAGCTCTTGGATAAGAGCATCCCCTTTGAAGCCTCGCAAAACATCAATGACACGAGATCCGTCAATCAACCCCCCATTCAACAGGTTGATATCCAGCAGCCGAACAATATCGCGGCGGGTGATACTAACGGCCCATTCTTCCAATTCGTCCAGCCACCCAGCCGCAAAAGCGGCCCCGACCAACGCGCCCATTGAACATCCGGCGACGATATCCGGCTCGAACCCTTCGTCTTTCAGGGCTTGTAAAACGCCGACATGTATCCAGCCCCGGGCACCACCGCTGCCCAGTGCAATACCTATTTTCGGTTTCGGGTCTGGCATAATCCCCCCCCGTTGGCAGGCTCCATAACGCACTTGCGTTTTCATATAGCCTGCCTTGCCCCGAAAAGCCATTGGTCCGCTTGGGCATCCCCGGATTACCCGAAAAACCCGTTAGCAGCCTGTAACCGATTATTCATGTATTATTGCCAAACAGCAATCTGCGGCATGATCCTGCATTCATGCAGCACCTCAAACACCACAGATTCTTTGCTCAGCCCAGTGTCAGCAACACCATGATTACAAAGATCACTGGAACAGCAGCCACAGCAGGAAAGATAAAACCGGCAAGGCCGAACAATGCGCTGGAAGTGGCCCAGCCGCCAAGGATGGCAACAATCGCTGCATAAGTCAGGTTTGTCGCCCGTTTTTCGGCCACGTCTTTTTTAGTTACAGTTTCAAATGTATCGTCCGCTGCCGCGGGGTGTTGGCTCATGTCCATCGGGATTCTCCTGTTTGCGCTCTGGCTGCGGTATATGACGCGGAAAGGGTAAAGATACGATGCGTATTTTCGCGCAGCGCCAAATTGACGCATCTATTTACGCAGGGTTTGAAGGAAATCCGTCAGATCATCGGTGTGATGGTGGATATGCGGGGCCGGTTTAGCGGGGTCCGGCGCAACATGGACGCATTGCATCCCCATATCATGCGGCACAGCCAGATTGCGGGTGTCATCCTCGAACATCGCGCCGGTTTTCGGGTCCACCCCGTCTGTTGCAAACACCGTTTCAAACGCCGCACGGTCCGGTTTGGGGTGAAACCCCGCATGCTCTACCCCGTAGACCGCGTCAAACACCCCCGCCAACCCGCGCGCCTCTAGCACCCGTTCACCATAAGGGGCCGAGCCATTGGTATAAACAATCTTGCGCCCCGGCAGGGCACGGATGGCGGCGGCCAATGCGTCGTCCCGCTCCAGATGCTCCAGCGAGATTTCATGCACATGGGTCAGATAAGGCGTGGGGTCGACATCATGTTCACGCATCAGACCCGCCAGCGTGGTGCCGTAGGTGTGCCAGTAATGACGGCGCAGATGATCGGCCTTTGTGCGGTCCACGTTCAGGGACTGCATCACATATTCGGTCATCTTCACCTCGATCTGGTCGAACAGACGCGCGCCGGGATGATACAGCGTGTTGTCCAGATCAAAGACCCAGTGGCGAACATGTGAGAAACGTTTGGCAACCATGTGCCCATCAATAGGGCGCGGCGGGCGATGTTTCAACGCATTTGCTTGATTGATCGGGTCACGCCGGATTAGGGTGCGTGCAATCAGTTTCGGAGACAGGCAATGAGTGAAATACGGCCCCAGAACAAAGACGCCTACGGGCTGATCCTTGAAGCGATTGATGTGGGGGTCTACAAACCCGGCAGCCGGCTGGTAGAAAGCGAGCTGGCCGAACGGTTCGGCGTTTCGCGCACCCCGATCCGCGAGGCGCTGCAACGGCTGGAAACGCAGGCCCTTCTGATCCGCGACGGGCGTAGCCTGATTGTGGCCTCGCTGGATCATAACCAACTGGCGGAACTATACGCGGTGCGCTCCGAACTGGAGGGGCTGGCGGCCCGTCTGGCGGCCCAGCACGCGGCGCCGGAAGAGGTGCGCGTTTTGCGCAAGATGGTCGAGGATGACCGCAAGCTGGTGGACGACCCCGAAGCCTTGTCGCGGGCAAACCGGCGGTTTCACAAACAGATCCATCTGGCCTCGCACAACCGTTATCTGGTGCTGCAACTGGACCTTGTGCATCGCACGATGGCGCTGCTGGCCACCACATCGCTGGCGGTCGAGGGACGCGGCGAAGGGTCATTGGCCGAACATGACGCGATTGTCACAGCGATTGAAAACGGCGATGGCGATGCGGCCTATGCGTCGCTGAAAACCCATATTTCCAAGGCGTTTGAAACCCGTCTGGAGTTGGACGCCGGTCAGCCGGAGTTCTCGGATATCCTTTAGGGCGTTTCCAGCGCCTCGGTGCGTTTGAAAATGCCGTGGCTGGTTTTGTCCCAATAAAACGGACGGGTCAGCAATTCGTAAAACGCCTTGTAAGCCGCCAATGTGCCCAGCGGATAATAGAAATGCAGTGTCGGCACCCAGGGGATCAGATAGCGGTGTTTCTTGTCTGACACGGCAAAGGCGCTGACGGATATGGTGATGGCCTCGGCCAGCAGAAAGGTTGCGCCAAGGGTCATCAACGCAGGTGCTGGCACCACGGCCAGCATCGGATGGCCCAGCCCCAGCGGGATCAGCCAGAAAGACCACAACAGCGGGGCCAGCAGTGCCTGAAACCATGTGCCAAGGAACAGGATCTGCACACCCAGAAATTTTCGCGCGCCCAGATCACGATATAATTTCAAAGGGTTGCGCATATGCACCGCCCATGTCATCGCAAACCCCTTTAACCAGCGCGACCGCTGTTTGATCCACGGCACGGGGCGACAGTTGGCCTCTTCCTCGGTCACGGTATGCACAATTTCGGTGCGGTAGCCATGCCGCGCCAGACGGATGCCCAAATCGGCGTCTTCGGTCACATTGTGGGCGTCCCAGCCGCCCAGTTTTTCCAGCGCATCGCGGCGGAAAAACAACGTGGTGCCACCCAGCGGAACGGCAAAGCCCAGCCGCTCCAGCCCCGGCAGGAACATGCGAAACCAGGTGTTGTATTCCACCGTGAAACAGCGCGACAGCCAGTTGGTGCGCGGATTGTAGAAATCCAGCAGCCCTTGCAAACAGGCCACCTGCGACCCGCGTTCATGGAACCGGCGCACGATCTGGTGAATCTGGTCTGGGTGCGGCGCGTCTTCGGCGTCATAAACCCCGATGATCGTGCCACGGCAGAAATCCAGCGCGTAATTCATCGCCCGCGGTTTGGTGCGCACGGTGCCGGCGGGCACTTCGGTCACGCGCACCCAATGCGGCAGGTGGGTGCGGCGCAGGGTTTCGCGGGTGGTGTCATCATCGGCCTCGACCACCAGACAGATGTCCAGCAGCTCCTTCGGGTAGTTCAGGCGTTTCAGGCGGGTGATCAGGCGGTTTGCGACCTCGCGTTCCCTGAACAGCGGCACCATGATCGACACGCTGGGCAAACGGAAACTTTCGGTGCGCGGCGGGGGCGGAGGGGTTTTGCTGTGGTGGCGGCGGATGTAGGGGCGGATCTGGCTGATGGATGTGGCCAGTTTCAGGCCCGTATTGAACAGCAGGGTCAGGATCGCCACGCCACAAAGGGCCGTGAAACTGGCGGTGGGTGCCAACAATACGCAAGCCAGCAGCACAAGGGCAAGGGCAGCGGTATAGCGGGTCATTTTTCCCGCATCCCATGTGCGGCAGCTTTCGGTTTCGGGCACCAGCGTTTCGGCCTTATCCACCAGCCGGTCGCGGTGCAGATCACTCAGCGCCTTGTCGATGTCCTGCGCAGGCGCGACCGCCATCAGCACCTTGCCCAGTTCCGGCGGGAAGTCCTTGCGCAATTGTTCAAACCGGTCCGGGCGGGCAGTGGCGAATACAGTAGCGCCGCCAACATCCTGCCACGGTACGATTTTTTCCTTCAGACAGAGCGCGGGATCAATCACATCCTTCAGGCGCGGATTCGGCAGGGTTTGCTGCAAATCCGCCAATCTGATCCCGAATTGCTGTGCCAGCGCGCCATAGAGATCAGCCTCGGAAATCATACCGTGGCTGACCAGTATTTGCCCCAGCAAGGCATCCTCGCGATTGCGCAGCGCCACCGCCTTTAGCAGATCATCCTGCCGCAATGCACCGGACTGCACCAGCAATGATCCAACCGGCACCCGCTGTGCCTGCGCCGCAGGTTGGTCCTGCGGGCGGGGCTGCTGGCGCGGAAAGGCCAGAACGTTGGATCGGTGGATGGATTGCATAAATTCGGGTCACACAAAGTTAATTTGTGTCACCATCCGGCAATCCTGGTTAACAGGTGGTTAACTTAACTGTTTTTTCAGGAGTTTGTCGCCATTGCGTCAACAAACCGCTCGAACAAATAGTAACTGTCCATCGGGCCGGGACTGGCTTCGGGGTGGTATTGCACTGAAAACACCGGACGATCCACCATGCGGATACCGCAGTTCGAGCCGTCAAACAGGGAAACATGGGTTTCGACAACACCGTCGGGCAGGGTTTGCGCATCCACCGTAAAGCCGTGGTTCATCGAGGTGATCTCGACCTTGCCGGTATCCTTGTCCTTGACCGGATGGTTCGCGCCGTGGTGGCCGTGGTTCATCTTGATCGTATTCGCCCCCAGCGCCAGTGCCAGCATCTGGTGCCCCAGACAGATCCCGAACACCGGAATACCGGCGGCCAGAATACCCTTGATCATCGGCACGGCATATTCGCCCGTCGCGGCCGGATCACCGGGACCGTTGGACAGGAACACACCTTCGGGGTTATGGGCCAGAACCTCGTCGGCGGTGGCGGTGGCGGGCAACACGATCACATCGCAACCGGCCGAGGCTAGCGAACGCAGGATGTTGCGTTTCGCGCCGAAATCCACAGCAACCACCTTGTGCCCCTTGCCGGTCCTTCTGGAGTAGCCATCCGGCCACGCCCAGCGCATTTCATCCCATGTATAGGACTGTGCACAGGTCACGGTTTTGGCCAGATCAAGCCCCTCAAGCCCTTTGAACGCCCGTGCTTTGGCCACCAGTGACTCGATGTCGAAATTCCCCTCGGGATCATGCGAGATCGCCACATGCGGCGCGCCCTGCTGGCGGATCGCGCGGGTCAGGCGGCGGGTGTCAATGCCGCCGATGCCGATGCGCCCGCGTTTTTCCATCCAGTCGCGCAAATCCCCCGTGGCGCGCCAGTTCGACGGCTCGGTCGGGTCCCATTTCACCACGATGCCTTCGGCCACCGGATCGGCGGTTTCGTCGTCTTCCGGGGTCACCCCGGTGTTGCCGATATGCGGGAAGGTAAAGGTGACGATCTGGCCGGCATAGGACGGGTCGGTCATGATTTCCTGATAGCCGGTCATCGCGGTGTTGAAGCACAGCTCGGCCTCGCAATCCCCAATCGCGCCAAACCCCGTGCCGTAGAACAGCGTGCCATCGGCAAGCGCAAGGCAGGCGGTGGGTTTGGGGGTGTCAATTTTACTGGTTGCGGCAGGCATGGGGCGACTCCTTTGCACAAATCTAGCGGAACCTATGGCGCGGCGCAATTGCGGTCAAGCGGAAAGGAAATTTGACTTATTGTTCAAAATCAATGCTTTAGCAATATGATGCGCGGTTGTCATGGCCGGGCTGTCGGGGTAATCTGGTGGTCTTGATATTTTCGGCACCTAGGGGATGAGGAAACCGGATGGACCTACGACACAGAATAGCGGACGCATTGAAAGACGCGATGCGCGCCAAAGACACCGAACGCCTGTCCACCTTGCGCCTGATCAATGCGGCGATCAAGGATCGCGATATTGCCCTGCGGGGCGATGGCAACGATGATGGCGCGACCAATGACGAAGTGCTTGCGATCCTTGGGAAAATGGTCAAACAGCGCCACGAAAGTGCCAAAGCCTATGAAGAAGGCGCGCGGCTGGAACTGGCGGAAAAGGAACTGGCCGAAATCAAGATCATCGAGGATTTCCTGCCCAAACAACTGAGTGCTGACGAGACCGCCGAGGCGGTGAAAGCCGCGATTGCCAAGGTGGGTGCAGAATCAATCCGCGACATGGGCAAGGTGATGGGCGAATTGAAAGCCAATTACATGGGCCGGATGGATTTCGGCAAGGTCGGGCCGATGGTCAAGGATATGCTGGGATAGCGGCGAAAACAGCTGTATGGTTTGCGTATGATTTCTGTCTGCAAACCGTATGGCACTTTTGCGCAACCGCCCGTCCTTCTGGAACACTGGGAATTCAACGCGCCCCGACGGGATGTCACCACGGTGCTGCCCGATGGCTGCCGTGATCTGGTCATCCGGCGTGGCAAGGGCGCGCGACCGCAATGTTTTGTGACCGGTCTGGCGACAGAGTGCGATCAGGTGCCTGTCCGCGCGGGTGATCATTTCAACGGGTTTCGCCTACACCCCGGCGTGCGGATTGATGTGGACGGGTTGCTGGCCAGCCTGCGCGACGGGCTGGACGATGTATCCATCATCACCCGCCTGCATGATTTCACAACCCCGCTGCCGCAAGTGGCCGAGTCCCTGGCCTGTCTGGCCTCGGGCGTGCCCTCGGTGAACAAAGCAGCGGCCATGCTAGGTGTACGCCTGCGCAGCCTGCAACGGCTGCTGAAACGCGAAACAGGGCAAGCGCCGGTGTTCTGGCTACGGCTGGCCCGCGCCCGACAAGCGGTTGCGCGACTGGGCCACACGGGGACGCTGGCCGATCTGGCCTGTGACGCGGGCTATGCCGATCAGGCGCATATGACACGCGAGTTTCGGCACTGGTTCGGCGCTACCCCCCACCGGATACACGCTGATGTGGGGTGGCTGACCCGGAATTTCGCGGCAGGTTACGGCGCCTGAACCTCGGTGCAGATTTCAACCAGTATCCCTTCGGGCAGGCGCACATAGGCGGTGGTCTGGCCCCACGGCATTTCCTGAACCTCCTGCACCTGTTTGGCCCCCGCCCGCACGGCTTTGGCCAAAGCCCCCGCGACATCATCCGTTTCAAAGGCTATTTCAAAGGACGGGTTGGTGACGGGTTTTGTCGCCGGTGATTTGCCCAGTTGCTGCATCAGTTCAATTGACGACACGGCCAGTTTGGTCTGCCCCGTGTCCAATTCGCCATAATCGCCGCTTTCATGTAGAAAGGCGGTTTTCAGGCCAAAGGCGGCGTTGAAAAAATCAAGCGTGGCTTTGACGTCTTGAACATACAGAATAGTGTAGCGGAAAATCATAATACTGGCTCCAAATTGTGTGCGCCCAACCTTACCCGTCCTGCCCGCGTAAATCTTGAAGATTTGCGACAACGGGTCAGGTCAGGGCCTCGCCCAGCCGCACCACTTCCTCCACCAACAGATCCAGATCGGAATTGCGGGTGCGGTGGTTGGTGATGTTCACGCGGATCGCCGTTTGCCCGTCCAGCGTGGTGACCGAGGGCGCGGCGATGCCGCTTTCCTGCAACTGCATCACGATTTCCCCGTTCACCGCATCGCTGTCCCCGTATCGAAAGCAAACGATGCTGCTGGCCACCGGTGCCAACAGGGTTAACGCGGGATGGTCCTGCACCAGCCGCGCCAGATAGCGCGCCTGTGCGCAGTTCTTAGTTATCATCGCGCCCAACTTGTCAGTGCCATGCTCGACCAGTTGCGCCCAGATTTTCAGCGCCCGAAACCCGCGCGACAGTTCCGGCCCGTATTCCACCGGCCACGGGTTGCCTGCCGCAAGGCCGCGTTTGGCGGCTTGCAGGTAATCGGGGCGGCTGGAAAACGCGGCCAGATGCGCCGCGCCGTCCCGCAGCAACACAAACCCCGCGTCATAATTCACATGCAGCCATTTGTGGAAATCAAACGCCAGCGAATCCGCCCGCTCAATCCCTTTCAGGCGGGGGCGCAGGGTTTCGGACAATACCCCCGCCGCCCCAAAGGCTCCGTCCACATGGAACCACATGTCCTGCTTTTCTGCCAGATCGGCCAAGGCCTTCAGATCGTCAAACGCCCCGACATTGACACTGCCCGCCGTGCCCACCACCAGAAACGGCTGCAAACCCTCCGCGCGGTCTTGCGCAATCATTTCGGCCAGCGCAGACAGGTCCATTTCATAGGCCCCGTTGACCGGAACCGGACGCAAGGCCCCTGCCCCCAGCCCCAGCAAATCAAACGCCCGCGCCACGCAGTTATGCGCCTGCGAGGACGCATAGCCAACCAGCCGGTGCGCACCCACGCCTTCGCTACGCACCGTCAGCCCCAGCGCGGCCTCCCGCGCAACCTTCAGTGCAATCACCGTGGCCATCGACGTGCCCGACACCACCAGCCCGCTGGCCGCATCCGCGAAACCGAACATCTGCCGCACCCAATCCACCACCTGCTTTTCCACATAGATTGCACCGTGATCCCGCCCGCCCAGATTGGCGTTCATCGCACTGGCGGCAATATCGGCGATCAACCCGCTGGCCGTCCCTGCCCCGTGCACCCAGCCAAAGAACCGCGGATGGGTGTTGCCAACGCCATAGGGCAACAGGGTTTGCGCCTGTGCCTGCATCGCCGTCACCCCTGCGCCCTGCTGCGGCAACGGCACTTGCAATGCCGCCTTCAGATCATCGGGCAAGGGCTGCCAGACCGGCCCGTTCGTGGCGTTCCCGATACTGTCCAGCGCGGCATCAAGCATCCGGTGCGCGGCGGCGCGGGTATCGGTCCAGTTTTCAGGGTCAAGTGTATCAGTCATACCGGCATCCTTTGGTTGCGCATTGCTAGCATGGTTTCGGGGACACAGGGAACATATGCCCTGTAAAATCACACAGTTTTGGGGTGCAAAACAAAACTGTTACCGCTAATGAAAAGGAAATGAATCGCACATTTGTTAAGCACGTGCGACCAAGGGGGACTATGAGACAGTTTTTTGTATTGGTAATTTTCACAATTTTCACCGCATTTTCCGGTGTGGCCAACGCCCAGCAATCCGCCTGGGTCCAGATCGAAGCCCAGCCCAGCCTGCGCGAAGGCCAGGACCGCGCCCGCGCCTATGCCGGCGTGTTCGACAATGTCACCGGATTTTCCGTCGGGCGCGGCTGGTATGCGATTGCGCTGGGACCATATACGCCCGAGGGCGCCATTTCGACGCTGGAAACCCTGAAGCGCGAGAACCTGATCCCGCAAGACAGTTTCATTTCCGACGGGCGATCCTACAGACAGCAATTCTGGCCAATCGGCGCCAATACCCTTGATCAGCCACCGGTCCAGCCGCAAACACCGGATGTTGTGGCGGATGCCCCGACCATCGTTACCCCGCCGCCACCTGCCGACGAAACCCCGCGACAGGCGCGCCGTTCCGAAGCCTTGCTGACAAAAGACGAACGCAAATTGCTGCAAACCGCCCTGCAATGGGAAGGGTTCTATACCACCGCGATCGACGGCGCATTCGGCAAGGGCACCCGCCGCTCGATGGCCGCCTATCAAGAGGCGATGGGATACGAAGTAACAGGCGTTCTGACCACCCTGCAACGCAACGAGCTGATCGACAGTTACAACGCAGTTCTGGCCGGTATCGGCATGGCCCCCGTGCGCGATGATGCTGCCGGGATCGAGGTCAACATGCCAAAGGCTCTGGTCGAATTTGCCAAATACGAGCCGCCATTTGTGCATTACAATTCCAAAGGCGACAGCGGTGTGCGGATCCTGCTGATCTCGCAATACGGTGATCAGGCATCGCTTTACGGGTTGTATGACATCATGCAGACGCTTGAAATCGTGCCCACCGAAGGCCCGCGCGAACGTGGCAAAAACAGTTTCGAGCTGACCGGCATGAATGACAGCATCGTTTCCTACACCTATGCCACCCACAAAAACGGGATGATCAAAGGCTTTACCGTAATCTGGCCCACCGGCGATGAAAAACGCCGGATGCGGGTGATTGATGAAATGAAATCCAGCTTTGCCCCCTTCAGCGATGTGGCGCTGGACGACATGATGGGCCAACCGGACGAGGACCAGCGGATCGACCTTCTGGCAGGCCTGGAAATTCGCAAACCCGCCATATCGCGTTCGGGGTTCTATGTGGATGCTGGCGGGCGTGTGCTGACCACATCCGAAGCGGTGCTGAATTGCAAGCGCGTCTCGCTGGATGATACCCATGATGCTACGGTTTCCTTTATCGACGAAGGGCTGGGCATTGCCCTGCTGACACCGGCTGAAAACCTGTCGCCCGATACATTCGCCAATTTCCGCACCGCCATTCCGCGTATCAAATCCGAAATTGCCGTGGCCGGTTACCCCTACGAGGGTGCCTTGGGCGCCGCCACAATGACCTTTGGCACTTTGGCCGATATTCGCGGCCTTCGTGGCGAAAAGGAACTGCGCCGCCTTGCGCTGTATGCACAGGATGGCGATGTCGGCGGGCCGGTTCTGGACATGAGCGGCAGCGTGTTGGGCATGTTGCTGCCCAAGGTGCAGGCCAACGGCCAGCGCCTGCCCGACGAGGTAAGCTTTGCCATCAGCGCACAGGCGATGGGCGAGGTTCTGGCGGAGAACGGCGTGACCATATCGGCCTCGCAACCCGGCGGCCCAATGGCCGCCGAGGATCTGACCATTCTTGGCACCGATATGACGGTGCTGGTCAGTTGCTGGAACTAAGGAATTTCAAATGTTCGATTACACCCTGCTGCACTGGACCGGCTTTCTGACCGCAGCTGTTGTTCTAAACCTGGCCCCCGGCCCCGACATTGCCTTTATATTGGGGCAAACCGTGCGTGGCGGGCGCAAAACCGGCTTTGCCGCGATGGCGGGAATATGGACCGGTGCCTTTGGCCATGTGCTGATGGCGGCGGCAGGGTTGTCAGTAATTCTGGCAACCTCGGCTATGGCGTTTTCAGTGGTGAAATGGGTCGGTGCGGCCTATCTGATCTGGCTGGGTATTCAGGCGCTACGCTCGGACGGCAGCGGATTTATTGCCGAAGGGATCAAAGGCAGCGCGAAACTGATGCCGATCTACCGTCAGGGCGTGGTTGTGGCATTGCTGAACCCCAAGGTGGCGATTTTCTTTCTGGCGTTTCTGCCGCAATTCGTGGTGCCGGATGCCGGTCCTGTCTGGGCGCAACTGTTCCTGCACGGCAGCCTGATCATCGTGGTTGCAGCCTTTATCGAACCGCCGCTGATACTGGCAGGCGAAAGGCTGACGAACAAACTGCGCTCGTCCCCCAAATTCGGCCTGTGGCTGGACCGCAGCCTTGGCGCAATCCTTGTCGCACTTGGCCTGCGGCTGGCTATGGAACAACGCTAGCCCCCGAAATCTTGCAAAGATTTCGTCTGTTTTCTTTCAAAGAAAACAGTCCGGCATCACATGGATCAGCGTTGGGCCATCGGCCTTTAACGCCGCCTGCAATGCCTGTTTGAAACCCTCGGGTGTTTCCGGCTTCTCTGCCCCTGCCCCGAAGGCCCGCGCCAAGGCGCAAAAGTCGGGGTTCTGTGCCACGACCGCATTGGGCGCGATTTGGCTGGCGATCATGCTGTCCTCGATTTCCTTCAGCTTGCCATTGTCCCACAGGATAATCGGCAGGCTTAACCCCAGTTCCACCGCCACGCCCAATTCCTGCATGGTGTAATGAAACCCGTAGTCCCCCGCAATCGCCACCACCGGCGTGCCCGGTTTGCCGATCTTGCCGCCAATCGCCGCAGGCAGCGCATAGCCCAGCGTGCCAAAACCGTAAGGGTGATGCCACAGTTTAGGGCGGTCCAGCGGGTATAATTCCTTGGAAACATAGGCAAATTGCGTCATGTCCGAATAGATCAGCGTGCCCTTGGGCAACACCTGTTCCATTGCCGCACAGATCGGCGCAATCCCCTGACGGGCCGCGTCGGTCTCGGCAAAGAAAGCCGCCTTTGCATCGGCCACCTCTTTTGCCATCCAGTCGCTGGTAACATTATGCCCCTCGACCAGATCACACAGATCCGACAGGAAAGTCGCCGCATCCCCCATGATCGGCAGATCCGCCACATGGTCATCGGCCAACGAATGGGCATCAATATCAACGCGGATCATCGGCGCGTCATAGCCCAACTGATCGCGCCAGATGTCGGTCTCAGACAACTCGGTTCCGATGCACAACACCAGATCGGCCTTGGCCAGTTCCGCAACACTGTCGCCACGGGCCAGACAGGGGCCGTAATTCAGCGGATAGTCCGGCGCGATGATGCCGCGGCCGGCAAAGCTGCACATGGTGGCCGCCCGCGTCAGCCGCACCAGCTTGCGCGCGGCCTCGAACCCCGGCGCAGCCCCCCCGCCAAAGATAAACAGCGGCCGCCGTGCCCCCAGCAGCCATTCCGCCGCCGCTGCCACATCCTCGGGGCGGGCAACGGGTTTGGCGGGGGTGATGGGTTGATCCGGCGCCGGATCGGCCGGTGCGCCCAGCACATCAATCGGCACCTGAATGTGTTTCGGACGGGCGCGGGTGGCGGAAAACTCGGCAAAGGCCTTGTCGATCAGCCGGTAGGCAGCGGGCGCATCGGGGGCTGTGACGGACCAGTCACACACCGTTGCCGCCGCCCCCTCCTGATCGCGCATTTCATGCAGGCGGCCCCGCCCGATATGGCGATCCTTGGTTTCAAGGCACGAGGATACCACCAGCATCGGCACCGAATCCGAATAGGCCTGCCCCATCGCCGTCATGATATTGCACAGGCCCGGACCGGTGATCACATAGGCCACCCCCGGCTTGCCGGTGGCGCGGGCATAGCCATCGGCCATGAAACCGGCCCCCTGTTCGTGACGCGGTAAAACATGGGTGATCCCCGCCTCTTCAATGCCGCGATACAGTTCAATATTATGCACCCCGGGAATGCCGAAAATCACATCAACCCCGCGCGCCTTTAGCATGTGGGAAATATTCGCGCCAAGTGGTCGTTTGCTCATCACTTATCCTCTCCAAAATCTCACTGTCAGAATAGTGAAAACCACCAACAGTTCCAGACGCCCGATCAGCATTCCAATCGCCAGCAGCCATTTCGCCGTATCATTCAGCGGTGCGAAATTCCCCGCCGGCCCGATAATCTCGCCCAGACCGGGGCCGATATTGGCAATCGCCGTGGCTGCCCCCGAAACCGAGGTGACAAAATCCAGCCCTGTCAGCCCCAGTAAAACCGACAAAACCCCGATCGTGACAATGAACATCCAGAAGAACGCCATGACCGAGGAAATAACATCTTCGGAAACAGCCCTGCCCTGATAGCGGAGCGCGAACATTCCGTGTGGCAAATGGATTCTGGCAATCTGTGCCCGGATCGCCCCGAACAGCAACTGGTAGCGGAATATTTTCACCGAACAGGCGGTTGACCCCGCGCACCCGCCAATAAGGCCGATGAAGAAAAACATCACCACCGGCAACGGCCCCCAAAGCTGGTAGTCCACGCTGGCATAGCCCGTGCCCGAAATGATCGAGGTGACGTTAAACGTGGCCTCGCGAAAGGCATGTTCATAGTGGTCACCATTGGCCAGAATGCGGTAAAGCGTCAAAGACACGACCAGTGTCGCGATGGTCCAGAAATAGGTCCGTATCTGGCTGTCCAGCAACAGCGGACGCATTGAACCACCCACCAGCTGCACATAGCGCACAAAGGGCAGGCTGGCCAGAATCATGAACACCGAGGCCACATATTCCGGCGCGCCCTGATATTCCCCGAACGAGGCATCATGCGTTGAAAACCCGCCGGTGGACATGGTGGTCAGCGCATGGTTCAGCGCCATGAACCCGGGCAGGCCGAATGCCGAATAGGCCAGAAAGCACGCGATTGTCAGGCCCAGATAGATTGACGAAATCCGGGCCGAAATCTCGGCCGCGCGGGGCAATATTTTCCCCATTGTATCAAAGGCTTCGGACCGGAAAATCTGCATCCCGCCGATCCGCAGCTCGGGCAGGAAAACCATTGCCACAACAATAATCCCGATGCCGCCGAACCACTGCATCATGGACCGCCACAGCAACACCCCCTGCGGCAGGTCATCCAGCCCGCTGAACACCGTTGACCCTGTCGTGGTCAGGGCGGACATGGCCTCGAAAAACGCATCGACCACGCGGGCGTGCGGTTCGCCGAATATGAACGGCAATGCTCCGAATATCGGCAATACCAGCCAGACTCCGGTGGTCAGCAAAAAGGTTTGCTGGATGGTCAACCCCTTGTGCGACCGGTTGGCCGATGCCAGCGCAACCATGCCGCCCAGCAACACCGTGATAATCGCGCTTTCAAGGAAGACCCGCCAATGCCCGTTCTGATAGAGGATGTCGGTCGCCATCGGGATCAGCATGGTCACCCCGAGCGCGGCAACCAACTGGCCGATGACAAACCCTACTGGACGCAGATCAAACATAAGGCCAAGGCTTGGCGGGGCGGGGTGAAACTGTCAAGCGGATTTACCCGCTGCTTACCCGACATGGAACAGCGTGTTGAACAGTTTGGGGTCCAGACTGTCGGAAACAAAAGTATCCCCTTCGGTTACGATCGACACGGCATCGTGGCTGTGCAGACTTTCCTGATGGCTGGCGATCACGCGGAAATCCTCGATGCGTGAATCGGCCTGCAACCCCTGAAAGAACAGCCGCGCGGCGTCCTCGACGAAAATCGGGTTGGCCGCGTTCAGTTCGGCAAAAGCCTGTTCATCCTCGCGCTTGACCATCACCTGTGTTTCGGTCGGCACTGCGGCACGGCAAATATCGATCAGATCCTCGAACCACAGACAGTTCGTACGCCCCGATTCAGGCTGCGACATCTGCACCGAAATCCGCGCCACCGAGCGTTGCGAATGTGGCGTGGCCAATTGCCCGCGCGTTTGACGGGCATGTTCGGAAAGTTCAAGCGAACAGGGGCAAGTGGACGAGTATACATAGTCAAGATGTATGATTTTGACTATTTTTCCTTTCTTCTCGACCAACTCCAGCGCGATATCATAATATTGATACCCCTCCAGCCCCGACCGCAAAGAGGGCAGTTTCACCGGAAAGGAAAACCGCATCTGGATGCGGGCGTCAAAGCTGTCCAGATCGGTCTTGTAATCATTCAGCGCCGCTTCGATCACATCAAAGCTAAAGGTCTTTTCGGCGTGGGTATAAAAGGTGCGCATGATGCGCGACATGTTGATGCCCTTCTTGCCGGCCTGGAGGCTGACCGTGCCGGTGACGGATGTTTCCAGCCGCAAATCGCCGCCATCGCGGGAATGGAACCGGATCGGCAGGCGGAAATTGGAAATGCCCACATGCTGGATATGCCGTTTGGCCCCTTTGATCAGGCTTTCCGGCCCGTTCTGCAAATCAGGCAGCGAGGCTTTGTAAGCCTCGTCCACGGTAAATTCCTCGGGGTAGGCCCGTGCCAGCGCTGGATAATTGGCCACCTCGTTCTCCGGTAACAAACGGGCAATGGCAGGGTCCAGTTGCGCCACCTCGATCGCGCTGACCGATTTGGCCCAGTCGCGCAAGGTCTCCAACGCTTCCTCGGCCTTCTGGCGCTTGGCTTCATCACTGTCTTTGGGGGGCTGGATATTCACGGCCTCTCCTCCATCGTTTCCTGTTCGCCCGTTCAATGTAATGGATCAGGCGCGATTAGCCAAATGTTACCGGCCCCGCGCGGCCCTATGCCGCCGCCAGCGCGTTCAGAATGTCGCGTTGCAGGTCATCCGCATCCTCAAGCCCGATACTGATCCGCACCAGACCGGGGGTAATGCCCAGTTCCGCCTTTTGTGCGTCCGGCAGGCGCTGGTGCGTCGTCGTTGCGGGGTGGGTGGCAATGCTTTTGGCATCGCCCAGATTGTTGGAAATAATGATGATTTCCAGCGCGTTCAGAAACCGGAACGCCGCCGCCTGCCCGCCCTTCAGGTCCAGCGACAACATGGTGCTGCCCTTGCTCATCTGCCGGCGCGCAAGGTCCACCTGCGGGTGGCTGTCCAGAAACGGATGGATCACGCGGGCCAGCTTTTCGTGCCCCTGCACCGCCTGCGCAATCCGCATCGCACTGTCGGCCATCGCGCGACAGCGCAGATCCAGCGTTTCCATGCCCTTCAGCATCACCCAGGCGTTGAACGGGCTCATCGAACCGCCGGTGTGTTTCAGGTAAGGCTCCAGCGTGCCGCGGATAAAATCACGGCTGCCCAGCACCACCCCGCCCAGACACCGCCCCTGCCCGTCAATGTGTTTGGTGGTCGAGTAAACCACCACATCGGCACCCAGTTCAAAAGCGTTGGAGAAGATCGGCGTAGCGAACACATTGTCCACCACCACCAGCGCCCCGACCGCATGGGCCAGATCACAAACCGCTTTGATATCAATCAGTTCCAACGTCGGGTTCGAGATGCTTTCAAAGAACACCAGTCTGGTATCACTGCGCAACGCCCCGCGCCATGCGTCCAGATCAGGACCATCCACCAGCGTCACCTGCACCCCGAAACGGGCTAGAACATCCTGAAGGATATACAGACACGAGCCAAACAGCGCCCGCGCCGCAACCACATGATCCCCCGCCTTCAGACCACAGGTCAGCGCCGCATTGACCGCCGCCATACCCGACGCGGTGGCAAAGGCATCCTCGCACCCCTCAAGGGCTGCAATCCGGTCCTCGAACATGCGCACGGTCGGGTTGCCATAACGGGCATAGATAAATTCGTCCGGCCCGGTTTCGATGAACCGCGCCTCGGCGTCCTCGGCGGTGTCGTAGACGAACCCCTGCGTCAGGTATATCGCCTCGGATACTTCGTTATACTGGCTGCGGCGGCTGCCCGAATGCACCAGCTTGGTACGGGCGTTCCAATCGTTGCTCATCGCGTCTCCTTGTCCATGCCCTCAGGCATAAAAAAACCCCAAAACCGGAGCCAGGGTTTCGGGGGTATCGCCCTATCCCTCTTTAGCGGCATGTTTAACGTGGCCCGCAATCCGGTAACAAATCGCCACGATAGGGTCTGGATAATGCCCGCGGGCGATGTGGTCAAGTATTGTTGAATGCGCGCCGCCTTGCCCTTTTGTTTGATCCCGTGCTGAATACGCACAAAGGAGCACGCGATATGAAACCGATTGATCTTTACTACTGGCCCACCCCGA
The DNA here is from genome assembly GCF_003544895.1 of Profundibacter amoris. Classification (GTDB taxonomy): domain Bacteria; phylum Pseudomonadota; class Alphaproteobacteria; order Rhodobacterales; family Rhodobacteraceae; genus Profundibacter; species Profundibacter amoris. The sequence goes on from NZ_CP032125.1 coordinate 2,749,051, forward strand.
ACGGCTGGAAAATCACCATTGCGCTGGCGGAAATGGATCTGCCTTACAACCTGCATCTGGTGAACATCGGTGCGGGCGAACAGTTCGAACCCGATTTCCTGAAAATCGCCCCGAACAACCGGATGCCGGCGATTGTTGACCCCGAGGGGCCGGATGGCGAACCGGTTTCGATCTTTGAATCGGGCGCAATCCTGCAATATCTGGCGCGTAAAACGGGACAGTTTTGCGGCGTGACAGAACGCCAGCGGATCGCGGTTGATCAATGGCTGATGTGGCAAATTGGCGGCCTTGGCCCGATGGCGGGTCAGGCGCACCACTTCCTGAAATACGCCCCTGCAATGGAGCCACCCAACGACCTGCCCTATGCCAAAGACCGCTACCGCAATGAAACTGCCCGCCTTTATGGTGTGCTGGACCGCCAACTGGCGAACAGCGAATATGTCGCCGGAGTTTTCTATTCCATCGCCGATATGGCGATCTGGCCCTGGGCGACATTGTGGGAAGGTCAGGAACAGACGATGGACGACAAACCCCACATGGCCCGCTGGCTTGAAACCGTTGGTGCCCGGCAAGGGGTGGTCACGGGGCGGGCTGTGGCTGCGGACAAACGGGGCAATCTGCAAACGGACAGGAAAGCACAGGAGGTGCTGTTCAATCGGGATCCTCGTACCCCCGATTAACCCGAATATCGTACACGATGGTAAAAATATTCGAGAAGTACATGATAACAAATGGCATCAAAATCATCCATACGATCCAAGTCTCTGTGTCCAGAAGTATGATTGCCAACTCGTTTGCCCCTGCAAAACCAAGATGGGCAAACGCCCTTACTTTGGCGGCATACTCGATAGTCGGAGAAGGTAGCCCCATCCATGTCCAGCGAAGACTTTTCTGCAATAGTTTCTTATCCGTTAGCCCAATCAGCAGAATTATGGCCACGAAAATAGAATAATATGTGACAAGGTGTTTGCACCATGCTTCACTATTAAAATAAATAGTCACAAGAAAAAGCGCGGGCCAAAAGACTATCCTCAGTGCGAATGCAGATTTTTGCAGATCGGCATCAATTTCCAACGGGTGTTTCTTCGCTAATACAAACTCTAAAACAAAGCGAACACAAAAGCCGGCAATCGTAGCCAATACCAGCGGTTTCAAAGGAATGCTGCCGACGACGGTCGGGAAATCCCTTACCCCAATATATACCATCAGAAACACAATGGGGCGAAGAAGGCCAAGCATCCAAACCTTTGGCAACCATTCGTGAATCAAGACCATAAGGCGAAAATACAGTACAATTTTTCTCCACATGGCAGAAATATAATTTTTAATTTTGCCAAAAATGAGGCGTTTAGACCTCGTCTTCCTCAATCGCATATTTCTGCATCAGTTTGCCTTGGGTCATGAAAAACGCAAACACCGCCGCTGTCAGGCCGAACACCTTGAAATTCACCCAGGCGTCCGTTGACATCGTGCGCCAGACCACTTCGTTGGCCACGGCCAGCGCCAGAAAAAACAGGGTGATGCGTTTGGTCAGGATCATCCAGCCTTCGTGTTTTAACGGCATCGCCTCGTCCATCACCAGTTGCAGATAGCTTTGACCGCGCATCAAACCGAAGCCCAGCATACCCGCGAACAACAAATAGATCATCGTCGGCTTCATTTTGAAAAACCGTTCGTCATTGAACCACACCGACAGCCCCCCGAACACCACCACAATCAGCAATGTCATGATCTGCATGGCCGACAATTTGCCCGTCAGCCGGTACAAAATGAACGTAGTGAGAGCCAGCAGCGGCACAAACAGCGCCGTAACCACGATAAAGCCGTTATAATCCGTGCCGTTATAGGCAAACGTCTGGTCCTTCATCCTGCCATAAGCGATGAAGAACACCACGATCGGCCCCAGCTCCAGCGCCAGTTTGACAAAGGGGTTCACTTTTTTCACGTCACTCATGTCAGGCCTTTCGCTTTATCCACCCAGTTCAACTATCACAGCCCCCAGCGCAATCAATGCCATAAGCATCAGGCGGCGCGGGCCAACCCGTTCTTTCAGCATCAACCAGCCGATCAGCGCGGCAAAAACGGTCGAGGTCTCCCGCAGCACCGCCGCCTGCCCGACATTGTCCAGACGGGTGGCCAGAATGATGCCGCCAAAGCTGAAGTAGGCGATGATGCCGCCGATCAGCCCGCGCAGCAGCAGCGGGCGCAGGGCGGGCGGGTTTTGCATCACACGGTAGCGCAGGGCGGCGATGGTGGGCATAAAGAACAACCCGTCGATCATGAAAAACCACGCCAGAAAGGTAAAAGGATCGGTGCTGGCGCGGATGCCATAGGCGTCATAGGTGGTATAGGTCGAAACCGTCAGCCCGGTTATCACCGCCAGCACCAGCGCCATTTTCAGGGTGTCGCGCCCCACGGTCAGATGGCGCAGATTATAAAGCGCCAGCCCGTAGATCCCCGCCAGAAGAACCGCCACACCCAGCCATTGCACCGCGTTGAAACGCTCGCCAAACAGCAGCCATGCGCCGATGATCGCAAACAACGGGCCGGTGCCGCGCACCACGGGGTAAACCACCGTATAGGCGCCGCGTTCATAGGCCATGGCCTGCATGTATTTGTAAAAACAGTGGATAACAAAGGTGATGGCAAAGATCATCCACATATGCGGCTCGGGCCACGGCACCACGAACAAAACAAACGGCACAGCAATCAGCCCATAGGATATGTCGATCGCCCCGCGCGATAGCCACGGATCATGGTTGCCCTTTTGCAAAGCGCCAAAAATAGCGTGCAGCAGTGCCGATCCCAGCGCCAATGCCAGCGCAATCTGGTGACCGGCAGGCGTGCCTTCCAGCGCGGTGAACCATTCGGTCATCCGCATCCCCCCAAACCCGGTGGCATCAGTTCACGGCGTCAAACAGGTTGGGGCTATAGCCGGCTTCAATAGAAACGCCCTCTAGCATTTGGGCCAGTTTCTGACCGGTTGCCCAAAGTCCAAAGCGCAATATCGGGTACCCTTTGGCCGCTGTCAGATGCAGCAACAAATCCCCTTTCGGGTCGGGCAAATCCGAAACCAGCCTATTCACAGATGCAAGGTCGTTCCCACTCATCACCTTTGACAGTTCAGTTGCGATATACAGCGTTGCCAGGGATCTGAACCCATCAATATCCCCATTCGGGATTTTCCCTTTCAACATGGCGACACCCAGCTCCAGCAGCGGGTTCTTTCGGGTGTCGCGGCTGTTGATCACGATGGTCAGATTGTCGATTATCAGGGGGAAAACACCAATTTCGGGGCTTTTGGGAAAAGCCGGCGTAACCCCGCGAAGTCTGGCCGACAATCTGGCCGAGTTTCCATTGTGGAAATCCAGCGAAGCCCCCGCCAGTTCCAGCAGCCCTTTGTCAGCTTGAAAACCAAAATCCAGTGTCGCATCAAATGCGCGCCCGGACCGGCCATAATCCACCAAATAATCCCATGCCGGATCATTCGCGGGGGCATTTGTCACCTTCACACCGCGCATTTCCAGTTTTAACTGGTCAGGTAATTGTCCGTCACTTAGGGGCGCAAGCCCGTTGCGGTTCCATGTTATCCGCTCTATTTTCAGCGTAACACCGGCCCGTTCGGCCACAACATCCACCGATTGAGCATCGCATTTTCCGATCACCTTGCGGGGGGATGTGGCCGGTTTTATTTCGACTTTGATCAGCTTTGCCAGATCTTCCAGCCCGCCGATGCAGCCTGCGTTGTCCATCCGCAGAATGCTTTGCGCGTATCCGCTTGCCGTGGTGGAAAGTAGGACAAACCCGGCCACAACCAGTTTTCTTATCTTGAAATGCACATTCCTCATTACAACTCCCTTTCCGGCCCCCACAGCACTCTACATCAATCCTCCAGCCCAGTCAGGGCATGGGCAAATTCTTCGGGGTCAAAAGCGGCCAGATCGTCAATCTGTTCCCCTACCCCGATCGCGTGGATCGGCAGGCCGAATTTGTCAGCCAACGCCACCAGAACGCCGCCCTTGGCCGTGCCATCCAGTTTGGTCATCACAAGGCCGGACACATTGGCCAGCTTTTGAAATACCTCGACCTGCGTCACCGCATTCTGCCCCGTGGTCGCATCCAGCACCAACAAAGTGTTGTGCGGCGCGGTTTCGTCCTTTTTGCGGATCACGCGAACGATTTTGGACAACTCCTCCATCAGGTCGGCGCGGTTGTGCAACCGGCCCGCCGTGTCGATCATCAACAAGTCGGCCCCGTCCGCTTCGGCTTTGGTCATCGCGTCAAAGGCAAGGCTGGCAGGGTCGGACCCTTCGGCTGCGGTCAGCACCGGCACGCCGGCGCGTTCGCCCCAGACCTGCAATTGTTCCACCGCGGCGGCGCGGAATGTATCGCCCGCCGCGATCACCACGTTTTTGCCCGCCGCCTTGAACTGGCTGGCCAGTTTGCCAATGGTCGTGGTCTTGCCCGAGCCATTGACCCCGACCACCAGCACCACCTGCGGTTTTTTGGCATAAAGCGGCAGAGGTTTGGCAACCGGTTCCATGATGCGGGTGATTTCAGCGGCCAAAAGGCGTTTGATTTCGGCCGTCGACAGCTTTTTGCCAAAGCGCCCTTCGGCCATGTTGGCGGTGACGCGCAGGGCGGTATCAACCCCCATGTCGGCAGAGATCAGCAGCTCCTCGATCCGCTCCAGCATGTCGTCATCCAGAACCCGTTTAATCACGGTATTCTTGGCAGGCTTGCTTTCCTTGCGGCCCAACAAACGCCCGATCAGACCCGGCTTTTTGGCCTCTTCTTCAGGTTCGGCCACAGGTTCGGCCGCAGTGCCCTCTGGCACTTCGGGTTCGGGTTCGGGTTCGGGTTCGGGTTCGGGTTCGGGTTCGGGTTCGGGTTCGGGTGAGACAACTTCCTCGGCCACGGGCACGTCAAGCACCTCGTCAATGGTTTCCTCAACCGCTTCCACCACTTCGGGCGCGGCCTCGACCACTTCTTCAACAGGTTCAGGCTCCGCAACCGGTTCAGGCTCTGTCGGAGTGCCCGCCGGCACCTCTGGCTCTGGCTCTGGCTCTGGCTCTGGCTCTGGCTCTGGCAGAGTCTCCTCGACCGCAGGGGCTTGGTCAACCGCATCCTCGATCAGTTCTTCCTCGCCACCATCCTCGACGATTTCATCCAGCCCCTGTTCCAGCTTGGACGAGGATTTGAAAAGACGGTTTTTCAGCTTTTTAAAGAATGACATCGTGCCGGACCCTTTGTGTTCCTTACCCAACTATTGCACCTTCGCAGCGGATGGAAGGGGCAAGCGTTAAAACTATAGCGCACCCAGCCCCCAAAACAGGCCAATCTGGGCGGCAATATAGGTGATCCACACGATTTTCCCCGCCCATTTGCGGCGTGGATCATCCGGCGCCAGCACAAAGGTTTCGACCGACAGCACCAGATCGGACAGCACAAACAGCAGCGCCCCCCACAGGGCGACAATGCGCGCCTCGGGCAGGCCCAGCGCCATAAGACCCATGCCAAGGATGATCACCACATAGCCGCGCACAGGCCATTTCAACGCACCGGTATGCGGGCGCAGCCAGATTTCGGTGGAAAGGCCCAACCCCACCATCAGCAGGATCAGCGGCCATTGCGCCAGTTGCGGGCCACTGCCAAGCGTGGCCATCAACACGATATAGGCGATATGGGCACTGGCAAAGGCCACCATTCCGACCAAAAACGCCCGCTCACCGGGGCGCGACAGGGCCAGATCGCCCAGCGCGCTTAACGCCAAACCGGCGACCAGCAACACAGGCGCGCCCTGAAAATACGCCGCCAGCGCAAACAGCGCCACCGGCAGGGTTTTGCGAATGCTGCGTGCCCAGCAAACACGCCCCCCCGTGCGCGGCAGGTAAAACACTGCCAAGGCAACACCAAGGGCGAAAAGGGCAGCGGGAAGAAGCATATGCAGACCTGCGGTTATTGTGTTTGGCCTGACCCTAGCGCAAATCAGGCCGTGAGGGCTATTGCCTTTTGCCATTGGCCACGGGGGCGGGATGTGGCACACTCCTGTTATGAAAACGCATTTTCTAACCGTGATCCTGCTTGCCCTGACCGCCGCCCCGCTGGCCGCCCAAACCCCGATGACCGGCGACGAATTCGAGGCCTATTCCCAAGGAAAGACCCTATTCTTCCGCTATGATGACGACCGCTACGGCGCCGAGGAATATCTGCCCAACCGCCGCGTGCGCTGGTCGTTTCTGGACGGGGATTGCAAGAATGGCGAATGGTATGAAGACGGGCAAATGATCTGTTTCGTTTACGAGGACAACCCCGATCCGCAATGCTGGTCGGTTTACGAACAAGGGGACGGGTTGATGGCACAGTTTGAGAATGATCCGACCCAGACAACCCTGTTTCAGGTGGAAAAGACGGACGAACCGATGGTTTGTCTGGGGCCGGACGTCGGGGTTTGAGCCAAGCTTTGACCTCTCTGGTTCAAGTCGGAAAACAGCAATATCAGGAGGAGCACCTATGAATATCATCTGGCTGGGCCATTCGGGCTTTCGCATTGAAACCGGCGATCTGGTGTTGTTGATCGACCCGTGGATAACCGGTAACCCCTTGTTCCCCGAAGACCGTCGGGCCGAGGCGATTAAAGGGGCCACGCATATCTTTGTCACCCACGGCCATGGCGACCACATCGGCGATACCATTGCAATATCACATGAATTGGGCATCCCTGTGCACGGCATTTACGATTTGATGACCTGGTGGGGCGAAAAGGAAGAAATCAAAGTGGTCGGCTTTAACAAAGGCGGAACGGTCGATCTGGGTGCGGCACAGGTGACGATGGTCAATGCCACGCATTCCTCGTCACTGGGCAACGGGGCGGACGGGCCGATCTATGGCGGGCATGAATCCGGTTATGTGATCACCACACCCGACCATGTGGTCTATTTTTCCGGCGATACCGATGTAATGGCAGATATGGAAATAATCAACGATCTGCACAAACCCGACATCGGCATTCTGGCCGCAGGCGGATATTTCACTATGGACATGCACCGCGCGGGCTATGCGGCCAAGAAATTCTTTGATTTCAAAACCGTAATCCCCTGCCACTACCGCACTTTCCCGCTGTTGGCACAATCCGCGGATGAGCTAAAGGCCGCCTTGCCGGATGTGGATGTGATCGAACCAAAAGTGCTGGAGCCGATCAATTTATAGGTAGCCCTAGAACAGGTTCCCCTGATCCGGCGGTGTTTCTTTGGGCTTGGCTTTGCGCGGCGCGGCCCCTGCCCCGACGGTATAGCGCCCGTCGGCAAACTCGATCTCAAGTGCCGCCGCCTTTTTCGCGGCCTTGGCCGTGGTCACCACATCGCCATCCCCGCGCACCACGGCATAGCCACGGTTCAGGGTCTCCTTATAGCCCAGCGTCTGGCGGATACGCTCAAGGGCTTGCAACCGGTTTCTCCACCCCTCTACCTGCCCCGTTGCCACCCGCGACAGACGGGCTGATATTTGTTCAAACGCATCCTTTTTGCGCCTAATGTCACGGGTCAGCAGGTCACTGTTCAAACGGCCGGCACGGTCGGCCAGTCTGGACCTGGCCTCGTCCAGCCGCCGCATCAGGGTGGCAGGGCGCAGGCTGCCGCTGACTTCGGAAAGGCGCAGGCGTTTCACCTGTGCGGCGCGGGTCAGGGCGGCGGGCAGGCGTTCGGTGGCGCGGTCCAGCCGTTGGCGCGGGCTGTCCAGCAGGCTCTCGGGCCTGGGCAAGGCGCGCGACAAATCCCGCAGGCGCTGTTTGCGCATATCCACCGCCCCCGTGGCGGCGCGGGTCAGGCGGGCGCCCTGTTCCTCGACCCATGCCAGCAACTCACTGCGCACCGGCACCGCCAGTTCGGCCGCCGCCGTAGGCGTCGGTGCCCGCCGGTCCGAGGCATAGTCGATCAACGTAGTGTCGGTTTCATGCCCCACCGCCGAAATCAGCGGAATACCGGATGCCGCTGCCGCACGGGCAACGATTTCCTCGTTGAACCCCCACAGATCCTCGATCGAGCCACCGCCGCGTGCCACGATCAGCAGATCAGGGCGCGGCAAGGCCCCGCCCGGTGTCATCGCGTTGAACCCTTCAATCGCGCGGGTTACTTCGGGGGCGCATTGCTTGCCCTGCACCGCCACCGGCCAGATCAGCACCTTGCGCGGGAAACGGTCACGCAAACGGTGCAGAATATCGCGGATCACGGCGCCGGACGGGCTGGTAATCACCCCGATCACCTCGGGCAGATAGGGCAGTTCGCGTTTGCGTTCCGGTGCAAACAGCCCTTCGGCCGCCAATGCGGCTTTGCGTTTCTCCAGCATCGCCATCAGCGCGCCCATGCCGGCGGGGGCGATATCCTCGATCACCATCTGGTATTTCGACTGGCCGCCAAATGTGGTCAGCTTGCCGGTGGCGACCACCTCCATGCCTTCCTCGGGCTGCACGGCCAGCCGCGCGGCAACCCCCTTCCAGATCACGCCGGACAGCACGTTGCGGTCATCCTTCAGGTCCAGATAGATATGCCCCGACCGTGGCCGCGACACCCGCCCGATTTCACCCTTCACCCGCACATGGCCAAAGGTGCCCTCGATCGTGCGCTTCACCGCGCCGGAAATCTCGGTGACGGTAAATTCGGGGGTGTTTTCGCCCTCGGATGGCTCATCAATCAGGTCGGACATATCTGCTCGCTTGTCATATGGTCGGCGCCACCTTAGAACGCGGATCAGCAAAGGCCAAGCGGGGGACGATATGAATATCCTTATTCTGGGAAGCGGCGGGCGCGAACATGCGCTGGCCTGGGCGGTGAAACAGAACCCCAAATGCGACCGGCTGATTGTGGCGCCGGGCAATGCGGGCATCAGTCAGATCGCGGAATGCGCCGATATCGACATCATGGATGGCGGCGCGGTGGTGGAATTTGCCACCGGCAACGCGGTGGATTTCGTGATCATCGGACCCGAGGCCCCTTTGGCCGCCGGTGTTGCCGACCGGCTGCGCGATGCGGGCATCCTGTGTTTCGGGCCAAGTCAGGCCGCGGCACAGCTTGAGGCCTCCAAGGCCTTCACCAAGGAAATCTGCGCCGCCGTGAACGCCCCCACCGCCGCCTATGGCCATTTCACCGATGCCGAGGCCGCCAAGGATTACGTCCGTGAGCAAGGCGCGCCGATTGTGGTCAAGGCCGATGGTCTGGCCGCTGGCAAGGGTGTAATCATGGCGATGGATGTGGACACGGCACTGGCCGCGATTGACGACATGTTCGGCGGCGATTTCGGTGCGGCGGGCGCGGAAGTGGTGATCGAGGAATTTATGGAGGGCGAGGAAGCATCGTTCTTTGTGCTGTGTGACGGCGAAAACCTGTTGCTGATCGGCACGGCCCAAGACCACAAGCGCGCCTATGACGGGGACAAGGGGCCGAACACCGGCGGCATGGGCGCCTATTCCCCCGCGCCGGTGATGACCAACGCGGTGATTGCCAAAACAATGGATGAAATCGTCACCCCGACGATAGCCGAAATGGCGCGGCGCGGGATGCCGTTTCAGGGGGTGCTGTTCGTCGGGCTGATGATCAAGGATGGTCAACCGCGTCTGGTGGAATACAACGTGCGCTTTGGCGATCCGGAATGTCAGGTGCTGATGATGCGGCTGGGGGCGCAGGTGTTTGACCTGCTACAGGCCGCAGCCGAGGGGCGGCTGGATCAGGCACAGGTGAACTGGGCCGATGACCACGCGCTGACGGTGGTGCTGGCGGCGGATGGCTATCCCGGCGCCTATGAGAAGGGCAGCGTGATTGATGGACTTGACGGCCTGCCCGAGGACAGCACGCATATGCTGTTCCACGCGGGCACGGCCGAAAAGGACGGGCAGATCATAGCCGTTGGCGGGCGAGTTCTGGCCGCCACAGCGCGCGGCGCGACACTGGCCGAGGCACAGGCGCGAGCCTATGCGATGGTGGACAGGATTGACTGGCCGCAAGGGTTTTGCCGGCGCGATATTGGCTGGCGGGCGTTGTAGGGGCCGAACATTTCGGTTTAAATCATAAAGGCCAAGATGCAGACCCACGCGCAAAAGACCCGATTAAGGGAATAGAAAATGCCCTCACAAGCTGAATATTTCAAGAATTTCATAAGCACTCTCAAAGACCAAAAAGTACTGAATGATCAAGAGATCGAGGAAGCTTTAAAATATCTGGACGGGATAAAAGGTGTTTTCTCAGACAAGTTTTTCATATCCGGATACGAGAACCTGGCCTGGTTCATATGTAAAAAATTCATGGTTCAGAGACTGAAAGAATTTATAAAACAAAATACTGAAATGTTGGTCCAAGATAAAGGTGCAAGGTTTTATTTTGTGCAGGCCCTGCTGGAAAAGCCGGGGATCACCGATCCTGAAAGGAAAGAACTAATTCTTATCGCACCTGAAATCTATCAGACGTATTTGCTAGGCCGGTTTTTTCGCTGAAACATTCCTAGCATAAAAGTAATATCCTACTGGGTCATAATTTCATTTTATACCAACACATCGTGGGACATGTCATTTCGTACAATGCTATTATCGGACCTCTAAAATGGTGTGGCTACCAAAGCCCTGACATCGCGCTGAACACAGCGCAGGCCAGACACAGCCCCTACATCCGGCACTCCATCGCCCGCTTAAACGAATTCCGCCCCTTGTGCCGACCAATCACAGCACTGCGGATTTCCTTGCCATCAAACACCGAGGCCACGATCTGGCTCCAGTCCGCATTGGCGGTGATCATCTGCGGCCCCGCCCCGCAATCGCGGATGCCGCCGGAAATATAGGTCTGGCCGATCCGGTGGTTGGTCAACCCGCCCTGTTCGGCCACTAGGGTCAGCCGGCCATCCCTGTAACGCCAGATTTTCAGCAGCCGCGCCAAATGCGGGCGGTCGATGTAGGCGATCTCGATGTTGCCGTCGCCATCCAGATCAGCCGCGCCGATCGGGGCCAGCCAGCGGTGGCTGCGGCCGATATGCGGGGTGGCGGTGATTTTCTTCAGCACCCCGTCAACCAGCCCGTAAACCGCCAGTGACGCCCCCTTGCCGATATCGGTCTCGATCACGATGATTTCGGCGCTGCCATCCCCGTCCAGATCGGCCAGACGCGGGGCGAGATCCTCGAACACGCGGGTTTTTGGCAGGGTGATTTCCTCGAATATATAGGGACCATGCGCGGCGGACCCTTGCCGCACATAGGTCAGGCTGCCCCATTCGATGTCATCGCCCAGAATACCGTGGTCATAGCGCCGGTTCGGCTGGCCGAAATAGACATGCACACCGGGCAGTAAAATACCCTCGCGGTCCGTTACCCGCCCATCAACGCAGCCGCCAGCTTCGGACAGGGCCATGCAATGGCCTTCGGGCGCGGCCTGAACCTGTGCCGCGAAAAGCGCCGCAAAGCAAGCGATGAGCGCCCCCCGCCACATGGTCAGATCTGTTTTTCAGGCAATTGCACGATCAACCCGTCCAGATCATCGGTCACCTTGATCTGGCAGGTCAGCCGCGAACGCACCTCGTCGGGCTGATAGGCAAAGTCCAGCATGTCCTCTTCCATCGCGTCCTTGGCTGGCACTTTCTCCACCCAGTCAGGGTGCAGATAGACGTGACAGGTGGAACAGGCACAGGCACCGCCGCAGTCGGCCTCGATGCCGGGCACGTTGTTGTCGCGCGCGGCCTCCATCACGGTCAGGCCATTGGCCACCTCCACAACGTGCTCGGTGCCGTTGTGCTCGATAAATGTAATCTTCGCCATTTCGCTTCCCTTGTATCAAAGCTTTCGTGCATTTTCTAACCTTGCCAGATAAACCCTGCCAAGCCGTTTTACCAGAGCCAAGTCAAAACCGCTTTCGCCACAAGGGCCAAGCGGCTAGTATCGCGACCAGTTGCCACAACGAGAACAGGAAACAGGCATGATCCGTATCACTGCGCTTATCACGGCCGGCGCCCTGTTTCTGACGGCCTGCCAGACCGGAACGGGGGTGGGCACCATCACCCAGACCGAAACCATAACCCTGCACAGAACCCGGCCTGCAAACCCGCCCCCCGACACCTGCTGGGCCAGCCAGACCGCCCCGCAAACGGATGGCGATATCTGGTTCCAAACCCCCTGCCCCGATGCACTGGACACGGATTTCATCAATACCCTGCAACGGGCGCTCAAGGCGCGGGGCCTGTATGACGGAGAAATTGACGGCACCCTGGGCACAGGCACCCGAAAGGCCATCCGGACCTATCAGGCCGCGCACGGTCTGGACAGCGATGTGCTGGCGCTGGATGCCGCGCGTCAACTGGGCCTGATCGCCTATCCGCGCCCCGACAAGGCATAAAACGGAGCGCGCCAATGCTTGCACCAAAGCGCGCGGCAAGCTAAGCACAGTGAACAACTGCCCACAGGACAAGGCAACCGTGACAAAAACCCCCTCATCCGATCCCTATTCCTCGCGCACGCTGATGCGGCGCCTCTGGAACGGCTACCTGAAACACCACAAATGGTGGATGGCGCTGGCCATAGTGCTGATGGTGATCGAGGGCAGCACGCTGGCCATCCTGTCCTATATGCTGCAACCGATGTTCGACAATGTATTCGCAGCGGGCAACAAGCAGGCGGTCTGGTGGGTTGGCGGCATTATCTTCGGGCTGTTTCTGGTGCGGGCCATCACCCAGTTGGCGCAGAAAACCATCATGACCCGTATCGCGCAGAAAACATCAACCTCGATGCAGGTGGACCTTTTGCGCCACCTGATGCGGCTGGATTCAGTTTTTTTCCAGAAAAACCCGCCCGGCGCGCTGATGGAACGGGTGCAGGGCGACACCAACGCTGTGCAACAGGTCTGGGGCGTGATCATTTCAGGTGCGGGCCGCGACGCGATCTCGCTGATCTCGCTGCTGGGGCTGGCCCTGTCGATCGACTGGGTATGGACGCTGGTCGCGGTAGTCGGTGCGCCCTTGCTGGTGGTGCCGGTCTATGTGCTGCAAAAATACATCCGCCGCAAAACCAGCCACATGCGCCAGCAGGCCTCGCTGCGCTCGACCCGTCTTGACGAGGTATTCCACGGTATCAACCCGATCAAACTGAACCTGCTCGAGGAATATCAGGCCAACCGCTTTTCCTCGATCATCGACACGATCGTGTCCGCCGAAGTCAAAACCGCCGCCAGCCGCGCCATGATCCCGTCCCTGATCGACATCATCACCGGCCTCGGATTTTTCGGCGTGATGATCGTCGGCGGGCAGGACATCATCGAGGGCGAAAAAACCATCGGCCAGTTCATGAGCTTCTTTTCCGCCATGGCGCTGGCCTTCCAGCCGATGCGCCGGCTGGGCAGCATTTCGGGCATCTGGCAGGTCGCCGCCGCCAGTCTGGAACGGCTGTACCGGCTGTTCGACACCGAGCCGACCATAGTATCCCCCGCCACCCCCGCCAAACCGGTCAAGGATACCGAACTGGTGATGCAGGACGTCACCTTTGCCTATGACGACACACCGGTTCTGAACGCCACCACCCTGACCGCCGAGGCCGGCAAAACCACCGCCCTTGTGGGCGCGTCGGGGGCGGGCAAAAGCACCATCTTCAACGTGCTGACCCGTCTGGTCGAACCGCAATCGGGCAAAACCACCGTCGGCGGCACCCCGATCAACGAACTGGCCCTGAACGATTTGCGCGGCATGTTTTCCGTGGTCACGCAGGACGCGCTTCTGTTTGACGAAACCATCCGCGAAAACATCCTGCTGGGCCGCACCGATGTAAGCGACCACCAACTGCAAGACGCGCTTGACGCGGCCCATGTCACCGACTTCCTGGACAAACTGCCAAACGGTCTGGACACCCCCGCCGGCCCACGCGGCTCCAACCTGTCCGGCGGCCAGCGCCAGCGCGTCGCCATTGCGCGGGCCATCCTGCGCGACACCCCGATCCTGCTGCTGGACGAAGCCACCTCGGCCCTTGACGCCCACTCCGAAGCGGTGGTGCAAAAGGCGCTGGAACGCCTGTCCAAAGGGCGCACCACACTGGTCATCGCCCACCGCCTGTCCACCATCCAGAGCGCCGACAAAATCATCGTGATGGAAAAGGGCCGCGTGGTCGACCAAGGCACCCACGAGGAACTGCTGGCCGGCGGCGGCATCTATGCCGAGTTGCACCGCCTGCAATTCAAGGAAAACGCCCCGATTGGCGGGGCAAACCCGCTTGACCCGCCAGAGGGACCAGCGGGCAACGGGGGCGGGCTGACGGTGAATGGCGGCGAGAAGACGGGGCTGTTTTCACGGTTTGCACGGCGGTTGTTCGGGCGGTAATAAATCCCCCCCCCAAAAAAATTTGCGCGATACTGTGCCGCCAACACGCAATAAAATGGCAGCGCCCGACCTGGTGGGCGCGTGGCACAACAGGTTCCTCTTGTCACAACGCCTGCGTAAATCTTTTACCTTTCAAGTGATTGCACCATTGCAAAGCGCCCTCCATGGGGAGGTCGGGCGCTGTCATTTTATTGCAAAATGACGGGTGCAAGTGGACAGGGTGTGCCTTGCAGAAGCTGCTATAATACCTTTCAAGAAAACACGCCGGTATCTCGACAGCTTTGCGGCTACATACAAAACACGCGTAATGAAGATTATGTTAATTATAATTCCATTCCATGGTTGGCAACAGGCCAGATTTTCCATAACCAACTCTAAGCATTATTCAGCGAATAAACCGTATGGCGTCCTCATAAGGAATCCCTTTCCCCTGGATACGCGATTTCAAGTCGTGGATAAATTCAGTAATTGCACACTCATCATTCGGTGTTCTTTGGTATTTTCTCAATGCTGGCCCAAGATAGTATAATAACAGCCCAATATCTTTTGGGGTGTCTGGTAGATGGTCCTTTATGGCCCTGATAAAAGCAGGGATCGACATAAAGGATAAAAAATCTTCGTATCCCCTAGAAGATGCAAATGGAATGTTTTGCAAGTAAGCGTTAGCCAATATTAATTGCTCACGCTTTTTCCAACTTCTATGAGCGAGAACAATAGGATATAATTTCCCACCATCAGATTCAGGTGGATATTTTTTAAGCACCCAAGCAGCGGCATCAGCAGAACTCAATGTCCTGATATACGCACATTCCTTTCTATATTTTTCAAGCATAATCAATTACCTGTGTAATTAACAAATGATTGTTGGGCGGCCCTGAAAACAGGATTGGGCGGTTTTTGAAATTCCTTCTATATTCATTTTTTCTTACGCCTTTGCGGCTTTGAATTAGCGGCGACTTCGATATGTGTTGTCATTTGTTCATAAAGACCAAACAGGTGTTCAACGCGTTCACCATAGCAGAAGGGCCGATTTAAGCTCACCCTACCTCGGCAGAGATTAATATTTTTTGCAAGCGGGGAAATGAACTTGAACAGCTTCATTATTTCGGAAGTAGTTTCCTGATTTTTTCAAGTTCATTTGCTATTTCATGCATACCCTTTTCTATAAAGCCGCCATTAAAGCCATCACGTCCTTCGAATATGTAAATGAGAGTTTCGCGATCTAGCGAACTTGGATATGACGCCCAACTAATTTCAACGTTAAATTTTATGTCATAGACGTCTCTGGTCATGACGCCCTACCGAGAAAGCACACGGCCCGGTGGAAGGTATGATACGTCAACCAAAGTTTCCGTTTGATCCTCACCTGTTGTTCCATTGGCTTGTGGCAAAGGAGGCGTAATCTTTGCTTTGATATCGAATGCCGCAGCATTGCCTGTATTTCTAACCACCAGATTTAATGCGGTTGGATCGGCTAAGCTTGATTCAATGCCACAGACTACAAATGGTCGAGAGGTCATTTTTGCAAGTTCTGAGGTTTCGACGGCAAGAACACGAGTAACGCGCCAAAGCGCGAGCGTTGCCAGTGCCGTTATAAATGCAGCGGCCAATTGGGCTACAGTTAGAATATTTTCCCCCACCCTGATCCATGTAATAAAGGTTTCAAACCACACTAATTAATTCCTCTTAATAAAATGTTGAGACAATTGTAATGTAACGCATAATCGCAGCAATGTAAGGGCTCACCTAACCGCGAAGGTCTACCTTCCGTCATGAATGCCGGAAACACTTTAGGTTCACTAGTCATATTCATTTGCACACGAAGCGAATGCGGGAAAAGTCTGCATAGCTGCCTGTCGCGCACTTCTTCAGGCACCTCAAATCACCCCCTCCCACCCCGCCGGATCCAGCCGAAACAACTCCACCAACTGCCCGTAAACCTCCGGCTCGGCCTGTTTCAGCGCCTGTGGCTTCTCGAAAAACACCTCGACCGATACCGCGAAAAACTCCTGATGGCCCTCGGCCCCGTAGGGATCAATCACCGTGTGATGCCCCCGCTCGACAGCCCGCACATGGCGCTCGTACGCCTCAATAAACACCCGCGCCCATTCGGCAAAGCTCTGGCCCTTGTTCATCAGGGGCGCGCCGTCGGTATGGCCGGACAGGTTGTCGATCTGGTGGGCGAATTCATGCAGCACCACGTTGTGCCCATCCCTGTCATTCAACGCCCCCTGCTCGCTATCGGCCCATGACAGCACCACCGGCCCCCGCAGCCAGCTTTCCCCCGTGCGCACGATTTCGCGTTCGGTCACCACATAGCCGCTGTGCTGTTTCTGAAGCGATTTGAAGGCGCCGGGATAGATCAGGATCGTGCGCAGGTTTTTGTACCACTGGTCGATATTCACCACCAACAGGCAGGCCTGCGCGGCAATCGACAGCTCCATCTCCTCGCTCACCTCCAGCCCGCCGCGCCCGACGAATTGAACCTGATTCAGGAACAGGTTGATCTTGCCCTCCAGCGGCCCGTGGAATTGGGCCGGCAACCGCCGGACCAGCGGCACTTCCTCCAGCACAATAGCGCGCTGACGCTCGGTCAGCGGCGTGGCCAGCAGTTTTTTGCGCGCCTGCCGTCTGGACCAATGCCGCACCCCGAGGGCGGCGATGACAAGAAGGATCAGATAGACAAAGATCGGCATAGGGGTTTGTTACACTCTGCCGACGGGAAATGGTATCGGGAAATACCCCCTCAATACCCCCGCCCCAACCGCGCCGGATCACCCCCCGCCAGATACCGCAGCAGCCGCCACAGGTTGCGCGCCCCCTGCCGCAGCCATCCGGCCTGCCGGTATCGTGCCGCACTGGTGCGGGCCATAACCGGCAACATGCGCAACCGCCCCCGCAAGGCGCGCGCCATCGCCACGTCCTCCATCAGCGGCATATCCGCATAGCCCCCCACCGCGTCGTATAACCCGCGCGAGATCAGCAAGCTCTGATCGCCATAGGGCAACCCGAACAGACGCGCCCGCAGATTGGCCCAGCCCGCCACCCAGCGCGGCGCAAACCCCTGCGCGTCAAACGCCAGCCGGAAATACCCCGCCCCCTGCCCGCCACGGATATGCGCCTGCACAACCGACGCCCAGCCCGCCGACAACTCCGTATCCGCATGCAAAAACAGCAACCACTCGCCCCGCGCCACATCAGCCCCGCGCCGCAACTGCCCGCCACGCCCCGCCGCCCCGCGCACCACCTCGGCCCCCGCCGCCTCGGCCAGCGCGCAGGTCGCATCGGTTGAGCCGCCATCCGACACCACCAGCTCGCGGATCAACCCGCATTCCAGCCCCTCGACCAAAGCCCGCAAGGTCACCGGCAGCCCCGCTTCGGCGTCCAGCGTCGGTATGATTATGCTTAACGGTGCGCGCATCCATGCCCTCTGGTTCCCGTCCCCCATCCCCCCTATATTACGTCCGAACGCATATGGGGAGCCGCAAAATATGAAACGCCAGCTATTCGACATCACCGGAACAGACCGCACCACCTTTCTGCAAGGGCTGATCACCAACGATGTGGGCAAGGCCAAAGACGGCCTGCTCTACACCGCCCTGCTGACCCCGCAGGGCAAATTCCTGTCCGATTTTTTCCTGCTGGACCTTGGCGACCACCTGCTTCTGGACGCCCCGGACCTGACCGCCCCCGACCTGATCCGCCGCCTGACCATGTTCAAACTGCGCGCCGATGTGCAGATCACCCCCTCTGATACCCGCGTCAGACGCGGCACCGGTTTGATGCCCGAAGGCGCATGGGCCGACCCGCGGCACGAGGCGCTCGGCTGGCGGCTCTACGGCACCGAAAGCGGCAGTGACGCCACCGACTGGGACGCCATCCGCGTTCCCCATTGCATCCCCGAAACAGGGGTCGAGCTGATCCCGAATGAAACCTACATCCTCGAGGCCGGATTCGAGCGGCTGAGCGGAGTCGATTTCAAAAAGGGCTGCTATGTCGGACAGGAAATCATCGCCCGTATGAAGCATAAAACCACGCTGAAAAAGGGCTATGTGACGGTGGCGATTGACGGCGCGGCCCCCGTTGGCACCCCGATCACATCAGACGGCAAACCCGCCGGAACCCTGTTCACGCAGGCAGGGGGGCAGGCCATCGCCTATCTGCGGTTTGATCGCGCCAAGGGGGCGTTGGTGGCGGGGGAGGCCACAATCACCGCCTCAACATAATGCAACCCATTTTGCAAAAATGCCAGCCCCCGACCGGGTGGGGGCCTGCGCCATCGGTTTGCATAAATTCGACGCCATCATTCACCGATGAGCCAGCAAACAGACGCAACGCCGCAAAAGCCCCCGCCATGGGGCGGTCGGGGGCTGTCATTTTTGCAAAATGACGGGGGGGGGATGGGAGAAATGCTTACCTCTAGCCCTCATCCCGCCGAAAATGATCAGCCTTATCCAGAAGCAACAACCTTCTTTTCAATGCATTTTGTTCAGCATCTCTCGCGCCTTTTGAATCTGGTAAGTCAAGGAATTCCCAAAAATCTTTTAGTGACCGAAATTTGAACCCGTTCAGAATATAAAGTTCCATATAGTGGACAATGAACTGAAGCATTTGAAATGCTAACAATTCATCATCGTTCGCATTTATTGCATGCCCATGGGAAATAAGGTTTCGACGATGTGCAAGGTGCTTCCCTATGATCCGGGGTTCAATATTGTTTCCAAAGGCGTTTGAAGCCCGATATAATTTTTTCGCAATAGTCTGAGAGCGATCTCCAGTTATATTTTCAAACAGCCTCCAGCCTTCGAGGAATGTTTCCTCGAGATTAGGATTTGAAAACGCTTTATAATACCGCGCCAGTGCGGACTTACATTGATTTCGCCATGGGGATCTAGCAACACCTCTGGAGAGCTTGTCATAGCGCCGTTCCCAAGCCTGCACCTTCCTAGAATCCAGCTTATGCTTTGGGCCACCGACCCAATTCTCATGCCAAAACCCGTCATGCGTTAATGCACCATTTGCAAAATGTGTTGTCGTATGAGGGCCTATTAAAACTTCCGAAACAGGCAAATTACCTGCGGTTCTGAACGATATACGCCTATATTTTCCCCTGTCTTTCGCTAGATTTACCAATCCTAATATTTCATAAACCGCCTCTGACGCCCGCTCATTTGCGTCGAAGGGACTATTGGCTTTTACATGCGTGATACAAATTGAACATTTCTCCAAATCAACAAGATTAGATTTAGTAAATAATACTTCATAGCCTTGTTTTGCCTTCTGTAGTCCTCGTTCACTAATGATTTTCTTATAAGGTTTGGATTTCTTAGAAGGTGTGAAATTAACGGTTACGTCACCTATCCTCTTTTGCCCGAAAAGGAATTCAGGCTTGTTCCATATTGGGAATACGACTTTATAAGGTTTAATTTCTATATTCTGAAATTTATTTCGCAGTTGGTAAGCAATTTTTCTAAAATCTGCCTCGGAAAAGTTAGCCTTAAGATTGGGCGATAAGAGAACCTCTTTGATAATTTTAATTCTCAGTGTGTCTGTTCTAACTTCGAATTTTGATGCTGAGACTAAAAAAGACACCCAAGTCTCAAGGCCGCCAAAACCGCCGGTAAACGATACTTTCCCCTCAGGCGAGAGGGTTCTCATCTCTTTCAGTTTATTAAATAATAATTCAATTTCTTCCCCACTGAACTCGTCTTTCCAAAACTTCATAGTGTGTAACCCACCTAAATTCAGATCTCCCCTTATTGTGAGCTTACCAGATATGATTCAACTTTGGCGATACCAAAGCTGGTTGCAGAAAAATTGAAACAGCTAGCGGGGAACCCCTCACCGCCGCACCATCCCCGGCTCGCCCCTCTTGGCCCGCTCCCAGGCGTCCGCCCGCATCAGATATTCCAGTTCCTTCTGCCGCACCGATTTGCGGTCGAACTCTTCCAGACGGTCCAGATCGCGGACCGATACCAGCGCCGCCACCTCGGTTTTGTGGCGGTAGATCAGGAACCGTTTGCCGCCAAACCTGACCTGTGACAAATGCTGCCCCAGCGTCTTGCGCAATTCTGTGTTTGTGACAAATTCCATAGGCGCACCCCCGTGTTCTAAAGCATGTCGCACCAAATTGAATTCACCAACCGGACCGAACGCATTCGCTATTGCGAACGCTGCCTCGGTCCGGTCGGTGAATGCTTGAACCCGGTCAGGCGCGACACGCTATACCCCTGACGATCCGAAAACGGAATCGTACATTTCAACGGGGAAAATGTACCCTTTGTGCGATTTACCGATCGTTACTGCCCCGTCCGCAAAACGGGGCCGGAATGTTGCATTTTTTATTTCGGCCGCAGCGCCCCGTAGGGCGGGGTTCACCCCGCCACCCCGTCAAAATCACCGCCCGCCGATCCGCCGGATCATATTCAGCCCCGTTACCCGAAACCCCGCAGTCCGGTATAACCGCTGCGCCCGCGCGTTATCCGCCGCAACCCTAAGCCCGATCTGCGTGATCCCCTGTTCTAGCAACAGCGCCTCCAAAGCCTTCAACGCGGCCTTGCCCAGCCCTTTGCCCTGAAGCCCCGGCAGGATGTGGAAATCATAGATAAATGCCGATTGTGCCGGCAAATCCGGCCTGTACCACAGATACCCGGCAAGCCCTTCGTCCTGACCCAGGACAGACAGCAAAACCTGCCCGTCCGTATCCACCCCGTCGGGCAAATCCGTGGCGATTTCCTGCTTTGCCTGCGCCAGCGCATCCGCCGGCGACTGGTCATAATTAGCCGTAATTTCAAGGGCATAGTCGGGCAGAAAATACGCCAGATAACCGGCGTATTCCTGTTGCAGCATGGGGCGTAATTTTATCAACTCCACCTCCTGTGCGAATGGGCGTCAGGCGCGTTCCGAGTATTCCATCGTCACCGTATCGACGATGATCTCCTCGTCCTGCCCGATGAACGGCGGCACCATCACCCGCACCCCGTTGTCCAGCAGGGCCGGTTTGAAGGACTTGGCGGCAGTCTGGCCCTTCACCACCGGTTCGGTCTCGACCACCTTGCAGGTGACTTTTTGCGGCAGGGTGGCGTTCAGGGCCTCGTCCTCGTGATACTCGATCACCACGGTCATGCCGTCCTGCAGGAACGGGCGGCGGTCGCCCAGAATGTCGGCGGGCAGTTCGATCTGCTCGTAGGTGTCCATATCCATGAACACCAGCATGCCGTTGGTTTCATACAGGAATTGCTGATCTTTCTGCTCCAGCCGCACGCGCTCCACCTTGTCCGCCGCACGGAACCGTTCGTTCAGTTTGCTGCCGTTGCGCAGGTTTTTCATTTCAACCTGTGCGAATGCGCCGCCCTTGCCGGGTTTCACATGGCCGACTTTGACAGCCACCCACAGTTGGTCGTTATGTTCCAGCACATTGCCGGGGCGAATTTCGTTTCCGTTGATTTTAGGCATTGATAAAACCTTAGCAAAAGGTTGAAGGGAATTTGCCAGCACCTATATATTGGTGATCCCACAGGGGCAAGACGCCTATATATCGGATTTGCCACCGCCAGCCATGCATCGAACGCATGGCTGCCATGCATTATCTCGGTAGCCGAATCACTTAAGATCGGTCATAAGGAGCGTTACGCCGCAAAGAGCAAGAGCAAAAAGGATCGGTAATGCGAGATTTCGTAGATGGTACAGCATTCAACCACGAGCAGGGCAACCGCTCGCGGAAACTGTTTGCCGCAGTCGTTCTGGCTGCGCTGGATGATGCTATTGCAGATGACAAAAAATACGGCAACGGCCCCGAGCAGATTGCACGCTGGGCCCGGTCCCGCGATGGCCGCGAGGTTCTGTCCTGCGCCGGTATCGACCCCAACGAGCGGGTTGTCAGCGGTCTGATGGAATTTGTCGGCAAGGGTGTGCGCACCTCGGTCGCGCTGTCGCGTGAGGAATCCGAGCGTCGCCAGCAGGCAGAAGCCGCCTAACCTGACCGGATAGCAAACCAACAAACGCATCTCGATTTCGGGGTGCGTTTTTTTGTGTCCGGTGTCAGCAGATCTGTAAATTTGCCTTTTTACCCGCCTCTGGGCATACTTCTTGCGAATTTGATGAAAATCTTTGCAAGGGGGCACACAAGATGAATGTCCTGACGACGATTAAAGGTCAGCACGACTTGCCGCGCTATTTCGCGCCGGTTTACCGCAAACTGTCACAAATCCATACCGGCCGTTTGTCGGTCACCCTACCGGATGGACGCCTGTTTCAGGTCGAAGGGCAACATACCGGCCCTTCGGGGCAAATGGAGATTCACAACGGGGATGTTTTCGCCCGCCTGTTGCGCGAAGGTAATCTGGGCTTTGCCGAGGCCTATCTGGATGGCTGGTGGAGCACCCCCGATCTGCAATCCCTGCTGGATGTTCTGGCGGCCAATCAGGATGTGGTGGCGCAAAACGCACCCGGATCATCCGTTGTTCGTGTGATCGAGCAATTGCGCCACCGGATGCGCAGCAACACCAAACGGCAGGCGGTGAAGAACATCCACCAGCATTACGATCTGGGCGAGGCATTTTTCAGCAAATGGCTGGATGAAACCATGTCCTATTCCGCCGCCCGTTATATCACCGGCAAGGAAGACCTGAAAACCGCTCAACTGCAGAAACTGGCATTGATGTGTGACTCGCTGGAGCTGAAAGAAGGCGATCATCTGCTGGACATCGGTTGCGGCTGGGGCGGATTTGCCCTGTTCGCCGCCCGCCGCGGGGCGCAGGTGACAGGGCTGACGATCAGCAAGGATCACTATGATTACTGCACCGCATTGATGAAACGCGAAGGGGTCTCGGAGAGGGTGAAAATTGTGATGCGGGACTATCGCGATGAAACCGGCCGCTATGACGGTATCGGCTCGATCGAGATGATAGAACATGTGGGTGAAAAATTCTGGCCCGACTATTTCAGCATGATCAACAGGTGTCTGAAACCGGGCGGCAAGGCCACGGTACAGGCAATCACTATCGAGGATGCGTTGTTCCCGTTATACCGGCGCAATATCGATTTCGTGCGCAAACATATCTTTCCCGGCGGGATGTTGCCCTGTCCACAGGCGATCAAGGATAACATCCGCAATGCCGGAATGGATCTGGTCGGGGAATTCGATCTGACCGACAGCTATTCAAGAACCCTGCGCGAATGGGGCAGTGCCTTCAACACCCGCTGGGATGAAATCAAGGCGCTGGGGTTTGACGAACAGTTCAGACGGATGTGGGGCTGGTATCTGGCGGTTAGTGCGGCGGGCCATGCCTATGGGTCAACCGCTGTCACCCAGTTCACCATGCAGCGCCCCGCCTAATGCCAGTGCCCGTTGCCATCCGTCATTGCAACGCCCCACAGGACAAGCGGCACGAATAACACCGCTGTGGTGCCGCCAACCACATATCTTGCCCAACGCCCGCGATGGCGCTGCCACAGGATAAAGCACAGGATGAAATCCATCAGCAGTTCCAGCGGCGCAATGATCCTGCCGTAATAGCGGCTGTCCCAATAACTGACCGGACTTTGGAAGACCCAATCACTCAGCGGCCAGAAATGCGGGCGGGCGTCATCGTGGTGCAACAGGAAATCCGTGACCAGATGCAGGATCGCCGCACCGGCAAAGGCGATCACCAAAGGTTTCCTGCGCCACAGGCCGAACCCCAGCAACGCGCCCCACAGAATGAAACTGTTGTCATAGGCAAAGACCTGCATCCATTCGCGGGAAAAGTAGTACTGCCCGAACACCACATCCGGTGGAATATTCTGCACAAACAGCGCCCAGCCCGCCATCACATAGAGCGATATATCCGGTGCCAACCCGCCCAGCAGGGCGGCGGCGGTAATTCTTGCGTGGTTTGCACGGCCAAAGACGGCAGCGCCCAGCAACATATGCGATGGCGTGTTCAAGTCGCGTTTCCTGCTTGTTTCCTGACCCAAGCATAGGGATAAAGGGCGCAATGGCAAAATCACTTATGATACAGGGCGCAGGCTCGAATGTTGGCAAGTCGATGCTGGTTGCCGGTTTGGCGCGGGCCTATGTGCGGCGCGGGCTGTCAGTGCGCCCGTTCAAACCGCAGAACATGTCGAACAATGCCGCCGTGACAGTGGATGGCGGCGAAATCGGCCGTGCGCAGGCGTTGCAGGCGCGGGCGGCGGGGGTGGATCCGGTGACGGATATGAACCCCGTGTTGCTGAAACCCGAAAGCGATATCGGCGCACAGGTGGTGGTTCAGGGGCAGCGGATTGCCACGCTGAAGGCCCGCGACTATTCCGCGATGAAGGCCACTTTGATGCCCGAGGTGCTGGAAAGTTTCCGACGGCTGGCGGATGGCGTCGATCTGGTTCTGGTCGAGGGCGCGGGCAGTCCTGCGGAAATCAATCTGCGGCACGGCGACATTGCCAACATGGGCTTTGCCGAGGCCGCGCATGTGCCGGTGGTTCTGGTCGGCGACATTGATCGCGGCGGGGTGATCGCGCAACTGGTGGGCACGCACGCGGTGTTGCCCGATACGGACCGCGACCGGATCAAAGGGTTCATCGTCAACAAATTCCGCGGCGATGTCAGCCTGTTTGCCGAAGGCGCGCGCGAGATCGCCCAGCGCACCGGCTGGACCGATATCGGCACCCTGCCGTGGTTTGCCGAGGCGTGGCGCCTGCCTGCCGAGGATGTGATGGACATTGCCTCGCGCAAGGGCGGGGCCTTCAAAATCGCCGTGCCGCGCCTGTCGCGGATTGCCAATTTTGATGATCTGGACCCGTTGGCCGCGGAACCCGATGTAACGGTCGAAATCATTGACGCCGGCCGCCCCCTGCCCGGGGATGCCGATCTGGTGCTGATCCCGGGCACCAAATCCACCATTGCCGATCTGGCCTATTTCCGCGCGCAGGGTTGGGACATAGACCTTGCCGCGCATCTGCGGCGCGGCGGGCATGTGCTGGGCCTGTGTGGCGGCTATCAGATGCTGGGGCGCAAGATTATTGATAAAGACGGGATCGAAGGACATGCGGGCGAATTCGAGGGGCTGGGCCTGCTGGATGTGGTGACGGAAATGTCGCCGCAAAAACGGCTGGAACAGGCGACGGCCACCTATTTGCCGACCGGCGATATGGTGCGGGGCTATGAAATCCATATTGGGGCCACCACGGGACCGGATTGCGCGCGGGCCTGGCTGGATATTGACGGGCGGATGGATGGGGCAGCGTCACCGGACAGGCGGGTGTTGGGCAGCTATATGCACGGGCTGTTCACCGCGGACGGGTTTCGCGCTGCTTATCTGACAGGGCTGGGCGGAACGGCAGGAAATGCCGGATATGACGATACGGTCGAGCAGACGCTAGATGCGCTGGCGGATCATCTGGAACGGCATCTGGATCTGGATGCGCTGCTGAAACTGGCCGAGTAGCGACAGGTCCTAGTCGAAATCCTGCGCGGCCAGAACGCGGTTGATCTCGCGGCGGACCAGCTTACGCACATTGCGGGTGATCCGCTCGCCCAAGGCCCCTTGCAGTTCCTGCCGCACGATTTCGCTGACCATTTCACGCAGGGCTTCTTCGTCGAATTCCGGATCATCACCGGCAAACAGACCAGCGGCCAGATCGTCTTCGATGATTTCGGCATCCTCGATTTCGTCGATTGGTTGTTTGGTGCCCATCATATCCTTTATGGGCGCAGTCATCACCGCTTCGGCTTCGGCGTCTTCTTCAAATTCGCTTCCGTCCGGCTCCCATTCTTCGTCCTGATCGCCTATTGCGGCTTCCAGTTCGGCAATGGTGCTTTCCAGCGATGTCTGGTTTGTCTTGCTGTCGGAAGGCTTGGTTTCGCTGTCTTCCGGCTCGGCTGCATGGCGGAAAGTCGCGGTCTCGGCTGGCTCTTCCTTGGCGTTGGCAGCCCCTTTGGGCGTATCGGAAACACGGAAATCCGCCGTCAGAATAAGCTTGGCAGCTGCCGAAGGTTTCTTGGCCGCAACGTCTGCTTTTGCAGCCGATTTGCCCTCTTCGCCAGACACAAGCCGGCGGATAGATGTCAGGACATCTTCGATTTCTGCATTTGATACTGATTCAGACATGGAACTTCCCGATTTCGCGTCACTGGAACTGATAACGCCATGCTTAACACCAGACAACCGATTGGCGCAATTCTATTCTTTTCCCAATGCCCGCAAAACACGATCCAGACGTTTGCCGCGCGAACTGTCGGCCGGTGCATTGGCAACAGCGTTGTAATAGGCCGTGGGATCATAGGTGCGAATACCCAGTTTCAGGTGATCAACCGTCAGCAGACCCATCGCCGACAACAGCGAGTAAGTGGCGATATACTGATCGGTCAGCGCCGAAATGCGGTTGGCTTCGGCATCCAGCAATTCCTGTTCGGCGTCCAGCACATCAAGCGTGGTGCGGGCCCCAAGAGTTGCTTCTTCTTTTACACCCTTGAAGGCGACGCGGGCCGCCTTGATCTGGCGAACCGTGGCCGCAAGTGTTGCACGGGCAACCTGAAGCGAAGCCCATGAATTCCCGACCCCTTGCGCGACATCCAGACGTGTCAGATGTAAACCGGCGCGGGTCTGGTCACGGCGTGCAACTGCCTGACGGAAAAGCGAGCTGAGCTTGCCACCCTGATAGATCGGCCCACCCAATTCGATCCCGATCGAGGAGGAATCCAGACCGTAACTGTCATGGTTTACCCGCCCGGTCAGGCTGACCCGTGGCTTCATCAACGCATTGGCCTGCTCGATCCCGATTTCGGCGGCAGTGACTTCGTGTTGAATTTTACGCATCAATGGATGGGTCACATAGGCAACCGACCGTGCTGCATCAATTGATTTTGCCGTTGCCGGTGCTTTTGGCGCAGGCCGCAAACCTTTGGGGTAATGGCCAATCGCAGCACGGTATTCTTCGCGTGAACGGGCCAGCCCGCCTTGTGCTGCTGCCAGATTGGCGCGCGCCAGTGCCAAGCGGGATTCGGCAATAGAAACATCCGTGCGGGTTACTTCGCCAACCTCGAACCGGTCCTTGGCCGCACGCAACTGTTCGCGGATCACACGCACGTTGTTTTGGCGCAGGGATACAAATTCGGTATCGCGACGCACGTTCATATAGGCGGTTACAGCGCGCAACAGAACGGATTGCTCGACATTCACCAGCCCTTCGCGGGCAGCCAGTACCGACTCTTTCTTGCCTTCGATGGCGAATTTCGATCCCCCGCCATCATACAACAGCAACGAAGCCTGCAAGCCCAGATTCCCCGAAAGGTAATCCCGTCCCGGCAATACCGGATCGGCATAGGTTGCATTTGCATAGTAACTTAGAACCGGGCGCAGGGCGGAAACAGCCTGTGCCACATCTTCGTCGGCGGCCCGCAACAGGGCGCGGTTTTGTTCCAGCAGCCCCGAATTTTTGTAAGCCGAGATCAGCGCGTCTTTCAGCCCCTCGGCCTTGGCGACCGGCGCTGTTGCAAGGGTGATTGCGGCGAAAGCAGCCGCAAGGATCGGTTTTACTCTGTAGCCCACGTTGCACCTCATACTGTTCTTGTTTTTCCTACGGCCCTTACAATCAGATCTGTTTCCTACAAAACAAACCCCTTGGGGGCCTCGAACCCCGGCAATACCGGAGCACTTGCGTTAAATGCGAAACGCCAGGTGACTTCACCGTCGATCTTGTAACCGATCCGCGCAACACCCAGCGCATCTTCCATAAATATACAGCCGATACGACCGCCGTCTTTTAGCTGTGCCAGAATTGCGGCAGGAACAATTTCAACCCCGCCTTCGATCATAATCACGTCGTATGGGCCATGCTTGGCAGCCCCTTCTGACAGCTTGCTTTCAATAACTGCAGCATTGTCCACATCATTCGAGGACAATAGTTGCTGCGCTTCGGCCGCCATCTCGGCGTCGTCTTCTACTGCCACGACAGCTTCGGCCAACCGCGCTATAATGGCAGTAGAATAGCCTAAACCGCAGCCAATATCCAGAACCGTCTCGTCGGGACTGATATCCAGCCCGTCCAGCAGCTTGGCAAATGTGCGCGGTTCCAGCATCACGCGGGCAGACCCCAGCGCGACATTTTCGCTGACATAGGCCTCTTCGCGTTTGTTTTCCGGGACATAGGCTTCGCGCGGCACGTCCAGCATCGCCTCGATTATCGGGAATTTGGTCACATCCGAAGGACGGACCTGTGTATCAACCATCATTGTGCGGCGTGTGGAATAATCGCTCATCGCGTAAACCCATTCGTTTAGTTTGACTAAATCCCGTTTTGCCACAGATCATCGCCAGCGGCAACACACCACATGCAACGAAAGCCACCTGCGCGACAATAATATCCAGAACCACCAGATGTTCAGGCCGGTTTCAGGCTGTTTTTCCTGCCGAAATATCCTGCTATTTCGTTTGATGACCAACAATTGTTGACTCAAAATTGCTCTTACCCAACTATACCGGCACAAAAATATAAAAATAATAACCAATAAAAACGTTAATACCAAAGGGAGATAACCGTGAAACATACACATGTTTTCAAAGCCGCCATTGCCGCTTTTTCTATCGCTGCCAGCATCGGATCTGTTAGTGCCCAGGAAATCGAACTGCGCGCATCGCATCAATGGAACACAAAGGACGTGCGCCATGAAATGGTGCAGATCATTGCGGATGAACTGGCCAAGGCGGATGTGGGCGTCAGCCTGACAATCTTTCCGTCCAAATCCTTGTATAAACCCAAGGAACAATGGGGTCCGCTGACCACAGGCGAATTGGACATTTCGGCCTTTCCGCTGGCCTATGCCGCCAAACGCCACCCCGAATTCGACGCGACCCTGATGCCGGGACTGGTTAAAAACCACGAACACGCGGCCCGTCTGAATGATTCAGAATTCATGGGCGACATCAAGGCAATTATCGAGGACTCCGGCGTGATGGTGATTTCCGACGCATGGCTGGCCGGTGGCTTTGCCTCGCGGAACAAATGCGTTCAAAGCCCCGAGGATGTGAAAGGGCAAGTGTTCCGCGCTGCCGGCAAGGCGTTCAACCGGATGCTGCAAGGGGCCGGCGCCTCGATCCAGTCGATGCCGTCATCGGAAATCTATACGGCCCTGCAACAGGGTGTTCTGGACGGGGCGAATACGTCTTCCGGCTCGTTTGTGTCTTACCGGATTTACGAGCAGGTGAAATGCCTGACTGCGCCGGGCGAACATGCGCTGTGGTTCATGTATGAACCGATCCTGATGTCCAAAGCATCGTTTGACCGGTTGAATGACGAACAAAAGACCGCCGTCATGGCCGCCGGTCGGGCCGCCGAAGACTGGTTCGCAGGCAAAGCCGCCGAACTGGACCAAACCATGGTCGATACCTTCAGCAAAGCCGGTGTCGAGGTGGTCACCATGAGCGCCGAACAAGCCGCCGCGTGGAAGGACATTGCCAACGAAACCTCTTATGCGGCCTTTGCCGAAAAGGTGGATGGCGGCAAGGAACTGAT
Source organism: Profundibacter amoris (assembly GCF_003544895.1). Classification (GTDB taxonomy): domain Bacteria; phylum Pseudomonadota; class Alphaproteobacteria; order Rhodobacterales; family Rhodobacteraceae; genus Profundibacter; species Profundibacter amoris. The sequence goes on from NZ_CP032125.1 coordinate 2,778,868, forward strand.
CGCCAAGGCGCTTGCTGTCGAGTGATCGTCAAACACAGCCACCGCCCCTGTCCTGCGATCCGGCGACAGGGGCGGTTCGGTTTGCAAAATAATCAACACAGGGCAACCAAAGCCCGACAGGTGAAAGTATCCCCATGATTTCCTGGATTGAACGCATGTCCGTCGTTGCCGGCGTCATTGCCTCGCTACTGATCGGTGTGGCGATTGTTATCGTCTGCCAGATGGTATTTATCCGCTACGTTCTGGTTGGCTCGGCCGCCTGGCAAACCGAAGTTGTTACCTTTTCTCTGGTGGCAGCAACCCTGTTGGGCAGCTCGTGGGTGTTAAAGGAACGGGGCCATGTCGCGGTTGGTCTGGTCACCGAATACGCCCCGTCACTGGTGCGCCGCATTATGCTGGCAATGGCCGACGGGGTGGTTTTGATCGTTGCGCTGATCCTGTTCTGGAAAGGGCTGGAAGTGACGCTCGAGGCCTGGCACGGCGACTGGACAAGTGACTCGATATACGAATTCCCGATGTGGGTCCCTTATGCCTCGATGCCCATCGGGTTTGGCCTGCTGGCGCTGCAATCCGTTGCCTGCATGATCAAGGTCTGGCGCGACGAAGATACCGCCCTGATCGGAGGGATCTAAGCCATGGAACCCGGATCAATCGGCCTGCTGATCGGCCTTGCCCTTTTCGTCCTGCTGGCGCTGCGCGTGCCTGTCGCCTTTGCGCTGGCCTTCACCGGCATCATGTTTCCCGTCATGTTCAAGGGTACCCTGTCGATATCGTCACTTGGCGAAGCCTTCTTTGCCAATCTGGCCGAATTCACCCTGCTGTCCATCCCGATGTTCATCGTCATGGGGGCCGCAGTCGCCGCATCACCGGCAGGCAAAGACCTGTACGAAGCGCTGGATCGCTGGCTGAACCGTGTGCCGGGCGGGTTGATCATATCCAATATCGGGGCCTGTTCGATCTTTGCCGCCCTGTCGGGGTCATCGCCAGCCACCTGCGCCGCAATCGGTAAAATGGGCATCCCCGAAATGCGCGAACGCGGTTACCCCGACGGGGTGGCCACAGGCTCGATCGCGGCGGGGGGCACGCTGGGCATCCTGATCCCGCCCTCGATCACCATGATCGTCTATGGCATCGCCACCCAGACCTCTATCGGGCGGTTGTTTCTGGCCGGATTGTTGCCGGGTCTGATGCTGACCCTTTTGTTCATGGGATGGTCGCTTTTCGCGGCGCACCGGGCCGGATACAGTTTTGCCAAAGGGCGCACCGTCAGTTGGCGCGACCGCTTTATCATCCTGCCGCGCGTTTTGCCGTTTCTGGCCATTATCGTTGGCGTTCTGTGGGTGCTATACGGCGGTGTCGCTACCCCGTCCGAGGCCGCCGGTGTGGGGGCTGCCTTTTGCGTGATACTGGCCGTGGTGATCTATCGCCTCTGGCAACCGCGCCACCTGTGGAAAATCCTGTCCACCTCGATGAAAGAAAGCGTGATGATCCTGATGATCATCGCCTGTTCGGCCGTATTCTCGCAAATGCTGTCGCAATTCTACATCACCCAGACAGTGGCCCAGTCCATCGCTGCCGCAGACCTCAGCCCCTGGACACTGATGTTAACCATCAACCTGTTCCTTCTGGTCGCCGGTTTCTTTTTGCCACCGGTTGCGGTGATCCTGATGACCGCCCCGATCCTGCTGCCAATCGTCACGCAGGCAGGGTTTGACCCCTACTGGTTTGCCGTGGTTTTCACCATCAACATGGAAATCGGCCTGATCACACCGCCCGTCGGCCTGAACCTGTATGTGATCAACGGGATCGTGCCCGATGTGCCATTGTCAACGATCCTGAAGGGCGCGCTGCCCTATATGCTGTGCATGGTTCTGGCGATCGTCCTGCTGTTCATTTTTCCGCAAATCGCCACATGGCTGCCCGATATGTGGATGGGGACGGCGCTGTGAATTGCCAAATGCCCGTCCGTTTCTATTGACCACGGATCAGGGCTGGACAAGCCCACTGGAAACGGCAATAAAGCCAGCGGATCGGTAAAGGGGCTGAATCAGCAAACTAACACCCCGCACCGACCAACGGCAAAACCAGGCTAACATCTTGGTTTTACACCACAAAGGCGAGTTGGCGGAGTGGTGACGCAGCGGATTGCAAATCCGTGTACACCGGTTCGATTCCGGTACTCGCCTCCAATGATTTCAAAGGGTTAGCAGGCTCTTGGAAAACGGTGTGAGAATGTTTTCACTTATGTTTTCACGTTTCCCGCTTTGTTCCCCCTCCGCGCCGCGCATCCTGAGCAACCTGCGCGCGGGCTTTTTGACGCGCGGCACCGGCATATCTGACCACAGAAGCGCGACTCGTGTGGCCGGTATCTTCTATAGATTTAATGTACATTGTGCCCTAGAAAGAAGCCATATCTACAACCGGTAAGCGGGCCCAAAACAATGAAAAAACTACTTAAGGTAATACTGATCGGCGTTATCGGGTTTATGGGATACGCGGCGTATGACAGCTATAAGGCTGGATATTTTAGCATTCCTGATCTTCCCGTCGGTGCTTACCCGATTTCATTTAAAAACGGTTTTCGAGCTATTCTTATTGATGCTGAAGTCAGTCGGCCGGATAGGGGCGAAGGAATGTCATTCTTCAGGCGCCTTACAGCAGCGAATCCCGAACGGAAATACCTTGGTCTCCCTCTCAATGTTCAACCTTGGTTCGAAGATGCGTGGTCTTGGTGCAAAAGCCCAACTGAAGAAGAATATGCTGGGCTTTCATCAATGCCGGAAGATATTCGCCAATTATTTGGAAATGCACGGTTTGATGGGATATGCCGGATCGACATCGACGGCCAAGAAATTACTCGGGGGCTAATTTTCTCGGTACCAAAATTATAAGGAGTTGAGTTGGTCGTAGCTTTTTTGGTTTGTTAGCAGGCGCTTTGAAAAAGATGCAAAAGCGGTTTCACATCCGGTTTCACGTTTCCCGCTTTGTTCCCCCTCCGCGCCGCGCATCCTGAGCCACCTGCGCGCGGGCTTTTTGGCGCGCTGCACCGGCATATCTGACCACTGAAGCGCGACTCGTGTGGCCGGTTACGGCCATAATCAGATCGTCCGACAACCCCAAAGCTGCCAGTTCCGAGGCCGTGGTGTGGCGCAACGCGTGGATGTCGTAGTCCTCCGCCCCGATCTCCTTGCGCACCTTCATCACCGCAAAGGCGACGGCACGATACCTCCGAATACATCGGCACAGCGGGAAAAGGGTGTTTGTAAAGCATCCACCCCTGCGGTTCCTCTTGAAAATTATCCTATAGACCTTTGCCCGTTTCCATTGGCATAAACGGGAAAACAAACGAGGCATGCCAATGAAAATCGCAAACCGCACCATATCCCCCGACCACCCGCCGCTGGTGATCGCCGAAATCGGCATCAATCATGGCGGAAGTCTGGAGATTGCCAAGGAAATGGCGCGGTTGGCGGCGGCTTCGGGCTGCGAGATGGTCAAACACCAGACCCATTTCGTGGCTGACGAAATGACGGACGAGGCCAAGGCCATCTTCCCCCCCAATGCCGATGTGTCGATCTGGGAAGTGATGGAGCAATGCGCCCTGTCCAAGGCCGATGAAATCGCGCTGAAGGATTACGTTGAATCCCTTGGCATGATCTATATCTCCACCCCCTTTTCCCGTGCCGCGGCGGATTTCCTGAACGATATCGACGTGCCGGCCTTCAAGATCGGCTCGGGCGAGGCGGATAACCTGCCCCTGATCCGCCATATTGCCGCTTTCGGCAAACCGGTGATCATGTCGACGGGGATGCAGACGATTGAAAGCGTGCGGGCCTCGGTTCAGATATTGGAGGATGCGGGCGTGGAATATGCGCTGCTGGAATGCACCAACCTTTACCCCTCGCCGCCGGAAATCGTGTCGCTGAAGGGGGTGACAGAGCTGCAAAAAGCCTTCCCCAACGCCATTGTCGGCTTTTCGGACCATTCGATCGGGCCGGAAATGGCGCTTGCTTCGGTTGCCTTGGGCGCCTGTATTCTTGAACGTCACTATACCGACAGCCGGTATCGCGCGGGGCCGGACATTGTCTGTTCGATGGACCCGGCCGAATTGCGTCTGCTGGTAGACCGGTCGCGCGAAATCCACACGGCCCTGCACAACGACAAACAGCGCACCGGGCCGGAAGAGGACGTTTACCGTTTCGCCCGCGCCTCGGTGGTGGCCGACCGTGATTTGCCAGCGGGTCATATGATCACCGAATCCGACATCTGGGCGCGGCGCCCCGGGTCGGGCGAAATTGCGGGATATGAATTTGACAAGGTTGTCGGCAAACGCCTGACCCGCGCGATAACGCGGAATACACAGCTGAAATGGGATGACCTATCGGGTTGACTTGCCCCGTCCTTGCCGATGGCGTTAGGGTCATCCAAACAGTATCAAACGGATTAACATGAGCAAAAGAATCCTCTTCGTCACCGGAACCCGCGCCGATTTCGGCAAGCTGGAGCCATTGGCCCTTGCCGCCCGCGATGCCGGTTTTCACGTCGGCTTTTTCGTCACCGGCATGCATATGATGGAACGCTACGGGCTGACCAAGAACGAGGTCCACCGGATGCAGGGGGTCGAGGTTTCGGAATATCTGAACCAGCGTCAGGATGACCCGCAGGATATGGTGCTGGCCAAAACCGTGATCGGCTTTTCCGATTTTATCGCCGAACAGAACCCCGATCTGGTGGTGGTGCATGGCGATCGGGTCGAGGCGCTGGCCTGCGCGCTGGTCTGCGCCACCAACTATGTGCGCTGCGCCCATATCGAGGGCGGCGAGGTGTCCGGCACGATTGACGAGGTGTTCCGCCACTGCAACACCAAACTGGCGGCCAGCCATTTTGTCAGCTCGGACGTGGCCAAGAAACGCATCATGGCGATGGGCGAGGTGGCAGAAACGATCCATGTGATCGGCTCGCCCGAACTGGATTCGCACGCAGCGGATTCCGGTGTGACCATCAACGAGGTGCGCAAATATTACGACATTCCGTTTGACGATTACGGCATCGTCACCTTCCACCCAGTCACCAGTGAACAGGCGACCATCGGCGCGCAGGCGCGGGCATTGTTTGACCGGCTGGTGGCGTCAAATCGCAACTTTGTGGTGATCCTGCCGAACAATGATCCGGGGGCCAGTGATATTCTGGAGGTGATCGAAACCCTGCCAAAGGACCGGTTCCGCGTGATCCCCTCGATGCGGTTCGCCTATTTTTCCGAGCTGCTGAAAAACGCCGCCGCCCATATCGGCAACAGTTCCGTCGGCGTGCGCGAGGCGCCGTTTCTGGGCCTGCCCAGTCTGGACATCGGCACGCGGCAGAACAACCGTTCGGGGGCGGAATCCATCACCTCTTGTCAGGCCGATGATGCCGCCACGATCGACGCTTTTCTAAAGGAGAATTGGGGCAAGCGCCTGCCCTCGGACACGGGCTTTGGCGCGGGGGTTTCCGCACAGCGGTTTGTCGAGGTTCTGAAGGATGAAACCTTCTGGTCCCGCCCGCTGCAAAAAGAGTTTTGCGACCTTGGCTAACCCGCCCAAATCCGCCCTGCTGGGGCTGTATCTGGCGGCCAGCCCCCTGATCCGCCTGATTGCCCGCCGCCATCTGGAAAAACGCGTACTGCGCGGCAAAGAGGACGGGCAGCGGTATCGCGAAAAGCTGGGGCTGACCGATGTGCCTCGCCCCGATGGCCCGCTGGTCTGGATGCATGCGGTGGGGGTGGGCGAACTGCTGGCCCTGCCCGCATTGATCCGCGAAATGCAGGCCCGTGATCCGGCGCTGAATTTCCTGCTGACGTCCTCGGCCAAAACCTCGGCACAGGCGATCGAACACAACCTGCCGCCGCGCACCATCCATCAGTTTTTACCACTGGACACCCGCGCCTATGTCCGCCGGTTTCTGGACCACTGGCAACCGCAACTGTCCGTCTGGGCCGAACGCGACATCTGGCCGGTGTTCCTGACGGAAATCGAGCGCAGAGGCATCCCGCTGGCCCTGATCAACGGCCGGATGAGCCGCGAGTCCGCTTCCAAAAAACAACGCGCCAAGGCGATGTTCGCCGCCCTTTACGTCAAGTTCCGGTTTATCGAGGTGCAGGATATTGAGAGCGCCGAAGGGTTTGCCAGCCTTGGCGTGCCCGCTGACAAGATCACCGTCACCGGTACTTTGAAAGCAGGCGCCGATCCGTTGGCTGATCAGCCGGACAAACGCGCCGAGATGGAACAGACACTTTCGGGGCGTCCCGTCTGGCTGGCGGCCTCGACCCATCCCGAGGATGAAATCGCCGTGTTCAAGGCGCAGCGCAAAATTCTGGAAACCGCGCCCGATACCTGCCTGATCCTCGCCCCACGCGACCCCTCCCGCGCCACTCGCATTCTGAACCACGCGCTGGATCTGGGGTTTGATGCCGCCATTCTGGACGGGCCGGACAGCCTGAAAGACGCACAGATCGCTATCATCGACCGGATCGGAGAGTTGGGCCTGTGGTTCCGGCTGGCGGACCACTGTTTCATCGGTGGCTCCATTGCGCCTGTTGGCGGGCATAACCCGTATGAGCCGGCCCGACTGGATTGCGCCATTACCCACGGTCCCAACGTGCAGAACTTTACGGATGATTACGCCGCCTTCCATGCCGCCGGTGCTGCGCGGCAGGTAACGGACGGGGAAACATTGGCCGCTGCAATGCTGGACCCCGCCCTGACAGATCTGCGCCCCGCCGCCGCCAAGGTGGCCGATGCGGGGCGGCAAGCGGTGGTCAGGACGGCGGAGCGGTTGTTGGGAGTGATGAATGTTAACTCAAACTAGAACGGGTCAGTTGATGTGCGAAAAGGATCAGTAACAGATATCTTTCTCCAGCAATCTATCAATTCAGTTAATGCAGCTCTGGAACCCTTCAATGAAAACGTAGCTAACCGCCGTTCTTCCATGTTGAATAGGGCAACTGCACTTCCCTGAGCTAATTCCGTGATAAATTTCCCAGCTTTTTCATTATTACTTAATGCTATCGAAACTGCGATATTATCTGCAGTCCCATCAATTTGCCAACGAGAGTAATCAATATCAATCAGGAATCTAACGGGGCGCTTTGCCAACGACCACCTATTATCAAAGATAAAGACTACGATAGTTCCATTTTCAAAAGCAGTCACACTAAACTCTTGGCCACGACGGTTGGCCGTTTTTGCAGAACACCAATAGGAATTCTCATCGGTATTATATGTGAGTTCAACAGTCCAATACCCTTTTGAGAAAAGGAGGGTATCTTCATAGCCAGCAAAAACTTGGCTGAAACTACTAAGTACCAATATAGTTGATAATATCCATCTTCTCATCACATCAACGCCTTCTATATTTTTTATGATAATAACCAAATAAAGGACATTTAAAAGACAGATATCAACTTAAAGGTTTATTAGCCCCCCCCAATGTAGCCCTACAATATTCTGCGTGACCCTCCCTGCCCCTGCCGCTACTTATACCCCCGATATTCAAACAGACAGGTGCCCCGATGTTCACGATTGACGATCTGAAAGCCGCGCAAAAGGTGGTTTACCGCCAGATGCAGTCCACCGCGCAAATCCACTGGCCGCAACTGACCGCCCCGACCGGCACCCACGTCATCGTCAAACACGAAAACCACGCCCCCACCGGTGCTTTCAAGGTGCGCGGCGGGATCACCTTCATCGACTGGCTGAAACGCACCCACCCCGACGCGCGCGGCATCATCACCGCCACCCGTGGCAACCACGGCCAGTCACAGGCCCGCGCCGCAACCGCCGCCGGTCTGGTCGCCAAAATCTATGTCCCGCACGGCAATTCGGTGGAAAAGAACGCCGCCATGCGGGCCTATGGCGCGGAACTGGTGGAATTCGGCGATGACTTTGACGAAGCCAAAGCCGAAGCCATGCGCGTGGCCGAAACCGAAGGGCTGTTCGTGGTACCGCCCTTCCATCCCGAACTGGTGCGCGGGGTGGCGACCTATGGCTATGAACTGTTCACCGCCCACCCCGATCTGGACACGGTCTATGTGCCGATCGGCTGCGGCTCGGGCATTTGCGGCACGATCATTGCCCGCGATGCGGTGGGGCTTGGGACGAAAATCGTCGGTGTGGTGTCGGAAAACGCCCAGACCGCGAAACTGTCGGTCGAGGCCGGACGGATGGTCGAAACCAATTCCGCCACCACTTTTGCCGATGGTATGGCAGTGCGCGTTCCGGTGCAAAGCGCCTATGACATTTATGCCAAAGGTGCTGACCGGATCATCACCGTTTCGGATGACGAAGTGGCAAACGCCATCCGCATCTATTTTTCCGGCATCCACAATCTGGCCGAAGGCGCGGGTGCTGCCCCGCTGGCCGGTCTGATACAGGAAAAGGACCGGATGCAGGGCAGGAAGGTTGGCGTGATCCTGAGCGGTGGCAACATCGACAGCGCGTGGTTTTCCAAGGTGTTGATGGGCGAAACACCACAGCCTTAGGGGGAAATCGCCCAACAAATCGCTAAATATGTGCAATTTACCACAAAATATGGTGAAAACCCCTGCTAGTGCTTCCAAATTGACTAAAACTTGCCTATTTTAACTGTTAGCAAAGAAAAACACGCTAATAACGCGGGTACACAGGTATTAAACGGCGGCAAAAAGACGTGACTGTAGTCAAGGTAAAACACAAGCCACAGCGGCTGGATGTGTCGCATAAACATGATGTGCGCACCCAGTTCGGGGCGCTGTGCTATCGCATCCATGATGGCAAGGTGCAGGTGCTGCTGGTGACCAGCCGCGGCACAGGGCGCTGGATTATCCCCAAGGGCTGGCCGATGGATGGCGAAACCCCCGCCGGCGCCGCCGCGACCGAAGCCTTCGAGGAAGCCGGGGTCGAGGGCAAGCCGTCCGACATCTGCCTAGGCATTTATTCCTACACCAAAGCCTTGCCCAAAGGGGACAACCTGCCGATCATCGTCGCGGTGTTTCCCTTCAAGGTAAAGCGGGTGCTGAAAGAATATCCCGAGGCGGGCCAGCGCAAGCGCAAATGGTTCAGCCTGAAAAAAGCGGCCATGATGATAAGCGAGCCTGAACTAGGGCCATTGATCCGCAATTTTGATCCCAAGCGGTTAAAACATTAGGCCGTAGACCTATAGCATGTCGCACCAGACTGAATTCAATTTGGCGCGACATGCTTTAGTGCACATTATTACAAAAGATGCTAGAATTTCCAGCCGGTGCGCAACTGAACGGCCTGTATCATTGTATCTTGCGTGTTGCCGGTAAAGGTAGTGCCGGACAGGTCGCGCACGATATACTCGGCGCCGACAAAGAAACGCTCCCCAAGCTTTACATCCATCCCGATACCATAGTTTGCACCGGTCGCGTTGTGTTTTTGCCCAGCAGCAAATTCAAACTCGCCTTTGCTATAGCCCACAAAGCCGTAAAAAAGGGTATTATCCACCGCCATGCCTGCGCGCGCCTTCAAATCCATAAAGTAATTGAATTTTTCGTTTGGAAATCCGATCGGGCCATGGCCATCGGCATCCGAATACGAAATTTCACCACCGTATACGATCCTGTTCCGCTGGATGTTATAGCCCGCATACAGGCCATAACTGCTGCCGCTTTCAAGTGAGCCATAGTCAGTACCCGGGGTATAAGCCATATCGCCCCCAACCTTGGAACCATAGGTTACACCCGTATAAAACCCGCTCCAGTCGGTATTTGTTTCCTGGGCAGAGGCAGCCGTGGCAAAGCACAATGTGGCCATTGAGGCAAACAGTATATTCGTATTTTTCATTTCAATTCCCTAATGATTGTATTTGATCAAATTCACGCTAAAATTTTCAATAGTTAAATGGCTCGGGAAATATCCAGGGTTTCGTAGGAAAAATGAAGGGATTTTATTTTTTTCCCGGCGCTGCGCCCTTCTGGCAACACTGTATTGCAAATTTTTCACCTATGGGTTTAAGCACAAACGGCGTATATTGCCCCTGAAAATAGAAACAAAACGCTATATGTCATTGATTTCAGGCCGCAAATGGTTACTTTTGATCTGCACGATACAAAAGGCCAGGACAATGATCCGCTATTCGCTAAAATGCGAGAATGACCACAGGTTCGAAAGCTGGTTCCAGTCGGGACCGGCCTTTGACAAGCTGTATGCCGCCAGAATGGTCGCCTGCCCGACCTGCGCCAGCACATCGGTGGAAAAGGCCATCATGGCCCCGCGCGTGCGCACCGCCCGCAAGGCCGCACAGACACCGCAACCGGACGCGCCCCTGACCACCCCGCAAAACGATACGGAACGCGCCATTGCCGAACTGAAATCACAGGTCGAGGCGAATTCGGAATACGTCGGCATGGAATTCGCAACCCAGGCCCGCGCCATCCACGATGGCGACGCCCCCGAACGCCCGATCTATGGCGAGGCCGCGCCGGAAGAGGCCAAAAAGCTGTTGGAAGACGGCGTACCCGTGGCCCCCCTGCCCTTCACCCCCAGCCGCAAAACGAATTAGCCTCTATTATCTGCCTAGAACAAATCCGGTTCGCGCGTTATAAAAAATAGTATTGTCTATGATGGGATTAATATAGCGGATGGAATTGGTCTTTCAGACACGGTTTTCTTTTTTCGGGGCCTCGGGCTGGCGTTCCCAAACAAGTCAAAGCAAAGAACTGCTGTTTTCCCCGGCACGCCTGAGAAATCGGCTTGAACTATTTGAAAAAATTGCGCTGGCAAGTCTGAAGGACCAAACGGATCAGGATTTCAAACTGGCCATTCTGTCCTCGAAATATATGCCCAACCGGTTCAAAAACCGGCTAACCGAATTATGCAATGACACGATCGGGGCAGACAAATGCGACATCTGGTTTTCCGGCCCACGGAAAGCGGGCCGGTTGTTGCGTAAATTCATGTGTGAAAAATATCCGGATGATCCTGTTATCGCGCAGGTGGTTCTGGATGATGATGACGGGGTCAGCTGTGATTTTGTCGATATATGCAAACGCGAAGCCCGCTATGCGTTTGATAATAATTATGACGATACAAACGCTGTTTACCTGACATTCCCGCGTGGCGTCAGCCTTGGACTCGAAAACCAAAAGGCGCAATGGCTATCCCCGCGCAACGCGTTTTTTACCAATCTTGGCCTGACACTGGTTGCCCCGCCCAGTTTCGAACGGCACCCGTTTCTGACCAGCCATCGCCAGATCGGCAGCCGGTTTTCCTCGCGACCGATATGCAGCCTGCGCCCGTTTTACGTCCGCACGGTTCACGAAGGGAATGACAGCGATGCAAAACACAACAAGATCGCCTATTTTGTTCCAGAAACCGATGACCCGGTATTCGATCACTTTCCATTTTTGCGTAATCATTTTCCAAAAGCATAGAAATAAACCACAGCTCTTGCCCTGATTGCTTGCCCGCCGTAAACACCCCCTGAACAAAAGCAAAGTTGCAAAGGGCGGATATGCCGACACTTGTGATGAAATTCGGTGGCACTTCGGTGGCCACGCTGGACCGGATACGCCGCGCCGCCAAACGGGTCGGTGTCGAGGTGGCCAAGGGCTATGACGTGATCGTCATCGTGTCGGCCATGTCGGGCAAAACCAATGAACTGGTGGGCTGGGTCGAGGAAACCTCGCCGTTGTTTGACGCGCGGGAATATGATGCCGTGGTATCCTCGGGCGAAAATGTCACCGCCGGTCTGATGGCGCTGATATTGCAGGAAATGGATGTGCCCGCCCGCAGTTGGCAGGGCTGGCAAGTGCCGCTGAAAACCAATTCGGTGCATTCGGCCGCAAGGATCGAGGAAATCCCGACCGACAACATCAACGCCAAATTTGCCGAGGGCATGAAGGTGGCCGTAGTCGCCGGTTTTCAGGGCGTTAGCCCCGAGGGGCGCATCACCACACTGGGCCGTGGTGGCTCGGACACCACCGCCGTCGCCTTTGCCGCTGCTTTTGACGCCGAACGTTGCGATATCTACACCGACGTTGACGGCGTCTACACCACCGATCCGCGGATCGAGGACAAGGCCCGCAAGCTGGACAAGATCGCGTTTGAGGAAATGCTGGAACTGGCGTCCCTTGGCGCCAAGGTTCTGCAAACCCGTTCGGTCGAACTGGCCATGCGGTTTGGCGTGCGCCTGCGGGTGCTCAGTTCATTCGAGGAACAATCAGATGACGCAGGCACATTGGTCTGCCCCGAGGAGGAAATCATGGAAAGCAATGTCGTTGCCGGAGTCGCCTATCAACGGGACGAGGCCAAGATGACCCTTATTTCGGTCGCCGACCGCCCCGGCATCGCCGCCGCCATCTTCGTGCCGCTGTCGGATGCTGGCGTGAATGTGGATATGATCGTGCAGAATATTTCCGAAGAAGGGCGCACGGATATGACGTTCTCCTGCCCCGTCGATCAGGTCGCCCGCGCCGAAAAGGCGATGGCCGAGGCCAAAGCCAGCGGCGAGATCAATTTCCACGATCTGCTGGCCGATACCGACGTGGCCAAGGTTTCGGTCGTTGGCATCGGTATGCGCAGCCACACCGGCGTTGCCGCCAAGATGTTCGAGGTTCTGTCGAACGAGGGCATCAACATCAAGGTGATCACAACCTCGGAAATCAAGATTTCCGTGCTGGTCGATCGTAAATACATGGAGCTGGCCGTGCAGGCGCTGCATGATGCGTTCGAACTGGACAAGGTTGGGTGATTTGGCAGGGGTGACGAAATCACACGCCCCTTTCATCCCGTTTTCCGCACCGCGTTAACCGAAAACATATGGAACTTGCGCGCCCGACGCGGCATGATGTGTGCAAACTTGACACAACTGGTTGAATCACCCGAACGGGGGCGCGCATGACTGACAGCACCAAAAGCAAAAGCCGCACCCTGCTGGGGCGCCTGCGTGAATCTCTTGCCGAAGAGGGCGAAGGCCAGGAACGGCTGGACCGGATCACCCAGATCATCGCGGAATCGATGGAATGCGAGGTGTGCTCGATCTACCTGTTTCGCGACGATGAAACGCTGGAGCTGTGCGCCACCCAAGGCCTGAACCCCGAATCCGTGCACCAGACCCGTATGCGGCTGGGCGAAGGGCTGGTCGGGCGTGTGGCCAAAACCTCGCATGTGGTGAACACAGCGGATGCGCCTTCGTCGCGCGGATTCCGCTTTATGCCCGAAACCGGCGAGGAGGTATTTCCATCCTTTCTGGGTGTGCCAATCCAGCGGCTGGGCGAACGGCTGGGTGTGCTGGTGGTGCAATCGCGCGAGGCGCGCAAATTCACAGATGACGAGGTTTACGCACTGGAAGTCGTGGCGATGGTGGTGGCCGAGATGACCGAACTGGGCGCCTTTGTTGGCGAAGGCGCGGCCCTGTCGGCCCGTCACCAGCAACCGGTGCTGTTTCGCGGTGGCGTGGGGCAGGAAGGCGCGGGAATGGGGCATGTTTACCTGCATGAACCGCGCGTGGTTGTGACCAACCCGATTGCCGATGATCCCCATGCCGAACTGGCCCGCCTGCACGATGCTGTCGATATATTGCGCGTGTCGGTTGACGAAATGCTGGCCACAGCCGGCAACGGTAAGGGAACCGAGCACAAGGAACAGATGCAGGTTCTGGAAACCTACCGGATGTTTGCCAATTCCAAGGGCTGGATGCGCCGGATGGAAGAGGACATCGCACGCGGCCTGTCTGCCGAGGCGGCGGTAGAAAAGGAACAATCCGCCGCCCGCACCCGCATGGGGCAGGTGACGGATGCCTACCTGCGTGAACGGCTGCACGATCTGGACGATTTGTCGAACCGTTTGTTGCGAATTCTGACTGGTCAGGGGAACAACACCGGTGCGGAAATGCCCGAATATCCGGTTCTGGTGGCCCGCAACATCGGACCGGCCGAATTGCTGGAATACGGGCGTAAACTGCGCGGGATTGTGCTCGAGGAAGGGTCGGTTGGCAGCCACGCCGCGATTGTCGCGCGGGCGCTGGCGATCCCGTTGGTGATCCACGCCGAACGCATCACAACCGAAGCGCTGAATGGCGATCAGATCATGGTCGATGGCGATCAGGGTATCGTGCATTTGCGCCCTGATGACAATGTGGTCGAGGCCTTCAAAGACAAAATCGCGATGCTGGCCAAAGAGCAGGAACGCTATGCTTCGATCCGCGACAAGCCCGCCGAAACGCTGGACGGCAAGGTCATCTCCCTGTCGATGAACGCGGGGCTGATTGCCGATCTGCCGTCACTGGAAAGTTCCGGCGCCGAGGGGGTGGGCCTGTTTCGCACCGAGTTGCAATTCCTGATCCGCAACAAAATGCCTAAACGCGCCGAACTGGCCGCGCTATATACCCGCGTTATCAAAGCCGCCAAAGGTCAACGCGTGGTGTTTCGCACGCTTGATATCGGTTCGGACAAGGTGCTGCCCTATATGAAACCGCAGGACGAACCCAACCCCGCCCTTGGCTGGCGGGCCATCCGCGTAGGTCTGGACAAACCCGGCGTTATGCGGATGCAATTGCAAGCCTTGATCCGCGCCAGCAACGGCAAACCGATGACCATTATGTTCCCGTTCATCGCCCAGTTTGAAGAATACCGTGCCGCACGCAATCTATTGGAACTGGAATTGAAGCGCGAGAAACGTCTGGGCCATCCTGTGCCCAAGGTCGAAGTCGGCGCCATGCTGGAAACCCCGTCACTGGCCTTTGCCCCGCGTAAATTTTTCGAGGAGGTTGGGTTTATCTCGATTGGGGGCAATGATCTGAAGCAGTTTTTCTTTGCCGCCGATCGCGAAAATGAACGGGTCCGCAAACGTTACGACACGCTGAATGTCAGCTTCCTGAGCCTGATCGAGCGCATTGTGGAGCGTTGTAATGAAACCGACACGCCGGTGTCCTTTTGTGGCGAAGACGCCGGCCGCCCGATCGAGGCGCTGTGTTTCGCCGCAATGGGCCTGCGCACCCTGTCGATGCGCCCCGCATCAATCGGGCCGGTCAAAAGCCTGCTGCGCCGCGCCAATCTGGATCAGGTCAAAGCCGTGATCGACGAAGCCCGCGCCCGTGGTGATCAATCTGTGCGCCCGGCGATCATGGGCTGGTTGCGCGGGCGATAGCAGGCATGGAAAACACCATTATCCTTGTCACTGTCACGATCACAGCCACAATTCTGCTGTGGCCGCGGCTGGCCAATTCAACCGGCTGGCGGGCGATGATCACGCCGCTTGCCTCGATCATCGGCAGCGGCTTTCTGGTGCTGGGGCCGATCCTGAACGATTCCTTCGGCATGTTCGCCCCGTTGATGCTGTTGATCCTGTGCGGTGTCGCCTATCTGTTCGGCCACGCCATCCGCTTCAACATCGCCGAAATAAACAACGGCACCCCCCGCCCTTTTCTGGCAGAGCGGCTGGAAACAGCCTCAAGCTGGATGCTGTCCTTTGCCTATTTCATATCGGTTGCCTATTACCTGAACCTGCTGGGCGCCTTCGGTATGCGGCTGACCCCGTGGAACACCCCGTTAAACGCCCGTTTGCTGACCACCGCTGTGTTCCTGTTCATCCTGTTCACCGGCTGGACCCGCGGCTTCAGGGCGCTCGAGCGGCTCGAGGAATACAGCGTCGGCCTGAAACTGGCCATTATCGCCGGACTGCTGGTCGGCATGGGGTTCTATTTCACCAACCGCGCGGTTGAGGGTGCCCTGTTGTTGAATCCCCCCACGGTCACAGGCTGGCCCGCCCTGACGCTGGCCTTCGGGTTGCTGATCACGGTCCAGGGGTTTGAAACCTCGCGCTATCTGGGCGAAACCTATGACGCGAAAACCCGCATCCGGTCGATGAAACAGGCGCAGTGGCTTTCGACGCTGATTTACATCGTCTATATCGTGCTGCTGTCCTATGTCTTTGCCCCGGGCACGATGAAACTGACGGAAACCGCGATTATCGACATGATGGAAGTCGTCGCCGCTATCCTTCCGTTTCTGCTTATTGCAGCCGCTCTCGCCGCCCAGTTCAGCGCCGCAATAGCCGATACGTCCGGCGCGGGCGGGTTGGTCGAAGAACTGACCAGCCACCGTTTGAAACCGCGCGACGCCTATGCGGTTCTGGTCGCCGTGGGGCTGCTGCTGACATGGGCAACCGATATCTTCCAGATCATCGCCTATGCCTCGCGCGCCTTTGCGCTTTACTACGGGCTGCAAGCCGCCATCGCCGCCGTCACAGCTGCCAAAACCCCGCGCCTGCACCGTGCCAAATGGTTCTACGGGGCACTGGCCATACTGGGCTTTGCCATCGCCATCTTCGGCCGCGCGGTCGAGGGGGGATAACCCCTCCTTCTTCTTGCCAATAAATACCTGCGCCGCGGGCTCCCGCGCCCCGACAGGGGCGCGCGGGGTGATGCGCGCCAGCGCAGCACAACCCCTTCCCAAAGCCAAACACAACAGATAGGTATTGCCGCAAAATACCTACATTCATTTCGGAGCCATCCCCATGTCGGAAACCCTCGCCACCGCCCTTCTGCACGCCTTGAAATCCCGTGGAGCCAGGAACATCTTCGGCATTCCCGGCGATTTTGTCCTGCCGTTTTTCCGCGTGATCGAGGACAGCAATATCCTGCCATTCTATACCCTGTCCCACGAACCCAGCGTGGGCTATGCCGCCGATGCCTCGGCGCGGATCAGCTCAACCCTTGGCGTGGCCGTGATCACCTATGGCGCGGGGGCGTTGAACATGGTGAACGCCGTGGCGCAGGCCTATGCGGAAAAATCCCCGCTGGTGGTGATCTCCGGCGGACCGGGCAAGGGCGAAGGCGAACTGGGCCTTGGCCTGCACCATCAGGTGAAAACCCTGAATTCCCAGCTGGAAATCTACAAGGAACTGACCTGCGACCAGACCGTGCTGAACAATCCGGCCACCGCCCCCGCCGACATCGCCCGCGTTCTGGACAGCGCACAAAAACAGTCCCGCCCCGTCTATATCGAAATCCCGCGCGATCTGGTCGATGCGCCCTGCGGTCCCGTTCCGGCCTATACCCCCGACACCCCCGACATGGACGCCGCCCGCGCCTGTGCCACCGAAATCCTCACCCGCCTGAAATCTGCCAAATCCCCCGCCATCCTGATTGGCGTTGAATCGCGGCGCTACGGGCTGGAAAACAAGATCGGCAAGCTTTGCAAAACCCTCGGCATCCCAGTCGCCACCAGCTTCATGGGGCGCGGGCTGTTTGCCGAACATGATCTGCCGCTGCTGGGCACCTATCTGGGCACCGCGGGCGACGAACATATCGCCCAAAGCATCGAGGGTGCGGATGCCCTGTTGATGCTGGGCGTGATCACCAGCGACACCAATTTCGGCGTATCCGGCAAAAACATCGACATGCGCGGGGCCATTTCCGCCTTTGATAACGCCGTGGATTTTGCCCATTACAGTTACCCGAACATCACACTGGAAACCCTGATCGACGCGATGGCAGAGATTGCCGAACCCATCGGCAAGGCCACGGGCAACCATAAACCGGCCTATTCCCGCGGCCTGCCTGATGATGACACGCCGTTGTCGCCGTCACATATCGCCACCGCTGTGAATGATCTGTTCGCCACGCATGGGCGGATGCCGATTGCGTCCGACATGGGCGACTGTTTCTTCACCGGTCTTGAAATCGAAAACACCGAATTCGCCGGTCCGGGCTATTACGCCTCGATGGGGCCGGGGGTGCCGGCGGGCATGGCGATTGCGGCATCCGGCAAACGGCCGATCGTGCTGGTTGGCGACGGGGCCTTCCAGATGACCGGCTGGGAGCTGGGCAATTGCCGCAAATACGGCTGGGCACCGATTGTGATCCTGTTCAACAACAAAAGCTGGGAAATGCTGCGCACCTTCCAGCCCGGCCCCGGCTATCACGATCTGGACGATTGGCATTACGCCCAAATCGCGCCGCATCTGGGCGGCAAGGGGGTGCGGGTGCAAACCTGTGCCGAATTGAAACAGGCGCTCGAGGTGGCCCATGCCGACGACAGTTGCTTCCAGTTGATCGAGGTGATGCTGGAGCGGGGCGATGTATCGGACACGCTGGCAGGTTTTGTCGATGCGGTGCGCAAAATGTCGGCGCTGGGGAATGAATAACCCCGTTTTCCTCTTGACGAAGGCCCGCTAAAAATTCCACCTTCCTCGTGCAACCAATCGGGCGCTGAGCGCGGCACGCAATATGCGGCAACCGCGGCGCTGGCCCCTTTTGTGTTTCCGGTTGCCACAAATTTTCAGGGGCCATTTCCTAGGAGAGCCCTTGATGAAAACCATCATCGAACCATTCCGTATCAAAGCCGTTGAACCCATCCGCATGACCACCCGCAAGGAACGGCGGGAAAAACTGGCGGCGGCCAACCACAATGTTTTCACCCTTGCCTCGGACGATGTGCTGATCGACCTGCTGACCGACAGCGGCACCGGCGCGATGAGTAGCGAGCAATGGGCCGCCATCATGCGCGGCGACGAAAGCTATGCCGGATCCCCATCATTCGAGCGCTTTCAGGCCGCCATCCGCAACCTGATGCCGTTTGACCACATCATCCCCACCCATCAGGGCCGCGCCGCCGAGGCGATCCTGTTTTCCATCCTTGGCGGGCCGGGCAAGAATTTTCCCTCGAACACCCATTTCGACACCACCCGTGGCAATATCGAAGCCGGTGGCGCGCGCGGACATGATCTGTTGATTGACGAGGGCAAAGACCCCGCCAACCTGCATCCGTTCAAGGGCAATATGGACCTTGAGAAATTGGAGAACTACTTGCAGGAACACGGCGACAGCGTGCCTTGCGTGATGCTGACCATCACCAACAACGCCGGTGGCGGCCAGCCGGTCAGCCTTGAAAACATCCATGCGGTGGCCGAAATCGCCCACGCCCATGGCCGCCCCTTTATCATCGACGGATGCCGCTTTGCCGAAAACGCGTGGTTCATCAAACAGCGCGAAAAGGGACAGCAGGACCGCTCTATCCCCGACATCGTGCGCGATTGTTTTTCGGTGGCCGACGGCATGACGATGAGCGCCAAAAAGGACGCCTTTGCCAATATCGGCGGCTGGCTGGCGCTGAACGATCCCGAGTTGGCCGAACTGGCCCGCGCCCGCCTGATCCAGACCGAGGGCTTTCCGACCTACGGCGGACTTGCCGGCCGTGATCTGGATGCCATCGCACAGGGGCTGACCGAAATCGTGGACGAGGATTACCTGCGCTACCGCATCCGCACCAACGAATATATCATCGAGCGACTGGATTCGCTGGGTATTCCCGTGGTCAAACCGGCGGGCGGGCATGCGGTGTTCATCGACGCCAAAGCATTGCTGCCCCACATCCCGCCGCTGGAATATCCGGGCTATTCGGTCGCCGCCGCGCTCTATGAAATCGGCGGGATACGCTGTGCCGAAATCGGCTCGGTGATGTTTGGCCGCCAACCGGACGGCAGCGAAAAACCGGCGATGATGGAACTGGTCCGCATGGCGATCCCGCGGCGCACCTATACGCAATCGCACGCCGATTACATCATCGAATGTTTCGCGGAACTGGCAGCGAAAAAGGACAGCCTGCGCGGCTATCGCATCACTTGGGAGCCAAAACTGATGCGGCATTTCACCTGCAAGTTTGAACCGTTAGGCTAAAGGGTCGCCTCTCGAATGGCATGGGCCAATCCTGACGGATTTTCCCATGCCATCATATGCCCCGCATCCGGCACCACCCCCACATGAACGCCATTCAACGGCAGCTCTTCGGTATCGTTATCGGGCAAAGACTGGCTGCCGAAAATCACGACCTTTGAAACCGGCATTGAGTATAGCATTTCACGCCATTCGGGATTACCGCCTGCCAGCAGCGAAACCGCCCCCCTGTGAACCGCAAAAGGGGCGCTTGCCAACAGCGACGCGGCCCAGATGCCACTCCCGTCAAGACGCGAAGCCTCGACCAAATCATTATGTCCTTTGGCAACATAATCCGCCTCTGCCATCCCGGAAATTTTCCGGCTGTAATAGCCGCCCCCTGCGTCCAGATTGGGTTCTGACAGCACAAGGTGTTGCACTTGATCCCCAAGCAACCGTGCGGCTTCGATTGCAATCGCACCACCCATGCTGTGGCCGAAAATATCGACAGATCCAACCCCGATATGTTCGATAAGGGCTACAATTGTCTGCGCCTGATCCCTGATTGAATAGCTGAAATCTTCGGGCTGATCACTGAAACCGGAACCAAGAAGATCTACCAGCAACATCCGCCGTCCAGCAAGCGTAGGATCAGATGCAACTTGCGGGTAGTCACATGATGCAGCACACCCAAGGCCGTGGATAAAGATGCATGGTGCGCCCTCGCCTGCGAGATCATGATAGCGAAGGCGTGCGTTTGCCGGTTCGATAAATAGAGGCTTCATGGTCTATTCCTTGTTATTTTCATTTATCCGCACCACATCCCCCCGCACACCATCCCAGGCCCCTTCACTCAGTGCCCGCGCCAGAACCCGTGCCGGATTGGTTGGTGGCGGCATCACCACACCGTCAATGCGCAAAAAACCGAACCGTTTGTAATAAGGCTCGTCCCCCACCAGCAGCACCCGTTCCCAGCCCAGCGCCTGCGCCTTGTCCAGCGACTGCCGGATCAGCACACCGCCCAGCCCCTCGCCCTGCCGTGTGGGATGCACCGCCACCGGCCCCAGCAACAGCACCTTTGCCCCGCCCACCAGCACCGGCCAATAGCGGATCGCACCGCCGATGATGCCGCCTTCGTCCCGCGCCACAAGGCACAGGTCGGCCACCGGATCGACGCCATCGCGCAGCCGGTAGGACGACAACGCCTCGCGTCCCGGGGCAAAGCACAGATCATAGAGTGCCTCGACCTCCCACCAGTCGTCTTTGGTTTCCCGCATTAGCCCGATCACGTGATGCCCCGTCTTTTCACTGGAAACCGCCCTAGCATGGCGTTATCCCCTGATCAAACAAAGGATACGCGAACAAATGTTTTATCAACCCGAAAACGGCCACTCGCTGCCGCACAACCCTTTTTCCGCCATCGTGTCTCCGCGCCCGATCGGCTGGATCTCGACCCGTGGCAAGGACGGGGTGGACAACCTTGCCCCCTATTCGTTTTTCAACGCCGTGGCCTACGAGCCGCCACAGGTGATGTTCGCCTCGACCTCTCTGAAAGAGGGGCGGCACATGGGCAAGGACAGCGTGGCCAATATCGACGAAACCGGCGTGTTTTGTGTGAACATCGTGGAATATGCGATGCGGGATATGATGAACGACACTTCGGCCAGCCACCCCGAGGGCGGCGACGAATTCACCCATGCGGGGGTGGAGCGGGCGGAATGCGAAACCATAGCCTGTTCGCGGGTGGCCACGGCACCGGCAACGCTGGAATGCAAATTGCTGCAAATCGTGCCACTGGCAGGGGAGCACAACCTGATCGTGATTGGCCAGGTCACCGGCGTGCATCTGCGGGATGATTGCATCAAGGACGGGGTGTTCGACGTGACCTGCTACCAGCCGCTGGCGCGCCTTGGCTATCAGGATTATACGCGGGTGGAGGGGCTATTCAGTTTGAAGCGGCCGGAGTAGCCACGCCGCTATTCCCGTCCCTGCCCTCTATGATGCGTCCTTGACCTGTTCATAGGCGCGTACAACCCGGTTCAGTTTCTTCAAAGCCTTCTCAACGCTGCCGATCATGATACGGGTTTCCCGGTCTGTAACCTGCTGACCGGTTGCAACGGCCTGAAATATCTTGTTTGAGGACTCCCAAATCTCTTTCACCTCGTTCAATTTGTTGCGGATAGCATCGTTGGGGGCGCCCAAAACAACCCCGGCATATCCGTCAATCAATGCGTCAAGGGTAAGGTTGAACAGATTTACTGTCTTTGCCAGATTGGCGCGGTTGGCATCCGGTTCGATACCGGCCTGTATCAGACAATATTCCTTGGTTGCCTTTTGGGCCAGCACCCGCTGGCGGCTTGCCAGATCAATGGTCATTGCCAGAATAAGCGGTAAATCCGGCAAATTTTCACCATAGGTCCGGGTTATCATCCTGGCTGCGGTATCGACATCACCCATCAATTCAAGCCCGGTTTTATCCATGCCCCCAAGATCGACGCCATCCGCGCCAATATCCCCGTTCAGGATGTTCACTATTGTCGGCTGAAGCCCCCCCCATAAATCATCTGCCTTTGAAAGGGCCACCACAATATTCGGGTGGATTTCGGACTCCAGCCCCAATTCACGATTCCCTTTGATCAGGCTTTCGTGGGTTGAAGAGAACTGCTCATAAGCAATGGCCAGCATGCCGATGTGTTTGCTTCGTTCGACATCCGACGTGATAAAACAGGAAGCGCTGACAATCCGCTGTGTCAGCATTTGCTGCCGCCCTGCCAGATTGATACGCCGTTTGGCCACTGTCACGGCATCCGGTTTGGCGATTGCCACATCGGGAACAGCAATTACACTGCCCAATGCAATGGATACCCCAACAGCCAGACGACATATTACTGCAAGTTTCATATTATCCTCAAAACCCTGGTTTGCCTCGACAATCCACCCAAGGTTGCAACCTGCGGGGGAGCGCGGCCGCACGCCACACGCACCGGAATATCAAACCGGATTTACATCACCTTGACCAAGGTCAATTTGTAAAAATTCCGGCTTATAATTAACGGGATTTGATTATTAAATTATGAATCGGCCCCTTCCCCTGCGGGCCATTCAAATCATCCCCAATAATTCCACATAACCGGTCTGATGGTCACTTCCCCCTTCCCCCCCTCCTGCCACTCATGCATATTCCCCCGCAAGCACCAACAGGGGGATCCCATGACAGATACAGTAATCGGCATCATCGGCGGCTCGGGCGTATATGACATTGACGGGCTGCAAGGCGCCACTTGGCAGAGCGTGGACAGCCCGTGGGGCAACCCCTCGGACGACATTCTGACCGGCACGCTGGACGGTGTGAAAATGGCCTTCCTGCCCCGTCACGGGCGCGGTCATGTCCATTCCCCCACCACGGTCCCTTACCGCGCCAATATCGATGCGCTGAAACGGCTGGGGGTGACCGATGTGATCTCGGTTTCCGCCTGCGGGTCGTTCCGCGAGGAAATGGCGCCTGGCGATTTTGTCATTGTGGACCAGTTCATCGACCGCACCTTTGCGCGCGAGAAATCCTTTTTCGGCACCGGTTGTGTGGCGCATGTGTCAGTAGCCCACCCCACCTGCCCGCGCCTGTCTGATGCCTGCGAGGTCGCGGCCAAAGAAGCTGGCATCACCGTGCACAAAGGCGGCACCTATCTGGCGATGGAAGGCCCGCAGTTCTCGACCCTTGCGGAAAGCAGAATGTATCGCGAGGTCTGGAATTGTGACGTGATCGGCATGACCAACATGCCCGAAGCCAAACTGGCCCGCGAGGCCGAGCTTTGCTACGCCTCGGTCGCGATGATCACCGATTACGACAGCTGGCATCCGGATCATGGCGAGGTGGACGTGACCGAAATCATCAAAACCCTGACCGGCAACGCCGACAAGGCCCGCAATCTGGTCGCCCGCCTGCCCGCACTGCTGGGCGCCAACCGCAACCCTTGCGAACACCACTGCGACCGCGCGCTGGAATACGCCATCCTGACAGCGCCAGACGCCCGCGATCCGGCGCTGGTGGCGA
This sequence comes from Profundibacter amoris, assembly GCF_003544895.1. GTDB lineage: Bacteria > Pseudomonadota > Alphaproteobacteria > Rhodobacterales > Rhodobacteraceae > Profundibacter > Profundibacter amoris. The sequence goes on from NZ_CP032125.1 coordinate 2,802,551, forward strand.
AGCTGGACGCGGTGGCAGGAAGGGTGTTGGGGTAGCCGGCATATGCCCGCCCCCCAAACCCTCCTCCTTGGTGCCGCCGGTTTCATCGGCCAGCACATCGCCATCGCTCTGCGGGATGCTGGCCACAATGTGCTGGCCTGTGCCCGCGATACCCGTCGTCTAACCGCGATGGGGTTTGACACGCTGGCAGCCGATCTAACCGATCCCGCCACCCACAGCCCCGAATTCTGGCGCCCGCATGTGGAAAACTGCACCCGCGTGATCAACTGCGCCGGACTGCTGACCGGACGGGATGCGGATTTTGAGGCCGTCCATGTCGCCGCCCCGCAGGCCGTCTATGCCGCCCTGCCCGCCACAGCCCGCGGTGTGCTGATCTCGGCCATCGGGATCAATGCCGACACCCCCTTTGCCACCTATCGCCGCCGAGGCGAAAAGGCCGCCCAAGCCGCCCCGATCCCCGTCACCATCCTGCGGCCCGGTCTGGTGCTGGCCGATGGCAGCTATGGCGGCTCGTCCCTTGCCCGTGCACTGGCCGCCCTGCCAATGGTCACGCCCGTGGTCGGCAACGGCAATCAACCCTTCAACCCGATCCATGCCGATGATCTGGCCGCGCTGGCGATCGAGGCGATCAACGCCGACACCCCCGCGCAGCCAATCGAAATCGGCGGACCCGGGGAAATCACCCAAGCCGCTCTGCTCACATCCTTGCGCGCCTGGCTGGGCCTACGCCCAGCCCGTATCCTGCATCTGCCCCTGCCGCTGGCCCGCCTTATGGGGCGCATAGGGGATTCCCTGCGCCTTGCCCCGATCTCGGCCACATCGGTGCAACAGCTGGAACAGGGCGTGGCCACAGACATAACCGAGCAATCCCGCCATTTCCAAACCCGCCCGCGCGGCTTTGCGGCTTTTCTGCGCGCCCGCCCCTCGCAAACCCAAGACCTGTGGCACGCCCGCCTTTACCTGCTGCGCCCTGTTCTGCGGCTGACCTTGGCGCTGATGTGGCTGGCCTCGGGGCTGATCGGCCTGCTGCTGCCTGTCGACAGCTTCCTGCCCTATGTCTCTGGCCTGTTGCCCGACACCATGCTGATTGTTGCCGCCCGCATCACCGGCGCCATAGACCTGCTGATCGCTCTGGCCCTGCTGCGCGCATGGCGACTGAAACAGATTGCATGGCTGCAATTCGCAATGGTCGCGGGCTATACAGTGGGGCTGACCCTGATCAACCCCGCCCTCTGGCTGGCCCCGTTCGGCGGGTTGCTGAAAAACCTGCCGATCCTTGTGCTGATCATGATCCACCGCGTGCTGGAAGAGGAACGATAGATGGACCCGTACCTGACCCTGAAGTGGCTGCATATCCTGTCGTCAACAGTTCTGTTCGGCACCGGCATGGGCACCGCATTCCAGATGGTCTGGGCCTGGCGCACAGGTAGGGTGGAAACCATCCACTCGGTCGCCTCGGGCGTGGTTGTGGCCGACTGGATATTCACCACCCCCGCCGGATTTATCCAACCGCTCACCGGCTACCTGCTGATCCTGCAACAAGGGTATGACTGGAACGAACCATGGCTGCTGCTGACCTATGCCCTCTACACACTGGCCTTTATCTGCTGGGCGCCCGTCGTTCACCTGCAAATCAAAATACGCGATCTGGCCGGAACGGCATTGGCCAACAACACCCCCCTACCGGATCAGGCCCGCAAATATTTCCGCCTGTGGTTTGTTTTGGGATGGCCCGCCTTTGCTGCCCTGATCTGGGTGTTCTGGCTGATGATCAACCGGCCCGACATTTCTCTATAACGCTCGAACTTAGCGGAGCGGGGCTTGTCCCTGCGCCTCAATAGCACAATCACCTGACCGGTCTACGGTCAGTATTATTAAGATGTAAGGTGGCGGAGACGAAGGGATTCGAACCCTCGAGACGATTCCTCGCCTACTCCCTTAGCAGGGGAGCGCCTTCGACCACTCGGCCACGTCTCCGCCGACGGGTTTAGCGGGGCTTAACGGTGGGGACAAGTGCAATATCGAACCCTTGGATATCTTTTTAGGGCTGATTGCATTCTTCAGGCCCTGCCTCACCAAGTTGGGCCTCGGGTTCCCAAATGGACAAGGGGCGCATAGGATTTCGGGAGAATGGTGCGGTTGAGAAGACTCGAACTTCCACGGGTGTTACCCCACAGCGACCTCAACGCTGCGCGTCTACCATTCCGCCACAACCGCATGTGATCTGGTAAGATGTGCGGCATATACCGAAACGCCAGTGGGTTGTGAAGAGCAAAAGCGCGCATCGGCCCCTTTGACAAACCGGCCAGCCGGTGCCACAGACAAAGCATCGCATAATGACAGGTAAGCCAATGGTTGAATGGATCATCTCCTCCGGTCTGACGGATTATGATTTCGCGGTTTCCGAGATGGAAAAACGGGCGGATGCCATCGCCGCCGGTACCGCCGACGAGGCAATCTGGCTGGTCGAGCACCCGCCCCTTTATACCGCCGGCACCAGCGCCAAACCTGCTGACCTGACCGATCCTGACCGCTTCCCCGTCTATACCTCCAAACGGGGCGGGCAGTATACCTATCACGGCCCGGGCCAGCGGGTGGCCTATGCCATGCTGGATGTTGGCAAACGGGGGCGCGATGTGCGCAAATTCGTGCAGCAGCTTGAGGATTGGGTGATCTGCACGCTGGAGCAGTTCAACGTCAAAGGCGAACGCCGCGAGGGGCGTGTCGGGGTCTGGGTTGTGCGGGATGACAAGCCGCTGAATGCCGGCGGTTCACAGGCCGAGGACAAAATCGCCGCCATCGGGGTGCGTTTGCGCAAATGGGTCAGTTTTCACGGGATTTCGATCAATGTGGAACCGGATCTGGAGCATTACAACGGCATCGTGCCCTGCGGCATCACGCAATACGGGGTAACCAGTCTGGTTGACCTTGGTCGACCTGTGGGAATGGCCGATGTGGATGTTGCATTAAGGCACTGTTTCGGTAAGGTATTCGGAGATTAAGGCGATATACCCCGCCGGTACCATTGATCGCCTTTCAATTCCCGTCACAGACCTTATATTCACCAAGGGACGCGAATCTATCAGAACGAGGTAACTATGAAACGTACACTTGCCATTCTTGCAGTTCTTGCTGCGGCATCTCCTGCATTTGCCGAGGGCGATGTTGCCGCCGGTGAAAAGCTATTCAAGAAATGTAAAGCCTGCCACATGATCGTCAACGGCGACGATGTGATCTTCAAAGGCGGCAAAACCGGCCCGAACCTTTATGGTGTGATTGGCCGCGCTGCCGGCTCGCAAGAGGACTTCACCAAATACAGCGCCGGTCTGGTTGCATTGGGCGAGGCCGGTCTGGTCTGGGATGAAGAAAACTTTACCGCTTGGGTCACCAACCCCAAAGAATTCCTGAAAGCACACGATCAGCCCGCCAAAACCGGCATGTCGTTCAAGCTGAAACGCGGTGGCGAAGATGTTGCGGCCTATTTGGCCAGCCTTGCACCTGCACCGGAAGCAACCGAGGGTGAAGCCTCTAACTAAGTAGCATCCCGCTTGATGCAAATCATATAAAAGCCGCGGATAAGGGTTCTCCTTTTTCGCGGCTTTTTCTATGGGCACCACATTTGCGCGGCCAATTTACCCCTGTTTGACGGCCCCGTCACCGGCCCCCTGTAACGTTTTATTGATCTACATCAATTTTCCCCCTACAAAGGCATAAGAAACGCGACGTGGAATGGTAACTTTTCACGAATTATACAATATAAGAACAGGGAGTACGTTCATGGCGGACGCAGCTATCCACGGCCATGATGAACATGCCAAAAAGGGTTTCTTTACCCGTTGGTTCATGTCCACAAACCACAAAGACATCGGAATTCTTTACCTTTTTACCGCTGGCGCAGTCGGGTTTATCTCGGTTTTGTTCACGGTTTACATGCGGCTCGAGCTTATGGAGCCGGGCGTGCAATACATGTGCCTTGAGGGTGCGCGTTTCATTGCCGATTCCACACAGGAATGCACACCCAACGGGCACCTCTGGAATGTGATGATCACCTACCACGGTGTTTTGATGATGTTCTTTGTCGTCATTCCGGCGCTTTTCGGCGGCTTTGGCAACTATTTCATGCCATTGCACATCGGCGCACCCGATATGGCGTTCCCGCGCATGAACAACCTTTCGTTCTGGATGTATGTGGCGGGGGTAACGCTGGGGGTGGCTTCAATGCTTGCGCCCGGGGGCAACGGGCAATCCGGCTCTGGTGTGGGCTGGGTCCTGTACCCGCCGCTATCCACATCGGAAACAGGTATCTCGATGGATCTGGCGATCTTTGCTGTTCATCTGTCCGGCGCCTCATCCATCCTTGGGGCGATCAACATGATCACAACCTTCCTGAACATGCGCACACCGGGGATGACCCTGCACAAGGTGCCGCTGTTTGCCTGGTCGATCTTTATCACCGCATGGCTGATTCTGCTGTCGCTGCCGGTTCTGGCGGGTGGCATCACCATGCTGCTGACCGATCGCAATTTCGGCACAACCTTCTTTGATCCTGCCGGTGGCGGTGATCCGATCCTCTATCAGCATATCCTGTGGTTCTTTGGGCACCCCGAAGTCTACATGATCATTCTGCCGGGGTTCGGCATCATCAGCCACGTCATCGCCACCTTCTCGCGCAAACCGATCTTTGGCTATCTGCCGATGGTTTACGCGCTGGTGGCCATCGGCGTGCTGGGCTTTGTTGTCTGGGCGCACCACATGTACACCGTCGGGATGAGCCTGTCGCAGCAAAGCTATTTCATGCTGGCGACAATGGTCATTGCGGTGCCGACAGGGATCAAGATCTTCAGCTGGATCGCGACCATGTGGAAAGGCTCGGTCAGTTTTGAAACCCCGATGCTGTTTGCCATGGGCTTCTTGTTTCTGTTCACTGTTGGTGGCGTTACCGGCGTTGTCCTTAGCCAACCGGGTCTGGATCGCGCCTATCACGATACCTATTACGTCGTGGCGCACTTCCATTATGTGATGTCGCTGGGGGCCGCATTCGCGATCTTTGCCGGTGTCTATTTCTGGATCGGAAAAATGTCGGGCCGCCAGTATCCGGAATGGGCAGGCAAGCTGCATTTCTGGATGTTCTTCATCGGCACCAACCTGACATTCTTCCCGCAACACTTCCTGGGGCGTCAGGGCATGCCGCGCCGCTATATCGACTACCCCGAGGCCTTTGCCTACTGGAACTATATTTCGTCGTGGGGCGCCTTCCTGTCGTTCGCGTCGTTTGTGTTCTTCATCGGCATTGTGTTCTACACGCTGCTGGCGGGCAAACGGGTGACGGAGAAGAACTACTGGAACGAATATGCCGACACATTGGAGTGGACATTGCCCACACCACCGCCGGAACATACGTTCGAGATTCTTGCCAAGCAGGAAGAATGGGACAAAAGCCACAACCACTAAGGGGACGGCGCATTGCCCTACGAGTGGCAGATAAAACCCGATCAGGAGGCCTCGGAGAAATTCGGGGCCTCTTGCTTTGCCCATGCGACCGGCAAACCCTATGGCCAACTGCTGCTATGGCCCTACCGGTCCCTGCCCCCGCGCGGGTTTGTCTGGTTCATCGGCATCACCGCTGCATTGATCAGCATCCCCTTGCTGGCCTTTCTGGGCACCCGTCACCTGTGGATCATGTTGCCTTTTCTGGCAGCCGCAGTGGCGGCCATTTGGTATTTCCTGATGCGCAGCTACAAGGACGGGATGATCCTTGAAACCCTGACCATCTGGTCCGACCATATGGAACTGATGCGCCAGAACCCGCGTGGCAAACCGCAACACTGGTCGGCCAATCCTTACTGGGTCAGCGTGAATATGCGCCCGAAATCCGGCCCTGTTGACAGCTACCTGACCCTGCGTGGCGGTGACCGGGAAGTCGAGATCGGGGCGTTCCTGGCTGTGGACGAGCGCAAGGCACTGATCGGCGAATTACAGAGCGTATTGGCCAAATTGCCAAAATAAACTATAGTGTAAATATTCTGTTAAATATTTACGAGGTTATTCAATGCGCATTCTATTATCGACATTTGCCATCGCCACCACATTTGCCCTGTCCGCCCCTGCCGCCCATGCGTTCGAAATCGGGTTTGACTGGAAGGGACTAAAGCTGTGTACCAGCGGCAATCCGAACCGCGTCGCCAACCCGCGTTTTGTTTTGAAAGACGTCCCCGCCGGTACCCAGTATATCCGTTTCAAGCTGACCGACCGCGATGTGCCGGGGTATAACCACGGTGGCGGTGTGGTGAAATACACCGGCCAGCAGGTGATCGAACCCGGGGCGTTCAAATACAAATCCCCCTGCCCGCCCAGCGGTCGCCATACATATGAATGGCGCGCCACAGCCCAGACCCGCAAGAATGGCGGGCGGATCGAAGTGGCCAAAGCCAGACGCAAATATCCGGAATAGCCGGCCATCTGCGCGCCTGTGGCCTGTTGCCAATCCAGGCAAAATCTGGGACGCTGATCGCGCCCCGGAACCGCATGTCAAAGGCGCCGCAAAATGTCCGATATCCTGACCATCACCCTGAACCCCACGGTTGATTTTTCGACTTCGGCCAAACGGGTGCGACCGGATCGTAAAACCCGCTGCGAAGCGGCAATGCGCGATCCCGGCGGTGGCGGGGTAAACGTGGCCCGCGCCATCCATATTCTGGGCGGTGATGCCTGCGCCTTTGCCGCCGTCGGCGGGCATATGGGGCAGATATTACTCAGTCTGCTGGGGCGCGAGGGGGTGCAGGTGCATCCCTTCGATATCCCCGGCGAAACCCGTCAGAGCATGGCCGTGACCGAACGGCGCACAGGCCAGCAATACCGTTTTGTGATGCCCGGCCCGATCTGGGACGCGGCACTGGTGAAAAGCGTTCTGGCAGAGATTCACAAGACCGTCCCGAAAGATGGATATGTGGTGCTAAGCGGCAGCAACCCGCCCGGTGTGCCCGATGATTTCCCCGCCTTGCTGGAACGGCAAATTTACGGCACCGGCGCACGGTTGGTGGTGGATACATCCGGTCGGGCCTTGCGGCAAATGGTAACCGGTCCGGCGAACCCGCCCTACCTGCTGCGTATGGACAAGGCCGAGGCCGAGGAACTGGCCGGAGAAGCACTGGAAACCATTGTGGCGCTGGCCCAGTTCGCCACCCATCTGGTCAAACGTGGCGTGGCGCAGGTGATCGTCATGGCACTGGGGTCAAAGGGGTCTGTTCTGGCCACGGGCAATGAACGCTGGCACGCCGCCGCCGCCGACGTACCGGTGCGCAGCAAGGTTGGTGCCGGTGACAGTTTTGTCGGGGCGCTGGTGCTGGCCCTGTCGCGCGGAGAAGCCCCGCCGCAGGCCTTGCAAAAAGGGGCCGCCGCCGCCAGCGCGGCCGTAATGACCGATGCCACCCGCCTGTGCCCGCGTGCCGAGGCCAATGCGCTGGTGGCCCAATGCCCGCTTGCGCAGCTAGAGTAGCGCAATCAGGCCACACCCTGTTTCTGGGTGATTGAAATTCGGAACCACTTCGGGCATATTGGCAAAAAACGAGCAATAGGCGGGATGATATCCGGATGAACCGGAGCGCCCGCATAGGCAAGAGGCAAAGACAATGAAGACCATCGCATTTGCGGCGCTGATCGCCGTTTTCACCCTGTCCGCAACCGCCCCTGCGGCCGTGGCGGCAGGAAAAATCCACCGCGCCTGTATGAAATCCGACCGCCCCAGTGCCTCGCGCCAGATGTGCCGCTGCATTCAGGATGCTGCGGACCAGGTATTGAGCAACCGTGATCAGGCACTGGCCGCCAAATTCTTCAAAGATCCGCAGATGGCTCAGGACGTGCGCCAGGCCGACAATTCGCGCAAGGAAGCCTTCTGGAAACGGTATAAGGATTTTGGCGCAATCGCCCAGGCGTATTGCCAGTAAGGGTTTGACGCGAACGGTGGGCGAACCTGCGGCTTTGCCACAGAACCAGCCCACCCTACAGGGTTGCGATCAGGCCGAGGCTTGCTTCTTCGATCAATGTCAACGATCCTTCAAAATCGCGCGTATAATAAGGGTCCGGCACATGGTCGGCACCGGCTTTGGGCGCGTAATCGGTGAACAGGCGCACGAGTGTTTTGTTGCCAGCAGGACGCAGGCTTTCTATATCCGCGATGTTTTCGCCGTCCATACCGATGATCAGGTCAAAAGCGTCAAAATCCCCCGAATGGAACTGCCGCGCGCGCAAGCCTGACAAATCATACCCCCATTGCAATGCAGCATCCTGCATCGGACCATAGGGCGCTTTGCCGACATACCAGCCGCCGGTGCCTGCGCTGTCAATTTCCAGATCCAGCCCGGCCTTTTGGCTAAGTGTTCGAAACACCCCTTCGGCCGAAGGCGAGCGGCAGATGTTGCCAAGGCAAACAAACAGTATCCGCATAATCAAACATCCTTTTGCAAAAAGCCCCGCGTTCAACACATGAACGCGGGGCTGATATTTGCCAAAGCACCGGACCTAGTCGCTGGTGCCGTTCGACATATCCATGTCGTGTTTCATCGTCATGCCGCCTTCGGGCATGCGTTTCAGGTCAACCGGAATTTCGACGGTCATGTCACCGGCGTTTTCAAACGTCAGGGTAACCGTGACCATATCGCCCTGGTTCAAAGGCCGGTTCAGCCCCATAAACATCAAATGGTCCCCGCCTCGCTGCAAGGCGTGCATACTGTGGGCCGCAACCGGAAAGCCGCCTTCGACCTTGCGCATCTGCATTACGCCATCGTCGGTTTTGATATGGGTATGCGTTTCAACCCGTTTCGCAATATCGGAAGTTGCGCCAACCAATGTGTCATCCTGATCGGTATCATTCATGATCACCAGAAAGGCCGCGCCGGTTTTTGCATTGGGGCCGGATGACCGGATATAGACATCCTTGATCATGATACCGTCAGCAAAGGCCGGCAGGGCAAGAATAATTGCCGTGGCCGAAGCCAGAATAGTTTTTGTGAAAGACATGCGCGTCTCCTTGGATGTTATTTTTGAAGCTGGCTAGATTTCAAATATCCAAAGGTGGACCACGCGCCGCAGGAGACGGGGCTTCCTGAGGCAGGATAACAGTATCTGCAGGCAACGCGAGGCGCCACACCATCACGCTAGGCAAAACCGGCACAATCGGGGTCGTGAACGCGGCCGCAAAGATCGAAACACCATCAGGACAGAGATGGGTTTTCTTTATCGGCTGTCCATCGGGACCAATTGTGATGGTCGTCATGCCTACGCCGGTACAGATCACGATATCGGTGCCGATATCAGGGCTTTGCCCACGCGCCACGGCCATACTGATGCTGGTGATCACCAGCGTCAGCGACAGAAAAAGGGCGTTGATCAGACGTAGCATAACCCTAGGATACCCGATCCGCCCCTTTGCTCGCAAGGGACATTATGTAGCTGCTGCGCGGGCCATATCCTGATCTGTTATACCGTATTGCGGCCCTAAACGCCTGCGGGCGCTGGTCAGGCGGGGATCATCGGGTTTCAGACCCAATGTCGATAAAAACTGCATCCGTCCCTTTTGTTTCAACTCTTCATCGGGAATCGCCGTGCCCATGATTCGATCAATCACCTCGCCCCCCGGATTGACGTGGAACCAGCGCTGGTAATTGCGAAAATGGTGCATCCCGTGCAGGCGGGTAACATAGCGTTCCACCGCCCATTTGCGCACATTGGTATGGGCCGTCATATGGAACCATTCGTAAAACAAAAACGCGGTGATGCCGCCGACAAAGGTAAACGTTGTCGCGCCAATCAGCGGATTTTCAAACCCAAGCAGGCGCAGCACCCCATAGGCCAGCGTCACATGCAGCAGGGCCATCGGCATCGCAAACCACACCGGCACAAAGAACAGCGCCGGCTTATCGGGGAAATCGTGGTGGCCGTAATGCACTCGGTACAACACATCAAACCAGAACTGGCTGCGCGGGGCGGACCAATGGAACAGGTAACGATGCACCGAATATTCGTTCAGCATCTGGCCAATGATGCCCAGCGGTGCCAGCCATAACAGGCGAGCGTTACCGGTGCCGATCACCAGCACCCAGCCCAGCAGCCACAGGCCGAACATCACCTGCACCGAGGTGTGCGAGAACATCAATTTCAGGCGATCTGCATACATACCCGCAAAGGTGCGTGAAACAGGGGCGGGTTGTAAAGGGGGGACGTTTGGTTAGCGTTTCCCGTCAGGTCCAGTCAAAGAACCCCTCACCGGCCCGTGCCCGCAAACGTTCGGCCACGGAGCGGCCCATGTCGGCGGCATCCTTGATCGGGCTGCGGTCCTCGTCGGTCAGGCACTCGGACCCGTCGGGGCGCAGGATTTCACCGCGCAGCCAGATCGTGTCCCCCTCAAGCACGGCCAGCCCCCCAATCGGGGTTTGGCACGACCCGTCCAGCGCCGCCAGAAACGCCCGTTCCGCCGCCAGCCGCTGGCCGGTTTCAACGTCATGGATCGCGGCCAGCATATCCGCCACGCGCATATCGTCCGCGCGCCGTTCAATACCGATGGCGCCTTGCGCCACGGCGGGCAGCATTTCGCCAACCTCGATCGGGGACCGGGCCACATCGTCGTACCCCATCCGGTTCAGACCGGCCATCGCAAGGAAGGTCGCCTCGGCCACGCCATCGGCCAGCTTTTTCAAACGGGTTTGCACATTGCCGCGAAATTCGACGATGTTCAGATCGGGGCGTTTGTTCAGCAGTTGCGCCCGACGCCGCAGGCTCGAGGTGCCAACGGTTGCCCCTTCGGCCAAATCCGCCAGCCGCTTCAGCTTGGGCGACACAAACGCATCGCGCACGTCTTCGCGTGGCAGATAGGTGTCCAGCAACAGCCCCTCGGGCTGTTCAACCGGCATATCCTTCATCGAATGAACCGCGATGTCGATCTTGGCCGACAGCATGTCCTCTTCGATTTCCTTGGTGAACAACCCCTTGCCGCCAACCTCTTTCAAGGGGCGGTCCTGAATCCGGTCACCGGATGTGGTGATCACCACCACCTCGAAGGCCTGTTCCGGCAAATCAAACGCCGCCATCAGACGGCGGCGTGTTTCATACGCCTGCGCCAGCGCCAAAGGCGAGCCACGGGTGCCGATTTTCAGGGGCGAAGCGGGGGTGGGTAAATTCTGCGTCATACCCCCCTGTTTAAGCGCGTCAAATGCGCCTGACAACGGCAAACATCCTGCACATGTCTTGACATCATGTCGCTGGCAATAGAGTTGGATTGCAAGCATTCAGGATAGGGGGCAGTTATGGCCGAACAAAAGAAACTTCTGCGCGCACTGGCAGGTGAAACGCTGGACACCCCGCCGGTCTGGATGATGCGTCAGGCGGGCCGCTATCTGCCCGAATACAAGGCCACCCGCGCACAGGCCGGTGATTTCCTGTCGCTGTGCTATAATCCCGAGCTTGCCACCGAAGTCACCCTGCAACCGATCCGCCGCTATGGCTTTGATGCGGCGATCCTGTTTGCCGACATCCTGCTGGTGCCACAGGCATTGGGGGCGGATTTGTGGTTCGTTACCGGCGAAGGCCCGCGCCTGTCGACCATCACAACACCCGCCGAACTGGAACAGCTAAAACCGGTTTCGGACATTCACGAAACCCTGTCGCCGATCTATGAAACCGTGCGCAATCTGGCCGGTGCCCTGCCCGCCGAAACCGCGCTGATCGGATTTGCCGGCGCACCCTGGACGGTGGCCACCTATATGATCGCCGGTCGCGGCACCAAGGATCAGGGGCCAGCACACCAGTTGATCGCCGAGGACCGCGCCACCTTCGAGGCGCTGCTGGACAGGATCACCGAGGCAACGATTTCCTATCTGTCGATGCAAATTCAGGCCGGTGCCGAGGTGGTCAAGATTTTCGACAGCTGGGCCGGATCGCTGAAAGGCGACAATTTCACCAAATACGCGCTGGAGCCGACCAAACGGATCATCAAAGCGCTAAAGGCCGAACACCCCGACACTCCCGTCATCGCCTTTCCGCGCGAAGCGGGGGACAACTACATCGGTTTTGCCAAAGCCACCGGCGCCGATTGCGTGGCGCTGGACAATTCGGTTTCTGCCGATTGGGCCGCTGAAAATGTGCAGGTCGATGGCTGTGTTCAGGGCAACCTTGCGCCACACCACATGGTGACCGGCGGGCAGGAGCTGGTGGATGAAACCAGACGCATCGTCAAGGCGTTCTCGAAGGGGCCGCATATCTTCAATCTGGGCCACGGCATCACACCGGATGCCGACCCCGATAACGTGCAACGCATGATCGACGCGGTTCGAGGCGCCTGATTTCTCAGGCGCCCCGGGGGTGCCGCACTATGGCTGTAGGGCATTTTCCTTAGTGCAGCGGGGAAACCCCAAGGCCCTTTCGGCCGGATCAAGCTCTTTCATGAAATCCATATTTTTCACAAGCGGCACATAGTCCTGCAGCTCGGCGGTTTTCAGATAGACCGTGACGATGGCCTTTTTGGGCACTTGTGGCGTTACGAGACAGAAATCCGCATCCACATCTATACTGCCTTCGCGTGAATCATCCGCCTCTCCTTTATCGTAAAGAACCTTGAAACGCGGCACATCCTCGCGACGCAAACGATAGGCAAAGCCGTTCGCGCTTTGACCCGTGCGTATTTCGTCCGGACCATTCGGGATGCGTTCCAGCCGGAAGGATTGGCTTTCTTCCGGCATAGTTTTGTTTGCCAACAAAGCCATCTTCAAGACCGGCGCCCCTTTTTGCGGCCGAATATCAGGCGGCAATGCCACCATGATTTTCATGTCCCCGGGCGGGGTGTTCGGATCAACCTTGCTAAGGGCCTGAAGGGTAGATTGCGGGGTATAGCCGCAGCCGGTTAATGAGGCGACCAGCAGCAGGCTATACCCTACACCCCGTGAGCGGGATCTATGAAACATTGGCACCACCTAGAATTTCCGCGACAGACCAAGCGAGATCATGCGGATATCGGTGTCGACCTTCTGACTGCTGCCATTGAAGCTCTGCGCGTCTGCCTTGCCGAAGTTGTAGTTCGTAGCCTCGAGCCGCGCTGACCAGCCATTGTTGATCGCCATTTCCACGCCCAGACCATAGGAAAACCCTGTGTGCCGGGTTTTGCCGGAAACACCGGCAGGTTTCACGCCCGCATCGGAAATGCCCACGCCTGCCGTGCCATAGAAGAAGAATTTGTCGCTGGCCCAACCGGCCCGAAGGTGCGGGGATAACAGATAGCTGCCGGTAAACTGGCTGGTCCCCAACGCGGCATCCGTTCTGCTGCCTTTGTTGTCCAATGCCGTCAGTCCCAGCTCTCCGCCCCAGACAAACCCGCCATTACCGGCGAAATTGTAACCGGCATAAAGCCCGCTGATCGTGATATTCTTGGACGTTTTGTATCTGTGTGTCGCATTGGCCCCGACATTCGCAGTGGTCCGGTTGTTGTTAACGCTTATACCGCCATAGAAACCGGACCACCGGTCCTGCGCCTGTGCCTTTACCGCAAATCCTGTTGCAATCGCGGCAACCAATAGAACTGTTCGATAGTGCATGACCTCTTCCTTTGTGTTTGATATAGTGAATTAATAATTGCTTGCATTATTTTCTTATTGTTTTACGATAATTAATGCAAGCCCTAAAATAATGGAATAAGACATGACCCAAGGAAACCATTCTGTATCGGCGAAAATCACCCGCATTACCTATTTCGGGGAATGGGCGGCAACTCTGGCTTTGTTGCTGATGGCGGTGCTACTCGCCTATATTTTCTATCACCTGGCGACCGAAACGTTCGAAATCACCGACGAAATCCGTGGCGCATTTGATCTGGGGCCGGAATTCAACGGTTTCTCCAAATCACAGATAGGGATGATTCTTGCCCTGCAAATGACAACACTTGTTCTGGGGCTGGTAATGCTTTTGACGATTCGTCGCCTGTTTATCGGCATTCGGAAAATCGGTGTATTCGTACCCGAAACAGCGCAACGTTTGCGGGTGATTGGCTGGCTCATTATCGCCATGGTCCCCGTCGGCATCCTGTCCGAATTCGGGGTCTATGCCTTGGTGCAAATGTGGGCAAATTCAAATCTTGCTGCAATGCAGCTTTCGTTTGAGGACACCGATGTCTATGCCATCGTTATCGGGCTGGTGCTGGTGGTTGTCAGCCATATAATGCTTGAAGCCATCCGTATTTACGATGAAAACGGGGCGTTCGTATAAAATGGGAAATGGAATGCGTATCGTTGTGACACTGGATGTGATGCTGGCCAGGCGCAAGATGCGCTCAAAACAGCTGGCCGAACTGATCGGCATCACCGAGCAGAACGTTTCCCTGCTGAAATCCGGCAAGGTCAAAGGCGTGCGCTTTGAAACCCTTGCCAGAATTTGCGATGTTCTGGATTGCCAGCCCGGCGATATTCTGGAGTTTGAAAAAGACGATCCAGAAGGCTAGCCTGCTAGACCCACTTCGCCATCGGTGGCAGGCTCATCAACACCGCATCGGCATTGTGCCCCGTTTCCAGACCGAATTTGGTGCCCCGATCATAAACCAGATTATATTCGGCATACAGGCCACGATGCACCAGTTGGATCTCTTTGTCCGCCTCGGTCCAGGGTGTATTGCGGCGTTTTTCAGTGACCGGCAGAAACGCCAGCAAAAACGCCCGCCCGACATCCTGAATAAAGGCAAAGTCGGCGTCCCAATCGTCTGTGTTGTGATCATCCAGAAAAATACCACCCACCCCGCGGGCGCGGTTGCGGTGCGGGATGTAGAAATACTCGTCGGCCCATTCTTTGAAACGCGGGTAATATGCAGGATCGTGCTTGTCGCACTGTTGCTTTTGCACCGCATGAAAGGCGGCTGTGTCTTCAGCATATTCGATACAGGGGTTCAGGTCCGAGCCACCCCCGAACCACCAGCCATGCGGGGTCCAGAACATGCGGGTATTCATGTGAACGGCCGGTGCGTGCGGATTCTGCATATGCGCCACCAGCGATATGCCCGAAGCCCAGAAGCGCGGATCTTCCTTCATCCCGTCCAGCCCTTTGCGCGCCGCCATCGCCGCCACAGCCCGTTCGCCCAGCGTGCCGTAAACGGTGGAAATATTCACCCCCACCTTCTCAAACACCCGCCCGCCACGCATCACCGACATCAGGCCACCACCGGCATCCGACCCATCCGCCGCATCACGCTTTGTGTCAGATATTTCAAAACGGCCGGCAGGTTTATCCGCAAACGGCCCCTCGACCTGCGTGTCTTCTAACGCCTCGAAAGCCGCGCAAATCTGGTCGCGTAAATCGCGAAACCACGTTGCTGCCTTGGCTTTTTGTTCTTTCATGTCATCCATTGTCCGGACCTCCTGTTTGCAAACGACCTAGCGGATTTTCGCCGGACAGGCCAGCCCAACCGCCGCATATGAAGAACAGGTTTTGCCAGAGGGGGCGATCTGTCTATACTGGCCAGACGGATAAACCGGAGCAGGGCAATGAAACGGTATCTACTGGCACTACTGCTTCCACTGGCAGGGTGCAGCACCCCACTGGAACAATGCGTCAGCCGCAGCACGAAGAACCTGCAGGCGGTCGATAACCTTATCGCCAGCACGCAGGCGAATATTGATCGTGGATATGCATTGAACGACCGGCCACAAGTCAACGTCGGCCTGCAACTATGCACCAGCCCCAGTGCCAATTTCCATTTCTGCACCGGAACCCAGACCGGCCTGAAACAAACCCCTGTTGCAATTGATGTGGCCGCCGAACGTCGCAAGCTGGCCGAGCTAAAGGCCCGTCGTGCCGTTCTGAAACGGCAGTCCGATCTGGCTGTCAGGGAATGTGTGACACAGGCTCAAGGCTGACCTCCCGAAATCTTAAAAGATTTCGTCTGTTTTCTTTGCAAGAAAACAGCTGCATTTAATGCGCCGGCGCCGCCACTGAATCCAGCAACGTGCGCCCGCCATCAACAATCATTATCTGTCCGGTGATAAAACCGGCCCCTTCCGAGGCCAGAAACTGCACCGCCTCGGCCACTTCCTCGGCTTTTGCGATCCGCCCCAGCGGTGTATGCGCCACAACATCGGCGCGGCATTCTTCATTACCCTTCAAAGTGTTTTTCAAACTGGTGCTCATCACCGAACCAAAAGCCACCGCATTCACCCGTATCCGTTCCGGCGCCAGCGCCACAGCCAAGGACCGCGTCATTTGGTTCAGCGCCGCTGTGGACACCGAATAAGCCAGCAATTTCGGGTGCGCCCGCTGTGCCGCGATCGATGACAGGTTGACGATTGCCCCCACCGGCCCTTCCTCGTTTTCCTCGCGCTCGGCCTGACAGATCATCCGTTTGGCCACCGCCTGACTAAGCCGCAGGCTGGTCATCAGGTTCTGCTCCAGCAGTGCTTCCATCTCGTCTGCCTCGGGGTCCAGCGGATCGGACACCGCCACCTGACGCGAGGCATTGACCAGAATATCCACCCGGTCAAAGGCATCAATCGTGGCAGACAGCAGGTTGGCAATGGTCAGTTTCTGCCGCAAATCACCGGCAAAGAACTGTATGTTTTCCTCTTTTTCGGCCCTGTCACCCAGTTCCGCGACCAGACGGTCCTCGTCCATATCGGCAAACATCACATTTGCCCCCGCTTCGGCAAACCGCAGCCCGATAGCCAGACCAACCCCGTTGGCCGCCCCCGTCACGATTACGGATTTTCCGGCGATTGAAAAAGACATCTTGTTGCTCCTGTTTCAGTCCTGCGGACGTTTACCGCGCAGCGGTTTGGTGGCCCGAAGGATTTTGAAGGAATTGTCACCGGCGATTTCGTCAACAAAACGGAATGTCTCGGCCAGCGTGCGTTCATAGGGCAGGTGCCGGTTAGCCACCAGCCACATTTGTCCCGAAGGTGTCAACATCCCCGCCGCCGCATGGATAAAGGCGCGGCCGATTTCGGGGTCCGCCTTGCGGCTGGTATGAAAGGGCGGGTTGCTGATGATACCGTCAAACGGCCTGTCAGGCATGAACCGCGTGGCATCGGCCCAATGGAAATGCGCGCGTTCATCCGTAACGTTCACACGGGCACATTCCAGCGCGTTGAAATCGGCCTCGACCAGATGCAGTTCACGCACCTTTTCGCGCATCAATATGTGACGCGACAAAAACCCCCATCCGGCGCCCAGATCGGCCAGCCGTTTGGGCAGCTTTGCGGGCAGTGCATCCACCAGCGCTTGCGATCCACGGTCAATCTTTTCCGCCGAAAACACACCGGGGACGGTTTGGAACCCGCCGGGCAGTGTGATCGGCCCCTTGTCGGCCCAGTCGTCAAATGCCGGTTTGGCCGTGAACCAGAACAGCTTGCCATGCGCCTTGGAAAACGCCTGACTGACCTCGACCCGCTTGCGGCATTCCTTGTAAAACCCGTCGGCCCCGTCTGTTTTCATCCCGTCCACAATGATCAGCCCGCCGGGCGTTTTCGCCACGGCCTCGGCCAGCATCATCCGCGTTTGCACCTTGGAGCGGGCCAGTTTCACCACCGACACCGCATATGGCCCCGTGGCCGCCACCGACACCTTGAACCCGCGTGCGGTTAGCGCGTCAGAGTCGGGCTTGAACCCTTGAATAACCTCGCAGCGGTCCTTGGGCAGGGCTGACAAATCATCCCCCGCCCCTGCACCATATACGGCGATTTCGCCATCATCGGGCAGTTGTAACGCGCCGCTATCAAGGATTAGATTCAATCGGGAATGTTTCATGACAGATCAGGCCAAAGCGGGCCTATTCCTTTTCCATCGTGCATTGCAGCGGATGCTGGTTGCGCCGCGCAAGGTCCATCACCTGCGCCACCTTGGTTTCGGCCACCTCGTGCGAAAAGACACCGACCACCGCCAGCCCCTTTTTATGCACCGTCAGCATGATTTCGACCGCCTGCGCACCACTTAGCCCGAATATCCGCTCCAGCACATAGGTGACAAATTCCATCGGCGTGTAGTCGTCATTCAGCATCAGCACCTTGTACATAGGGGGGCGCGCTGTTTTGGGGCGGGTTTTCAGCGCAACGCCGGTGTCGCCATCTTCATCCCCGTCCTTGTCGGACATCATCTGCAATGGATATGTTTTTGCCAAGGTCAAAAGGGTGCTTCCATCATCGGTTCCGAAGGCAATATATAAACGCTCTGACGGGCAGGATAAAGGGGCAATTCCCGATCCGGCCCAATAGCCCGCAGTGATTTGCCCCCTCCGACTCAAAAGCCACAGTCCAAAGTTTTTTCGCAAATTGCAAACGACAAACATCTAGCGGTCACAACACCGCAGCACACTATATCTGCCAATTTCACCGGAACAACACCTGAAAACTATTTGAAAATAAGATGTTTTCCAGGAATCCGACCTGTGCTAGAGTGCCTGCAATAATAACAAGTTGACCGGAAAAATCCGGCGACATGAGGCAGAGTATGGTAAGTGACGTAAGACTACGTCTGGGGCAGTACGTCCGCGATGGGCTATTCCTGACAGTAATGTTGTGTGCGATGGCGCTTGCGCCGCTCACAGGTATGGCCGCACCCTATGCGGCTTTTGTAATTGACGCCCGCACCGGCGAGGTGCTGCATTCGCGCAATGCAGATACACGCCTGCATCCCGCGTCCCTCACCAAGATGATGACGCTATATATTGCGTTCGAGGCGATCGAGCATGGTGAAATTTCGCTGGACACCAAGGTGCGCATTTCCAAACACGCCGCCTCGATGCCGCCATCCAAACTGGGCCTGAGGGCAGGACAGCGCATCAAACTGCGCTATCTGATCCGTGCCGCCGCCGTGAAATCCGCCAATGACGCCGCCACCGCGATCGGCGAGGCGATATCGGGGTCCGAAGCCGCCTTTGCCCGCCGGATGAACCGCACCGCCAAAGCCCTGGGGATGAGCCGCACAACCTTTAAGAATATGAACGGGCTGACCGCTGCGGGTCACCTGTCCACCGCCCGAGACATGACCACGCTGGGGCGGCATGTGTTCTATGATTACCCGCAATATTACAACCTGTTCTCGCGCATAACCACGGATGCAGGGATCAAACAGGTCTATAATACCAACCGCCGCCTGCTGGGTGCCTATCGCGGCGCGGACGGCATCAAAACCGGCTATACCCGCGCGGCTGGCTTTAACCTTGTGGCTTCGGCCCGTCGCGGTAAAGAGCGTATCATCGCAACCGTTTTCGGCGGCCGCTCAACGGCCACCCGCAACGCCAAAGTGGCCGAATTGCTGGATCTGGGCTTTCGCCGTGCGCCGACCAATGTGCGCGTTCGCAAACCTGCGCGCCCCCCCTATATGGGCAACCGCGGGCTTGGAAAACCGTCCACCCCGGCACCAACAACGGTGGCCCCGTCAACCAGTGGCTACACCGCTGGTGTTGCGGGCAAAACCATTCGTCTGGTCACTGCAGTTAGCAAAAGCATGCGCCCGCCACAGCGCCCGACCGTCGCCCCGCCCGAAGAATTGCTGGTGGCTATGAAAAGCGACATCGAAAGCGCATTGGCCGAAGCACAGCAAACCGTTGCGGCCGAAGCCGCCATCGAAGTGCCCAAACCGGCGCCCAAACCCGAAGTGGCTGAAACAGCCGTGAGCGAAACCGTTCTGGCCGAAGCACCCAAAGCGCCGGCTGAACCCGTCGTGACCGCCGCCGTCGCCACGGCAACCGCTGCGGCCCCTGTTGTTACCTCGGCGCCGCTGCCGCGTCCGGCCAAGGTTATTCTGGCCTCGGCTTTGGCGACGCAGCCTGCAGCAAAGCCCGAACCCGTTGTCGTCACCCGTATTTCCACATCCGGCGGGCGGCTGTGGGGGATCAACATCGGCCGCTATAATTCGCAATACAAAGCCGAGCGTGTGTTGCTAAAAACCGCCCTCAAGGAAATGACCACACTTGACGGATCCCTGCGCAAGGTCGTGCGCCGCAGCACCGGATTTGACGCCAATTTCGTCGGCATGACCCGCGAAACTGCCGAACTGGCCTGCCGCCGCCTGCAAGCGCGCAATATCACTTGTTCGACAATGGGGCCATCCTGACAGGTGCCCGGCAATGGTTGAATTCGCCCTGCCCGCACCCGCAACACCAAACGTTGCGATTGCCGACAGCACCCTGCGCTTTCCCGTGCGCCGCATCTTTTGCGTTGGCCGCAACTATGCCGATCATGCCCGCGAAATGGGGTATGACCCGAACCGCGAACCACCATTCTTTTTCACAAAACCCGCCGATGCGGTGGTGGATGATGGCGCAACCCTACCCTATCCGCCGCACACCGAAAACCTGCATCACGAGGCCGAACTGGTGGTGGCGATTGGCGCGGGTGGTGCGGATATCAAGGTGGAGGATGCCTTGAACCACGTCTGGGGCTATGGCGTTGGCAACGATCTAACCCGCCGCGATATGCAGGCCAAAGCCAAGGAAATGCGCCGCCCGTGGGACATGGCCAAGGGGTTTGACAACTCCGCCGTTTGCGGGCCGCTGTATCCGGCTTCCATCATCGGCCACCCGACCAAAGGGCGCATCACCGCGCATGTGGACGGGCAACCACGTCAGGACGGGGATATTGCCGATATGATCTGGCCCGTGGCCGATGTGATCGCTTTTTTGTCAGGCCTGGTCACGCTCGCTGCCGGTGATCTGATCTATACCGGCACGCCCGCCGGTGTCGGACCGATCGCCCGCGGCCAAAGCTGCACAATCACGATCGAGGGTTTGGGCAACGTCACCAGCACCCATATCTAAGGGCGCGGTTTATCATCCCATTCGTCGCTTAGAATCCGGTGGGCATCACCATCCGGATCGTCATATTGTTTCGACTTCAAAGTCCAGAAAAAGGCCAGCAACCCCAGCCCGCCCAGAAACAGTGAAATCGGGATCAGATACAGAATTATTCCCATGTTGGTTCTCCTAACGCAGCCGCAGGGCGTTTAGCGATACTGTAATGGATGACGCCGACATCGCCAAGGCCGCCATCAACGGCGTGGCAAACCCGAACAGGGCAATCGGCACCGCAATCGCGTTATAGCCTGCCGCGATGGCAAAGTTTTCCTTGATCCGGCGGGTTGCCTTGCGGGCGATCACCGTGGCCTCGGCTAGCGGGGACATGTCGCTGCCCAGCAGGACAATATCGGATGCCACCCGCGCCGCATCCAGTGCGGATGCCGGCGAGATCGACACATGCGCCGCCGCCAGTGCCGCCGTGTCGTTCAACCCGTCACCGACCATCAAAACCCGCGCGCCCTTTTGCGTCAAGGCATTGATCCGTTTGGCTTTATCCTCGGGCAAGGCTTCGGCCACCCATTCATCAAACCCCAACCGTCTGGCCAGTTTTTCAACCGCAACCGGCGCGTCGCCAGAAATCAGCAACAGCTTCATACCCTGCTCTTTTAACGCCGCCACAGCCTTGTCCGCGCCTTCGCGCAAATGGTCCGCAAAGGTGAATTCCAACGGGTCAGCCGTGCCAATCTGCAAATAGGTCGCCGTCTGCGGCCCCGCCTTGGCCCCGACCCACGCCGCACGCCCCAGACGCACCGTTTCGCCGTTCCATGTGGCCTCGACCCCATAGCCCGGAACCTCGCACAGATCGCTCAACCCGGCGGGTTCCACCCCTGCCCCGCTGACCGCCGTGGCAAGGGAAACCGCCAACGGGTGCGACGAAGCCTGTGCCAGCGCCAGCGCCACTTGCAGATCGCGCGGTTTGAATTCTTCCAGATTGGTCAGTTCCGGCGCGCCTTCGGTCAGGGTGCCGGTTTTGTCGAAAACCACAGTGTCAACTTCGGCCAGCCGCTCCAGCGCTGTGGCGTCCTTGATCAACATCCCGCGCCGAAACAGCCGCCCCGACGCCGCCGTTGTCACCGCCGGAACCGCAAGGCCAAGGGCGCAGGGGCAGGTGATGATCAGCACAGCAACCGCGATGTTCAGCGACAGGCGCACATCACCGCCGGATATAACCATCCAGCCGACAAAGGCCAAGAACGACAACAAATGCACCCCCGGCGCATAGATACCCGCCGCCTTGTCCGCCAGCGAGGTGTAGCGGTTTTTCGAGCTTTCGGCCATTGCCACCAGATCGGCCATGCGATGCAGCGATGTATCTTCACCCGCCGCAGTGACGCGCACGGTCAGGGGGCCGGTCAGGTTAACCTCGCCCGCGCTGACCACGCTATCGGGGCCGGCATAGACCGGCACGGTTTCACCTGTCAGCAAGGAGCGGTCCAATTCGCTTTGGCCATCCGTCACAACCCCGTCCACCGGCATCCGCCCCCCCGGTTTGACCCGCACCAGATCGCCAACGGCCAATTCGGCAATCGGCACTGTGACCAGTTCGTCGCCCTCGAACCGTTCCGCGCGCGGCACTTCCAGCGCGGCCAGTTCTTCGGCGGCTGATCGGGCAATGGCGCGGGTGCGATGATCCAAATAACGGCCCGCCAGCAGGAAAAACGTCAGCGACAGGGCCGCGTCGAAATAAGCATGTTCGCCGCTTTGGGTGACTTCATACAACGACAGGGCACAGGCCAGCAGGATCGCCAGCGAAATCGGCACATCCATATTCAGGCGGCGCACCTTCAACACCGACCAGGCGCTGCGGAAAAACGGCTGCGCGGAAAAGGCGATGGCCGGCAGGGCGATGATGGCGGAAATCCAGTGGAACAGATCGCGAGTCGCGGACTCGGCCCCGGCCCAGACCGAGATCGACAGCAGCATCACGTTCATCATCGCAAAGCCCGCCACCGCCAGCCGCATCAGCAATTCACGCCCGCGTTTGTCGGTTTCGGTGGCCCGCAGGGTGCCCGCGTCCAGCTCGTGTGCCTCGTATCCGATCCCAGCCAAAAGTTCGGTCATATCATCGGCGGTTATATCCGGATCCGCCTCGATACTGACGCGTTTCAGGGTCAGGTTTACCCGCGCCGAATGCACACCGGTGGCGCGTTCCAACTCGCGTTCAACCGCCGTGATACAGGCCGCGCAATGCACTGTGGGCAAGGACAGCATGATCCGCGCCTCGACCACCTCGTTCATCTTGGCAAGCTCTTCTGCCGAAGGGGCAACCGAGCAGGCAGGACAGGCAGCGATTTGCGCGCACATGGCTTAGCCTTTCACCTCGAAATCCAGACGCTGGTGGAATTTGGTACCGTCAAGCGCGGTGGCCTTCAGGCGCAGATTCCATTTACCTTCGCCCAATGTCAGCGGTGCGCGAAATTTACCGCCGCGCTGTTGGAATTGCGGCGTCTGGTCTTCCCGCACATGGGTGGGGCGCCCGACGATGGCATTCAGCAGGGCCACATCGGCCGGGCGACCGGAATTATCCACCACTTCGACCACCAGTTCACCCGGCTCGTATGTCACCGAAACCGTCCACCCCAGCGCCTGTTGAGCGGCGCGTTCAGTGTCAAAGTTCTGGCTGGCCACATAGCTGTTTTTCACATCCAGCCCCGGAAAGGTGCTTAGAGCCGAGTAGGCCATAAACAGGTTCACCGTAATGATCACGCCAAAGGCGCCAACAAACGCGAATAGAACCTTGCGGCCGGTAAATGGTGCCATCTATTGGGCCTTTCCGTTAAAGACGGTGCTGGTTTGCACCTTTTCCTCGCCAACCTTGTCCTCGACAGACAGGGTTATTTCCGTGCGGTCCGATTTGGCAGGCGCGCTGCCGGCCGGGGCCGTCACATAGACACGCTGCAACAGGGTTTCGTTTGCGGGCACGATAACGCTGTTGCCTTCGCGACCTTCCAGGGAAATCCCGATACTGGGATCGCCACTAACCGAAATGTCAAACTTGCGATCGTCGCCGTGCTTGTTGCGCAGCCGCACATCATAGGTGTTACGGATCGTTCCGTCCGACAGTGTAACATAAATCGGGTTGCGCACAGGCGCAACGGTCATATCAATGTCCGGCCGGATGATCAGCGCCACCAGCAGGCCGATACCGACAAGCGACCATAAAGTAATATACATAATGGTTCGGGGGCGGAAAACATGCCGCCAGATCGGTTTGGGTGTTGCGCCATGTGTTTCGGCTTCTTCATCGGACAGGGCCAGATAATCAATCAACCCGCGCGGTTTGCCGATTTTCTCCATCACATCGTCGCAAGCATCGATACAAAGGGCACAGGTGATACATTCCAACTGCTGCCCGTCGCGAATGTCGATGCCCGTCGGACAGACATTGACGCAGGCCATACAGTCGATGCAATCCCCCAGATTTTCCGCATCCGCCCCCTTGCGCCGTTTACCGCGCGGCTCGCCGCGCCAGTGGCGGTATCCGACTGTCAGCGTGTCTTCGTCCATCATCGCGGCCTGAATGCGCGGCCATGGGCACATATAGATACAGATCTGTTCGCGGGCGAAACCGCCAAAACCAACGGTTGTGAGTGTCAGCACAAGAATGGTCAGATAGGCAATCGGATGCGCCTGAAAGGTCACCAGATCAACCAGCAATGTCGGCGCATCGGCAAAATAGAACACCCACGCCCCGCCTGTGGCAACACCGATCAGCAACCAGACAAACCATTTAAACAGTCGCAAGCGCCATTTTCGGGCATCCCATTTGGATTTCCAAAGGCGCACACGGGCGTTCCGGTCTCCCTCGATCCAGCGTTCTGTCAGTATGAACAGATCGGTCCAGATGGTTTGCGGGCAGGTATAGCCACACCAGACCCGACCAGCCGCTGCCGTGAACAGGAACAATCCCAGCCCGGCCATGATCAACAGGCCAGCGATAAAGTAGAATTCATGCGGCCAGATTTCGATCATGAAAAAGTAAAAACGCCGTCCGGCAAGATCGATCAGAACCGCCTGGTCCGGCAGGTTCGGGCCACGATCCCAGCGAATCCACGGCGTCAGGTAATAGACAGCCATCGCAATGCCCAGCAACCACCACTTCAAGGTGCGGAATTTCCCTTTCACCTTGCGCGGGAATACCGGTTCGCGGGCAGCGTATAATTGCGGGGCTTTGTTTTCTGTATTGCTCACGGGATCAACTCCAACCGTCGATTTGCTTTGGCTGTATGTAACAGACAGCTATCTCGACTCACAAAGATAGCCTTAGCAGTGGAAATAATAGTAATTTCGCCAATGCCCATGCGACGAAGCGTAACATGCCCTGCGGCATAAGGCGACAAAGCCCTTGTTAGAATCCGTCTAATGGGGTTAAGGTGGCACCGACCCCCAAGGAAACGCGCGAACAGGACGGGCGTCGGTGCCTTTTACCGAGGGCTGGAGACCCTCGGAAGCTTATTTCTTACTCACCACCACCAAGCTGGTGGACGTAAGTGGCAACGGCGCGAATATCAGACTCGGACAAACGAGCCGCCCATGTGGGCATTACGCCGAAGCGGGCGAAGTTGACACTCTCACGAATCGTGTCTTTGTCGCCGCCATACAGCCAGATAGCATCAGTCAGATTAGGCGCGCCTTGATCTCGATCACCTTTTCCGTCTTCTCCGTGACAAGATGAGCAATTATCTTCAAAAACAACCGCCCCTGCCTTGGCCAGTTCCGGGTCTGCCTGGTCTGTCTGGCCGGAAATCGTCAGGACGTAGTTTACAACCTGTTCGATTTCTTCCTTGCTCAGCAGTTCATCAGCGCCGAATTTAGGCATTTCCGAGAAACGCGCATCGTCGTCATCCTCGTTCCGCACACCATGTGTTACGGTATAATGGATGTCCTCGACGGTGCCGCCCCACAGCCAGTCATCGTCCAGCAGGTTGGGATAGCCTTTGGCACCCGATGCACCAGACCCGTGGCACTGGGCACACCATGTCTGGAACACAGCGTGGCCGGCGTTGATGGCATAGCCCTTCAGCTCGGGATCGGCGGCAATCTCGGTCAACTCGACTGAGGCAAGTTTGTTTTCGATCGCGGCATTGGCTTCGTCAACGGCCTTGATTTCAGCCGCCACATCCGCACGGGTGGACCATTTCAGCAGACCGGGCGTAGCCCCCTCTTTTGAAATAGGCCAAGCCGGATAGGCGATGGTATAACCGATAGCCCAAACAATGGTTGCATAGAGCGTCCACAACCACCAGCGCGGCAATGGATTGTTGAACTCTTCAATCCCGTCCCAGACGTGGCCAGTTGTTTCAACTTCATCTTCTTTTATTTCTGTCGGTTTCTTACTCATGACCGCGCCTCCTTGTTGACATCTGCGGGATCGGCAGCAGGTTTGTCTTCATTGCGGAAAGGGATGTTGGCGATATCGTCGTGCACCTTGCGGCTGCCCGGGCGGAACGCCCAGAAAACCACAAAGATAAACACGGCGAAAATGCCCAGCATGCCCCAGCTATCTGCGAATTGCCGCATTACGGAATAGGTATCCATCATCCCCTCCTAGCGGTTTGCAACAGGCGTGAAGGTCGAGAAATCAACCAGCGTGCCCAACATTTGCAGATACGCAATCAGCGCGTCCATTTCCGAAACACCCGGCTTGCCATCAAAGTTGCGCACCTGCGCTTTGGGATAGCGGGCCAGCATTTCCTCGTAATCGCTGTCCGGATCGGCCTGTGCCACAAAGTCGGCCTTGGCGCTTGCGATCATCTCGTCTGTGTAAGGCACACCGACCATGCGGTGCGTCTTCAGCAGATCTTCGATGTAAGTCGGCTCGATCATCCGGTTCGACAGGAAGCCGTATTTTGGCATGATCGACACAGGAACAACCGACTGCGGATTGGTCAGGTGGTCAACATGCCATGCATCCGAATAACGGCCGCCAACACGGGCCAGATCGGGACCTGTCCGCTTGGAGCCCCATTGTGCCGGGTGGTCATATTGCGATTCAGCCGCCAGCGAATAGTGGCCGTAACGCTCGACCTCGTCGCGCAGCGGGCGGATCATCTGGCTGTGACATACGTAACAACCCTCGCGCACATAGATGTCCCGGCCGGTCAACTCGAGCGGGGAGTAGGGGCGCATGCCCTCTACATCCTCGATCGTGTTTTCCAGATAGAACAAAGGTGCGATTTCAACGGCACCGCCAACGGAAACAACCAGCAGCGAAAGAACCATCAGAATAGTTGCATTTTTCTCGATGATTGAGTGTTTATCAAGGAAAGCCATCTGTCATTCCCTCCCTATTCTGCTGGAACGGCTACGGTGGCACCGGCTTTGGCCGGACGCTTCGCAACTGTTGCCCAAAGGTTGTATGCCATGATGATGCCGCCACTCAGGTACAAGAACCCGCCAATTGCGCGCACAACATTCATCGGCCATTTGGCTTCTACGGTGTCGGCGAACGAGTTCACAAGGAAACCGTTGGGGTCAACTTCGCGCCACATCAGACCTTCCATGATGCCCGATACCCACATCGAGGAGGCGTAGAGAACGATCCCGATTGTGGCCAGCCAGAAGTGGTAGCTTACCAGCTTCAGGGAATACAGGCCTTCGCGGTTCCACAGACGAGGCACCAGGAAGTACAGCGAACCAAAGATGATCATACCGTTCCAGCCCAGAGCGCCAGAGTGAACGTGGCCAATGGTCCAGTCGGTATAGTGCGACAGCGAGTTCACAGCGCGGATCGACATCATCGGACCCTCGAATGTGGACATGCCGTAGAAACCGATCGACACAACCATCATCCGGATAACCGGATCCGTGCGCAGTTTGTCCCATGCGCCCGACAGGGTCATCAGACCGTTGATCATACCGCCCCATGAAGGCATCCACAGGATGATCGACATAACCATACCCAGTGTACCGGCCCAGTCAGGCAGTGCGGTATAGTGCAGGTGGTGTGGACCTGCCCAGATATAAAGGAAGATCAGTGCCCAGAAGTGGATGATCGACAGTTTATACGAAAACACAGGGCGTTCGGCCTGCTTGGGCACAAAGTAGTACATCATACCAAGGAAGCCGGCTGTCAGGAAGAAGCCCACAGCATTGTGGCCATACCACCACTGGGTCATCATATCCTGAACACCCGAAAACACCTGAACCGATTTCGAGCCGAACAGCGACACGGGGATCGACAGGTTGTTAACGATGTGCAGCATCGCAATGGTGATGATGAAGGACAGGTAGAACCAGTTGGCCACATAGATGTGCTTTTCTTTACGCTTGTAAAGTGTGCCCATATACACCGCCAGATAGGCGACCCAGACAACAGTCAGCCACCAGTCGGCCAGCCATTCGAGTTCTGCATATTCTTTGGATTGTGTCGCACCCAGAATGTAACCGGTAGCCGCAAGAACGATAACCAGTTGATATCCCCAGAACACGAACCAGGCCAGGTTTCCGCCCCAAAGGCGCGCTGCCGAGGTTCGCTGCACAACGTAAAACGAGGTCGCAATCAGGCCGTTCCCGCCAAACGCAAAGATAACAGCCGAAGTGTGCAAAGGGCGTAAGCGGCCAAAATTCAAATAGCCTTGCGCCCATTCGAAGTTCAGATTCGGAAAGGCCAGCAGAGTTGCAATCCAGTCCCCAACCAGAAACCCGGTCAGCCCCCAGCCGACCGTGGCGATCACACCGGCCCGGACAACACCATCGAGGTAACCTTCTTCCTCTTTCGGTTTGTCATCCCCAAGACCGCGCACCGTCCAGATGAACAGTATGATGGCCGCGATCATAACAGTGATTGCGTTCACCAGATAGGCAAGATCTCTTGCGTAGTTGGCTGCGATAGCGGCCAAAACCACCACTGCGCCCACTACAATCAGTTTAATGTAGTCCCACATTGCACGTCCCTTCGTCTTTGTTCTACCGCGCGACTCACACTTCGCCCGGCTACTTTGCGACTAGATGCGGTATGCCGTGCCCAGACACAACCCACCTTGATCTATATCAATTTTTGCATGTGTCTATTTTGATCGACATCAAGGCTTTTTCATCTCGTTCGGATATTATCGTATATATAGACATTCCTTAAGGAGACCTCTCCAATGACCTATAAAACGCTACTCACTGTTATCACAGATCCGACAATCGCAAAACCCGCCCTTGATCGGGCCGTCGCAATAGCCCACGCAGAAGAGGCGCATCTGGATGTGCTTTGCATCGGCGTAGATCGCACCCAGACTGGCTATTACTATGCCGGGGCCAGTGCGGTTTTCCAGCAAGAAGTCATTGAAAAGGCAAAAGAAGAAGCCGTCGCCGCCGAGACATATGCGAACGAACACCTCGCCAACGAGGGCATACCGTTCGCGGTAGACAAAGCGGTTGCCCAACTGGCCGGACTGGGCCGGTTGGTCGCACATAGGGCGCGTTTCAGTGATCTTGTGGTGCTGCCCCGGCCCTATGGTAAAGGGTGCGGACAGGAACAGGAAACCATCGTCGAGTCGACCCTGTTTGAAGGCCAGGTGCCCACTTTGGTGGTGCCGCCAAAAACCAAAGCGAATGTAGAAGCAAAATGCATTATTATCGCCTGGAACGAAAGCACCGAGGCAATGGCAGCCGTTCGCGCGGCTTTGCCCGCCCTGATTGCAGCCGATTCCGTAAACATCACGGTGATTGACCCGCCCCAACATGGACCGGACCGTTCAGACCCGGGCGGGGCGCTGTCACAAATGCTGGTGCGTCACGGGGTCAAGGCGGAAATCACCGTTCTGGCGAAAACCATGCCGCGGGTTTCGGATGTCTTGCTGCGCCATGCGCGCGATATAAATGCCGATATGATCGTCATGGGCGCTTATGGCCATTCGCGGTTCCGCGAGGCAATTCTGGGGGGCGCCACCCGCAACATGCTGGAGAATACAAAGATTCCGGTGCTGATGGCACATTGATTCAATATCCGGCCCAGACGGCAATCATGTCGGCATAGTCCTTTACACGAACCTCCCGGACATCCGGGAGGGGTTCCAGCAGTGCCTTTTGGAAGCCGGCAACAAGCATCGGCC
Source organism: Profundibacter amoris (assembly GCF_003544895.1). Classification (GTDB taxonomy): domain Bacteria; phylum Pseudomonadota; class Alphaproteobacteria; order Rhodobacterales; family Rhodobacteraceae; genus Profundibacter; species Profundibacter amoris. Next base: position 2,832,407 of record NZ_CP032125.1, read on the forward strand.
CCTTTTCGACATTGTGGTACACATAATCCAGCGCATCGGCCAAAGGGCGGTCCCGCACGTCTTTCTCGCCGCATTGGGCGGCCGCGTTGAACAGCACCTCCATGATAACCCCCAGCGCTTCGCGCTCGGATATTTCTTCGCTCCAGGCGCCGCCAAAGGCGACGTTGGCAAGATGTTTGTTGCGTTCGACCATAAGAACAAAGTAGCAACATTTGGCAACCATTCGCAAGGACGATTCGACGGCCATGACCCCGCTACGCACCCTTTACATTGATATGAATAGCTTTTTTGCCAGCGTCGAGCAGCAAGAGGACCCTTCTTTGCGGGGCCGCCCCGTTGCCATCACAGCCATATCCGCAGAATCAGGCGCTGTGGTCGCGGCAAGCTATGAGGCAAAAGCATTCGGAATCGGTGTGGGCACCCGCATTTACGAGGCCCGCCGCAAATGTCCGGATATTATTTTCCGCCCCAGCCGTCATCGCCTTTATGTTCGGGTGAACCAGAAAATCGCGGCGGTTCTGGATGAGTTGGGCGAACTGGAGCGGGTCAGGTCGATTGACGAATTTCAGGTCGCCCTTGGTGGCAGCACCGGCACCCTGACAGGGGCGATGGAGCTGGCCAACCGGATGAAAGCCGCCATCCGTGACAGGGTTGGCGCCCAGTTGCGATGCTCTATCGGCCTTGGGCCAAACCACCTGTTGGCAAAGATCGCCGGAAAACTGGAAAAGCCGGACGGGCTGCAATGGCTGGCGCCGGAAAACATGCCCGACCGCATAGCGCACCTGCAACTTGACGACCTGCCCGGAATATCCGGCGGCATCAAACGGCGGCTGCATCATGCAATGATATGGGATGTTCAGGCGCTGTATGCTCTGGATCCCCGACATGCCCGCCAGATATGGCGCTCGGTTGAAGGCGAACGGTTTGTGCGCGGATTGCAGGGTGAAAACATCCCCCTCTTGGAAACACAGAGAAACGGGTTTGGAAATTCAAAGGTTCTGGCCCCTGAGTACCGGCCACCGGAACAGGCCGTTCTGGTGGGGCGCTGGCTGGTGGAAAAGGCCGTTGAACGGATGCGGCGCAATGAATACTGCGCCAGACGCATCAGCCTTCACGCAAGGTTCCTGCCCCGTGGCGGCTGGGCCGGATCAAAAACCCTTACCCCTTCGCAGGACACCCGGGTTTTTCTGGATATTTACAAAACCCTCTGGCGCAAACTGTTGCTTCGAAACCCGCGCATTATCGGATCGCTCAGCATTCAGTTGGGCGATATAATTCCGCTATCCCAGCGCTCTGGCGAATTGTTCCTACCGCTGGAACCGGCCCGGCAAAGCCGGAACGAAGAATTGTCTGCCGTCATTGACAGGATAAACCACCGATACAAATCGCGCGTGATCACCTACGGGGTGCATCAGGATCATCCGGGCTTTTTTGAAAAGGGTTAGGCGCTAGTTCAGCATCCCGCCATCGGCATCATCACCGGATTCATTCAACAGCCGTTGGAAATCGGGGATGGTGACATGGCGTTTGCCTTCCAGCTGAATGATTCCCTCGTTGCGCAGGGCAGAAATCTGGCGGCTGACTGTTTCCAGCGTCAGCCCCAGATAATCCGACATCGCCACACGGGTCAGCGGCAAATCGAACACCAGCGGGCCATCGCCCCCCTTCAATTGCAAGGTGGCATCGCGACGGGCAATAATGGCAATCAGGCTGGCAATCTTCTCGCGCGCGGTTTTGCGCCCCAAAAGCAGCATCCATTCGCGCGCAGCATCCAGTTCGTCCAGTGTCATCTCCAGCAACCGCTGCGCGATATGCGGGGTTTGCGCCATCATCGTCTCGAACGGTTTCTTGCGAAAACAGCACATCACCAGATCGGTCGTGGCGATCACATCATAAGGGGCAAATTCACGCCCGGGACGGCCGACAAAATCACTGGGCAGCAACAGGCCCACCATCTGCGTGCGCCCGTCCTCCATGGTTTGGGTCAACGACGCGATCCCCGACACGACCGAACCGACAAAATCCATCCGGTCACCGGACCAGACCACGGTTTGCCCCGCTTCGTAGCTGCGGTAATACTTCATCGTATCGAGCACTTTCTGCTCGTCTTCATCGCATCGCGCACAAACGGCACGGTGGCGGATCGGGCATTCCCCGCATACTCGGTCAGATAGGTCGGCTAGATTCATAAATCGTTCGCGCTTTTCTTCGTCTTGATCTCGATCAAAGAGATTGTTCCTGTTCACGGGTAACTCTACTTGAATGACAGGACAATCGCAACTTGCACGGCTTGGATTATTTGACGCACGGGTGCCACGCTATACCAGCTACCCGACGGCGCCGCATTTCGGTGCGGATGTTAACCAAGGCCACTTCACCGACTGGGTTCGCGCGATCCCGGAAGGCTCCTCCATTTCGCTTTACCTCCATGTGCCGTTTTGCCGGCATTTATGCTGGTTTTGTGCATGTCGCACGCAGGGAACCCAATCCGAGGAACCCGTGCGCGCCTATCTGGAAACCCTGAAATCCGAACTGGCCCTGCTTAAGGACATCCTGCCCGCAGGCCTGACCCTGTCGCGGCTGCACTGGGGCGGCGGCACGCCAACCCTGATGACCGGTGACATGATTTCCGAACTGGCAGGCACGGTTCTGGACATGATTCCCATGGCTGAGGGTGGCGAGTTTTCCGTCGAAATCGACCCCAACGAAATAGACGAATCCCGCGTCAAGGCGCTGGCCGATGCCGGCATGAACCGCGCCTCGATCGGGGTGCAGGATTTTGACGAGGAAATTCAAAAGGTCATTGGCCGCATCCAAAGCTACGAGCTGACCAAAGACGCCGCCGACATGATCCGCGCCCACGGTATCGACAGCCTGAACGCCGATATCCTCTATGGCCTGCCGCACCAGACCGATGCGCGCATCGCCGAATCCGTGCTGAAACTGCTGACCCTGAGCCCCAGCCGCGTGGCGCTATACGGATACGCCCATGTGCCGTGGATGGCCAAACGCCAGCAGTTGATCCCCACCGACGCCCTGCCCGCGCCCGAAGAACGCCTTGGCCTGTTCGATGTGGCCCGCAAATTGTTCATGGCCGACGGGTACAAGGAAATCGGCATCGACCATTTCGCCCTGCCCGACGACGGGCTGGCGGTGAAACAGCGCGAAGGGCATCTGAAACGCAATTTTCAGGGCTATACCGATGACACCTCGGATGTGCTGATCGGGCTTGGCGCCTCGTCCATCTCGAAATTCCCGCAAGGGTTCGCGCAACATGCCTCGGGCACCTCGCAATACACCACAGCGGTGCGCGAAGGGCGCTTTGCCACCGTGCGCGGCCATGTCTTTACCGACGACGACCGGCTGCGGGCGCGCCTGATTGAATCCATCATGTGCAATTTCCACATCGACACCGCCGAAATCCTGCGCGATTTTGACATCACGCGGCTGCAACTGGAAGCGATGTATAAAAAAGCGGCTGACGAGTTCGAGGGCCTGCCGAAAATCACCGCCGAGGGGTTCACCCTGCCCAAAGAGGCCTACCCCCTAACCCGCATGATCGCCCGCAGCTTTGATGCCTATGATCTGTCCAAGGCGGGGCATAGTTCGGCGGTTTAGAGGGGGGGGCAGGTCTACATTCTATCCCCTTTTTAGGGCGTAAACGTAAACACCCACACTCTCGCCATTTGGGCAAATCGCACTGGTCTCTACTCGCTCGTAATCACTGCCTTCGAATTCATCCAGCATGGCCCAATGGCTTTTCAGGTTTGAGGATGTGAAAATATACCCCGAAATCTCTTGCCCATCCGCATCAACAACCATGCCGCGCAGGCCGTGGTTTACATAGCCCCAGCCTTCTTCATGCCAACGGCCTTTGATTGTGGCCTTGCGCCATTCCCCACCGATCCCCTTCATCACAAGTTCGTTCGCTTCGCCCGGTTGCAATGATCCGTAAACAAAAAGATGATCCATCCGCATTCCCAATATTTTCTAAAAGAGTTTTCCGTCGCATTCTCTGGGCTGAACACTATCCGCCGGGCAAACAGGCTACAATCACACCCAAATAGATCAGGGTAGATTTGCCTCCCCACCCTTCACCTTCAAATCAAACGCCGCCGCCATCAGCGCCTTGGTATACTCCGTCTGCGGCGCATCAAACACATCCGCTGCGTCGCCCGTTTCCACCACGTCGCCCTGTTTCATCACCATCACCTTGTGCGCCATCGCCCGCACCACCCGCAGATCGTGCGAAATGAACAAATACGCCAGCCCGTGTTTGCGCTGCAATTCCCGCAGCAGATCGACGATCTGCACCTGCACTGTCATATCCAGCGCCGAGGTCGGCTCGTCCAGCACCAGCAGTTTGGGCCGCAGGATCATTGCCCGCGCAATGGCGATGCGCTGGCGCTGGCCGCCGGAAAATTCATGCGGGTAGCGGTCCATCAGGGCGGGGTCCAACCCCACCTCTTGCATAATCTCGGCCACCATTTCGCGTTCATCCCGCCCTGGGTCCAGACCATGCACGCTTAACCCTTCGGCGATGATCTGTTCAATCGACATACGCGGCGAAAGCGAGCCGAAGGGATCCTGAAACACGATCTGCATATCACGGCGCAGGGGGCGCATCTGGGCGGGTTTCCAGCCGGCTATATCCTGCCCCATGAACACAATCTGCCCTTCCGAGCCGATCAACCGCATAATCGCCAGCGCCAGCGTGGTTTTGCCCGAGCCGCTTTCCCCGACAATCCCCAGCGTTTCGCCACGGCGTACGGAAATAGTGGCATCATTGACCGCTTTAACATAGCCAGACACCCGCCGCAGCAAACCGCGATAGATCGGGAACCAGATGCGCAGCCCTTTGGTGCGCACCACTTCTTCGGCCCCTTCGGGTACCGGCGCGGGTTGGCCAACGGACTCGGCCTCGAGCAGCATTTTCGTATAGGGGTGTTGCGGATTGTCAAAGATTTGGGCCGTCGGCCCCTGCTCGACGATTTCGCCGTCCTTCATCACATAGACCCGATCCGCGATTTTACGCACGATGCCAAGGTCATGGGTGATGAACAGCATGCTCATCTGTTCGGTCCGCTTCAGGTCGGCCAGCAGTTCCAGTATCTGCGCCTGAATGGTCACATCCAGCGCCGTTGTAGGTTCGTCCGCGATCAGAAGGTCCGGTTTATTGGCCAGTGCCATCGCGATCATCACCCGCTGGCGCTGCCCGCCGGACAGCTGGTGCGGATAGGCCCCCAGACGGGTTTCGGCATTGCGAATTCCCACCTTGCGCAGCAGTTCCAGAATACGGTCTTGTGCCGGTGTGCCGTGCAGGCCCTGATGCAGCGACAGGCTCTCGGCCAGTTGCTTTTCGATCGTGTGCAGCGGGTTCAGGGATGTCATCGGCTCCTGAAAGATAAAGCTGATGTCGTTGCCACGCACGCGGCGCAATTCGGCTTCATCCGCGCCGACCATTTCGGCGCCGTCGTAGGTGATGCTGCCGGTGATATCCGCACTGTCGGGCAACAGCGAAACGGTGGACAGCGCCGTCACCGATTTGCCCGAGCCGCTTTCCCCCACAATCGCCACGGTTTCCCCGCGCCCCACGGTCAGCGAAACACCCTTGACCGCACGGGTTTCCTTGCCGTCCTGCCTGAAGGTGACAGACAGGTTTTGAATGTTCAGGATATCGCTCATTCAAAGGTCTTTCTGGGGTCGAACGCATCGCGCACCCCTTCGAATATGAACACCAGCAGCGACAGCAGGATCGCGAATACGAAAAAGGCGGTAAACCCCAGCCACGGCGCCTGAATGTTTTGTTTCGCCTGCAAGGTCAGTTCGCCCAGTGATGGCAAGGACGAGGGCAGGCCGAAGCCCAGAAAATCCAGCGTGGCCAGTGTGGCGATCGAACCGGTGACGATAAACGGCAAAAAGGTCAGCGTGGCCACCATCGCATTGGGCAACATGTGACGAAACATGATCACGCGGTTTGAAACGCCCAGCGCCTTGGCCGCGCGCACATATTCGAAATTGCGCGCCCGCAGGAATTCGGCCCGCACCACACCGACCAGCGCAGGCCAGCCGAACAGCACGGTGATGAACACCAGCAGCCAGAAACTGCGCCCCAGTATGGCGAACAGAATGATGATGACGTAAATCGACGGGGTCGAGGACCAGATTTCCAGCAACCGCTGGAATGTCAGGTCGATCCAGCCGCCGAAATAGCCCTGTATCGCCCCCGCAACAATGCCGATGACCGATGCAATGCTGGACACCAGCAAAGTAAAAATCACCGACAGGCGGAACCCGTAGATCACCCGCGCCAGCACATCGCGTTTGGTGTCATCCGTGCCCAGCAGGTTGTGCCGGTCGGGCGGCGACGGGGCCACGCCGGGGATGTCAACGATGGTGTTGAAGGAATAGGGGATCGGAGGCCACAGTAGCCAGCCTTTTTCGATCTTTTCACCTGCGATCTCGCCATCTTGTGCGTCTTCGATCAGGGCCTCGGGTTCGTCAAAGCAATCCTCGATCCCGCCGGTGGTGATCAGGCATTTCACCTCGATATCGCGATAAACCGCTTCGGTTTTGAAATCACCGCCGAATTCGGTTTCGGGATAGAAGCTGAACACCGGCATGTAATAGGCGCCGCGATAGTTGATCAAAATCGGTTTGTCATTGGCGATGAATTCGGCAAACAGCGACAGGCCGAACAGGATGCTGAAAATGACCAGCGACCAATAGGCACGCTTGTTCTTGCGAAAATTGCGCCAGCGGCGCTGGTTCAGGGCCGATAGCGCCATTATTCGCCCCTCCCTTCGAAATCAATCCGCGGGTCGATGAACACATACATCATGTCCGACAGGATACCGACGATCAGCGCCAGCAGGCCGAAGGAATAAAGCGTGCCGAACATCACGGGGTAATCGCGCACCACCACGGCCTCGAACCCAAGCCGCCCCAGACCATCCAGCGAGAACAGCGTTTCGATGATCAATGAGCCGCCAAAGAACACCCCGACAAACAGCGCCGGAAAGCTGGCGATCACGATCAACATGGCGTTGCGGAACACATGGCCGTAAAGCACACTGCGCTCGGTCAGGCCCTTGGCCTTGGCGGTGACGACATATTGCTTTTTGATTTCATCCAGAAACGAGTTTTTGGTCAGCAGCGTCAGCGTGGCAAAGGACGCAATGGTCGAGGCCAGCACCGGCAGGGTAATGTGCCAGAGGTAATCCAGCACCTTGCCCATCATCGACAATTCGTCGAAATTGTTCGAGGTCAGCCCGCGCAGGGGGAAGATTTTCCAGTAAGACCCGCCCGCAAACAGCACCAGCAACAGAATGGCGAACAGGAAACCGGGGATGGCATAAGCAACGATAATCGCGCCCGATGTCCATGTATCGAACCGGCTGCCATCACGCACCGCCTTGCGGATGCCCAAGGGGATGGAAATCATATAGGCAATCAGGGTGGACCACAGGCCCAGCGTAATCGAAACCGGCATCTTTTCGATCACCAGATCAATCACCCCGACACTTCTGAAATAGCTTTCGCCAAAATCAAAGCGCATGTAGTTCCACATCATATTCAGGAACCGTTCCAATGGCGGTTTGTCAAAGCCGAACTGTTTTTCCAGCTCGGCAATGAATTCGGGCGGCAGGCCCCGTGCGCCCTGATAGCGTTCATCGCCGCCAACGCTGCCGCCACCGGCATCGCCGCCACCGGCGATGGTCTGGAACGCATCACCCTCGCCTTCCAGATTGGCAAGGATCTGTTCGATCGGGCCACCCGGCACAAACTGGATCAAGGCAAAGTTGACGATCATGATCCCGATCAGCGTGGGAATGATCAGCAGCAATCGCCGAAGTAGATATGCACCCATTTACCTGTTGCCTGCTTTTGTTATTGAAATGCCCCTGCGGCCTTTAGGGCCGCGGCTTTTTCGGGGTTATACCACCAGATCGACAATTCCCCCAAGCTGGTTTTTGGCGGGGTGTCGGTATAGGGCCGCTCAAACATGTCGTAATAGGCGATCGTGTGGCTGGGCTTGTACCACTGCGGCACCCAGATGTGCATCGCCCGCAAGACACGGTCCAGCGCCTTGACGGCGGTTGTCAGCTTCTCGCGCGATTTTGCACCCTCGATGGTTTTGATCAGGGAATCCACAGCAGGGTTTTTCACCCCCGAAATATTGTTCGATCCCTTCAGGTCCGCTGTGCTGGTGCCGAAAATCCCGCGCAATTCGATCCCCGGCGTTTCCGACATGGAATAGCGCCGCGTGGTCACGTCGAAATCGAAATTCTTTTCCCGGTCCTGTGCCTGCGCGGCATCCACACGGGTATAAACCGCGTTCACCCCCAGCCGTTTCAGGTTTTCAACAAAGGGGTTGATGATCCGCTCAAACGAAGGCCCGTCATTCAGGATTTCAATGGTCAGCTTTTGCCCCTTGTCATTATAGCGGAACCCGTCATACCCCACAGTCCAGCCCGCCTGATCCAGCAGCTTGCCGGCGCGGCGCAACAGTTTGCGATCACTTACCTTGTCGGGGTTGGACACCGCAGGCACAAAGGCGGGTTCGGTGAATACGCTTTCGGGAATATCGGCGCGCAGGGGTTCCAGCAGGGCCAGTTCGGCCTCGGAGGGCATCCCCTCGGCCTGCATGTCCGAATTTTCCCAGAAACTGTCGGTGCGGGTGTAGATTCCGTAAAACAGGCTTTTGTTCGACCATTCGAAATTGAACGCCATCGAAATGGCCTGACGCACCAGCGGATCCTGCAACTGCGGGCGGCGCAGGTTGAACCAGAACCCCTGTGTGCCCGCCGGATTACCGTCGGGCAGTTCTTCCTTGATCACCCAGCCTTTTTGAATGGCCGGAAAATCGTATCCGGTGGCCCACAGTTTTGACAGAAACTCCTCGCGATAGCTGTAGGCACCGCCTTTGAACGCCTCAAATGCGGCTGTGTAATCGGCGAAATATTCCACCTTGATCACATCGAAATTGTTTTGCCCCACATTCACCGGCAAATCCCTGGCCCAGTAATCATCGCGCCGCTTGTAGGCAACCGAGCGCCCGGCATCGACCGACAGCAGTTCATAGGCCCCCGACCCCAGTGGAGGTTCAAGCGTGGATTCGGCAAAATCGCGGGTGGCATAGTAAGCCTTGGAGAAGATCGGAATGCCCGCCGCCGTCATCGGCAATTCGCGTTTGATGGCGTCGGCCGCAAAGGTGAATTTCACGGTCAGGTCATCCAGCGCCTCGACGTTCTCGAAATCCTTGAAAAGGACTTTGTAAGTAGGCGAACCTTTGTCCCTTAATACCTCGAATGAAAACACCACATCTTCGGCCCGAACAGGGGTGCCGTCGGAAAACTTTGCCTCGGGGCGCATGTGGAAAATGGCCCATGAACGGTCCTCGGGGTATTCGATGGTTTCGGCCACCAGACCATACATCGCATCCGGTTCATCCAGATTGCCGGTCATCAGCGTGTCGAAAAACGCGGTCGAAAGCGTCGCCGCGTTTCCTTTCAGAATATAGGGTGTCAGGCTGTCAAAGGTGCCAAACCCCCATGTCGAAAATTCGCCACCCTTGGGGGCATCGGGGTTTACATAGTCGAAATAGGGAAAATCGGCGGGGTATTTCAATTCGCCAAAAGTGGAAATGCCGTGGGACTTGATGATCTTTTGCTCGGCCCGCACCGAAGTGGCCCATAACACCGCCAAAGCCAACGCCACCATTGCTGAAAAGAATATTCGCAAACCCCGCGCCAAATCATGGTTTTTGGATTTTACAATGGTCCCGCTTTGGCGTGTTGGCATTGTGTGCCCTCCGGTCAGTTCCGTTTGGTATTTCCTGCCCTTAGCTAGGGTCAGGACCCATTAATATGTTGCTTATCTGACAAAATTCTGAATCACTGTGCTCCACAACATTAGGAGGGTGGTATGTCAGATCAATTTTGGCTCAGCGAAGCACAGTTAGCGCGGATAAAACCGTATTTTCCTTTGTCGCACGGCGTGCCACGGGTGGATGATCGCAAAGTTATCAGCGGTATCATTCATGTAATCCGCAACGGTTTGCGTTGGCGGGACGCTCCGGAGGTCTACGGGCCGCATAAAACCTTATATAACAGGTTTATCAGGTGGTCGAAGATGGGGGTGTTTGACAAAATTTTCACGGCTTTGGTCGCCGAAAATGGCCCGCCGGATCGGTTAATGATTGACGCAACACATCTCAAAACGCACCGCACGGCTTGCAGCCTGTTAAAAGGGGGGATGTTCCCCGCGCTATTGGCCGCACCAAAGGCGGATTGAACTCCAAATTGCACGCGGTTTGTGACGGCGAGGGCCGCCCGGTGCGGCTGTTACTAACCGAGGGCCAGCAATCCGATCATAAAGGTGCGGCAACATTACTGCCTGATTTACCTGCAGCAAAGGAAATGCTTGGCGATAAAGGTTACGATAGCGACGCTTACCGCGCGGCTCTGATCAAGCGCGGCATTACCCCGTGCATACCGCCCAGAGCCAAACGTAAACACCCCGCAACGTACTGTAAAACCTTATACAAACAGCGGCACAAGGTCGAGAATATGTTTGCCAAACTCAAGGACTGGCGACGCATCGCCATGCGGTTCGACCGTTGCGCCCATACTTTCCTGTCAGCAATCCAAATAGCTGCTATCGTTATCTTCTGGGTTAATCAATGAGTCCTGAGCCTAATGACGCGTAGGCAAAACATTCAAGGCCCGAATGCCCGGCTAACGCCAATTTGACCATTCCCGAACCCCAGATGCAAAAAACCCGCCCGAAAGCATCGGACGGGTTTGAATTGTTATTTCAGCAGGATCAGCCGCCGATAGTTGCCAGATAGGCAATCAGGTTGGCGCGATCGGTAGCTTTTTTCAGACCCGCGAAGCTCATCTTTGTGCCGGGAACATAATCCTTGGGCTTGGTCAGGAATTCGCTCATGCGCTCGGGTGTCCATTGGCCACCCAGTTCGGCCATGCCACCGGAATAGCCAAACCCTTCGGCCTTGCCCACATCACGCCCGACAACACCAAACAGCGACGGGCCGGTTGCGTTTACGCCATCTTCCAGTTTGTGGCAGGCTTTGCATTTGCCAAACGTCTTTTCGCCTTTGGCAACATCGGCTGCTGCCAGCAGGTCGGCAAAGGTGGGTTCGTCGGATGCGGCTTCTTCCTCGGCAGGGGCGGCAGCGCCTTCCACTTCGACTGTGTAACCCTGTGTATATTCTTCGCCATGGCCGCCACCAGTCGCGAAAAGCGCAGTTGCAGCCCAGTTGCCAAAAAGGAAAAGCAACAGTGGCGCACCAATGCCGCCGACGACTTTTACGAGTGTCATTGTGTTGAACATGTCTCTATCCATCCCGTTGAACATTTGGGGGTTATCTATCCGCTTCCCCTACCTTATCGCAAGGTGTAGTTAACGCGGCATTACGCCTTTTTTTATTTTTTGTGGCGGGGGAGCATAAAAATGACCGGAAAAATCGCCTTTCAGGGTGAATTGGGGGCCTATTCGCATCAGGCCTGCATTGACGCGCGGCCCGATCTGGAGCCGGTGCCATGCCGCACATTCGAGGATGTGATCGAAAGCGTGCGCAAAAACGAAGCCGATCTGGCCATGTTGCCGGTCGAAAATTCGACCTACGGGCGCGTGGCGGACATTCACCAACTATTGCCCGCGTCCGGCCTGCATATCGTGGACGAAGCCTTTGTGCGGGTGCATATAAATCTGCTGGCCCCGAAAGGCGCCAAACTGGAGCAGGTCAAAATGGCGATGAGCCATACAGTCCTGCTGGGCCAGTGCCGCGAATTTCTGGCCGAACACGGCATTCACCGCATTACCGGTGCCGATACGGCCGGATCGGCCCAACATGTTGCCGAGGAAAACAACCCCGAACTGGCCGCGCTGGCCTCCGAACTGGCAGGGGATATTTACGGGCTGGACATCCTAGCCCGCCATATCGAGGACCACGACCAGAACACCACCCGTTTCCTGCTGATGGCCCGCGAACCGGACCTGAAGCGGCGGGGGCGGTCGGGGATGATGACATCCTTTGTGTTCCGCGTGCGCAACATCCCTGCAGCCCTGTACAAGGCGATGGGCGGTTTTGCCACCAACGGGGTGAATATGACCAAGCTGGAAAGCTATATGGTGGGCGGGTCATTCTCCGCCACGCAGTTCTATGCGGAAATCGAGGGGCACCCCGACGACAAAAGCGTGCAATTGGCGATGGAAGAGCTGGACTATTTCACCGATGTGATCACCCTGCTGGGGGTCTATCCGGCCGACCCTCAGCGCCGTTAGGGCGTAACCTAGGCCCGTTGCCCGTCCTTATACCGGTCCTCGATATCACTGGCAAAACGCGCCACCCGCATGCGGTAGCGCGCTTTCAACTTGTTCTTGGCGATGCGCATTGATTGCACCATGATCCGTGTGGTCAGGTTTTTCGGCTTTATGTCCAGCGTCACGATAATCCGTGTCCGCCTGCGCGACAGGGCAACCAGATCGGCCACAACTTCGCCCCCCAGCCCGCTGGAGGTCGATTTGACCAGAACACGGTTCGGGGAATCGCACTCGGTCAGTTCGGCCCGCATATTGCGTTGCCGCCCCCGAAACGGAAATGAAATATCCCAGGTGATAATCGTTTCGGGATATGTTTTCTCGTCAATGCGCTGCACCTGCGCCCCGCGCCGCAAGGCCGCACGCTCGAAGACTGCGAAATCCGTTACCTCGCGGAACACCACGTCTATCGGCGCTTCTATGTCTTCTTTGGTCGAGAACTTCATTTTACGGTCCGGTACAATTCACACTTGCCGCGCTGTTTGCCCTTAATCCAGCCGGTCCGCAAGCCAATGCTGCACAAGGAAATGCGCAATCGCACCTGTGCGTGCGGGTTTTATCACAGGATGGGTGCCGGCATGCACCTCGAGCATCTGTTCACGGGTCAGCCACAAGGCATGTTCGATTTCGACCGGATCAATGGTGATGTCACGGTTTAGCGCCTCGCCTTTGCAGCCAACCATCAGGCTGGACGGGTATGGCCACGGCTGGCTGGCCAGATAGTCGACCGCCCCCACCCTGATGCCCGCTTCCTCGAACACTTCGCGCCGCACAGCCCCTTCGATGGTTTCACCGGGTTCCACGAACCCGGCCAGCAGGGAATACATCCCTTCGGGCCAATGCGGGCTGCGGCCCATCAGAACGCTGTTGCCGTGGGTGATCAGCATAATCACCACCGGATCAGTGCGCGGGAAATGCTTGCGCTCGCACGACGGGCAATCGCGTTGCCAGCCGGCCATTGTCATATCGCTTTCTACCCCGCAGGCCGAACAGAACCGATGCGTGCGGTGCCAGTCAAACAGCGATTTTGCGCTGGCAATCAGCTCGGCGTCCCGTACGGAAAGCTGTGCCATTACGCTGCGCAACTCGACAAACACCTGACCGGCGGGCAATTCCGGGTGCTGTTGTTCGCTGGGGTCAAAGAATTGCGCCATTTCCGCCTGATCCAGCCCGTCAGGCTCCCAACCGGAAATATCCCGTGCGAACACAGGTGCGCCCTGATCCATGCCCAGAAACAACCCCCCCCGCCGACGCATCCGCAAAAACCGCATGATCCACCGGCAAACGCACCAGTGCGGCCCCGTCAACCAGCACCTTGCCGCGCCAAATCACCAGAACCCGCGCCGCATTATCCGCCCGGAGTTCTGCCAGTTTGGCATCGTCCCCACGCAGATTTGCCGCCCGATCCAGACCGGATCCGCCAAATGTAACCGACTCGGAATTTCGCATGTTGTCCCCTACTTTGCCGACTATGTGGCACAGCTTTGTGGACAATGACAATTCACAGGTTTGATTGTCGGCCCAACGCCAACCAATAGAGGAATATATTTTGTCAAATCCTCTTTAAGGGTATTGGCAAGATTCAGCTTATCCGATTACGGTTAACCATAAGTCATGCTAGGTTTCCCTTAATTCTTTTTAATGGAATCATAATGGAGGCTCCCATGACCTACGCAACAAAAACAACAATGACCCGCCGGAGATTTCTGGCCGGAACCGTAGCAGGAACGTCCTTGATTACACTCCACCCTTTTTCCGCCTATGCTGCCGCCAATCAGGCGCATTTGCGCATCATGGAAACCACCGATCTGCATGTGCATATCTACCCCTATGACTATTACGCCGACAAACCGCGCGATACCGTCGGACTGGCCCGCACCGCAAGCCTGATCAAGGGCATCCGCGACGAGGCAACCAATTCCCTGCTGCTGGACAATGGCGATCTGCTGCAAGGCAACCCGATGGGCGATTACATCGCCTACGAGCGCGGCATGAAAGAGGGCGACCTGCATCCGATCATCGCCGCGATGAACACCATCGGCTTTGATGCCTCGACCCTTGGCAACCATGAATTCAACTATAGCCTTGATTTCCTGATGAAATCCCTTGCCGGCGCCGAATTTCCCGTGGTGTCGGCCAATATCGCCACCGAAGCGGGCGCCACCCCGCGGGACGACAAAACGCTGGTCAAACCCTATATCCTGCTGAACCGCACCCTGACAGATGGTGCCGGTGAAACCCACCCGATCCGCATCGGGCTGATCGGCTTTGTGCCGCCACAGATCATGAACTGGGACCGCCGCCATCTGGAAGGCAACGTGACGACCCGCGACATCGTCGCCACCGCCCGCGCCTATGTTCCCGAAATGAAAGAGGCGGGCGCCGACATCATCATTGCCCTGTCCCATTCGGGGATCGAGGCCTCGGCCAGTGACGAGGGGCTGGAAAACGCATCCCTGCAACTGGCGCTGGTCGATGGCATCGACGCGATCATGGCCGGTCACCAGCACCTTGTTTTTCCCGGGCCGAAGTTTGACGGTCTGGACGGGGTGGACGTGGCCAAAGGCACCCTGCACGGCAAACCCGCCGTGATGGGCGGTTTCTGGGGCAGTCACCTCGGGGTTGTGGACCTGATGCTGGAACGGTCGGGCAATGAATGGAAAATCGCCAGCCACGCATCCGAAACCCGCCCCATATCCAGACGCAACGAGGACCGCAGCGTCACCGCATTGGTTGACAGCCAGCCGGATGTGCTGGCCTCCGTGGAAAAGGAGCACAAGGAAACCCTTGCCTATATCCGCCGCGCGGTTGGCAAAACCTCGGCCCCGCTGCACAGCTATTTCGCGCTGGTGGCGGATGACCCGTCGGTGCAACTGGTTTCGACCGCGCAGCTTTGGTATGTCGGCGAGATGCTGAAAGGCAGCGAATATGCCGCCCTGCCACTGCTGTCCGCCGCCGCCCCGTTCAAGGCCGGTGGCCGTGGCGGGCCGGAGTATTACACAGACGTGCCGGTGGGGGATATCGCCATCAAGAACGTGGCCGACCTGTATCTCTATCCCAACACCGTGCGGGCCGTGAAGGTGACGGGGGCGCAATTGAAGGGCTGGCTGGAACGCTCGGCCGGGATGTTCAATCAGATTGAGCCGGGCAAGGCGGACCAGATCCTGTTGAACCCCGATTTTCCCAGTTACAACTTCGATGTGATCGACGGGGTGACCTATGAGATCGACATCAGCCAGCCATCGCGGTTCGACGCCAAAGGCGGGATGCTGAACCCCGACGCCAGCCGCATCACCAACCTGAAATACAATGGCGCGCCGGTGACGGATGATATGGAGTTCATCATCGCCACCAACAATTACCGCGCCTCGGGCGGCGGTGATTTTCCGGGCGCCAAGGGCGACACCATCGTTTACGAGGCCCCCGACACCAACCGCGACGTGATCGTGCGATATATTGTCGAACAGGGCACGGTGAACCCGCAGGCCGACGACAACTGGCGCTTCAAATCCCTGCCCGGCACAACGGTTCTGTTTGATACAGGGCCAAAGGCAATTGACCATATCGGCGATGTAAAAGGCATGGTGATAGAACCGGCAGGCGACGGCCCCGACGGGTTTGCCCGTTTCCGTATTACGCTGTAGGTGCATCCGGCGGGGCAGTTTTTGCCCCGCCAACCGCAACGAGGACCGATGAAATCTCTGTTCCCCCTGCTGGCGGCCCTGTTCGTTTCAGCCTGCCAGCCGACATCCGCCGAACCGCCCCGAAAACCGGCAAAACTGCTGTTTTCCTCGGGTTTCGAGGGGGTGACGCTGGAGCCCCTAAAGGATGGCTATCAAACCATCACCGGCACAGATTCCGCAACCGGTTATCGTTGGCCCATTACTGTTCTGGGCGCCTCAAACAGCGGGCTGCACCTGATCAATCACGACAACCAACAGGCCCTGCATAACGAAATCCGGACCGTCACGGGCCATGATGGACACCCCACCCGCGCGTTGTTCAGTGTCGAAAACTACGAACACCGCGATGACACCCAAAGCCCCTATGAAATTCTGGATATCACCAACGGACGGCGTGATCTGTATATCCGCTACTGGATCAAACTGGACCGCAGCAGCCTGACCAAACCCAACAAATGGCGCACGTTTTTTGAATGGAAGACCAAGGGCTATGCCAATGGCAGCGGCTTTCGGCTGATTTCCTTCATCTATACCGATGATGACGGCAAACCCTATTGGGTCTGGCAGGCCGACCGTGACCCCGAACACCCGATATGGGAAATCAAAAACCGCAAAATCCCCGTACCGATGGGAAAATGGTTCCTGACCGAATTTTACTGGCACTGGAGCGAAGGCAGCGACGGGTGGGCCTTGTGGAAGATAAACGGGCAGGTTGTGGGCGATCACTTTGGCCCCACCACCCGCAACCACAAACCGATCGATTTCATCATGCTGACGCAGATTTACGGCAACGCCAATCCGAAACACCAGTGGGTGGATGATATCGAGATTTGGGATGGCTTGCCGGATTAGGGCGCATCCAATCTATTCGTAAGAAATATCTTCAAGCACGACCCAGCCACGGTTTTTATCCGGCCCGAATTCGACCAGCACCAGTGAATAAGTGTCATCCACCTCCAGCAATAACAGAGACGTTCCGGCGGCCAGCCTTGCGATTTCTGTCTGCGGATCATCGGGGCTATAGACCTTTACGCCGCCCTCTGCCGCCTTGGCCGTCACCCGAGCCGTTTCGGTGCGAATATCCTCGGTATAGGGAACAATGGATCGCGAGACCACCTTTCCCTGCCCGTCATAATCGACCCTTTGGAACACATGGTCATCAACAACGGTCCGGCTGATTTCAACATAGGGAATCCCGTCTTTGCCAATCGCCCAGACTTCATCGGTTCCACGCGGGCCGGAACGATACCAGCCGGTAAACCCCTGTTCCCCGCAGGTAAAACCGGGGTTCGAGACCTCGACATTCTGGGCCCATTGCCCGTCCTTCTGCGAAACCATCCCGAAATAATAATTGTTCACCATCCCCTGCCCTACACCGACAAACAGATCCTTTATACCATCGCCATTCACATCAACGGCAATCACTTGCGACAAACCGGTTTCGGATGTCCCGCTCCAGCCTGCTTCGCCAAAATCGCCGGAAAACACGGTCTCACCATTCTCGGAAATATAAACCAGATTTTGTCCGGCAAGCTGCACCAAGGATGCCTCGATGGTCGGGGACAAGGGTATTTTCTGCTCGGTCTTTTCGTCAAAGCCGCGCTCCAGAATATCACATTGCGCGAATGCGGCCTGTCCGCCGGCAAAGGTGATCGCAAGGGCAAGCAGGCTGATCCTGCGCCATCCGGCCCTGTTTATATGCGTTGCCTGTTCCATCTTTTCACCCCTCGTTACAATTCACACCAATCAACCGGCACAAGTCTATCCGCCACCCCGCCCCTGTGATCAACCGCAAAAGGTAGATATTGCGAATCTGTCACAGCGCACCTATATACCATTCCGAGAGGTTGGTGCGGGCGAGCGCCTCGCCAACCCGGTCAGGTCCGGAAGGAAGCAGCCGTAACGAGTTTTCGTTCGGGTCGTGTCCAGCCTCTCACCCACTTCCTTAAGCATTTCCCTTGCAAAACGCGCGTTCCCTGCTAGCCATTGCCGACAGCATAAAAGGGACGCAAATGAACCTCGACATCACAACACTCCGCAACCAAACGCCGGGCCTTGGCACTGTCAATCATTTGCTGGCTTCAGGCTCGGCTCTGATGCCGCAACCCGTTGTTGATGCCATCACCGGCCACATAGAGCTGGAAGCACGCATCGGCGGCTACGAGGCCGCAGCGGTACAACAGCAATTGCTGGATGGTGTTTACACCTCGGTTGCCCGTCTGCTGGGGGCCGCGCCACAGGAAATCGCCCTGATGGAAAATGCCACGGCGGCATGGTGTCAGGCGTTCTATTCCCTGCCCCTGAACAAAGGCGACCGCGTTCTGACCTGTCAGGCAGAATATGCCGCGAATTATGTCGCCTACCTGCAACGCGCAAAACGCGACGGGATTGTTATCGAGGTTATCCCCAACGATGAAACCGGCGCGCTGGATGTCAATGCGCTTGAATCCATGCTGGAGAAACCGGCCGCCCTTGTTTCGATTACATGGGTGCCAACTAATGGCGGGCTGGTGAACCCTGCCGCCGCCGTCGGGGAAATCACCCGCAAGCACAATGTCCCCTACCTGCTGGACGCCTGTCAGGCCGTGGGGCAAATGCCGGTGGATGTAAGGGAACTGGGCTGTGACTATCTGACAGCCACAGGGCGCAAATTCCTGCGCGGGCCGCGCGGTACCGGTTTCCTTTATATCCGCAAGGAACTGATCGAGAAAACCGAACCCGCCATGATCGACCATTTCGCCGCCCCGTGGGTTGCCAAGGATCGCTATCAACTGCGCCCCGATGCCCGCCGTTTTGAAAACTGGGAAAATGCCTATGCCTTGCGGGCCGGTTTGGGGGCGGCTGTAGACTATGCCCTTGATCTGGGGCTGGAGTCGATCAGCGATCGCGCCTGGGGGCTTGCCAATTTATTGCGAGCAGAGCTTTTGCAAATCAAAGGCGCCACGCTATGCGATGCAGGGGCGCAAAACTGTGCCATAGTCAGCTTTTCCATTGATGGGCTGGACCCGCAGGACACAGTTGTAAAATTGCGAACAAAAGGGATTTGTATCGGCACATCGGACCCCGCCAGCACCAGACTCGACGCCGAGGATCGCGGGCTGCCAACCATCCTGCGGGCTGCCCCGCATTATTACAATACCGAAGAGGATATCGGTCATTTGGTTGATGCCCTGAAGTCTT
This sequence comes from Profundibacter amoris, assembly GCF_003544895.1. GTDB lineage: Bacteria > Pseudomonadota > Alphaproteobacteria > Rhodobacterales > Rhodobacteraceae > Profundibacter > Profundibacter amoris. The sequence continues at coordinate 2,851,615 of NZ_CP032125.1, forward strand.
TGCCCCGCAGTTGAATCAGCAATGTGCAATCAGATCGGGCCACACGGCAGCATTTTGCGGCCTGAACACCCCGATATGGCCAATCTTCTTTGCGCCGTAATCCGCAGGCCGCACGGTTAGTTGCGATTTGCGGGCCTCGGGGAAATTCTGCATGTGCCGCCAGACCGTCGCGGGCGGCACCAGATCATCATCGGCAATCGCCACCAGCTTCATATCGCCCGCAAATGCCCGCCAGTCCGGCACCGGCAACACCCGCCCGACATCGCCCAGATAAAACCCCTTGGTCGTGCACCAGCGCCGCCATTGCCAATAGACATCCGCCGGCAGATCGCGCCCGATGCCAAAGGCCTTGGCCGGCAAATACCCCAGCAGTTTGGTCGCCAATGGTCCCGGCCCGTACCAGAACGCCGCCGCGACAGCACGATATGGCCACGGGTGCTCCCCCAGATGCACCAGCCCGCTGGCGATGGTGATCAACCGGTCGATCCGCCCCGCGCCCTCAAGAAACGGGATCATCAGCCCGCCAAGCGAATGGCCGATCACCCATAACGGGGCATCCGGACAAGCCTCTTCCAGAAACTGCTGCGCCGATTGCTGATCCTGCACCCCCCATTCGGCCATCGTCGCGCCGGAGCGGCGCACATGCCCCTCGGCCGAGGCGGCAAAATCGCGGTAATCATAGGTCAGGCAGGCATAGCCCTGCCCCGCCAGCCACTGGGAAAAATGACGGTAATAGCGGTGCGGCACACCGGTTGCCCCGTGCAACACAATCGCGGCTTTGGGCGGGCCTTTCGGGCGGTGCAATGTGCCGGCAAGCTGCGCACGGTCCGCGCGAAAGCGAACGGATTCAACCAATGCAGGTGGCGGAACAATCCGCAAATCAGGGGCTGACATGGCGCGATTCCTTTCACTACAGCGTGTCGCACCTGTTCAGATTCGAGCATTTGCCGACTGACCGAGGCAGCGTTCGCATAAGCGATTGCGTTCGGTTGGTGGGCAAATTCGATTCGCGCGACATGCACTAGACCGTTCGGTCTAATAGCATGACTGGACCAATCGGTCTAGTCTGTTATACTGGCCCTATGCAAAAATCCGCCACAAAAACCCGTGACCGCCTGATCGAAACCGCCGCCACACTGTTTCGCCAAAAGGGCTATCACGGCACGGGCCTGACCGAGGTTCTGACGGCCAGCCACGCGCCTAAAGGCTCGCTTTATCACCATTTCCCCGATGGCAAATCCGATCTGGCGATGGCGGCAGCCAGCTGGGTTTCGCAAGGCATGTTGCAGATCATTGACGATTCATTCGCGCAGGCCGACAGCTTTGCCGATGGCGCCACCACCTTTTGTTTCAAACTGGCCAAACTGTTTGATACCGCCGATCATTGGCGTAGCTGCCCGATTTCCACCATGCTGTTTGACGGGCAGGACAATGATGCCTTTCGCCGGCACGCCGACCGCATCCTGACCAGCTGGAGCGAGTGCGCGGCAGAACACGGGCAACGGCTGGGCCTGCCCAGCCCACAAGCCGAAGCCGCCGCCGAACTGCTGCTGATGACCATTCAGGGCGCATGGACCATCGCCCGGGCCAAAAACTCCGCCGATGTTATCCGCCGTATTCCCATACATCTGTATGGCTGATATGTTGCAGGCGAAACAAAAGGAAACGCCTGTGAAATACCTGATCCCCCTTGCAATAGCCCTAAGCACAACCACCGCCTATGCCGACATTCTGAACGTCGTCAACGTGGCCCCTGACACCTATGCCATTGTTGGCCCGCTGGACCAGCGCAGCCCCGAAAATCTGGGCAACAACGCCACCTTCGGGCTGGTCGTTACAGATGATGGCGCGGTGCTGATGGATCCCGGCGGCAGCTACAAGGGCGCCGAAATGCTGCATCAGGTGATCAAGCGCATCACCGATCAGCCGGTGAAATATGTGATCGACACCGGCGGACAGGATCACCGCTGGATGGGCAACGGATACTGGCAGGAACAGGGTGCGCAGGTGATTGCCTCGAATGATGCCGAGGCCGACCACAAGGACCGCGCATCAATGCAGTTGACCGGCCTTAGCGTGCTGATAGGCGAAGACATGCTGGCAGGCACCGAACCCGCCTATGCCGACATCACCTTTGACACGGATTACACGCTGGAACTGGGCGGCGTTACGCTGCAACTGCACCACGAGGGCGCAGCGCATACGCCGGGCGACAGCACTGTCTGGCTGGCAGGCCGTTCCACCCTGTTTACAGGCGATATTGTCTATGTCGAACGCATCCTTGGCATCGGACCGCAATCCAATACGCTGGAATGGGTCGCCAGTTTCGAGGCACTGGCCGCGCTGAACCCCGAACACATCGTCCCCGGTCACGGCAACCCCGTCGATCTGGCCACAGCCACCCGCGACACTTACGATTACCTGATCAATATCCGCACAAAGATGGCCGACTATATCGAGGACGGCGGCGAGATCATCGATTCCGTCAAAATCGACCAGTCCGCCTTTTCCTACCTGAAAAACTTCGAAGGACTGGCCGGTCGCAACGCGCAAGAGGTGTTCACCCAGATGGAATGGGAATAACCCCTATTTCACCGTCATGATCACATCCAGCGGCTTCTTTATGGTCGAGGCCACCGGTATCACCGCCCCCTCGGCCGCCTGCCCGACCACCAGTATCATCACCGGCTTTTCCGAGGATGGCCGCCCCAGCAGACCGTTCAGAAACTTCATCGGGTTGGGGGTGTGCGTCAGGCAGGACAGGCCGGCATGGTGCAATGCCGCAATCAGGAAACCGGTGGCGATGCCCACACTTTCGGGAACGTAATAGTTCTTGTAGCGCGTGCCGTCCTCGAATTCGCCATAACGCTGGGCAAAAACCACAATCAGCCACGGCGCATCGGTCAGGTGCTGTTTTTCCACGCCGGTACCCAATGGCTCCAGCGCCCTGATCCACTCATCCCCGCCACCACCGGCGTAAAAGGCTTCTTCCTCTTTTTCGGCAGCCTCGCGAATCCGCGCTTTCAGATCGGGCGATTTAACGGCTACGAAATGCCACGGCTGATGGTTCGCCCCGCTGGGTGCGCGGCCTGCGGTGGCGATGCAATGCTCGATCACCTCTTGCGGCACATCCGTTCCCGCGAAATCGCGGGTGGAATGGCGGGTTTTCATCTTGGCGAAAAATGCCAATGCGCGGGTTTTCATGTCCTCGGGCGATAACGCCTCCTGCACGGGCAATTCAATCGCCTGAAACTGCAAATTGTCCTTGGAAAACATCTGTGCCCCTTTCCTGATTTGCGACCACTATGTCCTGTCGGGGATAGGCGCGCAATCCTTGCCTTCCCGCTTCCCTTTCCGGCAAACACGCCCTAAGCTGGAGTCTGGAAAAACCGACAGGCCCCGCATGACCGACACAGCCAATACCGACACCGCCTATCAGGTTCTGGCGCGCAAATACCGCCCCGAAAGCTTTGCCGATCTGGTGGGGCAGGACGCGATGGTGCGCACCCTGAAGAACGCGTTCGAAGCCGACCGCATCGCGCAAGCCTTCATCATGACCGGCATCCGCGGCACCGGCAAAACCACCACCGCACGGATTATCGCCAAGGGGATGAACTGTATCGGGCCGGACGGCACCGGCGGGCCGACCACCGAACCCTGCGGGAAATGCGAACACTGCGTGGCGATCATGGAAGGGCGCCATGTGGACGTGATGGAGATGGACGCCGCATCACGCACCGGTGTGGGCGACATCCGCGAGATCATCGATTCCGTCCACTACCGCGCGGCCTCGGCCCGCTACAAGATCTATATCATCGACGAGGTCCACATGCTGTCCACCAGCGCCTTCAACGCGCTGCTGAAAACGCTCGAGGAACCGCCGGCACATGTGAAATTCATCTTTGCCACCACCGAAATCCGCAAGGTGCCGGTGACGGTGCTGTCGCGTTGCCAGCGGTTCGACCTGCGCCGGATCGAACCCGAAGTGATGATCGCCCTGCTGCGCAAGATCGCAACCGCCGAGGGCGCGGAAATATCGGACGACGCGCTGGCGCTGATCACGCGGGCGTCCGAAGGCTCGGCACGGGATGCGACATCGCTGCTGGATCAGGCCATCAGCCACGGGGCCGGAGAAACCACCGCCGACCAGGTGCGCGCAATGCTGGGTCTGGCCGATCGTGGCCGCGTGCTGGACCTGTTCGACCTGATCGTCAAAGGGGATGCAGCCGGGGCCCTGACCGAAATATCCGGCCAATATGCCGACGGGGCCGACCCGATGGCGGTGCTGCGCGATCTGGCGGAAATCACCCACTGGATATCAGTGATCAAGATCACCCCCGAAGCTGCCGAAGACCCCACGGTTTCGCCAGATGAACGCACCCGTGGTCAGGCCATGGCCGCCGCGCTGCCGATGCGGGTGATGACGCGGATGTGGCAAATGCTGCTGAAAGCACTGGAAGAGGTTGCGATGGCCCCCAACGCGATGATGGCCGCTGAAATGGCAATCATCCGGCTAACCCATGTGGCCGACCTGCCAACACCGGGCGAGTTGGTGAAGAAACTGCAAGACGCAACGCCCCCGCCCGCCCCGACACCCGCACCCGGTGGCGGACAAGGGGGCCCTGCGGCTGCGCCGACAGGCGGCGGGGGGGCCTCGCTGCGCTCGGCCCCGTCCCAACCTTCAGGCGGTGCGCCTACGGCACTGGCTGTGGCCCAACCGGCACAAGATCCGCTGGCGCGCTATGCCCGCTTTGAAGATGTGGTCGAACTAATCCGCACCATGCGCGACGTCAAACTTCTGGTCGAGGTCGAAACCGGCATCCGCCTTGTCAGCTATACCCCCGGCCGGATCGAATTCCAGCCCACCGACAAGGCCCCGCGCGATCTGGCGCAACGTCTGGGCCAGCGCCTGCAAGGGTGGACCGGCGCCCGCTGGGCCGTCACACTGGTAAATGAGGGCGGCGCCGCCACCGTTGCCGAGGTTCGCGATGCCGACCAACTGGCGCTGGAGCAGGAAGCGCTGGAACACCCTCTGGTCAGGGCCGTGCTGGAAACCTTTCCGGGTGCCAAGATCACCAGGATCACCACACCAAAGGAAATCGAGGAAACCGCCGCCGCCGAGGCCCTGCCGGAAGTTTCCGACGAATGGGACCCGTTCGAGGACGACTGACCCTTCTTCTTGCCTGAAATACCTCCGCCGGAGGCATTGAATCTCTTTGGCGCTGCCTTGTGAAACTGCACGACGCCCCGTATCTATACCCTAACCTACGACACACAGGAGATGTGCAAGATGTTCAAAGGCATGGGCGATATGGCCAAAATGATGAAGGCCGCCAAGGATATGCAGGAAAAAATGGCCGAGATGCAGGACGAGATGGACAAAATCACCGTCACCGGCGAATCCGGCGCGGGGTTGGTGCGGGCCACAGCCACCGCCAAGGGCGAGTTGACAGCGCTGGAAATCGATCCATCAATCTTTCATCCCGACGAGAAAGAAGTGGTCGAGGATCTGATATTGGCCGCGATCAAAGATGCGCAGGCCAAGGCGGCCGACCGGTCGCAACAGGAAATGGCGAAAATGACCGAGGGGCTGGGGCTGCCTGCGGATATGAAACTGCCGTTCTGAGCGGATAGCGCAGGAAAAGAGATTCCATGCCTCCGGCGGAGGTATTTCGAGCAAGAAGAAGGCAAAGGGGCACCAAATGGGCAATGCGACACAGGATATCGAAAACCTGATCGAGCTGATGGCCAAACTGCCCGGCCTTGGCCCCCGCTCTGCGCGGCGCGCGGTGTTGCATATGATCAAGAAGCGTGCGCTGATTATGACGCCCTTGGCGGATGTTCTGTCCGAAGTGGCCGTCACCGCGCGGGAATGTCTGAACTGCGGCAATGTCGGCACATCCGATATCTGCGATATTTGCGAAGCCGACAAGCGCGCCACGGGCGAATTATGCGTGGTCGAGGATGTGGCCGATTTGTGGGCGATGGAACGCGCAGGCGGGTTCAAGGGCCGCTATCATGTGTTGGGCGGCACATTGTCGGCGCTGGATGCTGTGGGACCGGATGATCTGCAAATCCCCAAGCTGCGCGACCGTGTAGCGGCCGAGGGCATCACCGAGGTGATCCTTGCCTTGAATGCCACGGTTGATGGCCAGACCACCGCGCATTACATCGCGGATGAGCTGGAGGGCAGCGGGGTGACTGTCACCACACTGGCCCAGGGTGTGCCGATTGGCGGCGAGCTGGATTATCTGGATGACGGCACCATCAGCGCCGCCCTGAAGGCGCGCAAGTCGTTCTAGGCTCAGCCCGCAAACATCTCGCATTTATCCAGATCATCACCAAAGAAAACCCAGCCGACCCCGACCACCCTGTTGTTTCGTCTTTGGGTGATGAAAAACCAGTCATTTCCGGCCTCGTCCACCATTATTTCGTGGAAGAAATCAATCTGGTCGCCTTTTTGCAGATGGCCGATCACATGGGAATCTACATGTCTGGCGTTGTGTATCGGCAATGCAGGCCCCAGCCATCCAACGCAGGCGGATTCAAATTCGGTCGCATAGGGCAGGTCCAGCATTTGTTTGCGTTGCTCGATCAGATCGACATCAAGGTGCTGACGCTGGTTGTCCACATGACATTCCAGCGCCTTTTCGCGGTCCCGAACATCGGCCAGAACATCGCGTTCCTGCCCGTCCAGCCCTGTGTCGCTGGTATAACACCCTTCATTTCCGAACACCGCCTGCCCCAAGGGTGAGGCAAAACAATATCCGTTGCGGGCAAATAGCAGATTGCGGGTGAACCAAAGATCATCACAGGCGTCAAAAGCGGCAACCGGCGTGCCGATGGCCACCAGTGCCGCAATGGCATATAAAAGGCGCATAGCACCCTCCTGGCTTTTGGCGTTCCCTTGCCAAAGCAGTTAACCACAAAACCGGAAAGCTGGAAAGCGCGCGCTTTGGTGCAACCGGATTAGAATTCGTAGCGCAACCCGACATGCACGCGCCTGTCATCAAACGTCACCTTGACCCGGTCAAACGCAACCCCGACCAGCGCACCGGCAAGCACCTACCCGACCGTGTGGTTATCACCGTGAACCCGCGATGCCCCGACCAATGCAGCTAACCCGAATGCCAGAACCTTGCCGCCCTTCGTGTGCATACATTGCCGCGACAGGTAGCTGGCCCCGTAAAATGCAGCGGCTGTGTGTCCCGAAGGAAACCCGTGTGTGCCACCATTGGGCCGCTGGTTGATTGCCGCATTGCCCAGCGCATATTTGCTGGTCTGGACAGCAACTTCCTGTCCAATGAACCGCCAAGCGGCGGGGCCAAAATTTTGCTTGCGGGCGGCGCAAACCATTGCTGCAGCCGGCAATACGGCCTCCAATACATCCCCTGCTTTTGTAAAACTATCCCCCGCCTGCGCAGATGTAACCAGACTGCACGCGACCATTGCCGCGGAAAGCCGCGGCACAAACCGTTTCGTTCCCTTAACTGTCTCTTTTGTCGGCAATTAACTTGCCCGACACGGAAAGCGATAGGATGTGGATGGCGTTCCGGTAAATAAACCGAGGTTCACAAAATGCCATTTAAACCGAATGTATATACAGGTTTTCTCCTGCCAATATCTGACACAAACATATGTTATCCAGTTCAAAACACCTATCAAAGGAAGCGACATGTCTTAAAACTGGATTGCGGTTGCCTCGGCCGAACATGTCCGCATTGGTCGTGATCAAGGATTTATGCAGGTGAACCATGGCAAATTACCCCCGCTACGGCGCGTCCATCCCGGGGACCATGTGGTTTACTATTCCCCAAGCGAAGTGTTGCGCAAGCCTGACGGATTGCAATCCTTTACCGCCATTGGGGAGGTCTGCGATAAAGAACCTTATCAGGCCTCGATGCATGGCGGGACGTTTCACCCCTACCGGCGGGATGTGGACTGGTATTCGGTGCAGGAAACCCCGATCCGCCCGCTGCTCGACCATCTTGAATTCACACGGGGCAAGCAGAACTGGGGGTCCCAGATGCGGTTTGGCCTGTTCAAAATCAGCCGACAGGACATGGATCTGATCGCCGAAACCATGCAGGCCGAATGGCCCTAATGATCCCCTGAACATAATCTGTGGTCGGCCAGCGTTTCCAGAACCGCACAATCGGCCAGCTTGCCAGCCTCGCAATTGGAGATGCGTTTCAGTTCCTTTTCGAGCCGCTTCATCTTGGCAATCTTTGCCTTCACCCCGGCCAGATGCCGCGCCGCAATCCCGTGCGCATCGCTGCATTCGCCTTCCGGGTGCTGGCTTAGCTCTAGCAATTCGCGCGTATCGTTCAGCGAAAACCCCAGATCGCGCGAATGGCGGATAAAGGACAGCCGCCGGAACCCTTCCTGCGTGTAGCGACGCTGGTTGCCGTTTGAACGTTCCGCCGGAGCAATCAGCCCGATCTGTTCATAGTAGCGGATGGTTGGAATTTTAACGCCGGTCTGGCGGGACAATTCACCGATGGAATACATGCTGGCACCTCGATAGCTATAGGGGCTATAGATATAGTTCCTTTGCTGGAAAAGCAAAAGCCCCGATGCTTGCAACATCGGGGCTTTGAATTGTCAAATAGGCAAATAGCTTACTTGGGTTCTTTTTCGTCTTCGTCCTTGTCCGAATCTTCGGGCAGGTTAAAGAAACTGTCCGCATCGATCGGCGCTTCTTCCTCGACCTTCGGCTCGTCCGCCAGTGTGAAGGTTTCAAGCCCCTCGATCGCGGCGGGCATCTTGGGTTCTTCCGGTGCGCCCAGTGACTGTTCGGTCGACACCAGCTTGCGACGCTCGTCATCCGACATCACGTTGCCTTCTTTGGCCAGCTTGTCATTAGCCTTTTTGACGGCGGCGTCCAGTTCGCTTTGCTTGCACAGGCCCAGCGCAACGGGGTCGATCGGCTGAATGTTGGAAATATTCCAGTGGGTGCGCTCGCGCAGCGCCTGGATGGTTGGCTTGGTGGTGCCGACCAGTTTGCTGATCTGGCTGTCGGCCAGTTCGGGGTGGAATTTCACCAGCCACAGGATAGAGGCAGGCCGGTCCTGACGTTTGGACAGCGGCGTATAGCGCGGGCCACGGCGTTTTTGCTCGCCCTCGGCAGCGGCGTAATACTTCAGCTTCAGCTTGTGCTTGGGATCTTTTTCAGCGGCTTCGATTTCTTCGCGGGTCAGCTGGTTGTTCGAGATCGGATCAAACCCCTTGACCCCGGCCGCCACATCACCATCGGCAATCCCCTGCACTTCCAGTTCGTGCAAATCGCAGAAATCGGCAACCTGTTTAAAGGTCAACGTTGTGTTATCCACCAGCCATACGGCGGTTGCCTTTGCCATGATCGGTTTAGCCATCTTACACTCCTAAAGCATATCTTCGCACAAATCTTCCCTGTGCCCTGAATGGGCTGCTTCGGGTTCGAAGCGGGTTCGCATTGTCAGGGAACTTGAACGCTATATAGTGCGCCAAAGTAAAAGAGGAAAGAGTAAATGCGTCAAATGCTGTTTATCCTGCTTACCCTTGCCCTGACGGCCCCTGCCGCGCAGGCAGAAGGCGAACGCGCGGGTGACTTTGACTATTACGTTTTATCGCTGTCCTGGTCGCCCACATGGTGCGCAATCGAGGGGGACCGGCGCAATGCGCGGCAATGCGACGAGAGATACGATTACGGCTGGATCCTGCATGGCCTGTGGCCCCAGAATGAACGCGGCTATCCCAGTTACTGCAACACCTCTGCCCGCCCGCCATCACGCAGCGAAACCAATGCGATGGCCGATGTTATGGCCTCGGGCGGGTTGGCGTGGCACCAGTGGAAGAAACACGGGCGTTGCTCGGGCCTGACCTCGCAGGACTATTTCACAACCGCGCGCAAGGCCTATAACGCCGTGGTGCGCCCACCTGTTTTGCGCAAGCTGGACCATACAGTGAAACTGCCCGCTTCGGTGATCGAAGAGGCCTTTCTGAAATCCAACCCCGATATGACGGCGGATATGGTCACCATCACCTGCAAACAGGGCCGGATTCAGGAGGCGCGGGTTTGCCTGACAAAGGATTTGAAACCGCGCGAATGCGGCGCGGATGCGGTGCGGGATTGCCAAATGACAGATGCGTTGTTTGATCCGGTCCGCTAGGCAACCGCCTACGTATCATCCTCGGCAACCCACGCTTTGGCCTGATCCCATTCATCCATGCCAAACACCCGAACGCGTCCGCGCATCAACGGGGCAAACAGTTTGACCCCCATTTCAACCCAGCCCACATCGGTCACCACTGCAACCCGTTCAAAATCGCTCCAGTGCGACAACCCCAGCTTGGTATCTTCCCAAGCGGCGCCAGCTGTGAAGCCCTCGAATTCCGGTCCCAGCACATAGAACAGCTTGACCTTGCCATCATCGGCAACCGAGGCATCGACCATCGGGTGCAATTCCTTGGCGTAAGCATCGTGGTCGATCCGGCCCTTGGCCGAAACCGCCACCACATCGTCCGGAAAACCGTCCAGAACTTCGAAATGACCTGATTTGTCCTTTTGCATCGTCTTGTCCTTTCCAGAGATCAATCATGATGCGCGCTTCCCTTTTATAGATGGTTGTTTTCGGCGCATTTTCAATCTTCGCTCTACCCACCGGCTTGAATCCGCATAGGCGGGTTATTCCAACTGGCCGGGCAAAGCTAATGCTTGCAGCCTTGGGCAATGGGAGGATTGATAAAACCGGCGCCCCCATCACCGGCAGAGAAAAGGGCCGCCTTTTTAGGCAGCCCTTCCTGATTTAGTAACCGACAAGCATTTCCGCGCCGTTATAGCGAACCAGCTTTGGCTTCGGGGGCCATTTGCCGTGGATAATGATGATGATGATAATGATCACCACAACCGGACCGACATTTTTAGTCGGCGGCAGCAGGAATTTCTTCATAGAGCCGTCAGCACCCTGAAACAGCATTTGGCCTTTGAACAGGGTCACCTTGTCATTCCCGATCTTCAGGGTTTGACCATCCTTCTGTCCCAACCCTTTAAATGCGGAAATACTGCCTTTTTCCATGCGGATCCGAACTGTTTGATCCTTATACCTGTCATTGAAAAAGGCGGTGTATATTTCATCGTCCTGCTTGACCTTGATGTTGATCCTTGTGCCACCATAATCGAAGCTTCCGCTTTCATCCGCATTGGCGATGCCGGGAACAAGAGCGCCCAAACCACCTGCTAAAAATGTAGAAGCGACCAAGCCACGCTTAATGAATTGCCGTCTATGCATTAAAAATTACTCCTGAAAATATATCGTTGTTATTATTAGAGATCGTAAAAAAGTAAGGCGAGCCTAGGGCAACCAAGTAGCGCGAACAACCCCCCTTTTATTAGGGCCTGTTGACGTTCCCCACACCGCACTGGCGCGTGTCCAAAATTGCAGCCAGCGCGTTGATATGCCCGCAGCGATGCCGGTATCGGTAAGGGAAGATCCGCGCGTTGGAAGCAATTTTGGCCGCGCCCCGCAGGGATTTCACCAAAATCCGCCATTGCGACACCAATTTCGCTTGCAAGGGGACCACCCTTGCGGCACTCAATTGACTTGCACTGGCGGATTTTGGGCCGAAACCAGTGTGGTGTGGGGAACGTCAACAGGCCCTAATCCACCTTGCTATAATTTCCGGGTTTTTTCAGCCGCCAGAGACACAATAAACGCGGCGCGCCTTACCGCACCCGCAACGCGATCTTGCCAATATGCCCGCCATCCTCGATCCGCGCATGTGCGGCGGCGGCATCCTCCAGCGCGAATTCGCTGTCCATCACCGGCGCGACGGTTCCGGCGTCAAGCAGTGGCCAGACCTTTTCGCGCATCTGGTCCGCAATCCGCGCCTTGGCCAGATCGCTTTGCGGGCGCAGGGTGCTGCCGGTCACGGTCAGCCGCCGCATCATGATCTGGGCAAAGTTTAATTCCACCTTCGGCCCTTGCAGGAAGGCGATCTGCACCAAACGCCCCTCGTCCGCCAGTGCCTTGATGTTGCGCGGGATGTAATCGCCGCCGACCATATCAAGGATCAGGTTCGCCCCGCCCGCGCTGCGCACCACCTCGACAAAATCCGCCTCGCGATAATTCAAGGCCACTTCGGCACCCAGTTCACGGCAGACCTCGCATTTCGCATCCGACCCCGCCGTGGTGAACACCCGTGCACCGAAGGCACTGGCCAGTTGAATCGCCGTTGTGCCGATCCCGCTAGAACCGCCATGCACCAAAAACCGTTCGCCCGCCTTTAGCCGGCCGCGCATGAACACATTGGACCAGACGGTGAAATAGGTTTCCGGCAGGCAGGCCGCCTGTTTCATGTCCATGCCTGCGGGCACCGGCAGGGCGTGTTTGGCCGGACAGGTCACATACTCGGCATAGCCCCCGCCGGGCAGCAGGGCGCAAACCGAATCGCCCACCGCCCATTCGGTCACACCATCGCCCAGCGCCACCACCACGCCCGCGCCTTCCAGCCCGGGCAGGTCGCTTGCGGTCGGGGGCGGCGCATAAAGCCCTGCCCGCTGCAAAGCATCGGGGCGGTTCACACCGGCATAGTCCAGCCGGACCAGAATTTCGCCATAGGCCGGTTGCGGCACGGGGCGTTCGCACAGGCGCAGAACCTCGGGGCCACCGGGCTGTGAAATCTCGACGGCGCGCATCACTTCGGGCAGGTTCATTTGGCACCCTCGCTATCTGCATCCCACCGTCCAGGCACATCCTGCATCGGTTTGGCGTGTGGCGCTTTGACGTGGCCCATGGCCCACATAGGGCCGGCAAACAAACCCTTTAGCAGCGGATTATCCCGCACCTTGGATTTCAGTTTTTCGATCTGCATCACATCATCAATCCGGCGGTCCAGAAATTCCCATGTTTCGGCATTGCCCTCAGACTCATCCCCCAGCCAAAACAGCACAGTGGATGCGTAAACACCTGATAACGTGGCCCTTTTGGTATACCAGTTGATATCATCCGAGGTATCCCCCAGCGTGTTCCAGATCAGATCGCAGGTTTCCCAGATCAGCCGTGCGCCCTCGGCTGCGTATTTCGGCAGGGCGAACAGAACCGACGCCTTGCGCACGACCTCGCGATCCTCGACCACCTCGATCCGCATCCGCACCAGCGCCGCAATCCTGTCGCTATAACGCATTTCGGACAGGTCGCTCGCCGCATAGCGTTCCAGCATCAACTGATCGCCGCGTTTGTGATAGGCCACGGCCAAATCCACCGCCCCGCGCGGGCACACCGCATGTGCCACCACCGGATCAATCCCCGCGCCCTGAACGGCCGCCTTAAAACTGGCATCGGACCAGCCGTCAAAGGCGACATGGGGCAGGATCGCATCCAGCAGCGCGTCTTTGGGGGGTGCATTCTGGGGCATATCCGAATCTCCTAACTGGACAGAGTGTATATTGCTTGCTATAGGGCCAGTTCCTGCAACTTTTGCAACTTTAACCTAGAAAGGTGGTGACAACCACATGCAGGTCAGTGTTCGTGATAACAATGTCGATCAGGCGCTTCGTGCCCTGAAGAAGAAGCTGCAACGCGAAGGTGTCTTTCGTGAAATGAAGCTTCGTCAGGCTTACGAAAAACCGTCCGAGAAGAAAGCACGCCAGAAAGCGGAAGCAATCCGTCGTGCGCGCAAGCTCGCTCGTAAAAAAGCACAACGCGAAGGTATGCTGTAAGCAAACCCTTTTCGGAAGTGACATACGAATATGGTGGCCAATGGCCGCCGCAATTTGACCCCCGTGGCCCAGCCTCGGGGGTTTGTTGTTTTTGGCTTTCCCGCGCCATCGCCCCGCGATAGGCTGGCAGAAACAAGTAAAAAGAAAGGTCCCCCCATGACTGTCCATATTGGCGCCAAACCAGAAGACATTGCCGAAACCGTTTTGATGCCCGGCGATCCTTATCGCGCGAAATGGGCCGCCGAAACCTTTCTGAAGGACGCAAAATGCGTCAACGAAGTGCGCGGCATGCTGGGCTTTACCGGCACATGGAACGGCAATCGCGTCACCATTCAGGGGTCCGGCATGGGCATGCCGTCGCTGTCGATCTATGCCAACGAACTGATGAAAGACTATAACGCACAAACCCTGATCCGCATCGGATCATGCGGGGCGATGCAGGAAGACGTCAAAGTGCGCGATGTGATCATCGCCATGACGGCCACATCCCTATCCACCCCGTCGCGCGGGATATTCAGGGAAATCAACTTTGCCCCCTGTGCCGATTACTCCCTGCTGGAGGCCGCCGTTACCGCATCCCGCAAGCGCGATGTTGGCACCCATGTCGGCGGCATCTATTCCTCGGATGTGTTCTATGACGAACGCCCCGACCTGACCGAACAGATGATGCGCCACGGCATCCTTGGCGTGGAAATGGAGGCCGCCGAACTCTACAACCTTGCCGCCCGCCACAAACGCCGCGCATTGGCCGTGTTAACGGTTTCCGACCACCTGATCACCCACGAGGCCCTGCCGTCGGACCAGCGGGAAAAAACCTTTGGTGACATGGTGGAAATCGCGCTGGAAGCGGCATTTTCGTAGGTTAATTGCGCCGCAGCGCATAAACCCCGCCGCTGCCCTCGCTGGTTAGATTCGAAATTGGCACGAACTCCAGAAACCCGACCTGCGTCTTGTCCTGATAGGGCGCGGGCACCACATACCAGTGCATTTGTGTATCCAGCTTGCGCCGCACGGCCTTCAGGGCGATCTCGCGGAAAAACAGATCCTCGTTGCCAATCCGCAACCGGTGTTTTGCCGTGCCGGTAAACACCACCGGCACCCCACGATAGGTGTCGTCCACCCGCTCTTTGCGAAACTGCATCACCTTTAGCTTGCCCCGCGCCGGATAGCGCATCTTGCGTTCGGGCAGCAGTGCCATCAGACGCGGATTTTCACCGGCCAGATCGATGTTTCCGGCGGAATAGGTTTTGCTCTGCACATCTCTTAACATCAGGGTGCGGTTGTATTTGGCAGGATATTCCTGAACCGCAACCCCCAGATCATAATCTGAATCCAGCGTGATGGCCCTGTCCGACAGGTAAAACAAAACCCAGCCACCCTTGATCCACATATAGGCGCGGTATTTGTCTATGCCTTCTTCATAGTTAGGTTCGTCATAGACCACGATGTCCGCATCCGCATAGGCCTGCCCATAGATTTCGTTAAAGGAATCATTCGTCAGGGTGCGGGTTTTACTGTCATTCACCACCTGCTCAAACCGCTCCAGCTTTGGCCGCGATCTGGACAGGTCATACATGCCTTTGGAGGTTGCGATATAATAGGTAAACGGCAGCAGATGCGTGGTTTCGCTGTTCTTCAACGAAAACACCTTGTTGCCCAACGCGTCTATCTTGCTGATCTTCAGGCTGTCCAGCACAAAGAAATTACCGGCGGGGCTGTAGGTGATACTGGCCGGCGACCAGTAATCATTCACCCGCACCAGCGTATAATGCGCGGACGACGGGCTGTCTTTTAGTAACGGATAATCGCTTGCCGCAATCGCTGGCATGCCCATCCATAGCGCGATAATTGCGCCGGCAATCATTGATCTGAACATAGTGCATCCTAGCACATTCGGTCCCACCGCATAGTATAAAATATCCGCCGCATACCGCCTGCCCGTCAGGGACACACCCCACACCGGATGATCAAAACCCGTTTGCATCACGCGCCGATTGCCGCTTAGCTGTGCGACAACCAGACAAGGACCATAACCATGCCCCGGATGACCCCGCGCCCTTGGGTGCCTGCCCGCATAGAAAACCATATTCAGGACATCGCCGGGAGGGCCGCCAAATCCGACAGCCGGACCACAGCAACCCGTCTGGAAACCCTGATCGCCGAAAACCGCCGGATACACGAGCACGACTGTTTCAACTTGAACCCCGCCACCAACGTGATGAACCCACGTGCCGAAGCCGCGCTTGCCTCAGGCCTTGGCACCCGCCCCTCGCTTGGCTACCCCGGTGACAAATACGAAACGGGGTTAGAGGCGATAGAGCAGATCGAGGTCATCGCAGCCGAGCTGTCCGCCGAAATCTTCAATGCCGACTATGCCGAAATCCGCGTGCCATCCGGCGCCATTGCCAACCTTTATGCCTTTATCGCGCTGACCAAAGCGGGGGATCACATCATCACCCCACCCGCCAGTATCGGCGGCCATGTCACCCACCACGCCGACGGCTGCGCGGGGCTATACGGTCTGACCAGCCACATGGCACCCATCAATGCAGATGGCTACACCATTGATCTGGAGGGCCTGCGCGCATTGGTGTTGCAGGTGAAACCCCGCCTGATCACCATCGGCGGCTCTCTTAACCTGTTCCCGCATCCCGTGGCTGAAATCCGCGCCATTGCCGATGAAGTCGGGGCATATGTCCTGTTTGACGCCGCCCACCAATGCGGCATCATCGCCGGTGGCACATGGGACAACCCGCTGTCACAAGGCGCGCACCTGATGACAATGAGCACCTACAAAAGCCTTGGAGGTCCGCCCTCTGGCCTGATCGTCAGCAATGACGCGGATATTTCCGAGCGTCTGGACAAGATCGCCTTCCCCGGCATGACCGCCAATTTCGACGCCGCCAAATCCGCCGCCCTGGCCCTGACCATGCTGGATTGGCGCGACTTTGGTGCGGAGTATGCCGCCAAAATGGTCTCGACCGCCCGCGCATTGGCCAGCGCGCTTGCTGACGAAGGCCTGTCCGTTTTCGCCGCAGATCAGGGCTTCACCCAATCGCACCAGTTCGCTATCCTTGCGGCGGATTTCGGAGGCGGTCAAGCGGCCGCAAAAACCCTGCGCCGCGCCGGTTTCCTTGCCTGCGGTATCGGCCTGCCGGTTGATCCGGTTGAAGGAGATATGAACGGGCTGCGCATCGGCACACCGGAACTGGTCCGCTGGGGCTTCACCGAAACCGATGCCCCCAGCATGGCAAGCCTGATCGCCGATGCCCTGCGCCGCAATGATCCCGAGGCACTGGCAGGTGAAGTCGCCGACTGGCGCAGCAGCTTCAACCGGCTGCACTACATCCGCCAATAGCCCCATCTTTGCTCCTTGGGCTTCGCCCGTTTTCGCTTGAAACGATCCCCCGGATCGTTTCTTAATCAGCTCAAACTCCCCGCCGGAGGCATGGAATCTCTATACGCCGTGCCCGCCGCAATAGGCGTTGCGCGCGGGTGGGCACCATGTGTCCAGCACCCCGTCGGCAGGCTTGAATACCTCGACCAACAGCGGATAACACGCCGCCGCATCCGAGGAATGTTCCGCCGAACAATCCCCGCCCGGACAGGCCGACAGCGCACCCAGCAGATCAATCTCGGCGAAAAACTCCAGATAATCCCCCGCCCGCACCGGACTGGCCTTCATGAAATACTGCCCTGTGTCGCGGGTGAAACCGGTGCACATGAACACGTTCAGAACGTCATGCACATGCGCCTCGGCCTGATCCGGCGGCAGGCCGGTTTCGGCGGCCAAAGCGCGGGTCAGGTTGGAATGGCAGCAATGGTGGTAATCGCCGCCACTCAACAGGTTGTGCGTATAGGGATCACAGCGGGTGCCGATCACATCATGCACAGAACCACCAAATTCGTCGATCCCGTACCAGTCCAGCGTATCGGCCACAATCGTTGCCATCGGGCGTAGGTGTGGAAAACTGCTCCACATCCGCTCCCCTGTCGTCAGATGGGTGCCGTGCAAAGCGCGGGATTTTCCGGAATAGAACCGCTCGGATAGATCCTTTGCGTTCCACAGGTTCAGATCCCCGACCTGCGGACCGTCCACACAGGAAATGCGGAAAAAACTGCCCGCCGGAACATGGAAACACGCCGCTTCGCGCGGCGGGATCAGGGTTTCTGAAACCTTCGCGGCCCCTGGTCGAGCCGCCCGATACAACGCCATATCCGGCACTGGCAGACCCTCTGCCGGATAGCAGATCACCGGCCTGACCGCGCGGCGCTTCTCGGCGTCCTCCGGTGCTTGCGCCACCCTGCTTAAACCGTCCGCTCGACCATCAGCTTCTTGATCTCGGCAATCGCCTTGGCGGGGTTCAGCCCCTTGGGACAGGTGTTGGTGCAGTTCATGATCGTGTGGCAACGATACAGCTTGAACGGATCGTCCAGCCCGTCCAGACGTTCGCCCGTCGCCTCGTCACGGCTGTCGATAATCCAGCGATAGGCATGCAACAGCGCAGCCGGGCCAAGGTAGCGATCGGAATTCCACCAGTAGGACGGGCAGGATGTGGAACAGGACGCACACATTACACATTCATACAGACCATCCAGTTTCTTGCGATCCTCGATCGACTGGCGCCACTCCTTTTCCGGCGGATTGGTATAGGTTTCCAGCCATGGCATTATCGCGGCATGCTGGGCATAGAAATTGGTCAGGTCGGGGATCAGATCCTTGACTACCGGCATATGCGGCAGCGGATAGATTTTCACATCGCCCTTGATTTCGTCCATGCCGTAAATACAGGCCAGCGTGTTGATCCCGTCGATATTCATCGCACAGGATCCGCAGATACCTTCGCGGCAGGACCGGCGAAAGGTCAGCGTCGGGTCGATCTCGTTCTTGATCTTGATCAGAGCATCCAGAACCATCGGCCCGCAGGTATCCATATCCACGAAATAGGTATCGACGCGGGGGTTTTTTTCCTCGTCCGGATTATAGCGGTAAATGCTGAATTTCCGCAAGTTGGTCGCGCCTGCCGGCTTGGGCCATGTTTTGCCCGTAACAATGCGCGAGTTTTTCGGAAGTGTGAGTTCAACCATGTCTTCAGTCCTATCCCGTAACCGAGCCAAGCTCGGCCTTTAAGAAACATTTCAGCGTATCCCCGCGGGTGCTGATCGTCACCACCGTATTCACGGTGCTTTGGTCAACACCCGTCACCGCCGCCTTGGCGAGGCTGAAAATCTCGTCCGTGGTGGCGTTGTCGATGATGCAGTTGCTATAGGCTTCGGTGTTGCCGCCGGGGAATTTGTCAACCACGATCGGGGTGACCACCCGTTTTGCCGCCTCGCGCGAGGTGTCCTGGACGATCCCGTCCGTGACACAGCCCGAAAGCGAAACTGCTGTTAGTCCAATCGCCAAAGCGCGCAGCATATCCTAGTCCTCCAACAGCGACGACTGGATCGTGCTGCCTGATTTCAGAAATTCATAGGCCCGCTTTTGCTGCTCCAGCGTCAGCGTTTTCCACAGCGCCACATCCTCGGTCGACAGATCATAGCCCTGCGGCACCGAAAGTTTGCCGTTCGACATCATCTTGGGTGCTGTTGGCCCTGCGGGATTGGGCAATGTGCCTGCCTCGCGGTTGTGCTGCTCGACGCAGGCGTTCATCAACACCGCACCGCGCGCTTCCCCGCCTGCGGCAGGCAGGATCACCGGAAGGCCGTTTGCCCCGAGTTTGTCGGTTGATTTCACATAAGACCCTTTGGCGCCGGTCTCGTGCAGACAGGTCAGCATATAATCCTTTGGTGGCTCTGGTTTAACACAAGCGGCCAGAACCACACCCCCCAGAACCAGCGCAACAGAGGAGGTTTTCAAAACGGCCATCAGTAAACCCTTTTCTTCGGTGCAAATTTTTTCATATCCACACCACCCTCTTTCAAAGTGGTCAGCGGGTCAACATGGACCGGACGGTATTTAACCTTGACCTTGCCGTTGGGATCAACAGTTGCCAGCGTGTGCTTGCGCCAGTCCTTGTCGCCACGATCCGGGAAATCCTCGTGCGCATGTGCACCACGGCTTTCCTTGCGGGCCTCGGCCCCGTAGATTGTGGTCAGCGCATTGGCCATCAGGTTTTCCAGTTCCAGCGTTTCCATCAGATCGCTGTTCCAGACCAGGGAACGGTCCGTGACCTTGATGTCCTTCATCTCGTCCCAGATGTCACTGATCCGTTTGCAGCCCTCTTTCAGGGTTTCACTGGTGCGGAACACAGCGGCATCTTCCTGCATGGCGCGCTGCATCTTCAGGCGCAGTTCGGCCGTTGTTTTGCTGCCGTCGGCATTGCGCATCCGGTCGAAGTGCTCGAAAATGGCGTCGACCTTGTCCTCGGACGCGTGCGGAACGGGGGCCTTGGGATCAATGATTTCGCCAGCCTTGATCGCTGTTGCACGCCCCATCACCACCAGATCCAGCAGTGAATTGGTGCCCAGACGGTTCGCCCCGTGCAGTGAAGCACTGGCACATTCGCCAGCAGCCATCAGACCGGGGACAATCGCGTCGGGGTTGCCTTTGACGGGGTTGATCACCTCCCCCATGTGGTTTGTCGGGATGCCGCCCATGTTGTAGTGCGCTGTGGGCAGAACCGGGATCGGCTCTTTGGTGACATCGACACCGGCAAAGATGCGCGCGCTTTCGGCGATGCCGGGCAGGCGTTCGTAGATCACCTCGGGGGGAAGGTGGCTCAGGTTCAGGTGGATATGGTCCTTCAGCGGACCAACCCCGCGCCCTTCGCGAATTTCGATTGTCATGCAACGGCTGACAACATCGCGGCTGGCCAGATCCTTGAAGGTGGGCGCATAGCGTTCCATGAACCGCTCGCCTTCCGAGTTGGTCAGATAGCCGCCTTCGCCGCGCACCCCTTCGGTGATCAGCGCGCCCATGCCGTAAATGCCGGTCGGGTGGAATTGCACGAATTCCATATCCTGCAACGGCAAACCGGCCCGCGCCACCATGCCGCCACCATCGCCGGTGCAGGTATGTGCGGATGTGCAGCTGAAATAGGTGCGCCCCGCCCCGCCGGTAGCCAGAACGACCATCTTGGCGTTAAAACGGTGCATCGTGCCGTCGTCCAGTTTCCATGCCATGATGCCGGTGCAGGCACCATTGTCATCCATGATCAGATCCAGCGCGAAATATTCGATATAGAATTCGGCGTTGTGTTTCAGGCTTTGACCATACAGCGTGTGCAACATCGCGTGACCTGTCCGGTCAGCGGCAGCACAGGCGCGCGGCACCGGCTTGCCTTCGCCGTATTCGGTGGTGTGCCCGCCAAACGGGCGCTGGTAGATTTTGCCGTCCGTCGTCCGGCTGAACGGAACACCGTAATGCTCCAGTTCGTAAACCGCACGCGGCGCTTCGCGGGCGACATATTCGATCGTGTCGTTATCGCCCAGCCAGTCCGAGCCTTTGACCGTATCATACATATGCCACTGCCAGCTGTCCGGCTCCATGTTGCCCAGACTGGCGGCAATCCCGCCCTGCGCGGCAACTGTATGCGAACGGGTCGGGAAAACCTTGGTCACACAGGCGGTTTTCAATCCCTGCTCGGCCATCCCCAAAGTCGCGCGCAAACCGGCGCCACCGGCGCCAACAACCACAACATCATAATCGTGGGTCTCGTATTCATAAGCAGCCATGTTACTTCTCCGGCTCAGGCACTAAAGGCGATTTTGGCGATGGCGAAAACGGCCGTCACAGCCGTTGCCCCCCAGAACAGACGGTTGACGATCAGCGCCGCCATCAACAGACGCGGCGCGTGGATGTAATCCTCGATCACCACTTGCAGGCCCAGATGCAGGTGCTTGCACAGCACGATGAAAAACATCACCGCCACGATGGCGTGATAGGGGTGCTGATAGGTTTTCAGCATGGTGGCATAATCCGCCCCCAAAGTGCCGATAAACGGAAACAGAAACATCAGCGACAGCGGGATCAGCGCAATCGCCGTAAGCCGCTGGGAAATGAAATGTTCGCTCCCGCCACGGGCAACGCCCAGGCCCAAAACACGTTTACGATCGGTTAAATATGACATCTTCGTTCCCCTTACAGCGCCAGCAGGATGCACAGCAATGTTGCTACAACCGACAATACCACCGCCGCAATTCCCGACCGCCGAACAGCCTTCATCCCCATACCTTTGGCCGAATCCCATTGCAGGTGCCGCAACCCGCCAAAGAAATGGAACCAGAACGCCCAGAGCGAGCCGACCATGATCAGTATTCCGAACCACGAAGTCAGGAACCCGTTGGCCACATCATAATAGGCGGCATCGGTTGCACCGCCCAGAAACCACCATGCGATCAGCACAGCGGCCAGCGACATCGCAACACCGGTGATCCGGTTCAGGATCGACAGAACGGATGTGATTTGCGGACGATAGATTTGCAAGTGAGGCGAAAGCGGGCGGTTGCCCTGATTTGCGTCTGCCATTGGTTATACCCCTTCAGGATCAAGCGCCTGTGGTCGGCTAGATTGTTCATCTTATCCTGCATGAATAGCGCTATAATTTGTCCGAGTCACGCGATCCGGCACAATGTTAGCGCAAATAATCACAAGAATTTGTTGAATTTTTCTATTTGTGATCACACGTCACCCTTGCGTGATCACAAATATCTACTTGGGCGCGGTGCGATACAACTCGTCGATATAATTGGTGCAAACGGTGATCTTGTGACGGCTTGAGGAATAGAAGGCATACATATTGCTGCCGCGGCTGCATCTCTTCACCGTCACCCGCAAGCGTTTGGGCAGATTGAACTTCTCGTTCACCAGTTTGACTTCGGCCTCGATCACCTCGGCGGCGCGCTGTTGCAGGGCCGTGCGGGCAGATTGATGAAAGGAAACCGGCTCGCCCGATTTGGCATCCTCGATCCGTTTGATAATCGGATCCCAGCCATGTTTTGCAAGGTCATATTCCCCGTTGCAATATTCCGCCCGCTCCAGCGGCAGGCCCATTTTCTCGGCGAATTCTGAACGGTTTTCCGGATTACTGCCGTAGGTCAGGCAGACGATATTGTAATACCGCTGCATATCAGGGCCATGTTCATCGGCCCAATCCCATTCACGTCCTTTGCCCATACGGTCATCGGCATCCACCTTGAACCCCATTGCCCCGCCCGAATTGATCGCCAGCGCCTCTTGTGATTTGAACAGCTGCTCGATCACCACAACGCTGAACACATCTGCGGCGTCTTCTTCCTGTCCCAAAACCGGCAGATCCATCATATCAATCAGCGCATGGGCCAATTCGTGATAGAATGTAGACACCAGATTTGTGCGCACGAACTCGAACTTCTGCGGGTCCAGCGCCAGCGCCACAGGCTTGCCCTGTTTGCCGTCATCCTGCTTGTCGGTCAGCGCGGGCTGCTCCTTGGGCGTTTTGTCGACCTGTTTGTTGATATCTTCAGCCGCCAAAACAGCCGCAGGCACCACCAAGGCAATAAATAGATAAAATAACTTTTCCATAGGCTGATTAAACCGGCATCACCGCCCAATAGTCAATATCCAGCAGCACATCCGGCAGATACTTCCCGTCTTCGCCACGCAGTTCAAACGCCGCCCCCTTGGTCGCCACCGTGCGCAACCGGATCAGCCCCACACCGGGCGCATCCGTTTTGGCCACGTCCAGAACCTCGGACCAGGCCCGCACCGTATCGCCCGCAAAACAAGGGTTGGCATGGGCGCCCGCGTTCAGGCCGACGATCATCTGCGCATTGGCCAAACCGTTGAAACTCAGCGCGCGGGCCAGCGAAATGATGTGCCCGCCATACATCAGCCGTTTGCCATCGGGCCGCGCCGTCACATCGAAATGCACCTTGGCGGTGTTCTGCCACAGGCGCGTGGCCATCATGTGTTCGGCTTCCTCGATCGTCACCCCGTCCACATGGTCGATCCGCTCGCCCACGGTATAATCGCCCAGCCGGTGCGGCTCGCCGGCCAGTGTGAAATCATAGCCCGTGAAATCCAGCCCTTCGGGGATCACCACCTGATCCGCAGGCACCACATCCGCCAGTTCGGGGATCTCGGTTTCCGGTGCCGGTGCCTTCGGATCACGCTTCTTGACCATCACCCAGCGCACATATTCCAGCACCGCCTGACCGTGCTGGTTCATGCCGGTTGTGCGCACCCAGACCACGCCATTCTTGCCACTGGAATTCTGCTTCAGCCCGATTACCTTGGAGCTGGAACACAGCGTATCCCCCGCATAGACCGGCCTTAACCACCGTGCCTCGGCATAGCCCAGATTGGCCACTGCATTCAGCGAAATATCGGGCACGGTTTTGCCGAACACCACATGGAAGGTGATCAGGTCATCCATCGGCGATGCCGGCAGCCCGCAAACGCGCGCAAAATCGTCGGACGAGGCCAGCGCATGACGCGCGGGATAGAGCGCATGATACAGCGCCCGCTCGCCCCCCGACACCGTGCGCGGCACCGCGTGGTCGATCACCTCGCCCAACCTGTAATCCTCGAAAAACCGCCCTGCTGTCGTCTTGCCCATCACTGCTGCCCCAGTTTCAGATCGGGTGAATACGCCACATTCGCCTCTTTGGTCACCGCCTGCCCGCAACGCATCACGCCATTGGCATGGTCAAAGGCATAGGTGGGCGAACCATACAGCTCCCACCCCTTGCTCAGCGCCTCGCTTACCTTGTGGCAAAAGGCGGCGGTGTCATCCTCGGTCAGTAAACGATACAGCTTCATGGATAAGTCCCCCGAAACGGGCTGTAGCCCAGCCAGATATGAACGCCGGTTATCAGCGCATAAAGCACCAGCGCAATCACGAAATTCTTGATATCCTTGGAAAATGGCCCCGGTTCAGGCCGATCCCACGCCCCTTCGCCCCGGTTGATCAGCACCATCTGCACCAGCGCCCAAAGTCCCAGCCCGCCAAACAGGATCAGGGAGGCAACATCGCCGTTCACCAGCAAATGCGCGCCGGCCCAGATCACCATGCCCCACAGCATCGGATGGCGCACCTTTGCCGCCACCCAGCCACGCGACGATCCCGCGCCGAACATGAACAAAGCCACCAGCATCAGCAGGTTGTTCGCATGCCCCATGCCGGGCATCGGCGTGAAAACGGGAATTGTGTCCGCACTGCGATACCCGATCACCATCAGCACAATCGCAGCGACCGAGGCCAGCGCCACCAGCCCCTTGCCCGCATTCCCCATCGGCGCCCGCACCCCCGGCAACAGACGTTTGAAAAAATGCGCCGCCACCCACAATGCAACTCCGGCTATCAGTAATCCCATTCGCTATCCTTCCAGTTCGGCAATCATCTTTGCCTTGGCCAGTGTCTGCTGTGCAGTGACAATATGCAAGTTCTCGACGATCCTGCCATCCACCACGGCCACACCCTGCCCCGCTGCCTCGGCCGCCTCAAAGGCGGCGATCTGGCGGCGCGCCAGTTCCACTTCGGCCTCGGATGGTGCGAACACCTCGTTTGCCACTGCCAATTGCGCCGGATGGATCAGCGTCTTGCCGTCAAACCCCATATCGTGGCCCTGCTCACATTCCACGCGCAGGCCATCATCATCCTTGAACGCATTATAAACCCCGTCAACCGCCACCACCCCGTGGGCACGCGCGGCCAGCAGGCACATTTGCAGGCTGGTGATCAGCGGCTCGCGGTCCGCCCGAAACCGGCAGTTCAGATCCTTGACCAGATCATTGGTGCCCATCACCATGCCACGCAACCGGCTGTGCGCCGCGATTTCAGCAGCGTTCAGAATACCCAGCGGAGTCTCCATCATCGCCCAGATCGGCATATCCCCGACCAATGCGGCCAGCGCCTCGACATCCGCCGCCGAATTCACCTTGGGCAACAGCACCGCATCGGCACCCCCAACCACGGCCGCATCCTCGCGCCCCCATTCGGTTTCCAGCCCGTTGATCCGCACAATCCTGAACCGCGCGCCGTAATCCTGCGCCAAAGCATCCGCCAACATCCCGCGCGCCGCCGCTTTCTCCTCGACGGCCACCGCATCCTCCAGATCAAAAATAATCGCATCCGTGGCCAGCCCCCGCGCTTTTTCCAGCGCACGCGTTTTTGATGCGGGAATGTATAGAACGGAACGGAACGGGCGGGCGTGGGTGTTCATGATTCGGCCTCCTTGAAACAATCTTGCGCAATCAGCACCATTTCCGCACCATTGCGCAAGTCAAGAATCCGCCTTTCCTTCTTCTTGCCCGAAATACCTCCGCCGGAGGCATCAGGCGAGCCCCGTCAGGGGCGAGCCTGCGGCGACATGCGCAGCATGGCGCAAACCCTGCCGCCCTTCACCACCCGTTAACCATCCCGCACCTATGGTTAACCCGATTTACAACCTCTCGCCGCAGTCTGGCACGAACCAAAGCAGAGGAAAGGCGCAGGGATTATGAATAACCGGATTCTGACACTTTCACTGGGCATCGGCGCTATTCTGCTTTCGTCCCAGCACGCCTTTGGGCAGGGGCAGAACTGCGCCGCCCATGACGCCGTGGTCACCCGTCTGGCCACCGCTTACGGCGAAACCCGCCACAGCATCGGCTTTGCCGCCGATAATTCCGTGGTAGAGGTGTTCGCCTCGGATGAAACGGGCACATGGACCATCACTGTCACCACGGCCGATGGCACCACCTGTCTTGTCGCCTCGGGTCAGACGTTCGAGGATATGGCCGCGACACTTCCGCTTGCGCCCGGCAAGGACACTTGAAACAGCACACCACTCCGGCCCCTCATATTCAGCTTTCCTGATTTGACGACTCCCCTACAGCCTGTTCAAATGCCTTGCGCGCGAGATCAGGAATGGATACGCAACACGCGGATTAAACGGATCAGGAGATCACACCATGGCCAGAGCCAAAATCGCCCTAATCGGTGCCGGACAAATCGGCGGCACCCTTGCCCACCTTGCAGCAATGAAAGAACTGGGCGACGTTGTCATCTTTGACATCGCCGACGGCATCCCGCAGGGCAAAGCCCTCGACATCGCCGAAGCCGGCCCCGCCGAAGGCTTCGACGCCAACATGAAAGGCACCGTCGATTATTCCGACATCGCCGGTGCGGATGTCTGCATCGTCACCGCCGGTGTCGCACGCAAACCGGGTATGAGCCGCGACGATCTGCTCGGCATCAACCTGAAAGTGATGAAATCGGTCGGCGAAGGCATTGCCAAACACGCCCCCGACGCATTCGTGATCTGCATCACCAACCCGCTGGATGCGATGGTCTGGGCGCTGCGCGAATTCTCGGGCCTGCCCCACAACAAGGTTTGCGGCATGGCCGGTGTGCTGGACAGCGCCCGCTTCCGCCACTTCCTGTCGCTGGAATTCAATGTCTCCATGCGCGACGTCACCGCCTTTGTTCTGGGTGGCCACGGCGATACCATGGTGCCGCTGGAACGCTATTCCACCGTCGCCGGCATCCCGCTGCCCGATCTGGTCGAGATGGGCTGGACCACACAGGACAAAATGGACGCTATAATCCAGCGCACCCGTGATGGCGGTGCCGAAATCGTTGGCCTGCTGAAAACCGGCTCGGCCTATTACGCGCCCGCCACTTCCGCCATCGAAATGGCCGAAGCCTATCTGAAAGACCAGAAGCGCGTTCTGCCCTGTGCCGCCTATGTAGACGGCGCCCTTGGTTTGGACGGCTTCTATGTTGGCGCCCCGACCGTGATCGGTGCCGGCGGCATCGAGCGGATCGTCAACATCAAGCTGAACAAGGAAGAACAGGCCATGTTCGACAAATCCGTCGAAGCGGTCAAAGGTCTGGTTGCTGCCTGTAAGGAAATCGACCCGTCACTGGGTTAAGGTATTCCTGACTTGTAAAACACCGGAAGGCACCCCACGCTATTGGGGTGCCTTTTTGTTTTATCAGGAGTATTCCCATGCGGCTCGTTCTTCCCCTAACGCTCACCTTGCTGGCAACATCCGCGCTGGCGGACACAAACACCCTTGTGGCCGAAAACGGTCTGGTGGGGGCCGTCGCGCAACTGTCCGCCCAAACCGGTAAAACCCCGTCCGACCAATTCGCCCTTGGTGCGCTGCACTTCCTGCGCGGGATCGAGAAAACCCTGCAGGTCCGTTGGGAATACAACGCCACGATCGACGATCTGGACCTGCCCGTGCTACGCCTGCCGGTGCCGCCCAACCCCGACGCCAAACCGTTCCGCGCCGATCTGATCACCGGCCTGTTCGCCGAATTGCTGAAAGATATGGACGCCAGCCGCGCGGCTTTGGCCGAAATCCCCGACGGGGCCGATGTGGCGCTGGATCTGAACCTTGCCAACCTGTGGTTCGACATCAACATGAACGGCAAACGCGACCTTGGCGAAGGCGTGATCGAGGTTGGTGCAAACACTTTGATGGGCGAAATCAACTTTGGCGAAATGGACGGCATCCCGCCGATGGACGTGCGTTTTGACACCGCCGATGTGGCCTGGCTGACTGCCTATACCCACATGGTTTCGGCCGCCGGTGAAATGGTGGTGGCGTTTGATCCGACCGAAGCGATTGAAACCGTGATGAACGCCAATGCCAAAATGATCGAACTGCGTGGTAACGCACCGCAACAGTTCGGTTTCGACATGCAATTCGGCGGCTGGGTTGACCAATTCGCCATGGCCTACGGGGCATTGAACAAACAACCCGATGCCACCCACACCCGCGCGGCGCACGCGCATTTACTAAGCATGATTTCCGAAAACAAGGTCTTCTGGGCCGCCGTTGCACAGGAAACCGACAACGAGCGCGAATGGATCCCCAACGACAACCAGACCGCTGCGCTGGGATTTAAGCTGGCCCCTGGCACCGGTGCTGCATGGCAGGCCGTTCTGGCCGATGTCGAAGCCCTGCTGAACGGCGATCTGCTGATCGAATACTGGCGCATCTCGCCAGCAGGCGGGGTGAATGTGAAAAAGCTGTTCATGGACCCGCCAGTTGTGGATATCGTCACCTGGGTGCAAGGCTCGGGTCTGCTGCCCTATCTGGAACGCGGCCCCGTCATTTCCAGCAGAAATCTGGAAGAGTTCGATGAACTGACAGGCGGCAACATCTTCCTGATGTCCTTCATGCTGAATTGATCGAACGGACAAGAAAACGAATCGAGTAAGCGTTTGTGATCACACTCTGGATAGGTGTGATCACAAACTGCAAAAATACCCCTCACTTTCCCGTCAAACAACGAAAAACCGTTTATTTACCTGACCCGTTCATGTTTACTGACACGAAACCTTAGCCACAGATGGGACAGTCCAGTGAACATTCATGAATATCAGGCCAAAGAACTCCTGCGCTCCTATGGTGCCCCCGTTTCCGACGGCCGCCCCGTTTTGAAAGCAGAAGATGCCAAAACCGCTGCGGGCGAACTTGACGGCCCGCTGTGGGTGGTCAAGGCACAGATCCACGCGGGTGGCCGCGGCAAGGGCAAATTCAAGGAAGCGGACGCAGGCGATGCGGGCGGGGTTCGCCTGACCAAATCGGTGGCCGAAGCCGCCGAGGAAGCCAAAAAAATGCTGGGCCGCACTTTGGTCACCCATCAAACCGGCCCCGCCGGCAAACAGGTCAACCGCATCTATATCGAAGATGGCGCCGGCATTGATCGCGAATTGTATCTGGCCCTGCTGGTCGATCGCCAAACCAGCCGCATTTCCTTTGTCTGTTCCACCGAAGGCGGCATGGACATCGAGGAAGTCGCCGCCGCAACCCCCGAAAAGATCTTGTCCTTTTCGGTTGACCCCGCCACCGGCTATCAGGGTTTCCACGGCCGCCGCATCGCCTTTTCGCTGGGGCTGGAAGGCGCGCAGGTCAAGCAATGCGTGGGGCTGATGGGCCAGCTTTACAAAGCCTTCACCGAAAAAGACATGGAGATGCTGGAAATCAACCCGCTGATCGTCACCGACAAGGGCGATTTGAAGGTGCTGGATGCCAAGGTCAGCTTTGATTCCAACGCGCTCTACCGCCACCCCGATATCGCCGCCCTGCGCGACGAGACCGAGGAAGACCCCAAAGAACTGGAAGCCAGCAAATACGACCTGAACTATATCGCTCTGGACGGCGAAATCGGCTGCATGGTAAACGGCGCCGGTCTGGCGATGGCGACGATGGACATCATCAAGCTGTATGGCGCGGAACCGGCCAACTTTCTGGACGTTGGCGGCGGCGCGACCAAGGAAAAGGTCACCGAAGCCTTCAAGATCATCACCTCGGACCCGAACGTCAAAGGCATTCTGGTCAACATCTTCGGCGGCATCATGCGCTGTGACGTGATCGCCGAGGGCGTGGTTTCAGCAGTGAAAGAAGTCGGCCTGAAAGTGCCACTGGTGGTGCGCCTGGAAGGCACCAAGGTGGAAGAGGGCAAGGCGATCATCAACAATTCGGACGTGGATGTGATTGCTGCGGACAATTTGAGTGACGCTGCCGAGAAGATTGTGAAAGCGGTGAAGGGGTAAGCAGATGGTATTCGCAACAAGAAAACTTGCCTTCATTGCAATGGCTTGCGCAACTTTATCGGTTTTCGCATCCGGTCCGGTTGATGCCGGCGCACGGAAAGACCGTGAAATCATGAAGGCAGTTGCCGCGGATGTTGCCACCGTTTGCGCAAATCTTGTCGGGCGAAACCAACCGTTGAACAAAGCAATCGCTAACCGCGGTTTCAGTGTTAGCAAATACAACACGATCGGTCAGGTAACCTTCAAGGTGGTGTACATAAAGAAATACGGTCGCGGTCTGTTTAAAACCTGGGTCGAAATAGCGGCCCCCAACCAAAAGCAATGTGTCACCAAGGTTACCAATAATTATGAAACCAAAACTCTTTGGATAGGCGTTGATGCGGTGCTGAAATCTTTGGGCATGAAAGCGACCGGAAGACCGCTCATTGCCAGCGGGCTATATAATGCAAGCTACAAGTTGGGCTCTCGCACCATCGTTGCGAGCGGGAACGACGGATCTGGCGAAGCCGTCACAATCATTTCGCGGAAATAGGGGCAGCTCTAATGGCGATAATCATCGACGATAACACCAAGGTAGTTTGCCGGAACTGTGCTGGCGATGAACGCTGTTTGTTTGGTCAAGGCACAAATGCTGAAGGAGCGGATAAATGATACGCAGAGTTTTTCTTGTCATAGGCTTGTCTTTTGGTTTGTCGGGGTGCATGGAAACCGGAACCAGCTCTCCCAAAGTTGCTGTGTCAAAAGCAAGTCCGGCATCCTTCATAACCACGTTTGATCGTTACTGTGCCGCCAACATTGGCAACCTCGATAAGGCCGTCCGCCTTTTGCAAAAAGACGGCTATGTTCCCATGGCAAAAATCGACAAGACACTGACAGTCTATTCTCGGTCGCCAAACCAGCCATTCGTCGGCATTGACAGTTTCAAAGGATCACCCATAGCCTGTGCAGTTATCAGCCAACCCGACAAGTCGCTCAAACCTGCAGTGGCCGCGTATATGGGCCGCGTGCGTGGTGCTCGGCCAATTGAAATCGATGGTGTGCGCGGTAACTTTGATGCGTCATGGGTAACAGATGTGCCCTATAAAACATTCTATGTCACATTCACCTCATCCGACCCGACATTTGGCAGGATTTATACATTCCTTGCCGGCAAGGCTCAAAATTAACCAAATTCACCCACTTGGCGGGTAACCCCCGCTTGCGAAGCACTAGAAACGGAACCAAACATGGCCATTCTCATCGACGAAAACACCAAGGTAATCTGTCAGGGCTTCACCGGCTCGCAAGGCACCTTCCATTCTGAACAAGCCATCGCCTATGGCACCAAAATGGTCGGCGGCGTGACACCGGGCAAGGGCGGACAGACCCACCTTGACCTGCCGGTATTCAACTCGGTTCACGAGGCCAAGGCCGTGACCGAGGCCAACGCCACCGTGATCTATGTCCCGCCCCCCTTTGCCGCCGACGGCATTCTGGAAGCAATCGACGCGGAAATGGAACTGATCGTTTGTATCACCGAAGGCATCCCCGTGCTGGACATGATGAAAGTCAAACGCGCGCTGGACGGGTCCAAATCCACCCTGATCGGGCCGAACTGCCCTGGCGTGATCACACCGGACGCCTGCAAAATCGGCATCATGCCCGGCCACATCCACAAACGCGGCTCCTGCGGCGTGGTTTCGCGTTCCGGCACGCTGACCTACGAGGCCGTGAAGCAAACCACCGATATGGGTCTGGGCCAGTCCACTGCTGTGGGCATCGGTGGCGACCCGATCAAGGGGACCGAACATATCGACGTGCTGGAAATGTTTCTGGCCGATGACGAAACCCAGAGCATCATCATGATCGGCGAAATCGGCGGCTCGGCCGAAGAAGAAGCGGCGCAGTTTCTGGCCGACGAGAAAAAGAAAGGCCGCTGGAAGCCCGTTGCCGGTTTCATCGCCGGCCGCACCGCCCCTCCGGGCCGCCGCATGGGCCACGCGGGCGCGATTGTCGCCGGCGGCAAAGGCGGCGCCGAAGACAAGATCGAAGCCATGCGTTCCGCCGGAATCGTGGTGGCCGACAGCCCCGCCGGACTGGGCGAAGCTGTGCTGAAGGCGATTGGGTAAAAAAGCTAACGATGCTTAGGAGAAAAAGAGATGGAAAACATACCAATACTCAGCGGTTTGATTGAAACACTTAATTGGCTGACCATCACCACCCCATTCATTGCTGGCTTTGCGGCATACAATTGGGGAAGTGATTCAGGCAACGGGAAAGCCGTTCCTGCATTTGTCGGGCTGTTAAGTTTCCTAGGTCTCGTTGCAGTTTGGTATGTTCTCTTTCAATGGACTCAATTTCCACTGTGGATGAGGTGGTTCAATTGACACCCGATAAACCATCATCGGACATTTCTTCATCGTTGCATCTATTTGATACCAAAATTTCTGATTGCGCCCCTGTGAATACAACCAACCCTAACGAGGTCCCATCATGACCGACCAACCGACCACCGAAGAATTCCACTCCTCCTCGTTCCTGCAAGGGCACAATGCCCAGTATATCGAGCAGCTTTATGCGCAATATGCCAATGATCCGAACGCGGTCGATGCGGCGTGGCAGGCGTTTTTCAGGGAGCTGGGCGACGATGACATGGCCGTCAAGGCCGAGGCCGCCGGCCCCTCGTGGGCGCGCGCGGACTGGCCGCCGGTCCCGAATGACGATCTGACCCATGCACTGGATGGCCAATGGCCCGCCGAAGACGTCAAACCCGCCGAGGTGGCCGCGAAAATCCTTAGCAAGGCCGAGGAAAAGGGCGTTCAGGTTTCCGATGACCAGATCAAGCGCGCCGTGCTGGATAGTATCCGCGCCCTGATGATCATCCGCGCCTACCGCATCCGTGGCCATCTGGCCGCCGATCTGGATCCGCTGGGGCTGGCCGGTCGCGAACCCCACCCCGAGCTGGAACCGGAATCCTACGGTTTCACCGAATCCGACATGGACCGCCCCATCTTCATCGACAATGTGCTGGGCCTGCAAATGGCTTCGATGCGCCAGATTGTCGAAATTCTGAAGCGCACCTATTGCGGCACCTTTGCTCTGCAATACATGCATATTTCCAACGCCGAACAGGCCGGCTGGCTGAAGGAACGGATCGAGGGCTACGGCAAGGAAATCCAGTTCACCCGCGAGGGGCGCAAGGCGATCCTGAACAAGCTGGTCGAGGCAGAAGGCTTCGAGAAATTCCTGCATGTGAAATACATGGGCACCAAACGCTTCGGTCTGGATGGCGGTGAAAGCCTGATCCCCGCGATGGAGCAGATCATCAAACGCGGCGGCGATCTGGGCGCCAAGGAAATTGTCATCGGTATGCCCCACCGTGGCCGCCTGTCAGTGCTGGTGAATGTGCTGGGCAAACCCTACCGCGCCGTGTTCAACGAATTTCAGGGCGGCAGTTTCAAGCCCGAAGATGTGGATGGTTCGGGCGATGTGAAATATCATCTGGGCGCCTCCAGCGACCGTTCGTTCGGGGGCGAATCCGTGCACCTGTCACTGACCGCCAACCCCAGCCACCTGGAGGCTGTGAACCCCGTGGTTCTGGGCAAATCCCGCGCCAAGCAGGACCAGAAGTTCGACAAGGAACGGGCCTCGGTGATCCCGCTGCTGCTGCATGGTGATGCGGCCTTTGCGGGCCAGGGCGTGATTTCGGAATGTTTCGGCATGTCGGGTCTGGTGGGGCATCGCACAGGCGGCACCATTCACATCGTGGTCAACAACCAGATCGGTTTTACCGCCGCCCCGCATTTTTCCCGCTCGTCTCCTTACCCGACCGACATCGCGCTAATGGTCGAAGCGCCGATTTTCCATGTGAACGGCGACGATCCCGAGGCCGTTGTTCATGCCGCCAAAGTCGCCACCGAGTTCCGCCAGAAATTCCACAAGGACGTGGTGATCGACATCTTCTGCTATCGCCGCTTTGGTCACAACGAGGGGGACGAACCGATGTTCACCAATCCCCTGATGTACAAAAAGATCAAAACCCAGAAAACCACGCTTCAGCTTTATACCGACCGTCTGATCCGCGACGGGCTAATCCCCGAAGGCGAGATCGAGGAAATGAAAACCGCGTTTCAGGCCCACCTGAACGAGGAATTCGAGGCCGGCAAGGACTATAAACCGAACAAGGCTGACTGGCTGGATGGCCGCTGGAAGCATCTGTCCAGACATGACGACGATTACCAGCGCGGCCAAACCGCCATCCCCGAGGAAACCTATACCCAGGTGGGTGCGGCGCTGACCCATATTCCCGACGGCTATCCGGTACATAAAACGGTCGCCCGTATGCTGGACGCCAAGAAGAAAATGATTGATGCAGGCAAAGGCATTGATTGGGCCACCGGCGAAGCCCTCGCGTTTGGCTCGCTGCTAACCGAAGGGTTCCCCGTCCGTCTGGTAGGTCAGGATTCGACCCGCGGCACATTCAGCCACCGCCATTCGGCCCTGATCAATCAGGACAACGAGGATCGCTATTACCCGCTGAACAACATCCGGAGCGGGCAGGCCCATTTCGAGGCGATCGATTCCATGCTGTCGGAATATGCGGTGCTGGGGTTCGAATACGGCTATTCACTGGCCGAACCAAACGCCCTGACCCTGTGGGAAGCGCAGTTCGGCGATTTCGCCAACGGCGCGCAGATCATGTTCGATCAGTTCATATCCTCGGGCGAACGCAAATGGCTGCGCATGTCGGGCCTTGTCTGCCTGCTGCCGCATGGTTTCGAAGGGCAAGGGCCGGAACACTCCTCGGCCCGTCTGGAACGCTATCTGCAAATGAGCGCCGAGGACAACTGGGTGGTTGCCAACTGCACCACACCGGCCAACTATTTCCACATCCTGCGCCGCCAGATGCACCGCACCTATCGCAAACCGCTGATCCTGATGACACCCAAATCCCTGTTGCGCCACAAACGTGCCGTATCGGACAAGGCCGAGTTTATCACCGGATCCTCCTTCCACCGCATCCTGTGGGATGATGCACAAAAGGGCACATCCGATACCAAACTGGTGGCAGACAGCAAAATCAAACGTGTGGTGATGTGTTCGGGCAAGGTATACTATGACCTGCTGGAAGAGCGTGAAAAACGCGGGATCAACGACATCTACCTGCTGCGGGTCGAACAATTCTACCCCGTTCCCGCCATGTCCATGTCCAAGGAACTGGGCCGCTTCAAAAACGCCGATGTGGTCTGGTGTCAGGAGGAACCCAAAAACCAGGGCGCCTGGACCTTTATGGAACCCAATATCGAATGGGTCCTTGGCCGCATCAAAGCCAAATCCAAACGCCCGGCCTACGCTGGCCGTCCGGCCTCGGCATCGCCGGCAACCGGCCTTGGCAAAACCCACAAAGCACAACAAGCAGCGTTGATTGACGATGCGCTGACGATCAAAGGATAAATCCATGACCATCGAAATCCGCGTCCCCACCCTTGGCGAATCCGTGACCGAAGCCACCGTCGCCACATGGTTCAAGAAACCCGGCGATGCCGTCGCCGTTGACGAAATGCTGTGCGAGCTGGAAACCGACAAGGTGACCGTCGAAGTGCCCTCGCCTGCCGCTGGCGTGATGGCCGAAATCGTCGCCCCCGAAGGGGCAACCGTCGGCGTTGACGCCCTGCTCGCCACCCTGACCGAAGGCGAAGGCGCCAAACCCGCTCCGGCGGCTGCGGCCCCTGCGCCTGCGGCAACACCAGCAGAACCCGCCAGCACCGTTGACGTGATGGTGCCCACACTGGGTGAATCCGTGACCGAGGCCACCGTCGCCACATGGTTCAAACAGGTCGGCGATACCGTGGCGCAGGATGAAATGCTGTGCGAACTGGAAACCGACAAGGTCTCAGTCGAGGTTCCGGCCCCCGCCGCCGGCACCCTGACCGAAATCCTCGCGCCTGATGGCGCAACCGTGCAGGCCGGCGGCAAGCTCGCCGTGATCGCGTCCGGCGCAGGCGCAACCGCACCCGCCAGCGCCCCCGCACCTGCCGCAGCCCCCGCACCAACAACCACCGGCAAGGATGTTGAAAACGCCCCCTCGGCCAACAAACTGATGGCCGAAAAGGGCCTGACACCCGATCAGGTCACCGGCACCGGCAAGGATGGCCGCATCATGAAAGAAGACGTGCTGAACGCCGCCGCCAAACCGGCCCCCGCCCCTGCGGCCGCCCCCGCCGCCACCCCGCGCGCGCCGGTCCCGGCCGATGATGCCAGCCGCGAGGAACGGGTGAAAATGACCCGCCTGCGCCAGACCATCGCGCGCCGTTTGAAGGAATCCCAGAACACCGCCGCCATGCTGACCACCTATAACGAGGTCGACATGGGTGCGGTGATGGACATCCGCAAGGAATACAAAGAGCTGTTCCAGAAAAAGCACGGTGTCAAACTGGGCTTTATGTCCTTCTTCACCAAGGCCTGTGTGCACGCGCTGAAAGAAGTGCCCGATGTGAACGCCGAAATCGACGGCACCGATGTGGTCTACAAAAACTATGTCCACATGGGCGTGGCTGTCGGCACACCGACCGGCCTTGTGGTGCCGGTGGTGCGCAATGCCGACCAGATGTCCTTCGCCGAGATTGAAAAGAAAATCGCCGAACTGGGGCAAAAGGCCGTGGCGGGCAAACTGTCGATGGCGGAAATGCAGGGGGGCAGTTTCACCATCTCGAACGGTGGCGTTTACGGCTCGCTGATGTCCTCGCCCATCCTGAACCCGCCGCAATCGGGAATTCTGGGCATGCACAAAATCCAGGACCGCCCAATGGCGATCAACGGCGAAGTCGTGATCCGCCCGATGATGTATCTGGCGCTAAGCTATGACCACCGGGTCGTGGATGGCAAAGGGGCCGTGACGTTCTTGGTGCGGGTGAAAGAAGCACTTGAGGATCCGCGCCGGTTGTTGATGGATTTGTAGTAGAAACTGAGGTTTTATAATGGCATTTTTAGCTTTTTGCTTTCTTATGGGTCTAATTGCCAAGACCTCGTGGGATTTCATATCTAATGACAAGGAGCGTCGTAAGCTAATAGAAGAGTATCGCTTAAAACCACTGTCTCACCTATTCTTGCTAGTTTGGATGGTTTTTTCTGTAATGTTCTTTATCGGAATTTTTGTGCCGGTATTTGGAGAACTAGAAATAACCGATAGTGGCTGGCAGGTCTGGAAAGTAGGAATCATCGGCACTTTTGGGTGTTGGGTTTTTACTTGGTTTGTTGACATAGATAAAATTGATCAAGCACCATGACCCCAGAACTCACCATCCTCACCTACGCCGCCCTGCTTCAAGCCGTGCAACTCGCCCTCGCCATCCTGTTTGGCGACGCCCAGACCGGCATCAAATACGGCGCTAGCGCCCGCGACACCCCGAAACCCCTGACCGGATTGGCAGGCCGCGTTGATCGCGCCCTGAACAACCACTACGCAGCA
This sequence comes from Profundibacter amoris, assembly GCF_003544895.1. Lineage (GTDB taxonomy): Bacteria > Pseudomonadota > Alphaproteobacteria > Rhodobacterales > Rhodobacteraceae > Profundibacter > Profundibacter amoris. Next base: position 2,889,240 of record NZ_CP032125.1, read on the forward strand.
CTCGCCCTGTTCACCATCGCCGTCATCGTCGTCACCTTGGGCAACCAATCCACCCCGCTCACCATCACTTGCGCCTGGACCTACCTGATCGCCCGCATCCTCTATGTCCCCGCCTATCTCAGCGGCATCCCCTACCTGCGCTCGCTGATCTGGAGTGTGGGCATCGGTGCCACCGTCATCATGCTGATCATGGCCCTGATCTGATGCATCTTTGTTCCACAAATATCCCGGGGGTGAATTGGCGGCACGCCAAGAGGGGGCAGCGCCCCCTTCCCGCCGCCGTAAACTTTGCCATACGCAAACCAGACACGAACCATACGCAAACCAGACCCTGTTTTTCCCCAAGGAGACTCCCAAATGCCATCCTATGACGTGATCATCATCGGCGGCGGCCCCGGCGGCTATGTCTGTGCCATCCGCTGCGCCCAACTGGGCCTGAAAACCGCCTGTGTCGAGGGGCGCGAAACCCTTGGCGGCACCTGCCTGAACGTGGGCTGCATCCCCTCCAAGGCCCTGCTGCACGCCTCCCACATGCTGCACGAGGCCGAGCATAATTTTGTCAAGATGGGCCTGAAGGGCAAATCACCCTCGGTGGACTGGCCCCAGATGCAATCCTACAAGGATGACGTGATTGGCCAGAACACCAAAGGCATCGAATTCCTGTTCAAAAAGAACAAGGTCGACTGGATCAAGGGCTGGGCCAGCATTCCGGCAGCGGGCAAGGTTCAGGTCGGCGACGAGGTCTATGACGCCAAGAACATTATCATCGCCACCGGCTCCGAAGCCTCATCATTGCCCGGTGTCGAAGTGGACGAAAAAATTGTCGTCACCTCGACCGGCGCATTGTCGCTGCCCAAGGTGCCAAAGAAAATGGTCGTCATCGGCGCCGGTGTGATCGGCCTTGAAATGGGCTCGGTCTATGCCCGTCTGGGGGCCGAGGTGACGGTGGTCGAATTCCTTGACCACATCACCCCCGGTATGGATGCCGAAATCTCCAAGGCCTTTGCCAGAAGCCTGAAAAAACAGGGGCTTAAATTTGTTCTGGGGGCGGCGGTGCAATCGGTGTCCACCACCAAAACCAAGGCCAAAGTCACCTACAAACTGCGCAAGAACGACAAAGAGGCCACGCTGGACGCCGACGTGGTTCTGGTCGCCACGGGGCGCAAACCCTTCACCGACGGGCTGGGCCTCGAGGCACTGGGCGTTGAAACCTCGCCCCGCGGCCAGATCAAAACCGACCCCCAATGGGCCACCAATGTCGCCGGTATCTATGCCATTGGCGATGCGATCGACGGTCCGATGCTGGCCCACAAGGCCGAGGACGAAGGCATGGCAGTGGCCGAGGTTCTGGCAGGCAAGGCGGGGCATGTGAACTACGGCGTGATCCCCGGCGTGGTCTACACCAACCCCGAGGTCGCCACCGTTGGCCAGACCGAAGAACAACTGAAAGAGGCCCGCCGCGCCTACAAGGTCGGCAAGTTTTCCTTCATGGGCAACGGCCGCGCCAAGGCGATGTTCGCCGGCGAGGGCTTTGTGAAAATTCTGGCCGATCAGGCGACCGACCGGATTCTGGGCGCGCATATCCTTGGCCCCAACGCCGGCGAGATGATCCACGAGATTTGCGTGGCGATGGAATTCGGCGCCTCGGCACAGGACATCGCCCTGACCTGCCACGCCCATCCCACCTGCTCGGAAGCGGTGCGCGAAGCTGCACTAGCCTGCGGGGACGGGGCTATCCACGCCTGACACCGGTCCCTCCGCCCATTCACGGGCGGGGGGACTATGCGTCGCGATACCGCAGCCGGTTGGCTTGGCAAAGTCAGGCACAAAACATACCCTAGCGAAAGAATCGGAATTACCGGATAGCGAGACCAGACATGCAACCACCCCTGCTGAAACAACATGGCGGCAAACGCGAACGCGCATGGCAGGGGCATCCGTTTTTCAGCGGCGGGTTCAGGCCGTTTTTCCTGTTTGCATCGCTGTTCGGCATCTTTGCCATTGCCCTGTGGCTGCTGGAGCTTATGGGATATGATGCAATCAACACCCGTCTGGCGCCTGTTGAGTGGCACAAACACGAAATGCTGTTCGGTTATACCTCGGCGGTGATTGCCGGATTCCTGTTTACCGCAGTGCCCAACTGGACCGGTCGTTTGCCGGTGGTCGGGTATCGCCTGATGGCAATCTTTGCCCTGTGGCTGGCAGGGCGTGCGGCGATGTTGCTGGGTGAATCTGTTCCTTATGCTGTGACCGCCACCATAGAGGCCGCTTTCCTGCCGGTTCTGGGGGCGGTGATTGCCCGCGAGATTATTTCGGGGCAGAACTGGCGCAATATCAAGGTGCTGGTGCCTGTGCTGGGGCTGGGGCTGACGAACATCTGGTTTCACATTGACGTTGCCACCGGGGGCACGGGGGCGGCTCCGGTCCGTATGGGGTTCACCGCCATCCTGATCCTGCTGATGCTGATTGGCGGGCGGATCGTTCCCAGTTTTACACGCAACTGGCTGGCAAGGCAGGAGCCGGGCAAAATGCCGGTGCCGTTCAACCGGTTTGATGCCGGCGTCATAGCCGGTTCAGCCGTGGCGCTGCTTCTTTGGGTCGTCCTTGAGCAACCGTTTCTTGGCCCTCTGTTTGCCATTCTCGGAATCCTGCACATCGTGCGGCTGTGGCGTTGGGCAGGCCTGCGAACACTGTCCAATCCGCTGCTGCTGGTGCTGCATATTTTCTATGCCTTCATCCCGACCGGATTTCTGACGCTGGCCGTCGGGATGTGGTTTGACCTGCCGCAGGTCAATGTGGCGGCCCTGCATGTGTTCGGCATCGGTGCGGTGGGCGGTATGACCATCGCGGTGATGGTGCGGGCCAGTCTGGGGCATACCGGACGGACGCTGGCCTCAAGCGGCATCCTGAACCTTGCCATGGCAATGGTCGGTATCAGCATGGCCCTGCGGGTCACCGGTGCGATCTGGCCCGAATATGACTGGGCTATCACCGGCTCGGCACTGGCATGGATCGTGGCGTTTGGCCTGTTCGCCTTCAAGGTTGGCCCGTGGCTGTTGGTGCCCCGCGCCAAACGCGGCTAACCCACCAACAGCTTTAGCCCCTGCGTCACATCGGTGCGCACCGCCAACCGCAGGCTGGGTTCGTCCCCTGCCCGCAGCGCTGCGATGATCAGGCGGTGGTTGTGCGGTGGCTCGGTCCGGCGCAGGCGGCCGTACAGGGCGCACATGGTCGGCCCAAGTTGCAGCCACACGGTTTCGGTCATGGCCAGCATTGCCGGCGCCTGTGCCCGCAGATACAGCGTGCGGTGAAATTCCAGATTTGTGCGGATATAGGCCGAGGCATCCTGTTTGGCGATCGCTTCGGCAATGGTGGCATTGATCGCCTGCAGCCGGTCAATCAGCGCGATATGCGCCCGTGGCAGCGCACGGCTGGACAGTTCGGGTTCCAGCAGGGCGCGCAGGGCAGCCAGCTCCTCGATCCGCTCGTTGGTCAGTTCCGGCGTGGTGACGCGGCCTGAACTGGACAGGGTCAGCGCCCCTTCGGCCGCCAGCCGCCGGATTGCCTCGCGCGCGGGAGTCATCGACACGCCGAATTCCTTACCCAACCCGCGCAGGGTAAGGGCCGTGCCCGGCGCCAGCTCGCCATGCATGATTCTGGTGCGCATCTGGCGGTAAACCTGATCATGCGACGGAGCGGTGGTTTCGGGGGGGCGTTGCTGGCTTAACATGGGCGCATGTGATCACAAAACCGCACAGCGGGTCAATCCGTGAAACGGTAACGATGCAATTGCGATCCGTTCTGACGCAACCATGCACGCGGTTTCTTGAAATCGGGGTGAATACTGGCCACCACCTGCCAGTAATCCGGCGAATGGTTCATTTCCAGCAGATGCGACACCTCGTGCGCGGCAACGTAATCCAGCACCTCGGGCGGGGCCATGATCAGACGCCAGGAATACATCAGGTTGCCTTCACTGGAACAAGACCCCCAGCGCGACCGCGTATCGCGGATTGTCAGCCGCCCGTAGGTGGTGCCCAGCGCCGCCGCATATTTGTCCGACGCTTCGCGCAGGCGGGTTCGGGCCGTCAGTTTCAGGAAGGCGACAATACGCGGCGCCACGCGGTCAGGGTTATCGGGCACGGTGATCTGCCCGTCCACATATTTGGCCACCCGCCCCCTGCCCGCGACAATATCCACCTCGCGCCCCTCAAACAAAACCTGCCCGCCAATCACCGGCCGCGCGGCATCGGGACGTTTGGACAAGGCCTGCCGGATCCAGCCCTCTTTTTCTTGCGCGAACATCCGTGCCTCGCGCAAGGGGGTACGCAGCGGCAGGCTCATCGTCACCCGCCCGTCCAGTTGCGACACCCGCAGCGACAACCGCCGCGACCGGCGCGAACGGCGCAGGGTGACGGTGACCAATGGCGGGCCTGTCAGTTCGATCTGTTCCATTTGCCTGTCCACGAAATGCCTGTTGCTTGATCCTAGCGCGCAAAGGCATCTGATTCACCCTTAAAACACCCAAAAGCGCAAAAGCCTTTGACAGCCCCGTCTTGTTGTGGCAGTTGGCCCCAACTCACGACAAAAGTGCAATGTTTGAAAGGGAATCACATGCCCAAGGAAGAATGGGGCGTCAAGCGCGTCTGTCCGGAAACCGGCAAGCGGTTTTATGACCTGAACAAGGACCCGGTGGTCAGCCCTTACACAGGCGAAGTTGTCGACATTGATGCCGGCAGCAAAACCCGCACCATGGTTGCCGACAAAGAAGACGCCAGCGCCAAACCCAAAGAAGATGTGGTTGTCGATCCGGACGCAATCGTTCTGGATGATGACGACACAGCCGATGTTGATCTGGGCGACGACGTTCTGGACGACGAAGAAGACGACGATACAATTCCGCTGGAAGAGATCGCGGATGTGGCCGTCAACGACGACGACACATAATTTATCTCGCGGGGATTTTTTCGCTTGAACTGATCCCCGCAGACGCCTAAACAGCGTCTCACGGTGATACCCGATATGGGGCCTTAGCTCAGCTGGGAGAGCGCCTCGCTGGCAGCGAGGAGGTCAGGAGTTCGATCCTCCTAGGCTCCACCAAACCTAACCTGCATCTATAACCCATCCGTGATCAACGGGGTATTTCTATGGCATCCCCGACTGTCAGCACGTTTGGCGATTCCATAACATCCGTATTGGCATTGTAGATTTTGCGATACCGCAATGAATCGCCATAAAATGCAGCCGCATAGGTAGCCAGCGTATCCCCCTGCTCGACACGGATAAACCGCTTGCCGTTTCTTTCAGTCAGCCTGTCCCAATAGGCCTGTATTGCGGGATCGCGTTGTGGTTCTTCTTTTGGTGTTGCTGCCGCTCTTTCCGTTGGTTGTTCCGGTTTCGGGGTATTGCCTGATACCGCCTCATTGCCCAGATTATTCACGTAAGCCAGATAATCGGCATCCGCGCTTGCGGTAATACTGGCGCGGGCATCGTAAACACCTTGGAACAGCTGGCTGGTATTCAGTTCGCCTGCTTCATTAAACACAATGAACGGTAGCTGGCCGATGTAATTCTCGCGCAGGTCCATAGCAAAAAACGCGGCGGTTTGTTCCAGGTCCAGCTTGGCTTTGGTCCCGGCATCAATCAGTTTTTCAATAGCCTTTCGCAGATTAGCGGTTGAGGTTGCCGCCAGTTCTTCGCCGGTTGTTCCTGTCAGATTGTCGGCTTTAGCCATATCTACCAGTGCTGCACGCGCCTTTTCGGAATAAAACCGCAAGCGGCGCAGCGTCGAAGGCCGGACAGAAGCAACATCAAACGCAGATTGCTGCCCGATAAAAATACCGGCTGTCTGTTGGGCATGGACCGTGACGGGAAAAGCGGTTGCAAGTATTGTGAAACCGAGAACCACAGCCTTCATATTCTTACTTATGCAAAACCCAGTCTGGATCATATCCTACTCCGGCATTTGAATACTAAACCCGTAACGAACCCAGTCTTTCATGCCCCCACGATAATACATCAGTTTTTCAGGATCATATCCGCCATCAACAAGGTTCCTGATTGCCCTTGGGGATTGCCCGCAATCCGCACCATTGCAAAATAAAAGCAGATATTTTGCATCTGAAAAATCCCAGCCTTCACCTGTTTTCTTGCCGCCCAGTTGCGTCATCAGGGGTTCGTAAAACGGGTTGGTCGGCGTATCGGCAAACATGTTAAACGGCAAATTGATTGCACCGGGGATTGTTCCGGCCTTGAACCAGTTCCCGACACGGGTATCGACAAGATAGCCATCACCGGTCAGCACATAGTCTTCGATAAATGTCACAAGCCCCACTTCGCCAACCGGGATAACCCCATCATACTGGATCATTGGCTGCAAGCAATGTGGCGGACAGGCCCGTGGTGCCTTGGGGGGGTAGACTTTGGCGATATATTCCGAGTTGTCGTTGCCCCGTTTGATCAAATACGATTTTCCGCGCACCTCGAATGACAGTTCGGGAAGGTCTTCTGTTATCCAGACCTCGTCCGCGAGCACAGCATTCGGCCAGATCGCCATAAAAACGAAATGAAACAAAACCACCAATCGCATTTTTCAGGCCCCTTATAATCTGGGTCTCACTGGATGAGGTGTAATTTCTTTACACCTAAATGAACCCTGCCACACACAACCATAGAAATAGTCAACGCCCCTATTATGGCCATCCGAAATGGGGCGAAACGAAATCCTAAATATGGCATAATTATGATACGAGGTCGAAACCGACTGAATTTGCTTGCTATTTTAATTGCATGCAAATGAAATAGGATTTACTTTTTACACAACCTGAAGCGCAGACATCATATTGTAATTATTGTAATATCCTTACAAACCACATAGCAATTCGCGTACATTCCCCAGCCACTATAATAGAGAATAAATAATTCATTACACAGGGAACTGTTTCTGTTTTCCCATGGAAAAAAGTGTAATTTCTTGGTATCCGTGGAATGGCAATGCCAAAATCCGGCCACTCCCGGAAAAGAATCGGGTTGGATAAAAACGTTGCAACCACCCGCAATCTATAGATACCTAATCGGGGTGTGATACTTCAGGTCCGGTAGAAATAATAACGGTCCTTGGCGATCCCCGCAGGCCCCTCAACCGCCTGAAACCCGACCAGCGGTTGACCGGATACGATCACCCCGCCGGGTATCATCACACGGGCGATGGCAGGGCTAAGGCGGGCGGCTTCTTCGACGTCCTTTTCCTTGACCCCGAACCCGAAATCATAATGCGCCAGCACGATTTTTGCCCCCATCGCTGCCAGCTTTTGCAACATCTCTTCGGCCTCGCCTTCCAGGAAATCCTGCGAGGGCGGCACGCAAGAGGGATGGCACTGCAACACACGGTCGATCACCCAGATGCGCCGGTCCAGTATTTCGCGCAGATGATCATAGGTGCGCCCGTTGCCCAGCCCCATATCCAGCGCATCGCCATTCATATCCCCTGTCTGTTCGGCGGCCCATTCCAGCCCGTCACGTTGGGCGCTTAAGCGGCGCATCATACTGTCCAGTCGGCTCATGGTTTTCGTCTTTCGTTAAGGGTGGCGGTAAATAGTCACGGGGCCAGATGTCAGGGTTTCCAGCAGTTGGCGGGTGAAGTCCCAGACATCGGCATCATGCACAAGGTGGTGGGTCAGCAGGCCCAGAGGCTCGTCATTATCGGTCTTGCCCGTGCGGCGATCAACCAGCAGGGCAAGCAGTTGCGCCACCAGTTCATCGGGCGCAATCAGGGTTTTGCCCGCGCGCCAGTTGATCGGGTCAAGGTGGGTGTTGACCTGTTGCAAGCCCGGCGCGGCAAAGGGGGCGTTGCGTGGGGTATAGGTGGACAGGGTTTTATATCCGGCCTGTATCAGTGCAGGGAAATGCACCGGTGCGATGCGGTTCCATGGCGGCACGAACATATGCTTAAGACGCGGGCCAAACAGGGATTGCAGACGGGTCATGCCGGTTTGCATATCCTGCGCCACATCGGCCAGATCGCGGGTCTCGCCGAATTCAGCCTTTTTCGCAGTTTGCGGGGCAAGATTGTGATGCGCCCAGCCATGCACCACGGGGATCAGGTGATCTGTTTCCGCAACCCGCGCAGCCAGCTCCAGGATGGCGGATTTCGGGATCACGGCCAGATGCACCGGCACTTGCACGGCTTCGGACAGGGCGACCAACCGGTCCAGCGCAGGCGTCGGGGCGATGGCGTCATCATCGCGCCACCAGATCGGCAGGGTCAAACCGGCCTGACGCCAGCGCGCCAACTCATCGGTAACCGATGTCCAGTCAATCTTCATGCCCGCCCCTTTGCCATGCCACAAGCAATCCGTACGCTTTCCTGTGCCCCGTCAAACCGCAGATCAGGCACCTTGCCACGGGGCAGTTTCACCAGCACCTCTACCTTTTGCAACAGGCGCTTTGGCGTCAAATCAGCGGCACGCAGCATTTGCATCATCGGCAGATGACTCAGGCTTTCGGCCCGCAGGGTTTGTTCAACCTCGCCGCCCTCGTCAAACGGAATGAACAGGGATGGCGTGCCGGACTGCAACAGATCCAGCGCGGTGTTATAGCCGCACATGCTGACAGAACAGGCGGCGTGGGTCAGCATCTGGCGAAAATCAGGGCGGGCCGGTTCAAGGATGACATTTTGCGGAGCTTTCGCCGCAAGCTCTGCAATCACCGCCTGGCCATTGCCCCCACCAACCAGCACACGCCAGCGCAACGCAGGCGACAACCCTGCGGCAGCAACGGCGGCGGTGAACAAATGCCGGCCAACCGACCCGCCACCGGCACTGACGATCACCTCGCCCTGCCCCAGCCTGTCGGGGTGCGGACCCGCAGGCGGCGGGGCGACATAACCGGTATAAAGCAGTTTTTCCTGCAACGCGGGCGTCACAGGCCAGCTTTTCTCCAGCGGGGTGCTGGCGGGATCGGAGTGGACCAGAACGCCGTCGTAATGCTCCTGAACAATGCTATCGGTTTTCTGTGCTTTTTGCGGGTTTGAGGGCGGCGCAAGGATGTCGCGCACCGAGGCCAGTATGACAGGACGCGGAGTTTGCGCCTGTGAGGCAGTAACCAGCGCCATGAATTCCCCGCGCAATACGCGACGACCAAAGGGGAACAGTTCGGTGATGACAATATCGGGGCGGATATAGGTCACAGCCCGTGCCATTTCGGTTTCGCGGGTGGCCAGATTGGCCGCATCGGCCACATCCCCTCCGGCGGTCAGCAGACGGGTAAAATTGGTCCCGTCCGAGCGCAGCGGCGGCAGTTGGCGCAATGTAATCCCGTCGGTATCGAACTGCGGCACCGGCATACCTCCGGACAGAACCGTCACCGCATGACCCTCCGCCACAAACGCCCGCGCCAGTGTCAAAGCGCGGCTAAGGTGGCCCGCGCCCAGCAGGTGGGTGACTGCAATCAGAACCTTCATGCGTCACGCCCCGACAGTTTGATCCGTTCCGGGCGACCCACCTTCAGGCCGTCCTTTAGCTCAATCAGGAACAGCCAGTTGCGTTTGATCCTGAACGGGGCGGGGCCGCTGAAATTCCAGCCATGCGCCCGCGCCAGCAACACCCGCATGATGCCGATATGACAAACCGCTACTGTGTCGCGTTTTAGCGATTTCACCCAAGGCTCCAGCCGCGCCCAGACATCCGCGGGGCTTTCACCTGCAGGGGGGCGGTAATCCCAGCCCCAATCCTCGATATCGCGAAAGCCCGTGGCAGGGTCCGCTCTCAAATCCAGACCATACAGCCCCTCCCATTTGCCCCAGTCCATTTCGATCAGCGCCGGATCGACCGCAGGATCACGCCCCGCCACCAGACGGGCGGTTTCAACCGCGCGCTTTAGCGGGCTGGCCAGCAGATCAGCCCCGGCCCATTCATCGGGCAAGCGCAACTGCCCCAGATCGGCGGCGGCGCTTTCCTCAAGTGCGATATCGGTGCGCCCCTGAATACGCCCCGCGCGGTTCCACGGGGTGTGACCATGGCGAAGAATTGCCAGCTGCACCATCGGCTAGCCCTGCTTTCGATAGATAAAACAACGCCCCGGAACGGCATCCGGCGGCAGGTCGATTTCCTGCAACCCATCGAAATACATCCGGTCGCTGGACACCATCAGCCCGCCCTTGGCCAGCAGAGGTTCCACATAAGGTGAAATATTGCGGGCGAATTCGTCGTTTTTCTTCAGGTTATGCCCGCCCAGATCGGCGTGGATAAAACTGGCCGCCGGACCGAACCGTTCCAGCGCCTGCGGCAGGGTTTCAAAAACATCCCCCAGAATGGTGCGATCCCCGGGCGGGGTCGAGGCAGGGTTCGAGGCCACTTCGCGTTCAAACACATATATATCGCGCCCGGAAATGACCTCGCGCAGATGGTCATAGGTGCGCCCGTTGCCAAGGCCCAGTTCAAACACCGGCCCTGTCATTCCGGCGGTGTTTTGTGCGGCAAAATCAATGCAGGCGCGTTGCGACACCATGCGGTTGATGAATACATCCAGTCTGCTCATTTGGCGATGACCCTTTATGGTTTACTGAAACCTATATGATAGTATCCGGCAAAGAAACCAGTGCCTGCGCCACACCATGAATAACGTTAGCGTGACGGAAAAATTGGCATTTGACTAATCACGCCACCCCGCGCGATACTTGCCGCAACGACACCACGCAGGCCCGTTTCTGCAAAACCCATCGAAAGTATTGAATGACGGCCCTGCTGCAAGTCAAAAACCTGACGATAAGCTTCAAATCCGACCCGCCGGTGGTGGATGATGTCAGCTTTTCGGTAAACGCCGGGGAAACACTGGCGCTGGTGGGGGAATCCGGCTCGGGCAAAACCCTAAGCTGCCGCGCGATTTTGCAACTGTTGCCAAAGACCGCAAATGTCAGATCCGAAGGTGTTTTCCTGAACTGTAACGATGCCGGTGCACTGAACCTCAGTGCATTGCCGCGCAAACAGATGCGCGATATTCGCGGCAACCGGATTTCGATGATCTTTCAGGAACCGATGCAATCACTGTCGCCGCTGCACAGGATCGGCAATCAGGTTTCCGAAATTCTGACGCTGCACAAAAACATCAGCAACCGCGATGCCAAAACGCAGGTGCTGGAGCAATTCGAGCGTGTGGGCTTTCACAACCCCGAAAGGGTGTTTCGCGCCTATCCGTTCGAACTGTCCGGCGGCATGCGGCAACGCGCGATGATCGCCATGGCCACGGTCGCCAAGCCCGATCTGCTGATTGCGGACGAACCGACAACGGCGCTGGATGTGACCACGCAGGCGCAGGTGCTGGGGCTGATCAAGGAACTGCAAAAAGAAACCGGCATGTCGGTGATATTCGTCACCCATGATCTGGGGGTCGTAGCAAATATGGCCGATACCGTGGTAGTTTTGCATCGTGGCAGCGTAATGGAGGCCGGACGGGTCGAATATGTGATCGGCGCACCGGCGCATAAATACACGCAAAAACTGTTTGCCGCCGCACCGGTCATTCCGGCCGCCACCACGCCAGAGCCACCTGTGCCGCACGATGATGTGATACTGGAAATGAAATCCGTTTCCAAAACCTACCATGTGCGCGCCGGATCATTCTGGAGCCCTTCGATCGACATCAAGGCCGCCCGCGACATAAACCTGTCGGTCGCACGCGGCAAAACGCTGGCGGTCGTGGGCGAATCCGGCTCGGGCAAAACCACCTGCGCGCGGATGGTGCTGGGGGCGGAAAAGCCGGACGAAGGCGGCAGGATCAGTTTTTGCGGCGAAAAGGGTGGCGAGGTGCTGGATGTCAACAATCTGCAAAGCGATCAATGCGCATTATTTCGCCAGCAATTGCAACCGATATTTCAGGACCCCTATTCCTCGTTCAATCCACGGATGCGGGTGGTGGATGCCCTGACCGAACCGCTGGACATCAACAATATCGGCACCCGTTCGCAACGTCGCGACCGCGCGGTCGAGGTGCTGGAATGGGTCGGGCTGGATTCGCGCATTCTATACCGTTACCCGCACGCTTTTTCCGGTGGCCAGCGGCAACGCCTGTCGATTGCGCGGGCGTTGGCGATGAACCCTGTGTTTCTGGTGTGTGACGAACCAACCTCGGCGCTGGATGTATCGGTGCAGGATCAAATCCTGTGCCTGTTCGAGGATTTGCAAAAACGCATGGGCCTGTCCTATCTGTTCATCAGTCACGATCTGGCCGTGGTATCGCGTATCGCAGACGAGGTCGCCGTGATGCACCGCGGGCAAGTGGTGGAGCAGGCCCCGCCCTGCACCCTTTTCCACAACCCGCGCCATCCCTACACGCAGGCGCTGCTGGCGGCGCAGCCGGAACCGGATATCAACCGCCCGATTAACCTCGAGGTCGTTGCCAAAGGGGCGGGCAGCCCCGACAGCTGGCCCGAGATGTTCCGCCCCGTTGAAAGCAAATCCCCGCCATTGACCGAGATCGAGCCAGGCCACAGGGTGCGTTGTCATGCGTAGACTGTTCACCATTATTATCGCCATGCTGTTTGCCGGTCCGCTGTTTGCCCAAACCGATGTGCAGGAAAGCCCCTATTGGGCCGACAAAGTCGCTGCGGGCGAAATGCCCGCCGCCACCGACCGCATCCCGTCCGATCCCCTGATCGTCAATCTGGCGGACAAGGGGCGTGATTTTGGCACTCAGGGCGGCACCTTGCACACGATGGTCACCCGCGCGAAAGACATCCGGCAGATGGTGCCCTTTGGCTACGCGCGGCTGGTTGGTTATGATCAGGACTATGTTCTGGCCCCCGATATTCTGGCCGATTATAATGTCAAAGAGGGCCGTAAATTCACCCTGCATCTGCGCAAGGGGCACCGCTGGTCGGACGGGGCACCCTTTACCTCGGATGATTTCAAATACTGGTGGGTGAATGTCGCCAATAACCCCGATCTGTCCCCCTCAGGCCCGCCCGAATTCCTGCGGGTGGACGGGGAAATGCCGCAAGTCAGCTTTCCCGATCCGCAGACCATCATCTATGAATGGTCCCGGCCAAATACCCATTTCATCCCGACACTGGCACAGGCCCGCCCACCGTTCATCTTTCGGCCCGCGCATTACCTGAAACAGTTCCACGCCGATTTCACCCCGCCCGAAGCGATGGAAGACAAGATCGAAACCATGCGTGTGCGCAGTTGGGCCGCGATGCACAACAAGCTGGACAATATGTACAAATTCGACAATCCGGACCTGCCCACGTTGCAGCCGTGGATGCGGGTTGGCGGCAATGCAAACAGCCGGTTCATGTTCGTGCGCAACCCCTATTACCACCGGATCGACAGCCAGGGCACGCAATTACCCTATATCGACGAGGTGGAAATGACCGTTGTCGGGCGCGGGCTGGTGGCCGCGAAATCCAACGCGGGTGAAAGCAGCCTACAGGCGCGCGGATTGGGGTTTCGCGATATTTCCATCCTGAAGAAAGGCGAGCTGGAGAACGGCAATTATCGCGTGTTCCTGTGGGCCAACGGCACCGCCTCGCAGATCGCGATTTATCCCAACCTGAACTACGCCGATCCCGAATGGCGCAAGATTTTGCGCGATGTGCGGTTTAGACGGGCGCTGTCGCTGGGGATCGACCGGCGCATGATCAACCGCGCGTTATATTTTGGCATCGCCAAGGAAGGCGGCATGACCGTGCTGCCCCAAAGCCCGTTCTATAACGGTGCCTACCGCGCGGCATGGGCGCAATTCGACATCCAGCAGGCCAATGCGTTGCTGGATGACATGGGCCTGACCGACCGCACCCCAGCCGGATACCGCAAACTGCCCGATGGCCGCACGCTGGCGATCATTGTGGAAACGGCGGGCGAACGCCAAGAGGTCGAGAACGCGCTTCAGATCATCACCGACACATGGCGCGATATCGGCGTGCGCCTGATCATGCGCCCGTTCAGCCGCGATACCCTGCGCAACCGCGTCTATTCGGGGGCCTCGATGGCCTCGGTCTGGTATGGCTGGGACAATGGCATCCCGACGCTGGACACGTCCCCCGACTATCTGGCCCCGCGCGCACAGGAATTTTTCGCATGGCCCATGTGGGGGCAATATTTCCAGACCGACGGGCAGGCCGGTGAAGCGCCAGATATGCCCGAGGCCATCCGCCTGTTGCAACTGTCCAAGGACTGGGAGCAGGCCGAAAACCGCTCTGAGCGCCGCGTGATCTGGGATGAAATGCTGGCGATCCATGCCGATCAGCATTACGGCATCGGCCTATTGTCCGAGGCCCCGCAACCCGTTGTGGTATCACGCCGCCTGCGCAACGTGCCCGAAGTGGCCTTCTGGGCGTGGGAACCCGGCGCGCAATTCGGCATCCACCGGCCCGACGAATTCTTCTTCACGACGGAAGGGGGCGAATGATGGCAATCCTGCGCTATGCCACCTTGCGGTTTATCACCATGCTGCTGACGCTGCTTGTGGTGTCGGTGCTGATTTTCATCATCATCAACCTGCCGCCGGGCGATTACCTGTCAAACCAGCTAACCGAACTGCGCGCCACGGGTCAGGAGGCCGGCATCGCCAAGGCCGAATTCATGTATCACGAATACGCCATGGACCGCCCGCTGTGGGAACAATACACGATCTGGATGGGTTTCACCCCCGGCCCGCAGGGGTATTCCGGCATGTTGCAGGGCGATTTCGGCTGGTCGTTCGAATTTGACCGACCGGTTTCGGAAATCGTAGGCGAGGCGCTGTGGCTTACCGTTCTGGTCAATGTTGCGGCGGTATTGTTCGTCTATCTGGTGGCGCTGCCGCTGGGGGTTCTGGCGGCGGCCAAGGCAAAAACATGGGTGGATTACACCAGTTCCTTCGTCGGCTATCTGGGGCTGGCCACGCCGAATTTCCTGCTGGCGCTGATGCTGTTCTATTACGGCCACCGCTATTTCGACCTGCCGATTGGCGGGCTGATGGCGCCGGAACTGGAAGGCGAACCGATGAGCCTTGAAAAGGTGAAATCCATCCTTGTGCATCTGATCGTCCCGACCTTTGTGATCGGCACTGCTGGCGCGGCCGGAATGATGCAACGCCTGCGCGCCAATCTGCTGGACGAATTGGGCAAACCCTATGTCGAAACCGCCCGCGCCAAGGGGCTGCCACCGGCCAAACGGCTGTGGAAATATCCGCTGCGCATGGCGTTCAACCCGTTCGTGGCCGATATCGGCAACCTGCTGCCTTCGCTGATTTCGGGTTCGGTGCTGGTGTCGGTGGTGCTGGGCTTGCAAACCATCGGCCCCGCCCTGCTGACTGCACTGAAAACCCAGGACCAGTTTCTGGCCGGTTTCATCCTGTTGTTCGTGGCGCTGCTGACGCTGGTGGGCACGATGATTTCGGATGTGTTGTTGATGCTGCTTGATCCGCGCATCCGTTACGGGGGGCGCGACTGATGACCATTTTACCCGACGGGCGCTATGTTTCAGACGCCCCCTATGATGAAAACGAAGACCTGAGCGCGATCGAGCGCGCCGATCTGGACATGCCCAACTGGAAACTGGTCTGGCGCGCGTTTCGCAAACACCGGCTGGCGCTGATATCCGCTATTTTCCTGCTGGTCGGCTATCTGTTGTTGCCCTTTGCCGGTTTCATTGCCCCCTACACCCCGAACGAACGCAACGCCGATTATCTTTATGCCCCGCCGCAAGGGATCCATCTGTTCCATGATGGCAAATTCATCGGCCCCTATGTCTATCCGACCACGGCGCATGCCGATCTGGTGAATTATCGCTGGGATTATAGCACCGACAAAACCAAAGCCATGCCGCTGGAGTTTTTCTGCGAAGGCGGGGAATACACCATCATCGGGCTGTTCAAAACCAACCGTCACCTTGTTTGTGCACCCGAAGGGGCATCGCTGTTCCTGTTTGGCTCGGACCGGTTGGGGCGGGATGTGTTTTCGCGAATCCTGTATGGCGCGCAATTGTCGATGACCGTGGGGTTGATCGGCATCACCGTGTCCTTCCTGCTGGGCATCACATTCGGCAGTATCGCCGGATATTTCGGCGGACGTATCGACTGGACCATCCAGCGGATCATTGAAATCTTGCGCTCTATCCCCGAACTGCCCCTGTGGCTGGCCCTGTCGGCGGCGGTGCCTGCCAGTTGGGGGCCGGTGGCGGTGTTCTTTATGATCTCGCTGATCCTTGGCGCGCTGGATTGGCCGGGGCTGGCCCGTGCAGTGCGATCAAAGTTCCTTGCCTTGCGGGAAGAGGAATACGTCAAGGCGGCCGAAGTCATGGGCGCCAAACCGGCGCGGGTGATCCGCAAACACCTGTTGCCAAATTTCCTGAGCCACCTGATTGCCAGCGCCACCCTGTCGATCCCGGCGATGATCCTGGGGGAAACGGCGCTGTCGTTCCTCGGTCTGGGCCTGCGGGCACCGGCCGTTAGCTGGGGGGTGATGCTGAATGACGCGCAGCATCTTGCCTCGATCGAGATTTACCCGTGGACGGCCATCCCGATGCTGCCGATCATCATCACTGTGCTGGCGTTCAGCTTCTTTGGTGATGGCTTGCGGGATTCACTGGACCCCTACAAAAACTAGCGGTCATCTCCACCGTTTGCATTGGGATTTTCGGCCATCTCGTCTTCTTCCAGAACCGGAAGTGCGGCAGCAGCGACGGCTTCTTTCTGCTCTTTGGTCAGATTATGGGCCTTGCCATTGTCATCCTCGGCCAGACGCACCGTCACTTCGCGGTGGGCGAATTTGATGCCTTCGCGTTCAAACAGATCGCGAATTTCCTGCAAAACCCTTTTGCGGATCAGCCACTGGCCACCCGGTTTGGTCATGAATTTCACCCGGATGATCATGGCCGAATCCTGCATCTCGATCACGCCTTGCGATTTCAGGGGCTGCAAGAAATCCTTGCCGATCAAAGGGTCTTCAAGCAATTCCTGCCCCAGCTTTTTGATCAGCTTGCGCACGCGTTCAGGGTCGGTGTCATAGGGGACCCGCAGCGGCAGCTTCATAATTACCCAATCGCGGGAAAAATTGGTCAGAAACTGGATTTCGCCAAAGGGGATCGTATTCAGCGGGCCACGGTGATGGCGCAATTGCATCGAGCGCAGCGAGATTTTTTCAACCGTGCCCTTCACATCGCCAGTGTCAATATATTCGCCTTTGCGAAACGCATCATCCAGCAAAAAGAACACCCCCGAAAATATATCCCGCACCAGTGTCTGTGCGCCAAAACCGATGGCCAGACCGACAACACCGGCACCGGCAAACAACGGGCTGACGTTGATGCCCAGTTGCGACAGCAGGATCAGGGTAAAGGTGGTGATGATCAGGATCATCATCGAAATGCGAAACAGTGGCAGCAGCGTTGACAGACGGCTGGCCCCTTCGCCCCCCCCTTCGCCGCCCAGTTCAACCTCGGGGGCGTCGCTTTGTTCTGCGGCGATTTTGCTATCAATCCAGATGCGAAAGGAATGGTAGACGATATAGGCGATGAAAAGGATAACAACAGAATCCAGCCCGCGTTCGACAACGGATGCACGAACCATTGACATATTGCCGCCCCAGATCTCGATAAAGGCCCAGAACCCTGCAACAAATGCCAGAATGCCGGAAACCCGCCGTGCCAGATCCTCGAAATTGGCAAGCGGGTGTGATGCAGGGTTCTTTATATTTTCCAGTGCAACCTGCTCTGGTTCAGGTTCGGTTGCATCAGGCGGCATCACGTCGCCATCCAGCGCAGCGTCAACCGCCTCTGGCCCCGCCTCATTATCTGCATGATCGTCCTTCTTCATCTCGGCCGATATTTTCCGTGCTTCCCGTGCTTTGGCGAAAAGCCGTTCGATCACATAATTGATGATCGCATAGACAACGATAATCACGGTGCCCACACCATATGCACCTGCAATCAACGGAAAGGCTGGTGGCTGTTGCAGCACCAGATCATGCGTTAGCCGGACCCACGAATAGATAAAATAGATTATGACAACCGGCACCCAGGCGTAGGAGACAAACTTGGCTGCGAAATTGGTTTCCTCGACAGGGCGGCCGTTGCGAATTGCGCGTGATACAGCGCGCCGATTGACCAGAACCATGATGATATTCATGATTGCGACCATCATTGCCATTGCCGACGATATAAACGCGTATACTTCGTAATTCAGCCCCAGTTCGGAAACCCAGACACTGAACATCAGCGAACAAATATCCAGAATCGCCAGAATTGACGCCCAGTAATATAGCTTTAGCGCGTCCTTGTTCGAAAATTGCGGAATACGATACTGGCACAGATAGGGGGCCAGAACCATCCGCCAGATCGTTGTAACAAAGCGAATACCTGCATAGGCCACGAAGATTACAGTGATGGTAAACTGCATCGCGGTATCGGTTTCCTCGCCGAAAACAGCATATCCCAACCCATAGGCCACGATCATCGAAACCAGAATTCCACCGACCCCGACAAAGAAACGGTAAACCAGAAACGGCAGTTTTTCCGAATATCCGACAGGGTGTTCCAGAACGCGGGCCACCACATATTTTTTGGCAAAGCGGCGGCCATAGATCTCGCGTTCCACCACCATACCGATGGCGAAAAACAAAAGGCTCCACAACAGGGCTTTGAAGAAGGTGGAAATATTGCCGTCCGGACTGCTGTCGCGCAGGATATACTCTACTTCGGTAAATGAATCAGGCATGGATTTCAGCATCCGCTTCAAGTCCCGGCGAAACCGCACCGCTTCATCCTGCATCGCCATCAGACCAGACATTTCCCGACCGCTTACGCCATTTGCCGTGCCGTTCGCACTGTCTGAATTCCCGACGATCTTGCCATCAGGATCGATGATTACGACCGTTACACCGCTTTCAGTGGCCTGCCGCATAAGTTCTGTCAGGGTATCGGTTTCCGTGGATTGGGCTGTTGTCTGATCTCCACCCAAAAGGCCAGTAATGCTTTGGGACACAGCCGGAAAGGCAGCTAGCGAGATCAACATTACACATAGTGTAAACCAGTAGCGCAGGCCCGACATTTTCTTATCCAATCTTCAAGCAATCTGACCCGCAATTCTAAGCCAACAGACTGGAATGTGCAATTGCAGGGCGGGCCATGTTGCTCACGCTTTCTCAAAACCCTGCGAGATATGGTCTCATACGCAAAAGTGCTTGAAATCCAATTGCAATTTCTGGCTGAATGGATAGATAATTCCCTTGATCGGCCGCAGCCGGAGTTGTCGCGCCTTTTGACACTACCAATGCGGCGTTAACTTTGTCGTATTTGTGATTGCCGTGCTATCTGGTGCCTTGCGCCAATGACTTAAGCAAAGATGGAATAATGACAAAGAAGGTCACAGACAAAATCGCGATCATCGGGTTGGGCTATGTCGGGCTGCCTTTGGCGCTGGCGCTGGCCCGTGAAGGGGTCGAAGTGGTGGGGTTCGACACCAATTCCCGCCATGTGGAGGCCCTGCACCGGCAAACCGACACCAATGGCGAGGTGTCAACGGATTCACTTAAATCCTCGACCGCGAAATTCACATCGGACGCACAGGATCTTGCCGGTTGCACCGCGTTTATCATCGCTGTCCCCACCCCGATCACCGATGCCAAAAAGCCGGATCTGTCGCCCATGCTGGGCGCCTGCAAGGTAATCGCGCCGCATCTGGCCAAAGGGGCCTTGGTGGTTGTCGAATCCACCGTCTACCCCGGCGTTACCGAAGAAATCTGCGGCCCTGCATTGGCAGATCAAAGCGGCTTGCGGATGTATGACGATATCAAGCTGGGCTATTCGCCCGAACGGATCAATCCGGGCGACGCGGAACATTCGCTGGAAAATGTGGTCAAGATCATATCGGCGCAGGATGATGAAACGCTGGATCGTGTCGAGACCATCTATGCCCCGTTGGTCAAGGCCGGTCTGCACCGCGCCAGTTCGATCAAAACCGCCGAGGCCGCCAAGGTGATCGAAAACACCCAGCGCGATCTGAACATCGCATTGGTCAACGAATTCGCCCTGATCTTTTCGCGGCTGGGTCTGGACACGCTGGAAGTGCTGGAAGCCGCCGGAACCAAGTGGAATTTCCTACCCTTCCGCCCCGGTCTGGTGGGCGGGCATTGCATCGGGGTTGACCCCTATTACCTGACCTACAAGGCCGAACAGACCGGATACCATCCCGAAGTCATTCTGGCCGGCCGCCGGATCAATGATCATATGGGGCGCCATATCGCGCAGGTGTTGGTCAAGGAAATGCTGGCCCGCAAGGTGGACGTAACCCGCGCGCGGGTGCTGGTGCTGGGGTTTACCTTCAAGGAAAACTGCGCCGATACCCGCAACACAAAGGTGGTCGATATTCTGGATGAACTGTCGGCCTATTCGATCAATGCCGATGTCTATGATCCGTGGGTTTCGCCCGATGTGATGCAGTCCGAATACGGCATCACCCCTGTGCAAACCCTTGAAACAGGGGCTTACGACGGGATCATCCTTGCCGTGGCCCATTCCGAATTCGTCGAAATGGGAGCCGATAAAATCCGCGCCCTGGGGCGACCAAATGCAACCGTTTATGATCTGAAAGGCGTGCTGGGCCGCGCCGGTGCAGATTTGCGGCCCTAGGGCAGATCGGGGAATACATGCTGAACAAACTGACCAAAGCCCCCAACACTGCGGAACACCAGCCGCGGGTACTGTTCTACAGTCACGACACGTTCGGGCTTGGGCATTTGCGCCGCTCGCGGGCGATTGCGGCGGCGATCACCAAGGATGATCCGGGCCTGTCAGCGCTGATCCTGACCGGATCACCTGTGGTGGGGCGGTTTACCTTTCCCGAACATGTCGACCACATCCGCCTGCCCGGCGTGACCAAGATGTCGGATGGATCGTATATCAGCCAGACGCTGGGGCTGGATATTGATGAAACCACCAATCTGCGCGCGGGGCTGATCCGGTCTGCGGCCGAATACTATGTTCCCGACCTGCTGATCGTTGACAAGGAACCGACAGGGTTTCGCGGTGAATTGCTGCCAACGCTGGAATACCTGAGGGACAACGGCAAAACCAAACTGGTGCTTGGCCTGCGCGATGTGCTGGATTCCCCCGAAACGCTAGCCGTGGAATGGGAGCGCAAGGGCGCGAGCAAGGCCGCCGAAGAATTCTATGACGAAATCTGGGTTTACGGGCTGAAATCCATCTATGATCCGACCGAAGGTCTGGACCTGCCCCAATCGGTGCGCAAGCGGATGCACTGGACAGGTTATCTGCGCCGCGAGGTCGGGGATCAACCGCTGTCCATTCCGCGACCCTATATCCTGATCACGCCGGGCGGCGGGGGCGATGGCGAGGCGATGGTCAACCTTGTCCTGTCCGCATACGAGCAAGACCCCGATCTGTCGCCCATTGCCGTGCTGGTTTATGGCCCCTTCCTGTCCGGCGATACCCGTGTGGACTTTGAAAAACGGGTGGCCAAACTGGACGGTCGCGTACAATCCGTCGGTTTTGAATCCAAGATCGAACACCTGTTTGCCGGCGCGCAGGGCGTGATCTGTATGGGCGGCTATAACACCTTTTGCGAAGTCCTGTCCTTTGACAAACCCGCCGTGATCGTGCCGCGCACCGTGCCGCGCCGTGAACAATTCATCCGCGCCAAAAGGGCCGAACAACTGGGCCTGACCCGCATGATCGACGAGGACCGCGACGGCATGACCCCCGAGGCGATGATCAAGGCCATCCGTGGCCTGCCCGATCAGCCGCCGCCCTCGGCGCATCACCACAACGGATTGCTGGACGGGCTGGATTATGTCTCCGCGCGTGTTCAGGAGCTGGTCAAAACATGACCGCCCCGCCGCTAGCAATCATCGTCAAAGGCTGGCCGCGCCTGTCGGAAACCTTTATCGCGCAGGAACTGGCCGCATTGGAAGATGTCGGCCAGCGGTTCGACATCTGGTCCTTGCGCTTTCCCACCGACAAAAAGCGCCACCCGCTGCATGACCGGATCAAGGCGCGGGTGCGTTACCTGCCGGAATACCTGCATCAGGAACCGCTGCGGGTGCTGCGTGCGTGGTGGAGGGTGCACAAATTGCCCGGCTACAAACAGGCCTATGCGCTCTGGAAACAGGACTATGCCCGCGACAAAACCCACAACCGTATCCGCCGGTTTGGCCAAGCCTGTGTGCTGGCTGCTGAAATGCCAATCGAAACGCTGGGCCTTTATGCGCATTTTATGCACACGCCATCATCCGTCGCCCGATATGCCGCCGTTATGCGTGGATTGCCGTGGAGTTTCGCGGCCCATGCCAAGGACATCTGGACATCGCCAGAGTGGGAAAAACGCGAAAAACTGTCTGCCGCCACCTATGGCGCCACATTCGGCGTCACCTGCACCGGTTTTGGTGCCGAACACCTGCAAGGGCTGGCCGACACGCCGGAGCGGATGCATCTGGTCTATCACGGGCTGGACCTGAGCCGGTTTCCTGCGCCCCCCGAACGCACCGATCCGCCCAAAGGCACCATCCGGCTGATGTCGGTCGGGCGACTGGTGGAAAAGAAGGGCTTTGACAATCTGATCGACGCGCTGGCCTTGCTGCCTAATGATCTGGACTGGCACTGGACCCACATTGGCGGCGGTGATCTGAAAACCACCCTGCGCGAACGCGCGGACAGGGCCGGAATTTCCGACCGGATCACGTGGCAGGGTGCGATGAACCAGCCCGAAGTGATCGAGGAAATGCGCAATAGCGATATTTTCATCCTGCCCAGCCGGATCGCCAGGGACGGCGACCGCGACGGGCTGCCCAATGTGCTGATGGAGGCGGCCTCGCAATTGCTGCCGATCATATCGACGCCGGTTTCCGCCATCCCCGAATTCATCGATAACGGCGTGCATGGCGTGCTGTCCGATGATGCGGCCGAACCGCTGGCGGGCGCAATTTACGATCTGTCGATGGACCCTGAACGACGCGCCAAAATGGCCAAGGCAGCGCTGGCGCGGTTGCAATCGGATTTCGGCATGATGCCGGGGATCAAACGGCTGGACCAGCTGCTGTGCCAGATGATGGCAGGGTAGCGGCATGGGGACCATCGCCTTTTACGCCCCGATGAAACCCCCGACACATGCCACCCCGTCGGGAGACCGACAAATGGCGCGGGCATTAATGGCGGCGCTGGGGGATCGGGCGGAACTGGTTTGCGAGCTGCGGCTTTACGATGGCAAGGGTGACGGGGCTGTTCAGGCCGAACTGGAACAGCAGGCCCGTGACGAGGCCAAGCGCCTGATCGCCAAAGGCGGCTGGCGGGTGTGGGTGACCTATCACAACTATTATAAAGCCCCCGACATCATCGGCCCGATTGTCGCCCGCGCGCTGAACATCCCTTATATCCTGATCGAAGCGACCCGTTCCGCCAAACGCTTGACCGGCCCGTGGTCGCGTTTCGCCGCGCTGGCCGAGACCGCGACCGACCACGCCGATCTGGTGTTCTATTTCACCGAACGCGACCGCGTGGCGCTGGAACAGATGCGGCCCAAGGGGCAACGGCTGGTCAAACTGCACCCTTTCCTGCCCCGAACCGACCTGCCCGCCCCTGCCCCGCTGACAGGGCAAACCATCCTGACCGTGGCCATGTTGCGCGGTGGGGATAAACTGGACTCTTTCAGGATCATCGCCAACACCCTGCCGCTGCTGAAAACACCCGACTGGCACCTGCAAATCACCGGCGACGGCCCTGCCCGTGCGGAAATCCAAACCCTGTTCGCCCCGCTTGCCCCGCGCATCACCTTTCTGGGGCAGCTTGATCGCGGCGGGCTGGATCAGGCCTACCGCGATGCTGACGCCTTCCTGTGGCCCGGCGTGAACGAAGCCTTTGGCATGGTCTATCTGGAGGCACAGGCCGCCGGTCTGCCGGTGGTGGCACAGAACCGCGACGGGGTGCGGGATGTGGTGTTGGCGGACGGGTTGATGCCCATAGATCACGGTCCAATAGCACTGGCACAGGCGTTGGATCGGTTGTTAGGCTCGCCCGCCGAACGGCAGATGCGCGGCCGGAAATCCCGCGCGTTTGTGGCCGAAAACCATTTGCTGAACACCGCCAGCGAAACCCTGTGGCAGCACATCAACGCCCTGTAGACCTATTGCTGCAACGCCTTTTGCTCATCCGCCTTTTGCAGCGCAATCGAGCGTTTCGAGACCAGCGAGGCGGCAATCACCCCGACCGTCACAATCAGGATCATGATCGTGGACAGCGCGTTGATCTCGGGGCTGACCCCAAGGCGCACGGCGCTGTAGATTTTGATCGGCAAGGTGGTCGAGGACGGCCCCGAGGTAAACGACGCAATCACCAGATCGTCCAGCGACAGGGTAAACGCCAGCAACCAGCCCGACACCACAGCCGGGGCGATGATCGGCAGGGTGACACTGCGAAAGGCATCAAACGGGGTGCAGCCCAGATCAAGCGCGGCCTCTTCCAGCGACCGGTCAAAGGTGGCCAACCGCGAGGACACCACCACCGACACATAGCACATCGAAAAGGTGGTATGCGCCAGCACGATCGTGGTCACGCCGCGGTCCATGCCGATGGCGATGAACAGCAACAACAGCGACAGGCCGGTGATCACTTCGGGCATCACCAGCGGCGCATAGATCATGCCGGAAAACAGCGTGCGCCCGCGAAACCGCCCCCCGCGCACCATCGCATAGGCCGCCATCGTGCCCAGAACCGCCGCAAGGGACGAGGAAATCACCGCCACCTTCAGCGTGACCCAGGCCGCATTCAGGAAGGCCTGATTCTGCAACAGTTCACCATACCATTTGGTGGAAAACCCGGCCCAGACCGTCACCAGACGCGATTCATTGAAGCTATAGATGATCAGGATGAGCATCGGCAGGTAAAGGAAGGCAAAGCCCAGCGTCAGGGCCGTGGCGTTGAACCAAGTAAAACGGCGCATTACAGACCCTCCTCGCGTTGCTTTTGTTCATTGCGCTGGAACAGGATGATCGGGATTACCAGCACCAGCAGCAGGACCACGGCCACGGCAGAGGCCACGGGCCAGTCGCGGTTACTGAAGAACTCCTCCCACAGTACCTTGCCGATCATCAGGGTTTGTGATCCGCCCAGCAATGAGGGGATGACGAATTCGCCAATCGCCGGAATGAACACCAGAAAACAGCCCGCAATGATGCCCGGTTTGGACAGTGGCATGGTGACCAGCCAAAACGCCGACAGGCGCGAACAGCCCAGATCTTCGGCCGCTTCCAGCAGGGAATCGTCCAGCTTCTCCAGCGTCGCGTAAATCGGCAGGATCATGAAGGGCAGATAGGTGTAGACGATGCCGATATAGACGGCGATATTGGTGTTCAGCAGTTTCAGCGGCTCGTCTGTCAGGCCCGACCACATCAGGATCTGGTTCAGATAGCCTTCGTTGCTGAGGATACCCATCCATGCGTAAATGCGGATCAGAAAGCTGGTCCAGAACGGCAGGATCACCAGCATCATCAGGGTCGGACGCCATTCGGTCGGGGCCTTGGCCATGCCGTAAGCGATGGGGAAACCGACCAGCAGGGTGATCAGGGTGGAAACTACCGCAATTTTCAGGCTGGACAGATAGGCCTTCCAGTAAAGCGCGTCTTCGGTCAGAAATGTGAAGTTTTCGAAATCCAGTTGGCTAAAGAAATCCTTCAGCCCCTGCCAGCCCAGCGCAATATCCAGCGTGGGCGTATAAGGCGGGCGTGCAATAGCCGGATCGGACAGCGAGATTTTCAGCACGATCAGAAAGGGTACCAAAAACAGGGCCAGCAGCCACAGATAGGGAACAGCAATCAGGAAAAGGCGTCGCATATCCGCCCCCCTATTCTGTCAGGATGACACCGGCGGTGTCGGTCCATGACAGCCAGACCGGGTCTTCCCATGTGAAACTGCGCCGCGACAGACGGCGGTTGTTTGCGGCCTGCGCCTTGATGATCTGACCGTTTTTCAGCTCGACATGATAGGTCGAGATATTCCCAAGATAAGCAATGTCATGCACCCGCCCCTGCACCGCATTGGCGTGGGTTTCGGGGCGTTCGCTGGAAATGGCTACTTTCTCAGGGCGGATGGCAAAATGGCACGCGGTGCCTTTTGGCAAATCCTCGGCCGCGGTTCCGATGATCGGCACTTCGCCCTCGGCCCAATGGATTTCGGTCAGCTTGTCGCCCAATGGCTCGGCCTTGCCTTCGATCAGGTTGATTTCACCAATAAAGTCCGCGACGTAAACCGTGTTGGGGTTTTCATACAGGCGGTCCGGCGTGGCTACCTGAATGATCCGCCCCGCATCCATCACGGCAATGCGCGAGGCAACGGTCATTGCCTCTTCCTGGTCGTGGGTGACGATCACGAATGTGGTGCCGGTTTTTTCCTGAATATCCATCAGTTCAAACTGGGTTTCCTGCCGCAGCTTTTTGTCCAGAGCGCCCAGAGGCTCATCCAGCAGCAGCAGTTTCGGCGCCTTGGCCAGAGATCGCGCCAGCGCCACCCGCTGCCGCTGTCCACCGGAAATCTGGTGCGGTTTGCGTTTGCCGAATTGCTCCAGCCTTGTTAAGCGCAGCATTTCATCCACCCGTCCGGCGATTTCCGATTTCGGCATGTCGGATCTTTTCAGGCCAAAGGCAATGTTTTCGGCTACTGTCAGGTGCGGGAACAGCGCATAGGACTGGAACATCATATTGGTGGGGCGTTTGTTGGGGGGCACCGCCGCCATGTCCTGACCGTCCAGCAATATCTGGCCTTCGGTCGGGGTTTCAAACCCCGCCAGCATCCGCATCAGGGTGGTTTTACCACAACCCGAGGGGCCGAGCAGGGCGTAGAATTCTTGTCTGTAGATGTTGATGCTGAGGTCATCAATCGCGGTGAAATCGCCAAACCGTTTGGTGACATTGCGGAACTCGATCAGCGGCTTTTCATCCGCATCTTCCCAAGGCGCAAAAACACCGCTGGCATTGGCATCATTCATTGATTTCCCCCCGAAAATTAAAACCCCGCACGGGCACATGGCCTATGCGGGGAGTATTTGGTCACGGTCTTAGATGCCGGATTTTACTTTGGTCCACAAACGGGTCACAATCCGCTGCACCTTGGGCGCATAAGGCCGTTTGGTGTAAAGGTGCTTCATGGTTTCCTCGTCCGGATAGATCGCCGGATCGGTAATCACATCCTCTTCCAGAAACTCTTGCGAGGCCTTGTTACCGTTGGCGTAGTAAACATAGTTCGACGCAGCCGCCGCATTATGTGCATCCATGATGAAATTCAGGAATTTATGCGCCCCGTCGGGGTTTGGTGCATCCACCGGAATGGCCATCTGGTCAAACCACATCAAGGCGCCTTCTTTCGGGGAATTATAGGCGATTTCAACGCCGTTGTCCGCCTCGTCAGCGCGGTCACGCGCCTGTAGCACATCACCGGACCAGCCGAAGGCCACGCAGATGTCGCCGTTGGCCAGTGCGTTGATATATTCCGAGCTGTGGAATTTCTGCACATAGGGGGCCACGGCTGTCAGAACCGGTCCGGCCTTGGCAATGACATCGGGATCATCCGAATCCGGGTTTTCGCCCAGATAGGCCAGCGCGGCAGGGATCATTTCCGATGGCGCATCCAGAAAATGCACACCGCATTTTTGCAGTTTTTCCATATTGGCCGGATCGAAAATCAGCGCGAGCGAGTCAATCGGGGCGTCCTCTCCCAGCGCTTCTTTCACTTTTGCAACATTCACGCCGATACCGGTGGTGCCCCACATATAGTTGATCGAATATTCGTTGCCGGGGTCATACTGTGCTGTGCGTTCCTTGATTACGTCCCACATGTTCACGGCATTGGGCAGCTTGGAATAATCCAGTTTCTGGAAGGCGCCCGCCTGAATTTGCCGTTGCAGGAATTCAGCCGTCGGCACCACCACATCATAACCCGACCCACCGGCCAGCATTTTCGTTTCCAGCAATTCGTTGGAATCAAACACATCATAGATCAGCGTGATACCGGTTTCGTCCTGAAACTTGGTCAGCAGGCCTTCGTCGATGTAGTCGGACCAGTTGTAGACATGCACTTCTTCAGCCATAACCGCGCCCGCCCCAAGGGCCAGCACTGCCGTCATTGTCAGCAAATTCGTTTTCATAGATTGTTCTCCCGTTGGTCGGGAGTCGCGGCTCCCGTCGAAATATTTGATCAAAAAAATTGACACAAAGCAATAAAAAGTTTCCACTCGGGTCATTGTTGATACCGTTTCCAAGGGGACAAAGTGGATAATTCACCGCAAAACCTGCCCGTTCACGAGGTCGTCTATCGCCAGATCCGCGAGATGATCCTGCTGGGCGAATTTGCCCCCGGTCAACCGGTCACCATTCAGGGGCTGGTGCAGGAACTGGGCGTCGGCATGACGCCGGTGCGCGAGGCCATCCGCCGCCTGACCGCCGAAGGGGCACTGGAATTTCAAGGCAACCGGCGGATCATCCTGCCGCAAATGACACTGGCCCAACTGGATGAAATCGCCTTTGCCCGACTGTCAATCGAACCCCGATTGGCCTATCTGGCGACCAGCCGCATGTCGGGCACGGATTATCAAGGGTTATATGACACCGATCAGGCCCTGAACGTGGCGATCGCGAATGGAAATGTCGCGGATTACCTGAAATACAACTACCGGTTTCACCATGACCTGTATCAACAGTCCGATGCCCATATCCTGTTGTCGATGTCGGCATCACTCTGGCTGCGAATCGGTCCGTCCTTGAGGGTGGTTCTGGGGCGGTACGGCACCGCAAGTCTGCCGGACAAACATCAGGAAGCGTTGCAAGCCATGCGCGATGGCGACCCGCAGGCGGTGGCGCAGGCGATCAAGGAAGACCTGCATCAGGGACACGAGGCCATCCGCCAATCGCTGGAAAATGCATAAACACAGCAATTCCGTTTGACAGAAAATAATTTGATCATATTCTGCATCAAACCCGCTTCATCAGGAGATGCGCAATGAACATGATCACCAACCACCCGCCCACCAAAGAGCTTCAGGAACTTGATGCAGCGCATCATATGCACCCGTTTACCGCCGGTGCCGAACTGGCCGCCAAGGGCGCGCGGGTGATCACCTCGGCCAAAGGCGTGACGCTGACGGATTCCGAAGGTGTGGAACTGATGGACGCGATGGCGGGTCTGTGGTGCGTCAACATCGGCTATGGCCGTCACGAACTGGCCGAAGCCGCCGCACGGCAAATGCGCGAACTGCCCTATTACAACACCTTCTTCCAGACCACCCATGTGCCCGCCGTGGCGCTGGCCACCAAACTGGCCGAACTGGTGCCCGGTGATCTGAACCAGGTGTTTTATGGCTGCTCGGGATCGGATGCCAACGACACCAACATTCGCCTAGTGCGTCACTACTGGGCCGCCAAGGGCAAGCCCGACAAAAAGGTGATCATATCGCGCAAGAACGCCTATCACGGATCGACCGTTGCCGCCGCCAGCCTTGGCGGAATGTCGGCGATGCACGCGCAGGGCGGCCTGCCGATCCCCGATATCCACCACATCGATGAGCCCAACTGGTATGCACAGGGCGGCGATCTGTCGCCCGAGGAATTCGGTCTGGAACGCGCCCGCCAGCTGGAGCAGGCGATTGCCGAAATCGGTGAGGACCGCGTAGCCGCCTTTATCGCCGAGCCGATTCAGGGTGCGGGCGGGGTGATCATTCCGCCCGAAACCTACTGGCCGGAAATCCAGCGGATTTGCGATGCGCACGAAATCCTGCTGATCGCCGATGAGGTGATCTGCGGCTTTGGGCGCACCGGCAACTGGTTCGGCTGCGATACCTTCAACATCCGCCCCGATATTATGACCATCGCCAAGGGCTTGTCCTCGGGCTATGCGCCGATTGGTGGCTCGATGGTGTCGGACGAGGTGGCCGAAGTAATCGCCAACGCCGGTGACTTCAACCACGGTTACACCTATTCCGCCCATCCGGTCTCGGCCGCCGTGGCGCTGGAAAACCTGCGTATTCTGGAAGAGGAAAAGATCGTCGACACCGTGCGCGATGTGACCGCCCCTTATCTGGCCGAACGCTGGACCGAACTGGCCGACCACCCGATGATCGGCGAGGCAAAGGTCTGCGGTATGGTCGCATCGGTCGCCATGTCCCCGGACAAAGCCAACCGCGCCCCGTTCCAGGCGCCCGCCGGCACCATCGGCCTGATGTGCCGTGATCGCTGTTTTGAAAACAAACTGGTGATGCGTCATGTGGGGGACCGGATGATCATCTCGCCACCGCTGATCCTGACCAAAGACGACATCGACACACTGATGGACCGCGCTTATCGCTCGATTGACGAGGCCTATCTGCTGGCGAAAAAGGAAGGGCTGTTCAAGTAGCGTTCAGCCCCGTTCATCAGCGCCCATCCTGCGTTCCAGCCAACGCACAAAGGCGCTGATAATCAACACCAGCAGCAGATATTCGACGATCAGCAGGGTATAGATTTCCAGCGGCCGGTATTCCGTCACCACCAGTTCATTGGCGCGGCGCGTCAGTTCCTGCATACCGATGACCGAGGCAAAGGCCGACATCTTAACGATATAGATGAACTGGTTTGCAAGCGGCGGCAAGATGCGCCGGATCGCCTGGGGCAGGATCACATGGCGCATGTTTTGAGCGTAGGTCAGGCCAATGGTTTGCCCTGCCTCGACCTGCCCTTTGGGGATCGACTGGATGCCCGCGCGATAGATTTCGGCGGTAAAGGCGCTGTCGGACACCGCCAAGGCGATGATTGCGCCCCAGAACGGATCAATGCTGATGTGGATCCCCATAGATTTCAGCACCACCGGCAATCCGTAGAACACCCAGAACAACATCGGCAGCAAGGGCACGGCCCGCACCAGTTCGATATAGATCCGCGACGGGATGCGCAGCCAGCGGCGCGGCGACATGCCGGGCAGGGCCACAATCAGCCCCAGCACCATCGACAGCCCCGCCGCGATCAGTGACAGCAGGATGGTTGATCCAAACCCGCCCAGCAGGAATTTGATGTTGATCCAGCCCGCTGGCGTTCGCGGGTCAATCACATACCAGCCCCAGATATTGGACGAACCACAACCCGCGATAAACAGCGTCAGGGATAACAGGAACAGAGTTTTCAATCTCATCATCTGCCCCCCTAATGCTGCAAAATCTGGTTCAGGAATTTGCGGCAACGCGCGGTTTTGGGCGCGGTAAAGAATTCTTCGGGCGGGGCGGATTCCAGTATCTCGCCCTTGTCCATGAATACCACCCGGTCGGCGGCCTTGCGGGCGAAACCCATTTCATGGGTCACCACGACCATCGTCATCCCTTCCGTCGCCAGATCAAGGATCACATCCAGAACCTCGGCAATCATTTCAGGGTCCAGCGCCGAGGTGGGTTCGTCAAACAGCATCAGTTTGGGTTCCAGGCACAGGCTGCGGGCAATTGCCACCCGCTGTTGCTGCCCGCCCGACAGTTGGCCGGGTTTCTTGTCGGCCTGTTCGGGGATGTGCACCCGTTCCAGATAGTGCATCGCGCGGGCTTCGGCCTCGGCCCGTGACAAGCCGCGTGCCTTGATTGGCCCCAAGGTCAGGTTTTCCAGCACTGTCAGGTGCGGGAACAGGTTGAACTGCTGAAACACCATGCCGATTTCCGCACGCACCTGCGCGATGCTTGCAGCATCATTGGTCAGTTCAACCCCGTCGACCACAATCCGCCCTGTATCATGCGATTCCAGCCGGTCGATACAGCGCACCAGCGTGGATTTACCCGAGCCGGACGGCCCGCAAATTACCAGCTTTTCACCAAACGGCACTGTCAGGGTGATGTCCTTCAACGCCTGATATTCACCAAACCATTTACCCACACCGCTGATTTCAATTGCAACTTCGCCGCCCTGCATCCTGCCTGCCCTGCCCGTTTTCCGTTCAACTTATTATTACCTGACCATCTATAGATGGAAATAGCCACCACCGCGGGCTAAAACAAAAGACCGTTACAACAATAAATTCGCAGGGAACGTTAAGATGAGATTTTTCAGAATATTCGCAATCACAACCTTTTTAACCGCCCTTCTGGGCCTGCCAGCCACTGCACAATCCGCGCTGAATGACATCCTGTCGTCCGGCACCCTCAAGGTCGGTACAACCGGTGACTGGAACCCGATGTCGGTGCGTGATCCGGCGACCAACAGCTACAAGGGTTATGACATCGACATCATGACCGAACTGGCCAAGGATCTGGGCGTGGAGCTGGAACTGGTCCCGACCGACTGGAAAACACTGGTCAACGGTGTGGTCGCGGGGAATTATCACATCACCGGTTCCGCCTCGATCAGTCCGACGCGGATGAAGGCGGCCGGGTTTTCCGAAAGCTATCTGTCGGTGCAGATTTTCCCGTTTACAACCGATGACAAACTGGGCCGTTTCGATGGCTGGGCATCCGTGAACGACCCCGGCGTGGTGGTGGCAACCACCCTTGGCACCACCTTTGAAAAGCTGGTGAAGGAATGGTTCCCCGATGCGCAAATCAAAGTGGTCGATGCCCCCGCCCGTGGCTATCAAGAGGTTCTGGCGGGACGCGCCGATGTGTTCATCACATCGAACATCGAAGGCGCGACCCTGATTGCGAAATTCGACAATGTGCACCAGATTGCGGTCGAGCAGCCCAAATCACCCACCCCGATCGCGATGATCCTGCCGCAGGACGATCAGGTCTGGATCAACTATGTGAACAACTGGATCAAACTGAAGCAGGCCAAGGGTTTCTTTGCCCAAACCGCCGAAAAATGGGGTCTTTAGAGCATGCCGCACCAAATCGAATTCACTGGCCGGCCCGAACGCATTCGCTTATGCGAACGCTGCCTCGGTCTGACCATTGAATGCCCGCGTCCAATCAGGCGCGACACGCTTTAGGCCAAAACCGGCCAAATGATGCGGCCTGACCAATTGGCCGCATCATTTCCCTCTTGATCATTTGGTAAAACTTGCAAATACCCCCCTGAACGTGAGACCTTGCAAGGTGATCAAGGAGCCAGACAGTTGCAAAGCAAAATAAAGCCTATCAACACCCCCGCCAAAACCGCCGGTCTGCCGCAGGTGCACGAGCCGCGAAACCCGGGGATGGAACTGGATATGGACTGGGTGACGGGGGCGCAGGCCAACACATCCGCCATTGAACGCCGCGTTAAATCGCTACCTGGTCGGCGGTCGGTGAAAAAGGATTATCAGGCGGCATGGATGCTAAAAGCAATCACCATGATTGATCTGACCACCCTGTCGGGTGACGACACTCCGGGCCGCGTGCGCCGCCTTTGTGCCAAGGCCCGCCAACCCGTGCGCGCGGATATTCTGGAAGCATTAGGCGTCGAAGGAATCACCACCGGCGCGGTTTGCGTCTATCACGAGATGGTCGAAACCGCCGTGGCTGCACTGGAAGGCACCGGAATTCCCGTGGCCGCCGTTTCCACCGGCTTTCCTGCCGGCCTGTCCCCCTACCACCTGCGCGTGGCCGAGATCGGCGAGAGCGTGAAGGCAGGGGCCTCGGAAATCGACATCGTGATATCGCGGCGCCATGTGCTGACCGGAAACTGGCAGGCCCTTTATAACGAAATGCGCGAATTTCGCGCTGCTTGTGGCGATGCCCACGTCAAGGCGATCCTTGCCACCGGCGAGTTGGGTAGTCTGCGCAATGTCGCGCGTGCCTCGTTGATTTGCATGATGGCCGGTGCCGATTTCATCAAAACCTCGACCGGTAAGGAAGCCGTCAACGCCACCCTGCCCGTTTCACTGGTGATGATGCGCGCCATTCGCGATTACCACACCCGCACGGGGTTCCGCGTTGGCTATAAACCGGCGGGCGGAATTTCAAAGGCCAAGGATGCGGTCACCTATCTGACCCTGCTCAAGGACGAACTGGGCAACCGCTGGCTTTCGCCGGATATGTTCCGTTTCGGCGCCTCGTCCCTGCTGGGCGATCTGGAACGCCAGCTGGAACACCATGTGACCGGCAACTACTCTGCCTCTTACCGCCACGCGATTGGATAAGCCATGACTGTAAAAGATATCTTCGAGACCATGGACTATGGCCCCGCCCCCGAAAGCACCTCCGAAGTGATGGCGTGGATTGCCAAATATGACGGCAAGTTCGGCCAGTTCATCAATGGCGAATTCACCCCGCATCACGACGGCTTTGAATCCCGCAATCCGGCCACCGGCGACATTCTGGCGCTGGTCACACAGGCCAGCAGCGATGATGTGGACGCCGCCGTAACCGCCGCCACCAAGGCGCAAAAGAAATGGGCGCGCACATCGGGCCATGAACGGGCCAAGGTGCTTTATGCCATTGCCCGCCTGCTGCAAAAACACAGTCGCCTGTTTGCGGTGCTGGAAACGATGGACAACGGTAAACCGATCCGCGAAAGCCGCGACATCGACATCCCGCTGGTGCAGCGGCATTTCTATTACCACGCGGGCATGGCGCAGCTGATGGAGTCCGAGCTGCCCGACGCCGAACCCATTGGCGTTTGCGGCCAGATCATCCCGTGGAATTTCCCGCTGTTGATGCTGGCCTGGAAAATCGCCCCCGCGATTGCCACCGGCAATGCCTGTGTGCTGAAACCTGCGGAATACACATCCTTAACCGCGCTGCTGTTTGCGGAAATTTGCGTTCAGGCGGGCCTGCCCAAGGGTGTTGTCAACATCGTCACCGGCAATGGGGCTGTGGGTGAAATGATCGTCACCCACGAGGATATCGACAAAATCGCCTTTACCGGTTCCACCGCCGTTGGCCGCCGCATCCGCGAGGCCACCGCCGGTTCCGGCAAGGCGCTGACGCTGGAGCTGGGCGGAAAATCCCCATACATCGTGTTTGACGATGCGGATATAGATTCCGCCGTCGAGGGGCTGGTCGATGCGATCTGGTTCAATCAGGGGCAGGTCTGCTGTGCCGGCTCGCGCCTGCTGGTACAGGAAGGCATTGCCGAGGAATTCTACGCCAAGTTGAAGGCGCGGATGGACGGCTTGCGTATGGGCGATCCATTGGACAAATGCATCGACATCGGCGCGCTGGTGGACCCTGTGCAGCACGCCACCGTCACCGATATGGTTGCCAAGGGCGGGCATGAGGGCGAGGTTTACCACGCCAAATGCAAACTGCCCAATCAGGGCTGCTATTACCCGCCGACCCTGATCACCGGCCTGCATTCCGCCGCCTATCTGATGCAAGAGGAAATCTTTGGCCCCGTGCTGGTGTCCACCACCTTCCGCACTCCGGCCGAGGCCGTGCAACTGGCCAACAACACCCGCTATGGTCTGGCCGCAAGCGTCTGGAGCGAGAATGTCAATCTGGCGCTGGATATCGCGCCCAAACTGGTAGCGGGCATTGTCTGGGTCAATGCGACCAACCTGTTTGACGCGGCGGCCGGTTTTGGCGGTGTGCGCGAAAGCGGTTTCGGGCGCGAAGGCGGCTGGGAGGGGCTATCGGCCTATACCAGACCGAAAATCGCCAGCAAGCCATTGCATCCTGTCGCACCGGTATCCGCGCCAAAGGATGCGCAGATCACCGGACTGGACCGCACCGCCAAGATGTATATCGGTGGCAAACAGGCACGGCCCGACAGCGGTTATTCCACCGCGATCTGGTCGCCCAAAGGCAAGCTGCTGGGCCATGTCGGCCAAGGCTCACGCAAGGACATCCGCAATGCGGTCGAGGCCGCCCATGCTGCCAAAGGCTGGGGTAAAACCACCGGCCATCTGCGGGCGCAGATCCTGTATTACATCGCCGAAAACCTGTCGGCACGTGGCGACGAATTCGCCCACCGCCTGAACCAGATGAGCGGCAAAACCGGCGGGCGCAAAGAAGTGGACGCAACCCTGTCCCGCCTGTTCACCTATGCCGCTTGGGCCGATAAATATGATGGTCAGGCACATGGCGTCCCCATTCGCGGCATCGCGCTGGCGATGAAAGAACCCGTTGGCGTGATCGGCGCGCTTTGCCCTGATGAAGCGCCGTTGCTGGGCCTGATTTCCGTCATGGCGCCCGCGATTGCGTTGGGCAACACCTGCGTGCTGGCGGCCAGTCAGGCCGCGCCACTGGCGGCAACCGATTTCTATCAGGTGCTGGATACCTCGGACGTGCCCGCAGGGGTGGTCAACATCCTGACCGGCGATCATGCCGATCTGGCGGGGCCAATGGCGGGGCATCTGGATGTGGATGCGGTCTGGAGTTTTTCCTCGACCGATTTGTCAGCACAGATCGAACATGCCTCGGCTGGCAACCTGAAACGCACATGGGTCAACGATGCCCACGCGCGCGACTGGTTCGGCAAGGATGGCGAAGGGCGCGAATTCCTGCAACAAGCGACCGAAGTCAAGAATATCTGGGTGCCTTATGGCGAGTAGGAACGCCGCTGCCCCGGACTTGATCCGGGGCCTTCCCCTGCCTGTCAGGAGATCCCGCATCAAGTGCGGGACAGCGCAGCACCCATGATCACCCGCAGCTTTCAAAAAGGCGACGCCCATTCTACCGCCATTTATTCGGATTGCGAGAAATACCGCTATTCCCTGACCCGCATTTGGGAGCCGGAAGGAAAGAAGGCATTCTTTGTCATGCTCAACCCCTCGACCGCGACCGAGGTGCAGAACGACCCCACGGTCGAACGTTGCGAGCGCCGCGCCCGCACGCTGGGCTTTGGCGCCTTTCGCGTCGCCAATATTTTCGCATGGCGCGACACCGACCCGCGCAAGATGCGCAAGGCGGCTGATCCCGTCGGCCCCGCCAATGACGCGGCTATCCTTGAAGGCTGTGACTGGGCCGATCAGGTCATCTGCGCATGGGGCACCCACGGCGAACACCTGATGCGCGGCCCGCAGGTTGAAACCCTGATGCGCGGCACCGGATTGCCGCTCTATCAGCTTGGGCTGTCCAAAGCGGGCCACCCCAAACACCCGCTTTATATCGCCTATGCGGTGCAACCTGTGCTATGGGACGGGTAACGACAGGTAAACACACAAGGTAATTGATGCCCGACAGTATTCCGGAAGATGACAAAACCCCCGACCTTCAGACCGAGATTGCGGAACTGAAACAGGAATTGCACCGCCTGAACAACCACCGTTTCGTGCGCATCCACAATTCCGCATGGAGGCTGGTGCAGTTTCAATTCATCCGCGGGCTGGCCTTCGGCCTTGGCTCGGTGATCGGCGCGACGTTTCTTGTCTATCTGCTGGTTTATTCGCTATCAAACATCGACTTTATCCCGATTGTCGGCGAATGGGCCAAAGAGATCGCGGATATGATCAGGCAAAACGGAACACCACAGTAAAACCCCTTTCCTTTTGCGCCGTTTCACCCTATACGCGCGTGTCTGCCTGATTCATCGGGCGGATGCTCTATGGACCTTGCTGGACGACATCCCGGCCTGTGCCCGCAACTTTTGATATTAAAGGAGACCCCGATGTCGATTACCAAAGAAGAAAAAGCCCGCATCATGAAAGAATTCGCAACCCACGAAGGCGACACAGGTTCGCCCGAAGTCCAGGTTGCTGTTTTGTCATCGCGGATCGCGACACTGACCGAACACTTCAAAACCCACAAAAAGGATAACCATTCCCGCCGTGGTCTTTTGAAACTGGTTGCGACACGTCGCAAACTTCTGGACTATACCCGCGCCAAAGACGAAACGCGTTATCAGGATCTGATCAAACGCCTCGGCCTGCGCCGCTAATGACGACCCAAAGATGCGCCCTGCGGGGCGCTTCTTGCTTTTTAAGATGCCGCAATCTGCCGGACCTACAGATTGTAAAATGCAAATGAAACAGGTCACGGGCATACGGCCCGTATGAAATCGGCCAAAGGGGATGGGCCCCGGCGGCCAAACTAGGAAATGATATGTTTAACGTAACGACGAAATCTATGCAGTGGGGCGAAGAGAAGCTGACACTGGAAACGGGCAAGATCGCCCGTCAGGCAGACGGCTGTGTGATCGCCACTTTGGGCGAAACCAGCGTTCTGTGTGCTGTGACTTTTGCAAAGACACAAAAACCCGGTCAGGATTTTTTCCCGCTGACCGTTCACTATGGTGAAAAATATTATGCAGCCGGCAAAGTGCCCGGCGGGTTCTTCAAACGCGAAGCACGCCCGACCGAAAAAGAAACCCTGACATCGCGCCTGATCGACCGCCCGATCCGCCCGCTGTTTGTTCCCGGTTTCAAAAACGAAGTTCTGGTAATCTGTACCGTTCTGTCACACGATCTGGTGAATGATCCCGATATGGTCGCGATGATCGGTGCCTCGGCCGCGCTGACAATTTCCGGCGTGCCGTTCATGGGGCCGATTGGTGCCTGTCGCGTTGGTTTTGTGGATGGCGAATACATCCTAAACCCTGAAATCGACGACATGCACGATCTGCGCAACAAGCCCGAGCAGCGGCTTGATCTGGTTGTCGCCGGCACCAAAGACGCCGTGATGATGGTTGAATCCGAAGCCTACGAACTGACCGAAGAAGAAATGCTGGGCGCTGTGAATTTCGCCCACGAACAGATCC
The DNA here is from genome assembly GCF_003544895.1 of Profundibacter amoris. Classification (GTDB taxonomy): domain Bacteria; phylum Pseudomonadota; class Alphaproteobacteria; order Rhodobacterales; family Rhodobacteraceae; genus Profundibacter; species Profundibacter amoris. The sequence goes on from NZ_CP032125.1 coordinate 2,927,773, forward strand.
AGCCGGTGATCGACCTGATCATCGACTTTGCCGAAGATTGCGCCAAAGAGCCGTTCGACTATCAGCCCGCCGATTATTCCGAGCTGTACGAGGCGGTAGCCAAAGCCGGCGAGAAGCTGATGCGCAAAGCATTCGCGATCACCGACAAACAGGAACGCACCACGGCCGTTGCCGAAGCCCGCGAAGCCATCAAGGCGGCGTTGACCGACGAACAGCTGGCCGACGAAAATCTGGGTTCAGCAATGAAGAAGCTGGAAGCCAGCATCCTGCGTGGCGACGTTGTGAAAACCGGTAAACGGATCGACGGGCGCGACACCACCACGGTGCGCCCGATCACATCCGAAACCGGCCTGCTGCCCCGCACACACGGCTCGGCCCTGTTTACACGCGGCGAAACCCAAGGGCTGGTTGTAACCACTCTGGGCACCGGCGATGACGAACAGATGATCGATGCGCTGCAAGGCATGTATAAATCCAACTTCATGCTGCACTATAACTTCCCGCCCTATTCGGTTGGCGAAGTTGGCCGCTTTGGTTTCACCGGCCGGCGCGAAATCGGCCACGGTAAACTGGCATGGCGCGCGTTGCAGGCGGTTCTGCCCCCTGCCACCGATTTCCCCTACACAATTCGGGTTGTGTCGGAAATTACCGAATCCAACGGCTCGTCCTCGATGGCTTCGGTCTGTGGTGGTTCGTTGTCGATGATGGATGCCGGTGTGCCCCTGAAGGCCCCTGTTGCCGGTGTGGCCATGGGTTTGATCCTAGAGGACAGCGGCGATTACGCCATCCTGACCGATATTCTGGGTGACGAAGACCACCTTGGCGACATGGACTTCAAGGTTGCCGGGACTGACAAAGGCATCACATCGCTGCAAATGGACATCAAGGTTGCGGGCATTACACCCGACATCATGGACAAGGCATTGGCACAGGCCAAAGACGCCCGTCTGCACATCCTTGGTGAAATGGCCAACGCACTGACCGAAGCTGGCGAATTCAGTGCCCACGCACCACGCATCGAAACCATGCAGATCCCGACGGATAAAATCCGCGAAGTGATCGGCTCGGGTGGTAAGGTGATCCGCGAAATCGTTGAAGTATCCGGCGCCAAAGTCGACATCAACGACGAAGGGATCATCAAGATCGCCTCGCCGAATGCCGAAGCCATCCAGAAGGCCTATGACATGATCAACTCGATCGTGGCTGAACCGGAAGAAGGCAAGATCTATCGCGGCAAAGTTGTCAAAATCGTCGATTTCGGCGCATTCGTGAACTTCTTTGGCAAGCGCGACGGTCTGGTCCATGTTTCGCAAATCGAAAACCGCCGTCTGAACCATCCTTCGGATGTTCTGAAAGAGGGTCAAGAGGTCTGGGTCAAACTGCTGGGCTTTGATGATCGCGGCAAGGTTCGTCTGGCGATGAAGATGGTCGATCAGGAAACCGGCAAAGAGATTACAGAAGACAAAGAGTAATCTTTGTTTTCTAATAAATTTCGAAAAAAGGCCCCGATGGAAACGCCGGGGCCTTTTTGATTACGGAATTGTTATTTTGGCTGCTCCATTTTTGCGGCTAGCATCTTCACAGGGTCGTGAAGCGAACATCGCGCACGATATTTTGCTGGAGAAACCGCCATTATGCTGAACAAACGCCAATTTATTTCCACCGGAATTGCTATGGGGGGCCTTGGGCTTGCCGGTGCAAATGCCCAAACCGCCAAACCCGAATACACTTTGCCCGAAGAATTCCTGCCACGAGAGGTCAGGATACGAGACAAACTTCCTGCCGGGGAAATCCATGTCGATCCAAACCGTTTCGTGCTGTATCTGACGTTACCAAAAAGACGGGCCATTCGTTATACCGTCGGCGTGGGGCGCGGGAACCTGTACCATGATGGAACATTTTATGTCGGGGCCAAACGGGAATGGCCCAGTTGGAAACCAACACCGGCTATGATGAAACGCGAACCGGCCGCTTACAAGAATTTCCTTCCCGGTAGACGGTACGAAAAAGGCATGCCCGGTGGCCCCAACAATCCGCTCGGCGCCCGTGCGATTTATCTTTATGACAAACGCGGCGACAGCTATTTGCGCATCCACGGCACCAACGCCCCGCGCACCATTGGCACGGCTGTTTCAAACGGCTGTGCGCGTCTGGTCAACCCGCATGTTATCGACCTTTATGACCGCGTATCGGAAGGCGCGCGCGTGGTGCTTTATAAAAAGGCCAACGCGGGGCCGTCACATTCATGACAAGGCACAAAAAAGGCCCCGATTTGAACATCGGGGCCTTTTCGTTTCCAGTGTATCGACTGAATTACGACGGCATCTTTGTGGTGCGCAGATAAGGCAGGTTCACGTCGATTTCGCCGAATTTTTCTTTGGCTTCTTCGTCGCTCAGGCCCAGTGAAACAATCACATCCTCACCTTTTTCCCAATCTGCCGGTGTGGCCACTTCGGCCTTGTCGGTCAACTGGACGGCATCAATCACCCGCAGAATTTCATCGAAATCCCGGCCGACGGTCATCGGATAAATGATCATGGCGCGGATTTTCTTGTCCGGCCCGATGATGAATGTTGTCCGGACAGCAGCTGAATCCGCAGCGGTGCGGCCATCGGGCAGGTAGGCCTCGGCGGGCAGCATGTCATATAGTTTGGAAACCGTCAGGCTGGTGTCGTCGATAATCGGGAATGTCACTGGCGCCCCTGCAAACCCTTCGATGTCGCTTTTCCATTTCAGGTGCTCTTCGACACTGTCCACCGATGTTCCGATCGGCTTTACGCCGCGTTTGGCGAATTCATCGGCCAATTGGGCAACGGCCCCGAATTCGGTTGTACAAACCGGTGTGAAATCCTTGGGGTGGGAAAACAGGACGGCGTAATTGTCACCGATCCAGTCGTGGAAACTGATCTTGCCTTCGGATGTATCGGCAGTGAAATCGGGGGCGGTATCGTTGATGCGTAATGACATGGTTCTGTTCCTCTTGGAATTGTTGATCACTTCGCTGCTGATTTGCAACTTAGAATTAATATAAGGTGCTGCCTGATTATTACGAGTCTTCATTCACTTGACAAGCTGTCGCACCTCCGGCTTCTTTGTCCCGATACAATACTCCCCCTTGCCCCGCCCGCGTCACAAGGGCACTCTGTTACCGAAACAGAATTCAGGAGGCATCAAATGTCCAACACCAAAAACTTCTACATCAACGGCCAGTGGGTCGCCCCCAGCACCCCCAACGATTTTGACGTGATCAACCCGTCAAACGAGGAAGTCTGCGCCACCATTTCACTGGGGTCCGAGGCCGACACCAACGCCGCCGTGGCCGCCGCCAAAGCCGCCTTCTCTGCTTGGGCGGCCGTGCCAAAGTCGGACAAGCTGGATTTCCTGCATGCCGTACTGAAGGAATACAACAACCGCGCCGATGATCTGGCCGAAGCCATGTCGCTCGAAATGGGCGCGCCGATTGATCTGTCCAAAACCTCGCAGGTAGGGGCCGGCATCTGGCACATCAGCAATTTCATAACCGCGTTCAAGGATTTTGAATTCGACCGCATGCTGGGCGCCCACGCCCCGAATGACCGCATCCTAATGGAGCCGATCGGCGTCACCGCCCTGATCACCCCGTGGAACTGGCCGATGAATCAGGTCACCCTGAAATGTATTCCGGCAATGGCTGTTGGCTGCACGATGGTCCTGAAGCCATCCAAGATCGCCCCGCTGTCGTCCATCGTGTTTTCCGAAATCATGGACGCCGTCGGCCTGCCCGCCGGTGTCTACAACATGGTGAACGGCGATGGCCCCGGCGTTGGCACGCAACTGTCCGGCCACCCAGATGTGGATATGGTGTCCTTCACCGGCTCGACCCGCGCCGGCGCCTTGATCACCAAAAACGCCGCCGATACCGTGAAGCGCGTGGCGCTGGAGCTGGGCGGCAAGGGTGCGAACATCATCTATGCCGATGCCGACGACAAGGCCGTGAAACGCGGCGTGCTGCACTGCATGCAGAACTCGGGCCAGTCCTGCAACGCGCCCACGCGGATGCTGGTGGAACGCTCGGTCTATGATGCCGCGGTCGAAACCGCCGCCGAGGTTGCCAATGCCATATCTGTTGGTCCTGCCGACAAGGAGGGCCGCCATATCGGCCCCGTGGTTTCGGAACTGCAATACAACAAAATTCAGGACATGATCCAGAAGGGTATTGATGAAGGCGCCCGTCTGGTTGCCGGTGGCCTTGGCCGTCCTGACGGGCTGAACCGCGGCTATTATGTGCGTCCGACGGTGTTTGCCGATGTGTCCAACGACATGACGATTGCCCAACAGGAAATCTTTGGCCCCGTGCTGTCGATCATCCCGTTCGACACCGAGGAACAGGCGCTGGAGATGGCCAATGACACGGTTTACGGGCTGACCAATTACGTCCAGACAACCGATCACGCCAAAGCCAACCGCGCAGCGCGGGTGTTACGCTCGGGCATGGTGGAAATCAACGGCACATCCCGCGGGGCCGGTGCGCCGTTCGGTGGCTACAAACAGTCCGGCAACGGGCGCGAAGGCGGCGTCTGGGGGCTGGATGATTTTCTGGAAGTGAAATCGGTCAGCGGCTGGGTGGAGTAAAGCGGGTTCAGCCGCACTCCCCATTCCGTTTGAATATTGGGAATAGTGGCGGGGTGAACCCCGCCCTACACCGCCAGCAACGGTTGGCGTCCGGGGTCACGCCTTCCTGACAATCACAGACCCCACCGAATACCCCGCGCCGAACGAGCAAATAATCCCGACATCCCCGCTCTGGAAATCATCCGAGTATTTGGAAAACGCAATGATCGACCCCGCCGAGGATGTATTGGCGTAATTCTGCAAAATATTCGGCTGCTCGCCGGCCTCGGGCACTCGTCCCAGCACCTTTTTGCCAATGAAATCATTCATCGCCTTGTTGGCCTGATGCAGCCACATCCGGCGCAGATCGGCGGGTGCTACCCCGTTGTCCTCCATATGCCCCAGCATATGTCTGGCGACTATCGGCAGCACCTCTTTGAACACCTTGCGCCCGTTCTGCATGAACTGCATATCGCGCCGGTCCTTCACCCCGTCGGGGCGGGAACGGCGCAAAAAGCCGTTGTTGTTGCGGATGTTGTTGGAAAACTGCGTCAGGCAGCGGGTGGAAATAATATCGAAATGCTCCGCCGCCGCATCCTCTTTGCGCTCGACCAGAGTGGCGGTGCAAACGTCGCCGAAAATGAAATGGCAATCACGGTCCCGCCATTCCAGATGCCCTGTGGTAATTTCCGGGTTCACCACCAGAATGGCCCGCGCCGATCCCGACCGGATCATATCCGCCGCCGCCTGTATCCCGAAGGTGGCCGAGGAACAGGCCACGTTCATATCAAAGCCGAAACCCTTGATCCCCAGCAGATCCTGAACCTCGATCGCGATCGCCGGATAGGGCCGTTCATGATTGGACGCCGCGACAATCACCGCATCCACATCGGCAGCGGTTTTTCCGGCTGATTTCAGCGCCTTGTTGCAGGCATCGACCGCCATTTCCGCCATAATCGACGGTTCGTCATCCGACCTTTGCCGCAATAGCGGGTGCATCACCTCGGGGTCCAGAATGCCGGATTTATCTACAGCATGGCGCCGGTGGATCCCGCTGGCAGCCACGATAAAATCAACGCTGGAATAGGCTTTGGCCTCGACCTCGCCGGCCTCGATGGCGGCTTTGTTTTCCTCGTTGAATAGGTCCACATAGGCATTGAACGCCTCAACCAGTTCTTCGTTTGTGATGATTTCAGACGGCGTAAAAACCCCCGTCCCCGAAATAACCGGCTGATGCATATCATTACTCCTGTGGTGCTTGTAAATAAGGCCTTGGCTACCCGAAAACGTCAACCCCTAGAACGGGCAATTCGCCTTGAAAGTCAGCCCCTTCCCGCCGTCCGGATGCCGGAGACGCAGGCTTTCGGCATGCAGCATCAGGCGCTCGGCCTTCCGCGCCTCGCCAGTGGCATAGAACGGATCACCCAGAATGGGATGCCCGATTTCCCGCATATGCACCCGCAACTGGTGGCTGCGGCCTGTCTGCGGAAACAGCCGCACCCGCGTGGCATTTTCCTCGTATTTCAGCACCCGCCAATCCGTCACTGCCTGCTTGCCGTTCTCGAAATCCACATGCTGCAAGGGGCGGTTCGGCCAATCGACAATCAGCGGCAGATCCACCGTGCCGGTCTTTTCCCCGACCCGCCCGAATACCCGCGCGATATAGGTCTTCTTCACCTGCCGCTTTTCAAACTGCAAGCCCAGATGCCGCTGCGCATGGCGCGTCAGCGCAAACACCATCACCCCCGATGTATCCCGATCCAGCCGATGCACCAGCAACGCCTCGGCAAACACTGCCTGCACCCGCGCAATCAGGCAATCCGCAAGGTGCTCTCCTTTACCCGGCACACTCAACAAACCGCTCGGCTTGTCCACCAGCAGTAATTCGTGGTCATGGTGCAAAATGGCCAGCGGCCCCTGCGGTGGATTATACACACTCCCTTGCATGCAAGCTTATACGCATAGCTTGCATTACTGTTCCACAAATATCCCCGCCGGAGGCATCAAAGTTTTACCCGCTCCGATTTCGGATCATACATCGGGCGCAAAGACGCCTCGGCCTTCACCCGCACCCCGGCAATGTCGATTTCATAGGACGACGCCAGAACATCCGCCGCACTTTCGCCTTTGCAGGGCACATACCCCAATCCAATGGCCGAACCCAGCGTATGACCATAGGCACCGGACGACAGATACCCGACAATTTCACCATCCCGCAGCACCGGTTCATTGTGATAAAGCAACGGCTCGGGGTCCGCCAATCTGAATTGCAGCAAACGGGCGTCCAGCCCGTTTTCCTTTTTCTTCAAAACCGCATCGCGTCCGATGAACGCGGGTTTGCCGGTTTTCACAGCAAAACCCAGACCCGCCTCAAGCACATGATCCTCGCAAGTGATGTCATGGCCAAAATGCCGAAACCCTTTTTCGATCCGGCAGCTGTCCATCATATGCATCCCGCACAGCTTTAGCCCCATATCCTGACCGGCATCAAACAGCACCTCGAACACATGAGCGGCCATATCGGCAGAAACATAAATCTCCCAACCCAGCTCGCCAACATAAGACACCCGATGCGCCCGCGCCAAGCCCATGCCGATTTCGATCTGCTGCATGGTGCCGAACGGATTGACCGCATTGGAGAAATCATTCGGCGAAACCTTTTGCATCAGCGCCCGTGCATTCGGTCCCATCACCGCCAGCACACCTTCACCGGCTGTCACATCGGTGATTACCACGTTAAAATCGCCCATATGTCGCTGCAACCATACTTGATCGGCCAGCCGCGTTGCAGACGGAGTCACCACCAGATAGGCCGTTTCCGACAGGCGCGTCACCGTCACGTCCGCCTCTATCCCGCCCCGGCTGTTCAGGAACTGCGTGTAGACAATCTTGCCCACCGGCACCGACATATCATTGCCGCATACATGGTTCAAAAACGCCTCGGCATCACGCCCTTCGACCCTGATCTTGCCAAAGGACGACATGTCATACATGCCGACATTCTCGCGCACCGCGCGATGCTCGACGGCAGCGTTTTCAAACCAGTTCTGCCGCTTCCACGAGTAGCGGTATTCGCGCTCCTGTCCCTCATTCGCAAACCAGTTGGCCCGCTCCCATCCGGCTGCTTCCCCCATTACCGCGCCCTGATCCAGCAAGTGTTGGTGAAAGGGCGACCGCCGCACACCCCGCGCGGTGGCCTTTTGCCGGTAAGGGAAATGATCGGCATAAAGCAAGCCCAAAGTTTCCTTCGAGCGTTCATACAAATACGTCTTGTTCCCCTGAAAGGGCTGCATCCGGCTGATATCGACATCACCCAGATCAAACGGCTTTTCACCATCCTGCATCCATTGTGCCAGCGCCATGCCGGCCCCGCCCGCCGACTGGATGCCGATCGAATTGAACCCGGCTGCCACCCAGTAATTCGCCAGTTCCGGCGCCAACCCCAGATGATAGGCGTCATCCGGCGTGAAACTTTCCGGCCCGTTGAAAAACGTGTGAATCCCCGCCTCGGCCAGAATGGGCATCCGGTTGATCGCCTTCTCGAGGATCGGCTGGAAGTGATCAAAATCCTCGGGCAGTTGATCGAATTCAAAATCCGCAGGGATGCCACCCATCCCCCAGGGTTTGGCATTCGGCTCGAACGCCCCAAGCAGGAACTTGCCCGCATCCTCTTTGTAATAGGCACATTCATCCGGTACCCGCAGCACCGGCAGTTGCTCCAGTCCCTTGATTGGTTCAGTGACAATATAGAAATGCTCGCACGCCTGCAGCGGTACATTCACCCCCGCCATACGGCCGACTTCGTGCCCCCACATACCGGCGCAATTCACCACATGGTCGGCGGCAATAAACCCCTGCTCCGCGTCTGTTTCCCAGTCCACACCGGTTGCACGCCCGCCTTTGGTGCGTATCCCCGCAACCCGTACCCGTTCCAGCACCTGCGCCCCGCGCATCCGCGCACCCTTGGCCAGCGCCAGCGCGATGTTGGCAGGATCACCCTGCCCGTCATCGCGGATGAACACCCCCGCCACCACATCGTCAATATTCAGATGCGAATAGCGTTCCTTCACCTCTTGCGCCGTGATTTCCTCGGCGGCAACGCCGAATGCCCGCGCCATGGCCGCGCCGCGAAACAGCTCTTCGCGCCGGTCCTCGGTCAGCGCAACCGAGATCGACCCGCAGGTGCGCAAGCCGGTTGCCACGCCGGTTTCTTCCTCAAGTGCGGCGTATAAATCACGGCTGTATTTCGCCAACTTGGTCATGTTGCTGGAGGACCGCAATTGCCCGATCAGACCCGCAGCATGCCAGGTTGTGCCGCTGGTCAGTTGCTTGCGCTCTAACAGAACCACATCCTGCCAACCCAGTTTCGCCAAATGATAGGCGACCGAACAGCCGATGATACCGCCGCCAATAATAACCACGCGGGCCTTTTCAGGAATGTTCATGCGCGTATCCTTTCATTTGCCGGATCCCACAACGGCTGATCCTCCTGCACCACAGCGGGCCGCCGCTCGCCATAAATTCCAACTTCGATCTTTGTGCCCGGCACCGCCAGATCGGCTCGCAATATGCCCAGCGCAATACTGGCATTGACACGATACCCCCAACCGCCGGATGTGGTTTCGCCCACCACCTGCCCGCCATGCCAAAGGGTCGACATATAGGGCGCGTCCGCATCGCCCGCATCCACAATCAGGGTGACAAAGCGTTTGGCAGCACCTGCCTGTTTTTCCGCCAGCAATGCCGCCTTCCCGGGGAAATCCTGTGGCTTGTCCAGCTTCACAAACCGATCCAGGCCACCTTCCAGCAAGGAATAACCGGTGGACAAATCCCCCTTCCACGCACGATAGCCTTTTTCCAGCCGCAGCCGGTCCAGCGCATACATACCAAAGGGTTTTCCCCCCGCCGTTGTCACCGCATCCCAGATTGCCGGCGCGTCCTGCATGGCGCAATGCACCTCCCAGCCCAACTCGCCAGCAAAGGACACCCGCAATATTTCACAAGCCTTACCCGCCACCACGGCCTCCTGCCGGGTCAGCCAGCCTTTGGACAGGTCCGCATCCGTCATGCCGGCCAACACATCACTCGCCTTTGGTCCGGTGACCAGCAGACATTCCATTTCATCGGAATGATCCGTGACCGTAATGCCATCCGGCGCCTGCCGCGACAGCAACTCCCCGTCATGCCACTGTGCCGTGGCGGCGGTGATCAGGTCGATTTCATCCTGCGAACGCGGGATCACCGACATTTCCGTCACGATCCGCCCGCGATTATCGGCAAAATAGGCCAGCCCGACGCGCCCGACAGAGGGCAAACGCGAGGCCGTCAATCCGTCCAGCCAGTCACGCGCGCCTTCACCCTGCACCTTCAGCCGTGTGAAGCCCGAGATCGCCAGCACACCGCAGCCATCGCGCACCGCTTCGCATTCTTCGCGGATACGCGGCTCCCAGGGCCCGTCACGCATCCAGGTTTGCGTTGCTTCCTCACCCAGATCATCGCCCGCTTTGGCAAACCAGTTCGCCCGCTCCCAACCATTATATGGCCCCATCACCGCACCGGCATCGCGCAGGCGGCTATCCAGCGACGACAGCCGCCTGTCGCGCCCCGCCGGCCATTCATGATGCGGGAAATGCATGGCGTATTCGTGGCCGTAAACCTCCATCCCCTTGGCGATGCAGTAATCATCATCCACAAATCCGGTGAACCTGCGAGGATCACACGACCACATATCCCATTCGGTTTCCCCTTCGGTGATCCATTCGGCCAGCACTTTGCCAGCCCCGCCCGCCTGCGCGATACCAAAGGTGAAAACACAAGCCTCGAATGCATTTCTCACCCCAGGCATCGGCCCGATCAGCGGGTTGCCATCCGGTGTGTAAGGGATCGGCCCGTTGATCACCTTGCTGATCCCCGCTGTGCCCAGTATCGGCACCCGGGCCATTGCGTCCTCGATATACCACTCCAATCGCTCCAGATCGTCGGGGTATAGCTGAAAGGAAAAATCCTCGGGCATCGGATCATCCGGCGTGATCCAATGCGCCTTGCAGCCCTTTTCATAGGGGCCAAGGTTCAGCCCGTATTTTTCCTGCCGCAGGTAATAGGACGTATCCACATCGCGTAGCAGAGGCAGCTTTTTCCCGCCCTCGCGGCTCCAGACCTCCAGCTCGGGGATTTCATCGGTCAGCATATACTGGTGGCTCATCACCATCATCGGCACGCGGCGGCCACCATAGGGACGGAACCATTCGCCAACCCGCTGGGCGTAGTATCCGGCGGCATTGACCACGAACTCACAGCGGATTTCGCCCTTTTCGGTTTCAACCACCCATTCATCACCCTCGCGCCGCACACCCGTTGCCGGGGTAAACCGCAATATCCGCGCCCCCAGATCGCGCGCGCCCTTGGCCAGCGCCTGTGTCATCTGCGCCGGATCAATATCGCCGTCATGGGGATCATACAGCGCACCCTGCAGGTCATGGGTTTCAAGGAATGGGTAACGCGGCCTGATCTCGTCCACGCCCAGCATCTGGATATCCATCCCCTGATAGCGGCCCATGCCACAGGCGCGGGTAAATTCCTGCATCCGCTCCTTGCTGTGGGCCAGCCGGATCGAACCGGTGACATGGTAATTCATTGGATAATCCACCGCTTGGCCCAGATCGCGATACAGTTCGGTCGAATAGCGTTGCATGTTCATCAGTGACCAACTGGTGGAAAACGTCGGAACATTGCCCGCCGCATGCCATGTGCTGCCCGCCGTCAGTTCGTTCTTTTCCAGCAAAACACAATCCGTCCAGCCCGCCTTGGCCAGATGATACAGGGACGAGGTGCCAATCGCCCCGCCGCCAATGATGACAACCCGTGCTGTTGTGGGGAATTCAGCCATGATATGCTCCTTGTCAGTATACTGGCGGCGCGATCACCCAGATCGCCACGGCCGGTTCGTCATAGGGGTTGGACCAGCGGTGCACCTCGCCTTTGATACGGAAACTGTCGCCGGGGTGGATGGTGAATTTGCGCCCGGCGATCCACAGGTCCAGCTTGCCGGATACCAGATAACCTACTTCTTGTGTTGGCCGGGCCACGGCTTCGCCTATATCCGAACGGGGTTCAAAGGTCGAATGAACCACCTCGAAATCATCGGTCAGGTCAGGCGAAAGTAATTCCTCGACCAACCCTGCCTCGCGGTTTCCGATACTGCGCCGCGCGCCCTTTCGCACCACAAAACCTTCTTCGCCGGCAGGGGCGGCAGCATGGGAAAACAGCATCGAGATGGGCACATCTAGTGCCGCGGAAATTTTGCGCAAGTCATCAACCGACGGGTCCGACAAATCCCGCTCGACCTGTGACAACCACCCAACGGATCGCCCCAACCTCTCGGCCAAATCCGTCAAAGTCACTCCGCGCGCCTTGCGGATGGCTCGCAGATCAGCCCCTAATGTTTTAGAGTTTGCCGGATCGGTATGTAACACTAAATGAAATCCCTTGTGAAATTTTCACCTGTAATTTCACCATTGCCCCTAATAGTGATTCCCTGCAAGAGGGTTTTCATCTTCTTCTTTTTGAAAATACCTCCGCCGGAGGCCTAAAAGTCAGGCCGAGCAAAGCGAGGCCCCCGCCGACCCGTTAGCCCCCTGCCAAGGGGGCGTCGGGGCGGAACACCTGACTATCGGGAAAACACAGATGCCAAAATAGCTACCAGTGCCTCGGCATCCTCATCGTCAAAAGCATCCGGCTGGTTGCTGTCGATATCAAACACCCCCAGCAATGCGCGCCCCTTGTCCCATACCGGTATTACCAATTCGCTTCGGGTGCTCGAGGCACAGGCGATATGCCCGTCAAAGCTTTCGACATCCGCCACCAGTTGCACCTCTCCGGTGCGCGCCGCAGCCCCGCAAACCCCGCGTGAAAACGGGATCACCAGACAGCCGTGGCCGCCCTGATAGGGGCCTATCTTTAACAGATCACCCCCCACATTGCGGTAAAACCCCGTCCAGTCAAAACGATCGTCACTATGATGCACCTCGCAGGCCACCGTGGCCATCAGGGAAACGGTATCCGTTTCCCCTTCGGTCAGGGCGGCAATGCGTTTGGCAAGGGACGGATAGTCCACCCTTACACCCGTTCGATCGCAATCGCGGTGCCTTCACCGCCGCCGATGCAAATCGCCGCCACACCGCGCTTCAACCCGCGTTTTTCCAGTGCGTTCAGCAGAGTAACAATGATCCGCGTGCCGGAGGCCCCGATCGGATGGCCCAGCGCACAGGCGCCGCCGTTCACGTTCACAATGTCGCGCGGCACACCCAGTTCGTGCATCAATGCCATTGGCACCACGGCAAAGGCCTCGTTCACTTCCCACAGGTCCACGTCCGATACCGACCAGCCGATTTTGGCCAGCAGTTTCTGGACCGCAGGAACCGGCGCTGTGGTGAACCAGCCAGGGGCCTGCGCGTGGCTTTCATGCCCCAATATCCGCGCCCGCACCTTCAGGCCCTTCTCGGCAGCCGCCCCAGCGCTCGCCATCACCAGCGCCGCCGCACCGTCGGAAATAGACGAGGCATTTGCCGCCGTCACGGTACCGTCTTTTTTGAACGCCGGACGCAGTTGAGGGATCTTCTCGGGTCGTGCCTTGGCGGGCTGTTCATCCGCTGCCACCACGGTTTCCCCGCGCCGCGTGGTCAGGGTGACCGGCGTGATTTCCCCGTCAAACGCCCCGCTCTTTTCAGCCTCTAAAGCGTTTGATAAAGACTTCAGCGCGAATTCGTCCTGATCCTCGCGGGTGAACTGGAACTTCTCGGCGCAATCCTCGGCAAAGGTGCCCATCAGGCGGCCCTTGTCATAAGCATCCTCAAGCCCGTCCAGAAACATACTGTCCTGAACGCTCTGGTGGCCGATCCGCGCCCCGCCGCGCATTTTGGGCAGCAGATAAGGCGCGTTGGTCATGCTTTCCATGCCGCCTGCCACCATCACATCGGTGCCACCCAGCGCGATCTGGTCATAGGCCATCATCGCCGTTTTCATACCCGAGCCGCACATCTTGTTCAGCGTGGTTGCGGGAACCTCTTCGCCCAGCCCCGCCGCAAAACCGGCCTGCCGTGCCGGTGCCTGTCCCAGACCGGCGGGCAGAACACAGCCCATCAGAACCTCCTGGATCATTTCAGGCGTCGCACCGGCCCCTTCAATCGCGGCCTTTATCGCGGCCCCGCCCAGCACGGGGGCTTCGACCCCGTCGAACACCCCTTGAAACCCGCCCATCGGTGTGCGGGACGCCCCGGCGATCACGACTTCTTTCATTTGCTCAATCCTTCATAAAAAATCGACAGCTCTCGGGGTTTGCATACCGTTTGGTAACGATTGCTGTCTACCCTGACGACACCGAAACGTTACGGAGAGTATAATGCAGCTGGAAACAACCCCCCGCGACGATGCACTGGTCGTCACCGCCCTGATGGACCGGATCGATGCCGCCATCGCCATCCAGTTCAAGGATGACTTGCGCACTGTCACCAACGGCGAAGCGCCCCGCGTGGTGCTGGACCTGTCGCATGTCGATTTTCTGGACAGCAGCGGACTTGGCGCCGTCGTCGCCGCGATGAAACTGCTGGCACCGGCCCAGAAACTGGAACTGGCCGGCCTTGGCCCCAATGTCGAAAAGGTATTTCGCCTGACGCGGATGGATTCGGTATTCACCATTCACAGCACTGTCGATGCCGCATTTGACGGGGTTGCAAAAGCATCCTGACCTATTGATCCTGTTGATAAAAAGGGCTGAACCTTGCCTCAGTTACAAAATCTGAACAATAATAGTTTCCGCATTACTTTCCCGGGAAAACCCCTTGCCGTGCGCTCGGCACTTGCGCAGATGATGGAGCAACTTACCGCGCTTGATCTGTCCGACCATGATCGCGGGAACATCGAACTGGTTCTGGCCGAAGCGATGAACAACATCGTTGAACATGCCTATATCGGCACCCCGGACGGCATGGTCGAATTACAAATCACGCCGACATATAATGGACTGGTTTGCCATTTGCGGGACGAAGGCGTGCCTATGCCCGAGGGCAAAGCACCAAGCGGATCGCCTGCCCCGCTGGATTGCGATACCGAGGAACTGCCGGAAGGTGGATTCGGCTGGTTCCTGATTCGCGATCTGGCACATGATTTGAACTACACCCGTATATCCGGGAAGAACCTGCTTAGCTTCCGGATTTCTATCGGGGCAACTTGATTACCCGACAATTGGTGCCATTTCGTGCAAAATGCCGTATTTTGGCCGCAATCACACCTCAAGTCGGACAGAATAGCAGGGAATATTCAAAGGGTAGCTGCATATAGCTTCCCTCGGCGTCGTGTTTAACAGCCCCCACCCAGTTCGCGACGTCGAGGACTACTCCCCAAAATTAGAATTGGAATTGCGCCTGAACCGGCCTAGAGTTTGCTTTGCATACAGCAAAGGAGACCACGGAATGCGCGATTACCACCTGCCGGGCCGGTCGGCCGTTTATGCCAGCAACGGGATGTGCGCAACATCGCACCCCTTGGCCGCCAAGGTGGCCGTGCAGATGCTGGAAGCGGGCGGAAATGCGGTAGATGCCGCAATTGCCGCCGCTGTTTTGCTGGGTATTTGCGAACCACAAAGCACCGGTATTGGCGGGGATTGTTTTGTCCTGCTGAAACCGGCAGACAGCGAGGATATTGTAGCCCTGAACGGTTCAGGCCGCGCGCCTGCCGGACTTTCGGCGCAAAAATTGCGGGACGGGGGCCACAAAACCATCCCCCTTGGCAGCCCCGATGCCGTCACCATCCCCGGTGCGATCGACGCCTTTTGTCGCCTGTCCAAAGACTGGGGCAAGATCGGGCTAAAAGCCTCGCTCGCGCCTGCAATATATTATGCGGAAACCGGTGTGCCGGTCGCTCCGCGGGCCTCGTTTGACTGGGCCGGCAATGCCGAACGCCTTCAGGGTGCTGCACGGAAATTCTATCTGAACAACGGCACCCCGCTGACCGCCGGCCAGATTTTCCGCGCCCCCGGTCAGGCCGAGGTTCTGCGCCGTATATCGACAGAGGGCCGCGATGGATTTTATGAGGGCGAAGTCGCCGAGGACATGGTGAATTCGCTACAGGCAATGGGCGGCAGCCACACGCTGGACGATTTCGCCGCGACCGCCTGCGATTTCACGGATCCGGTCAGCGGACAATACAAGGGTTATGAACTGGTTGAGCATCCGCCCAACGGTCAGGGTGCCACCGCCATTCTGATGGCAAAAATCCTGAGCCATTTCGATCTGCCCGCGCTGGACCCCTTCGGCGCGCAACGTGCCCATCTGGAAGCCGAGGCCGCCAAACTGGCCTATGACGCCCGCAACCGGTTTATCGCCGATCCTGATATGACCACCCGTCTGGAGCACATGCTGGCCGATGAAACTGCCGCCAGTCTGGCCGCGCTGATTGATCCGGCGCGCGCGATGGAAAACCCCGCCGCCCTGTCGGAAAATGTGCACAAAGATACGGTTTACCTGACCGTTGTAGACAAGGACCGGATGGCGGTTTCCCTGATCTATTCGATTTATTACGCCTTTGGCTCGGGCCTTGCTTCGGACAAGTTCGGCATCAATTTCCAGAACCGTGGCGCAGGCTTTAACCTGATCAAAGGCCACCCGAACGAGGCCGGTGGCGGCAAACGCCCGATGCATACAATCATTCCCGGGATGCTGAAACAGGGTGGCAAAGTGATCATGCCCTTCGGTGTGATGGGCGGGGCTTACCAGCCCAATGGCCATGTGCGGTTCATGACCAATATGGTCGATTTCGGCTTGCACCCCCAAGCCGCCATCGACGCCCCGCGCAGTTTTTCAGACGAAGGCGTGATGAATGTTGAACGCGGCTATAGCGATGCGGTGCGACAGGAGCTGGCCGATATGGGGCACAAGGTGGTGATCCCCAAAGCCGCATTGGGCGGCGCACAGGCAATCCGTATCGACCACGACGCAGGTGTGCTGATCGGCGCATCGGATCCGCGCAAGGATGGCTGCGCTTTGGGGTATTAAGCCGCTTTAGTTTAGTTGAAACTGTAACGGATACTGCCCGTCCTCGAAATCACCAAACAGGTCGGGCAGATCGGGGTGGCTGACCGGCTCGCCTGTATAGTCGGCGACAAGGTTCTGTTCCGACACATAAGCCACATAATAGCTTTGGTCGTTTTCCGCCAGAAGGTGGTAAAACGGCTGGTCCTTGTTCGGGCGCACCTCTTCGGGGATGGCCTCGTACCAGTCCTCGGTATTGGCGAACATGGCATCCACATCGAAAACCACCCCGCGAAAGGGATGTTTCCTGTGGCGCACAACCTGGCCCAAATGATATTTAGCACGCGATTTTAACATTGCTTTTCAGCCCCCATATCCCGTTATTAATACCGGAACGGGTGCCTGTCCATGCAGGAAGGTGCGAAAAGAAGGAAACAGTTTGTGAATCTATTTCTAACAGTACTTGAAATTGTCACGCCCGTTTTCCTGCTGGCCGCGATCGGGTTCACATGGGTCAAGCTGGGGTTCGAGTATCGGGTCGAATTTGTCACCCGTCTGGCAATGACCCTTTCGGTGCCCTGCCTGATCTTCACCGCCCTGATGAAAACCGAGATCGACCCCGCCGCACTGGCCACCCTGTCCTTTGCCGCGCTGGCGGCTTACGGGGCGGTCATGCTGTTGTCCTACCTGCTGGTGCAGGGCGCAGGGCTGGAGCATCGCACCTACCTTGCCCCTGTCATTTTCGGCAACACCGGCAATCTGGGCCTGCCGCTGGCGCTGTTTGCCTTTGGCGAAACAGGTTTGGGCTATGCCGTGGTGGTGTTCGCGATCATGGCGATCCTGTCGTTTACATTCGGGGTCTGGCTGGTGTCTGGCGGGGGCTCGCCACTAAAGGCGATCAAGGAGCCAATCGTTGCCGCCACCCTGCTGGGCGCCTTGTTCATGTGGCAGGGCTGGCAAACGCCCAAACCCATCACCAACACGCTGGAACTGATCGGGCAGATGGCCATCCCGATCATGCTGCTGACCCTTGGCGTGGCCGTTGCCCGCCTGAAACCCGGGCGCATGGGGCGGGCGGTCTGGCTGTCACTGGCCAAAGTGGTGATCTGTATCGGGGCGGCATGGGGTGTCGGCTTTTGGCTGAACCTGCCGCCGGTGCCTTTTGCGGTGCTGGTGATGCAGGTGTCCACCCCCGTGGCCGTTACATCCTATATGCTGGCGGAAAAATACGGGGCGGATGCCGATGCCGTTGCCGGGCTGGTGGTGGTTTCAACGCTGCTAAGCGTGGTCACAATCCCGCTAACACTGGTATTTCTGCTGTAACGCGGCAATTTCGGCCTTTTATCCCATGGGTGAAATGGTCTAAACTATGTGAAAATATAAAACAAAAAATAAGCGAGAGGCGTAATGAGCAGACTTCTTCGCGCGACAGTATTGACGTTACTCGTGGCCTCTTGCGGGGGCGGCGGAAACTATTCCGCACCGCGCAATCTGGATGACGCCTGTAGTATCCTCGATCAGCGCCCGACCTATTTCAAAGCCATGCAAAGAGCCGAGCGCCGCTGGGGTATTCCCGTGCATGTGCAGATGGCGACCATCTATCAAGAAAGCAAATTCATCGGCAACGCCCGCACCCCGTTCCGTTATGTGCTGGGGGTTATTCCGATGGGGCGGCAATCGTCTGCTTACGGCTATTCGCAGGCACTGGATGCAACGTGGAAAGAATACAAACGCGGACCGGGCCGTTCGGGGGCCAAGCGGGATGATATCGACGATGCCACCGATTTTATGGGCTGGTATATGGCGCAATCGACCGAAAGGCTGGGGATCGCAAGAACCGATGCCCGCGCGCAATATCTGGCCTATCACGAAGGGCGCAGCGGATATGCGCGGGGCAGCTATAATGGCAAGCCATGGTTGATGCGCGTCGCCAATGAAATCGACGCGCGCTCGGAAACCTATCAGTTACAACTTATGGCTTGCGGCAAGACGTGATCAGAAGCCGCGATCTTCGGCTTCCAGATCGATATTGAACAGGCGGGCGGGCAATTTCATGCCTTTGCCCAGCTCGTTCAGAACCAGCGTGGTTTCCCCGCCGGTGCCGTCAACAATCACCCATTGGCGCAGTTCAATCGGGTTGGATGTGAACAACAGGCGTATCTGGCCGTAATCAGGATGTTCGGGATCCTGGGCAACAACGGTGGTGGTTTTGCCGTCCGACGTGTGCCCGACAACCATTTTCGCCCGCGCCAGATTGACGTTCTTTTGCAAAATAATCCCCAGCGGCGTGCGCTTTAACGGGTATTGTTCGGGGGCTGTGTTGGATTTGCTATCAAAGATCGCCACCGTCCCCGCACTGGCCAGAACCAGCGTTTTGTCTGGCGGAGCATATTCAAACCGGATACGTCCGGGGCGCCGGATATAGATGGTCCCGGTCGAGATCGTCCCGTCCCCGTTGATCTGGGTAAATCCCCCCTTGGCGGTGGTGAATTTGTTCAGATAATTGGAAATCTGGTTCAACGACAGCTTTTCAGCGGCCACCGGCAGCGACAGGGCAACCCATAAAATGGGCAATATCAGCAAGCGTAAATGTTTCATAATACCTATTTAAGCATCACAGGCCGGTTTTCCACCCCTTACTGTATCCGCCCCTTTTCACAAGCAGTTTACTGCTGTTCCGGCACCAGAATTTCACGCTTGCCGACATGGTTCGCAGCGCTGACCAGACCGGCATCTTCCATCTGCTCGACCAGACGCGCGGCTTTGTTATAGCCGATCGCCAGTTTGCGCTGGATATAGCTGGTGGAACATTTGCGATCCTTGACCACAATGGCAACGGCCGTGTCATACAGCGCGTCTTCGCCATCGGTGTTACCACCCAGGCCCAGCACCTGATCGATGCTGCTTTCGGTATCGCCGTCCGGCCCTTCAACCACACCGCTGACATAGTCCGGCGCACCATAGCTTTTCAGGTGGTTGACGATTTCCTCGACCTCTTCGTCGCTGACGAAGGGGCCGTGCACACGGGTAATTTTCGCACCACCCGCCATATACAGCATATCGCCCATGCCCAGCAGTTGTTCGGCACCCTGTTCCCCCAGAATGGTGCGGCTGTCGATTTTGCTGGTCACCTGAAACGAGATCCGTGTGGGGAAGTTGGCCTTGATCGTGCCGGTGATCACATCCACCGACGGGCGCTGCGTGGCCATAATCATATGGATACCCGAGGCCCGCGCCATCTGCGCAAGACGCTGGATGCAGGCTTCGATTTCCTTGCCGGCAACCATCATCAGGTCGGCCATCTCATCCACGATCACTACGATATAGGGCAGGGTTTCGGGCGCGAATTCCTCGGTCTCGAAAACCGGATCACCGGTTTCATCATCAAATCCGGTCTGCACCGTGCGGCTGAACATTTCACCTTTTGCCTGCGCATCGCGCACGCGACCGTTATAGCCCTCGATGTTACGCACGCCCATTTTCGACATCTTGCGATAGCGTTCTTCCATCTCGCCCACAGCCCATTTCAGGGCCACAACCGCCTTTTTCGGGTCGGTCACAACGGGGGACAGCAGATGCGGGATGCCATCATAAACCGACAGTTCCAGCATTTTCGGATCAATCATGATCAGGCGGCATTCCTCGGGTGTCAGCTTGTAAAGCAGGCTCAGGATCATCGTGTTGATCGCCACGGATTTACCCGAACCTGTGGTCCCGGCAATCAGCAGGTGGGGCATTTTCGCCAGATTGGTGACAATCGGATCACCGCCAATATCCTTGCCCAGCGCCAGCGGCAGGCGCAGGTTGCTGTCGCCAAAATCGCGGGTCGACAGGATTTCGCGCAACATCACCTTTTCGCGATGTTCGTTGGGCAGCTCAATGCCGATCACCGAGCGGCCCGGCACAGTCGAAACACGCGCAGAAAGGGCCGACATGGAGCGTGCGATATCATCGGCCAGACCGATCACACGGCTGGCTTTCAAACCCGGAGCAGGCTCCAGCTCATACATGGTGACTACAGGACCGGGGCGCACGCTGACGATTTCGCCTTTGACGCCGTAATCATCCAGAACGGTTTCCAGCATCCGCGCATTTTGCTCCAGTGCCTCGTCCGACAGCTGATGCCGCTGGATGTTCACATGGTTTTCCAGCAGCGACAGCGGCGGGTGCTCGTAATCGGCATGCTTTTCCTCGAACTGCAATTTCGGCTGCGCCTCGGCTTTGGCCTGTGTCGAAGGGGCCGGTGCCTTGCGCGGCGCATGTTGCACGACGGGTTTGGGGGGCACGGCAGGTTGAATTACCGGAGCGGCGGGTGCGACCGGCTCGAACATCATCGGGTCTAGCGGCTGTTCGGCCTGCATTTGTGGCTCGACCGTAGCCTGCAACGGCGGTTCCGTGTTTAAAATCAGTGGCTGTGGCCCGCGACGGCGGGTCACTTGCGGTTCGGCGCGGGCGGCTGTCGCAACCTGCGCCTGACGCGCCCGCATCCGGATCGCATCGGATATCCGCGCCTTGATCCGGTCCTCGCCGATTTCCTCGCTGTAGAAATCGGGGTCCAGATGCTGTTCCACCAGCTCGGGTTCGGGATCGGGCGCACGTTTGATCAGGGACGGCATCCGC